>CANKAM010000004.1 GCA_947479755.1 Bacteroidota bacterium
CAAATACGTTTTCCATAAAATCAAATGATAAATGCTTTAATAAAATAAGAAATGGCCATGCCTAAAAAATTTGCTGTTGCAAGTCCAACAAGTGCAGTAGTAAGTCCAGAAACAACAATATCTCTGTTCTTCAAAACACTTGCCACAGGACCGATAAATGCAGGTCCGAAAATTCCTGCAGTTGATGTGATTAACACAGTATCAGCATCAATTTTAAAAATCCATGCAAGCAGGAAGTGAATCAATATTGAAAAGGTCATAACACACGCTACAAAACCAAATACTTCAGGACTGGAGTTTATCAGTTCACTGAAATTAGACAACGAGCCTATTCCGAGACAAAATATGAGTAAAAAATATTCGCCCAACTCATAGGTTTTAGGCAGTGTGCGGATTGTAAGAGAAAATGAACAAGCTATTCCAAGTGATGTAATTCCGAATAAAATCAAGGGTCCTGTGAATTCATTGATGGCTTGTTCAGGAGTTCCTGTCCATCGTAAAACAATTTTACCAAGTTCTGAAATGCCGAAACTTGATCCGATAGTTGCCGCAGAAATCAATACAGCAATTCCGAAATATTTGAGCAATTGCATTTTGGTGTGGTTGCGATTTTGTGCATAGTGGAATGTACTTTCCCTGTCTGTGGTTTCAATTCGTCTGAATGAAGGAAGGAATTGCAACAACAGTTTTTGGGCAACTGTCATCAGCAATAATAAATAGATACCGCTCATTACCACATCACTTGCATTCAGTAAAATAAATATCTCATGCTTTACACCCAGCGAAAGACCGATAGCAGCCATGTTTGCAGTGCCGCCAATATAAACGCCACTCAACATTCCGGCTAATTTCCAGATGTCGGTTATTTGTCCATTGAAGATGTAGGTTGAAATAATTGCGCTAAAAAAAACACCAATAACAGCAAGCGAGTATGAGAATACAGCTTTGCCAGCATATTTTATCCAACCCATAAAATCGGTGGAAAGCAGCAGTAACGAAATAGCAACAAGAATGGCAACTTCGTAAGTGGTTTTTGAAATCTCTTTATTGATTTCGAAAAAATTATTGTTGCCCAGCAAAAAACCAACAGCATAACAAATCACCACCGGACCAACAAGACCGGCAATTTTATTGCGCTTTACCAACTCAGCTACCACAGCAGGAAAGGCAAGCATAAATATGATTTGAATAATTGAACTCAAACTTTAGAATCTAAACTCTTTAACTGTATCTACAAAGCATCGAACTTTATCTTTTTCAATATCCGGATACAACCCGTGACCAAGGTTAGCTATGTGTTTTTGCGGACCAAAAGCAAGCAACATTTTTTCTGTCTCAGTTTTAATCGTCTTGAAATCGGAGTACAATAAACAGGGGTCCATATTGCCTTGCAAAGTCATTTTATTTCCAATCAATGCGCGGCTTTCATCAATCTCCATATTCCAGTCCAAACCGATCACATTACAGTTGAGTTTACTCATTTCTTCACGTGCGAAGAATGCACCTTTTGCAAAAACAGTAAGCGGAACTCCGTTAATGGCATCACAAATCTGTGCAATGTATTTCAGTGAAAACTCACGGTATTGTTCAGGACTGAGTATTCCTGCCCAACTATCAAACAGCTGCAACATATCCGCACCTGCTTCAATTTGTGCTTTCAGGTAATTGATTGTTGATGCAGTAATTTTCTCCAGTAAACTATGAGAAAGCGCAGGATTGGTATAAAGCATTTTCTTGGCTACTGAAAAAGTCTTGGAGCCTTTTCCTTCAATCATGTAAGAGAAAATTGTCCAGGGTGCTCCTGCAAAACCTATCAAGGGAACTCGCCCGTTCAATTCTTTTTTAGTGAGTTTGATTGCGTCTAAAACATAATGTAGATCTGCACCTTCCGCAATTCTCAACTTATCTACATCACTTTGAGAATGTACTGTATTTTCGAACCATGGCCCTTTGCTTTCTACCATCTGGTAGGGCAAACCCATTGCTTCAGGGATAACAAGAATATCAGAGAATATTATTGCTGCATCCACACCCAGAATATCAACGGGCTGAATGGTTACCTCACAAGCAAACTCAGGGCTTTCTACCAACTCTTTGAAGCCGCCTAACTTAGAACGCACTTCGCGGTATTCAGGTAATATACGCCCTGCCTGACGCATGAGCCAAACAGGAGTGCGCTCGGTTTTTTCGCCACGGGCAGCACGAAGAATTAAATCGTTTTGTAAAATCATGGGTGCGAAGATAGGAAAGAGAGTCGATAGTCCACAGACCATAGTCCATAGTAGCAGCCCAACCGTGGACTGTCGACTATGGACTGTGGACAAAAAAAACTACGTTTGCAATCATGATTCAATTCAACTGTTTAATAGAACGCTTTGGCGAACAAGGTGAAAAAACCGGCTGGACATATATTCTTATTCCTTCTGAAAAAGCACAGTTGCTGAAGTCGGGCAATAAAAAATCATTTCGTGTAAAAGGAAAATTAGATAACGTTTCCATAAAACAAGTTGCGCTGTTGCCAATGGGCGAAGGTGATTTCATTATGGCTTTAAAAAAAGAATTGCTGAAAAAACTCGGCAGACGCAAAGGCGAAACACTTTCAGTGCAATTAGAAGAAGATAAAAGCGAGAAAATACTTTCTGCTGATTTAATGGAGTGCCTGGCCGATGATAAAGAGGCCATGACAAACTTTAATAAACTTTCACCTTCGCACCAACACTATTACAGCAACTGGATTGAGAGCGCCAAAACTCCTGAAACAAAAGTAAAACGCATTGCACAGGCGCTGAACGGACTTGCAAAAGGCTTTCATTACGGGGAGATGATTCGGGATTTGAAAAACAGTGGGCAGTAAGCAGTAGACAGAGCTTACTAGTTAATGAAACACAAATCAAATCAAATCGTTCAAAGTTGTCATGAGAATTATTGAACTACTTAAAAACAAAACTGGTCCCACTATTTCGTTTGAAACCCTGCCACCGAAAACACCCAAGGGATGGGAAAACATTGATAACACTCTAGATGAGCTGGTATTGCTTAAACCCGATTTTTTTACAGTAACTTTTGGTGCAGGAGGAAAAAGAAGAGATGGATCTCTTGAAATGTTTGACAAAATAAAAAAGCAGCGCAGACAGGAATTGGTTGCACATATTTCCGGTTACGGACTGGGGCCTGATGATTTACTATCTGTGATGGATAATTTTAAAAACTCAGGAATAGAAAATATTTTAGTAATCCGTGGAGACAAGCCTGAAACAGAGGGTTTTGAACCTCATCTTCAAAGCCTGAATTATGCCACTGAAATGATTAGTTTTATAAAACCAAAATATGATTTTTGCATTGGTGCTGCGGCTTACCCCGAAGGTCATATTGAAGCCAGTAGTTTAGAAAAAGACATGGATTACCTGAAAATGAAAGAAGATAATGGTGCTGAATTTATTATCTGCAATTATTTTTATAACAACCGTTATTATTTTGATTTTATGGAACGGTGTCAAGCTCGGAATATCAAAATCCCAATTCTTGCAGGGGTTATGCCAATATACAGTGTTAAGATGCTATATATATTAGCAGAAATATGTGGCGCTACTGTAACGGATGAAATAAAAGAGGATCTTGCCAAAATTCCAGCTGATGACCAAAACGCATTGAATGAATTTGGAATAAAATTCGCAACGGAGAAATGCACCGAGCTTATTAAAGCGGGTGTTAAGGGTTTACATTTTTATACCATGGATAGATTTGTTTCGGTTAAGGCAATACTGACTGAACTTAGGAAAGGTGGTTTGTTAGAATAAAAAAGCCCTTCATTGCTAAAGGGCTTTTACTATGGACTATGGTCTATCGACCATGGACTCTATTAAAACGGATAAGCATTCGCTTCCACAATTCTTGCAGCAACTCTTCTGCGTGCATCTTTGGTGTTAAGCGGATTTACTTTTGTAAAACGTTTCAAGCCCATCAACATCATGCGTTGTTCATCACCTGAAGCATATGAATTTACAGCATTTTTACCGGCAACGTTAATGCGGTCAGCAGCATCGTTAATGTAAACACGCATCATGTCTAAACGCTCTGCACATGCAGTTTCGCCTTGCAGGCTCACCAGTTTCTCGGTGCGCAACAATACAGATTCTGCGGTGTAAACATCAATCAGCATATCGGCAATGTTCATCAATACTTCCTGTTCTTTTGATAATTCCATCATCAGTTTTTGAACCGCTGAACCGGCAACCATCAAAGCCGCTTTTTTGAAGTTTTTGATGTATTTCTTTTCAGCAGCAAACAGTGTATCATCTTCGCCACCAAAATCAGGAATTGACATCAGTTCACCTGCTACTTTAGTTGCAGGGCCCATCAAGTCAAGTTCACCTTTCATTGCTTTTTTCAACATCATGTCAACGGTAAGCATACGGTTGATTTCATTAGTTCCTTCAAAAATACGGTTGATACGTGCATCGCGGTAAGCGCGGTCCATAGGTGCTTCTGCGCTAAAACCCATTCCGCCATAAATCTGCACACCTTCATCCACTGAATAATCCAATACTTCAGAACCATGCACTTTCAAAATAGCACACTCCACTGCATAGGCTTCTGTGCCTTTCAGTTTTGCTTTTCCTTCTTCCATTCCACCGGCAATAAGATCGTTGATAGCATTTTCAATATCCTGAGTAGCGCGGTAGGTAGCTGATTCAGAAGCATAGATACGTGTTGCCATCTCCGCTAATTTATAGCGGATAGCTCCGTATTTTGCAATCGGGCGACCGAATTGTTCGCGCTCATTTGCATATTTCACGGCTGTAGTTACAGCATTTTTTGAACCACCAACTGCTGCAGCAGCTAATTTTATCCTTCCGATGTTCAGAATATTTACGGCAATTTTAAAACCGTTCTCTCTTGTGGAAAGCAGGTTTTCAACCGGCACTTCGCAGTTATTGAAAAACACCTGACGCGTTGAAGAACCTTTGATACCCATTTTCTTTTCTTCGGCATTCAAGGTAATTCCACCGTAGTTTTTCTCAACGATAAAAGCACTCAGGTTTTTATCATCATCAATTTTTGCAAACACAATAAAAAGGTCGGCAAAACCTGCGTTGGTAATCCACATTTTTTGTCCATTGATAATCCATTTCTTTCCGTCATCAGAAAGTTTAGCTTTTGTTTTTCCTGAGTTTGCATCAGAACCTGAACTTGGTTCAGTCAAAGCATAAGAAGCTTTCCACTCACCTGTTGCCAGTAGTGGAAGATACTTAGCTTTTTGTTCTGCATTACCATAATAAAGAATTGGTAATGTTCCAATACCGGTGTGCGCTGATAAAGCAACAGAGAACGAATGTCCGCCACCTGTAGCTTCAGTCAGCAACATTCCTGTTGCAAAGTCTTTTCCGAAACCTCCGTATTCCTCAGGAACACTAACACCCAGCAAACCAAGTTCACCGGCTTTAGTAACCAGTTCGGGCATCAGGTCAGGGTTTTTCATTGAATCGATTTCATCCAGACGGGTAGCTACATTAGCAGCAATAAAATCGGTGCAGGATTTAGCAATCATCCGTTGCTCTTCGTCAAACTGTTCAGGAATAAATACGTCCTGTGCATCAGTGTCTTTTACCAGCCACTCGCCTCCTTTAAGCGCGGCTTTTTTTGTTGTTGTTTCCATTGTTAATTTTAGATTTGAGATGTTAGATATTAGGTTTAAGATTAATTCAATAATTCGAAGATACCTGCAGCACCTTGTCCTGTTCCAACGCACATGGTAACCATTCCGTATTTCTGTTTGCGTGCGCGCATTTCATTAAAAAGTTGCACTGAAAGTTTTGCTCCTGTGCAACCAAGCGGGTGTCCAAGTGCAATGGCGCCACCATTTACGTTTACCAAATCAGGATTAATTCCCAATGTGCGGACAACAGCTAATGATTGAGAAGCAAACGCTTCATTCAATTCAAACTGCTCGATGTCTTGCAATTTCATTCCTGCTTTTTTAAGTGCTACCGGAATTGCTTCAATCGGGCCAACACCCATTACGCGCGGCTCTATGCCTGCAACACCGTAAGAAACCAAGCGTGCAATTGGTTCAACATTTAGTTTTTTCAACATTTCTTTAGAAACGATTAATACAAAAGCCGCTCCGTCTGAAGTCTGTGATGAGTTTCCGGCAGTTACCGAACCTTTAATATGAAACACCGGTTTCAATTTTGCCAATGCTTCAATGGTGCTTGCGCGTGGACCTTCATCCGTATCAACAATGTATTCTTTCTCTTTACGTTTCTCCTGTTCATCCAGGTAAACCTGCTTTACTTTAATCGGAACAATGCCTTCTTTAAACTTTCCTTCTTTGATTGCTGCCAAGGCTTTGTTCTGTGAATTAAGGGCAAAGATGTCCTGATCTTCGCGTGAGATTTTATATTCTTTCGCAACCGCTTCAGCAGTGAGACCCATTCCCCAATACCAGTCAGGATTATTTTTAGAAATATCATAATTCGGAGCAACTTTCCAGCCACCAAAAGGGATTGGGCTCATGGTCTCCACACCACCTGCAATAATACACTCGTTCAAGCCTGTGCTTATTTTTGCTGCTGCAATAGCAATAGTTTCCAAGCCAGAAGAGCAATAACGGTTTACAGTCATTCCCGGAACTTTAACAGAATTCAATCCCATTAAAGAAACCATCCTTCCGATATTCAATCCCTGTTCTGCCTCTGGTGTGGCATTACCGACAATCACATCGTCAATCCATTCTTTGTCAAGCGTTGGAACTGATGCTGCAAGGTGACGGATTACATCCGCTGCCAGATCATCAGGGCGTGTGAAACGAAAAAGTCCGCGGGGGGCTTTGCCTACAGCCGTTCTGTATCCGGCTACTATGTATGCTTCTAATTTCATTGTTTAGTGTGTTAAAGTGTTAATGTGGTATGTTGTTCGATTTTTGAATTTGCTGGTTTTGTTGCTGAAATCTTTTCTGCAAACTTTCCTGGCTTTCTTTTACTTCTTTGTCCTGTTGTTTTAAATCGTCATGGTTTACCGGCATTCCGTTTTGCATAATTAATAACCCTGCATCTCCGTAAACATAGGTATCTACCAACTCGCCTTTTGCATTGTAATGTTTCCATTCTCCTGTTTTGAATCCTTTGTTGTAACGACCTTCTGATTTCATCTCACCCGTTACAATATGGTAGTAAGTCCACTTACCATGTCGTTTTCCATAACTGTAAAATCCCTCTATTTTGATGTCACCGGAATAATAGTAAAGACGGTATTCCCCATCTTTTTTTCCCTCAAAATATTCGGCTACTTCTTTTACTGTTCCGTTGTGCGGAAAATAGATAGTGGCCATACCGTGCTTAACATCGTGGCTGTAATTTACTTCAGCAATTAATGTATGTGTATAGGAATAGAATTTCCAAAGTCCGATTTTGCGCTCGTATTCATCACGCAAATTGCGGTGTTTACCACCAAAGGGCATGTATTGCGGACGCTCCTCATAAGCAGGACGCAGATCAGGGTCACTTTTCTGCGACAGGCTTACCAGCGGTGCTATGAGCAACGAAATCAATGTTATTATTTTAAAAGTTCTATTCATTAAGTAGTTCAGTCATCCGCCAAAGGCGGAGAATTGAACGTATTAGTTTCTCAAAGGTTTGCCCGAAGTAAGTATGCTCTGCATACGCTCCAATGTTTTCTTTTCACCGCACAGCGACAGGAATACCTGACGCTCCATATCCAAGAGGTATTGCTCGCTTACTTCAGTTGGTTCACTCAGGTCACCACCGCAAAGTGCGTACGCAAATTTGTCGGAGATAAGTCTGTCGTATTCTGAGATATAACCGCCTGAAACCATGCTGTATGCACCTGCTGCAAACATTCCTAATCCCTGCTTACCAAGGACTTTTATGTCTTTGCGTTTTGCAGGCATGGTGTAGCCTTTATCAAACAACTCAATTACAGAGCGTTTTGCATCTGCAATTCTGCGGTCGGGGTTCATGGATATTTCATCAATGCCTTTGCGGTAAATGCCCATTTCAAAAGCTTCAGCAGCTGAAGTAGCCACTTTTGCCATTCCGATAGTGAGGTAACGCTCTTTCAATTGGTTTAAAAGAATTCCTTCTTTTACGTATTCATCAGAAGCACGCAGTGCAAATTCTTTTGTTCCGCCACCTGCAGGAATTAATCCAACTCCGAACTCAACCAAACCTGTGTATGTTTCAGCAGCAGCTTGAACTTTATCGGCATGGAGTGCAATTTCGCATCCACCCCCTAAAGCCAATCCGTGAGGTGCAACTACAACAGGAATAGAAGAATAACGAACACGCATCATCGTATTCTGGAAAGCGCGAACCGCCATATCCAACTCATCCCACTCTTGCTCAATGGCAAGCATGAATATCATTCCAAGGTTGGCACCGGCAGAGAAGTTTTCTCCGTTGTTTGCCACCACCAAACCTTTGTAGCCTTTCTCGGCAAGGTCAATTGCTTTGTTAATACCTTCAATTACTTCACCACCGATTGCATTCATTTTGGTATGGAATTCCAAATTCAAAACTCCATCGCCAATATCAAAAATGGTAGTTCCTGAATTACCCCATACTTTAGAAGTGTTGCGGATATTTTCAAGGATGATGAAGTTTTCTGCACCCGGAATTGCTTTGTATGATTTAGAAGGAATATCCCAGTATTTCTTTATTCCGTTTTCTAATTTATAGAAGGATGTTGCACCTGTGGCCAACATATCGTAAACCCAAGCGGCAGGTTTTTGTCCTGTTGCTTCCATTGCTTTTGCTGTTTCGGCAACACCAACGGCATCCCAAGATTCGAAAGGACCCAATTGCCATCCGAAACCGGCACGTAACGCATCATCAATCTTATAAAGCTCATCTGAAATTTCGGGAACGCGGTTAGAAACGTATTGGAAATTCGTATAAAAAGCTTTGCGGTAAAAATCACCGGCTTTGTCTTTTCCGGCAATTAATACTTTGTAGCGTTTGCGCAAATCATCAATTGGTTTTGCTGCTTCCAATGTTGCGAACTTCACTTTTGGTGATGGTTTGTATTCCATCGTTTTCAGGTCAAGCTCCAGAATTTCTTTTTTGCCATCAGCGCTTTTCACTTGTTTGAAAAAACCTTGTCCGGTTTTTGAACCGAGCCAATTATTCTCCACCATTTTAGAGATGTAGCCGGGAAGAGTGAATGAAGCACGGGCTTCGTCATCAGGGCAATTATCTTTTAAACCGTTGGCAACGTGAACGAGTGTATCCAGACCCACAACATCACAGGTGCGGAAGGTTGCTGACTTGGCGCGACCCAAAGTTGTACCTGTCATTTTATCCACCTCAGATGGGGTTAAGCCCATTTCTTCAACGAGGTGGAAGAGCGACATAATAGAAGCCACCCCTATGCGGTTAGCGATAAAGGCAGGAGTGTCTTTGCAAAGAACTGTTGTTTTTCCAAGGAATTTATCTCCGTATTCCATCAGGAAGTCAACAACCGTTTTGTCGGCTTTAGGAGTTGGGATAATCTCCAACAAACGCAGGTAACGCGGAGGATTGAAGAAGTGTGTTCCGCAGAAATGTTTCTGGAAATCATCGCTTCTGCCTTCGGTCATTAAATGAATTGGAATGCCGGAAGTATTAGAAGTAATCAATGAACCCGGCTTACGGAATTTCTCTACTTTCTCGAATACCAGTTTCTTGATATCGAGGCGCTCCACCACTACTTCGATTACCCAATCGCTGTCGGCAATGTCTTTCATGTTATCATCAAAGTTACCGGTGGTGATAAGTTTTGCAGAAGACTTTTTATAGATAGGTGACGGGTTTGATTTCAGGGCAAAAGCAAGGGCATCATTTACGATGCGGTTGCGCACGCCTTTATTTTCAACGGTGAGGCCTTTTGCTTTTTCGGTATCGTTGGGTTCGCGGGGAACAATGTCTAACAACAATACCGGCAGACCGATGTTGGCGAAGTGAAGGGCGATGCGTGAACCCATTACACCTGAACCGAGAACGGTTACTTTTTTAATGGTGCGCGGGGCGGTAGTTACTGCTTTTGCTGTTGTTGGTTGTTGAAGTGTTGCTTCCATGTTTATTTAAAATTTACCGCTAAGGCGCTAAGGCGCAAAGTGGTTGTTATTGTTTATGCTGTTTCTAATTGTTGTTTTTTGCGGGCGGCTTCAAAGGGTTTGTGTTCCACTACTTTGTTTATTTCATTGATAACTTCAAAAAATACTAACAATTTTTCTTCGGATATGTTTTCGCGCACTGCGTTGTTGAAAGTTTTTACGGCCAGCTTGGCAAGTTCGCGTTTTGCTTTGCCTTCTTCGGTGAGGAAGATGATTACGGAGCGTTTATCTTTATCGTGTGCCTGCTTGTAGATTAGCCCGTTTTCTTCCATGGTTTTTAACATGCGAGTTAAGCTGCGTGTTTCCATACCCAGAAGTGGGGCTATTTTGGTGGCGGGGGTTCCGTTTTCGAGGTCTATATTCAATAAAACAAAACCCAGAGAGGCTGATAATTCATACTCGCTGCCTCCATTGTTATACATACGGGAAATGGCGTGCCACGCGGTTTTGATGTTAAAACAAACGGATTGTTGTGCTGGTAATTTCATGATTTCAGATACAAAAGTATAAAATTATAGTATGCACGCATAACATATTTGTGAAAAAGTTTTTAACAGGGGGGTACCACTAAGGGCACAAGGCAACTGATTAGAAAACTTAGTGAACTTAGTGGTAAGAAAAGCTACTCCACCGTAATCAACGGGTTAAGCACATAGCTGCCACCATTTTGCTGCACAGAACCGGCAACATCTATATTAAGAACAATCTCTGCTTGCTGACCATCATAAATACCTACATCATCCAAAGGAAAGGTAAGCCCCGAGTTGGGATCATTAGAAACAACAAGGTCGTATTTAACACCGTTAATTTTTATGTAATTGTCATCACCCACTACAATGCGCATTTCAGAAAGAGCACCGGTGGGCATACGTTTTTTATTGGCAATTTCGGCATCTTCGCTATCAGAAAGAGAGGCTATATCAAACTGCTGGTTGTGGGCATCTAAAAAATATTTTCCGAATTCGTTATTCGTATTGGCATTGGCAAACTTTACCTCTACTCTGCGTATGTCAATAACTATTTCATCATAGGTAACGGGTGCCCCCGAGTCGTGAATGGTCACGGTAACAGAACCGATTGGTGTTTTCTCGCAGGAAGTAAAAAGCAAGGTAGTTAAACCAAATACTAAAAAGGAGAGTCTGTGCATCATAATAAAGGAAGGTTTTTAGGCGCACATCTTACGATGAAGAGATTTTTTTGTTTCTTAATTCTATTACAAATACTTTTGGCATTCGCTTAAGGCAATGAAAACTTCATTTTTCTCTAACACTAATTCTACAATTACATCACCTTTTTTGGGGTGCGCAGTTTCGTGCAAAAAGAAAAAAGGGAAGTGCTGCAAGAAATATAAAAAGGAGAAGCTGTGTAAAGATTGTCCGAAGGCGTGAGGAAAAAGACCATGGTCCATAGATAAGAACAAACGAATTAAACAACATTCAAAACATTCAAACATTCTAAACAAAAATGAGAGAACAAAGCTGGAAATTTCTTGAAAAATATTTAAACAATGCCTCACCAACCGGTTTTGAATCTTCGGGACAGGCAATATGGTTAGACTATATCAAACCTTATATTGACTCTTATTTTACTGATACCTACGGAACAGTTGTAGGCGTTATCAACCCCGATGCGAAATACAAAGTGGTGATTGAGGCACATGCCGATGAGATCTCGTGGTTTGTTCATTACATCACTAAAGACGGATACATTTACCTGAGACGCAATGGTGGTTCTGATCATCAGATTGCGCCTTCAAAACGAGTGAACATTCACACTGCAAAAGGAATTGTAAAAGGCATTTTCGGGTGGCCGGCTATTCACGTGCGCGATGCAGGAAAAGAAGAGGCTCCAAGCATGAAAAACATATTCCTTGACCTGGGTTGCAACTCAAGTGAAGAGGTGGAGAAAATGGGAGTGCACGTTGGTTGCGTTGCAACATTTGAAGATGAACTAATGGTGCTGAACAACCGCTATTATGTTGGCAGAGCGCTGGACAATCGCATCGGTGGATTTATAATTGCCGAAGTTGCCCGGATGTTGAAAGAGAAAAAGAACAAACTGAAATACGGATTATACATTGTAAACTCAGTGCAGGAAGAAGTGGGATTGCGTGGAGCCGAAATGATTTCACGTAAAATAAAACCCGATCTGGCTATTGTTACTGACGTTTGTCACGATACACAATCACCTATGTATGACAAAAAGAATAGTGGTGATTTATCGGCAGGGAGAGGACCGGTTCTTACCTACGGACCTGCAGTTCATAATAATGTTTTGAATGCCATTATTAAGCTTGCTGAGAAGAAGAAAATCCCATTCCAGCGCGCAGCTGTTTCAAGGGCTACGGGTACGGATACTGATGCTTTTGCTTATTCAAGCGAAGGTGTTGCTTCGGCACTTATTTCACTTCCCCTTAAATATATGCACACAACCGTTGAGTCGGTTCACAAAGATGATGTGGACAACGTGATTAAACTGATGTATGAGTATTTAATTGAGTTGAAAGCAGGACACGATTTTAAATATCTGTAAGTCTTGGTATTCGGTTATCAGTAATCGGTATTCGGTAAGGCGCAATTTCAATATAACGGGGTTCCGTCCAATCCCCAACTGCCTTGAACAGGGATATCAAGGTATTTCATGATGCTTGGAAATACATCGGTGTTAGCAGCATTGCCTTGCTGATTATGATTAGGAATTCCTTCACCATTTAGAACAAGAAACACATAACGGGTTGCAGGATTACCATCCTGCCCACCATGAGATGTTCCACTTCCACCATGGTCGGTGCAAACTACTACCATCCATTTTTCATTCAAGGTAGCTTCGCGTTGATGTATACTGATCATTATCTCTTTAATATAAATGTCCGTTTGCTCAATAGCTGAAATATATTCAGGCTGCAAAGGATCAAAACCAAATGAATGTCCGGCATGGTCAGGGTCATCAAAATGCAGCACCAACATATCGGGGCTGCAATTATCCAATAACCAGATGGTGGAGTCTTTCAATTCTACATCTGAAGCAACATCAACAGCGTAATCTTCATCAGCGGTAAGGCGAAGGAAGTTATACCAATTTGTAAGCACACATAAGTTATACTCAGGATGCTGCTGACGGATGTAGTAAAACATATCAGGATACTGAGCAAAGTTATCCTGCTGGTCAAATGAATTATCTAACAAACCATGCTTGGCAGGAAAAACTCCGTGCAGCAATGTTGACCAACCAGGAACGCTTACCGTGTTTGGCCCCCGGTCAACCGTGCTGACAAATATTCCTGTTGCAATCAGGGAATCAATTGCAGGAGTGTTTGAGTTCAGTAAAGCATCTGTACGGCAACCATCAATGCCGATGAAGAGGACTTTCTTTTTGTTTGATGAGGCTGGCTTGCAGTTGCGGATCTCCTGATCGAGGGGAAGTGTTTCGGAATTTGGGAGTTCTTTTTTGCAGGAGAACAGCAACAGCACTAAAATGAAAACCGAGAACTTATTCACCTTTACATGTTCCTACGATACTGCCCACCTACCTCAAACAAGGCTTCGGTTATTTGTCCGAGTGAGCAATACTTGGCGGCTTCCATCAGTTTCTCAAATATATTTTCGTTGCGGATAGAGGCAAGTTGCAGCTCACGCAATAGTTCATGCGTTTGCGCTGCGTTTCCTTTGTGCAGTTCGGTCAGCATACTGATCTGGTATTGCTTTTCTTCTTCGGTAGCACGTATAACTTCTTTCGGCAGTATGGTTGGCGAACCTTTAGAGGATAAATAGGTGTTCACGCCTATGATCGGGAACTCGCCTGTGTGTTTCAGTGTTTCGTAATACAGGCTTTCTTCCTGTATTTTGCCGCGCTGATACATGGTTTCCATCGCACCCAACACACCTCCGCGTTCGGTTATCTTATCAAATTCGGAGAGGACAGCCTCTTCTACTAAATCTGTTAACTCCTCTATGATAAACGAACCTTGTATGGGATTCTCGTTCTTAGACAATCCTAACTCTTTGTTGATGATTAACTGAATTGCCATCGCCCTTCTCACGCTTTCTTCGGTTGGGGTGGTAATTGCTTCATCGTATGCGTTGGTGTGAAGCGAATTGCAGTTATCATAGATCGCATAGAGGGCCTGTAAGGTTGTGCGTATGTCGTTGAAGTCAATTTCCTGAGCATGTAAACTTCTTCCGGATGTCTGAATGTGATACTTCAGCATTTGAGAACGCTCATTGCCTTTATACTTCAGCTTCATTGCCTTTGCCCAAATCTTGCGGGCTACGCGACCTATAACAGCGTACTCAGGGTCTATACCGTTGGAGAAAAAGAACGACAGATTGGGAGCAAAGTCGTCAATCTTCATTCCTCTTGAGAGGTAATACTCCACGTAGGTAAAGCCATTAGATAAGGTAAAAGCCAACTGCGTTATCGGGTTAGCTCCTGCCTCTGCAATGTGGTAACCACTAATGGAAACAGAGTAGAAGTTGCGTACGTTGTTCTCAATAAAGTACTGCTGAACATCGCCCATGACACGCAGAGAGAATTCGGTGGAGAAGATGCAGGTGTTCTGCGCCTGGTCTTCCTTTAATATATCTGCCTGAACGGTGCCGCGCACTTGTTTGAGCGTTTCTATCTTAATCTTTTCGTACACATCCTTTGGCAAGACCTGATCGCCTGTGATGCCGAGTAACATTAAGCCAAGTCCTTCGTTGCCGGCAGGTAAGTCTTCTTGGTATTTGGGGCGTTTTACTCCTTTCTTCTTATAGATGTCGGCAATCTTCTTTTCTACTTCCTTTTCTAAGCCATTAGCCTTTATGTACAGCTCACATTGCTGGTCGATAGCGGCATTCATGAAGAAGGCTGTGAGTGTTGGTGCCGGTCCGTTGATGGTCATAGAGACCGATGTGGTTGGACTGGCCAGATTAAAGCCGCTGTAAAGCTTCTTTGCATCATCGAGGCAGCAGATGGACACACCGCTGTTGCCGACTTTGCCATAAATATCGGGACGCACATCGGGGTCGCGGCCGTACAGTGTTACGCTGTCGAACGCAGTGGAAAGGCGCTTTGCGGGTAAGCCTGTTGACACGTAGTGAAAGCGTTTGTTGGTCCGTTCCGGGCCTCCTTCACCTGCAAACATACGGGCGGGGTCTTCCTCCGTGCGTTTGAACGGGTAAACACCCGCAGCGTAAGGAAACTCACCCGGTACATTCTCCTGCAATACCCAGCGCAGCACATCGCCCCAGGCCTGATAGCGCGGAGTAGCCACTTTAGGAATTTGGGTATGCGATAAACTCTCGGTGTGGGTCTTAATCTTAATCACCTTGTCGCGTACTTTGAAGGAGTAAAACTCATCCTTGTATAACTTTGCTTTTGCGGGCCAGCCTTGGATGATATCCCAGTTGGCAGCAGCAAATGATTTACGAAGGCGGTCGAACTCTGCACGCATTACTTTCAGCACATCTTGTCTTTCATCCTTAGCAGAGCGAAGGATCTCCTCCATGGCTTCTTCGGGCTGCAATACCTTGTTAAGGGTAACATGCGAAACGGTTTTGATAGCCGTAAAGAGTGCATAGAGCTGATTGGCAATCTCTGCCTGTTCATTCGCCCAGTTGTCGTAGCCACGGTTGTTCTCTGATATCTCGCTCAGGTAGCGGACGCGGGCAGGCGGGATGATGAATATCTTCTCACTCATTTCATCGGTGTGACCGATGTGCGTTTTAAACTCCGTGCCGGTCTTCTCCGTTATCTTGTCCATCACTGCTATGTAGAGTGAGTTCATGCCAGGGTCGTTGAATTGCGAGGCGATAGTGCCGAAGACAGGCGTTTTATCATCGGGCAGGTCAAATAACTGGCGGTTGCGTTTGTATTGTTTCTTTACATCGCGCAGGGCATCCTGTGCACCGCGCTTATCGAATTTGTTGAGGGCAACTACATCGGCAAAGTCGAGCATGTCAATCTTCTCGAGTTGTGTTGCAGCCCCATATTCGGGCGTCATTACATATAATGAAACATCGGAGTGGTCAAGGATTTCGGTATCACTTTGTCCGATGCCTGATGTCTCGAGTATGATTAAATCGTAGCCAGCGGCTTTCACTACGTTCACCGCTTCCTGCACGTACTTTGATAGGGCGAGGTTGCTCTGGCGGGTAGCCAGTGAGCGCATGTAAACCCTGTCGTTGGCGATAGCGTTCATGCGAATACGGTCGCCTAACAATGCACCCCCTGTCTTGCGTTTGGAAGGATCGACCGAAACGATGGCGATATTTTTATTTGGGAAGTCGATGAGGAACCTGCGCACGAGTTCATCTATGAGTGATGACTTGCCGGCACCTCCGGTGCCGGTGATGCCCAACACCGGAACCTTGGCGCTGAGGGCAATCTCCTCCACTTGTTTAAGGATAAGCTTTGCTTCTTCCGGGAAGTTTTCTGCTGCTGATATGATACGGGCAATGGCTTTTACATCGCGCTTGGCCAGTGACTTTACTTCGTCTTTAAGATTAGTACCCGAGGGGAAGTCGCACTGCTGCAACATATCGTTAATCATCCCCTGCAGGCCCATGGAGCGGCCATCGTCAGGGGAGTAGATACGGGTGATGCCGTAGCGCTGCAGTTCTTCTATCTCTGTAGGGAGAATTGTTCCGCCACCTCCGCCAAAGATTTTGATGTGAGAGCAATCTGCCTGCTTCAGCAGGTCGAACATGTACTTAAAGAACTCAAGATGCCCGCCCTGATAGGAAGTGATGGCAATGGCCTGTACATCTTCCTGAATGGCACAGTCCACTATCTCCTTCACGCTGCGGTCGTGGCCAAGGTGTATGACCTCAGCCCCGCTTGCCTGAATAATTCTGCGCATGATATTGATGGCAGCATCGTGCCCGTCAAACAGCGAAGCAGCTGTAACAATGCGGATTTTGTTCTTCGGCTTGTAAACTTCTGTTTTATCCATTTTTTGTTTAGCAGGGCAAAACTATTGATTTTAAGATAGTGTAACAAACGAATTTACTAAACTTGTGCAATGAAAAAAGGATTATACCCCTGCCTGTTTGTGCTTTTTGTTGGTGCTGCTACCTCGTGCAGAACAACGGAGCAAACTGCTGCGACTGATGAAGTGGTAAAGACCGTAAGCTCTTCCATTAACGAGCTTGCATCGGCACAGGCCAAGATTATCGGGAAGATAATCTGGATTGACGAAGTGCGGGAGGCAGAGGGCCCCTGCGCAAAAGCGCCCTGCCGGGCACGCATTGTAATTAAAACACTGGAGAAAAAGGGCAGTCTGTATCAAGGAGGCAATGCGGGCGACACGCTGAGTGTTTCGTTTGCCTTTACCCTTGCTGCCACCACACCTGAATTGTTTCCGGGTATGAAGACCAGCTTTCCCGGACTAAGTGTTAACGACCGCTTTGAAGCCAAGATAGAAAGCCGCCTTGCCCTGAATGAGCAAGGTGTTGCCTACCTTATTTACGAATACAAAAAGTTTACTTATGAAAAATAAAATCCTTATTACTATTGCAGTTATTCTTGCTCTTTCGTGCATACTTACGTTGGTGATTATGCAAACATCAGATGCGGCAAAGGTTCCGGGTGATGCGTATGAAGAAGGAACCGTGAAGGGGCAGAGTGCCCGCAAACAGCGCGACTGGAATATGCTGCACGACCCTGCTACGGGCGAGATACCCGCAGGTATGCGCGCCAAAGAACTTGCTTTTGCGCAAACCTTGCCAACGGATTACAGTCAGGAGAAGACCGCACAGGGACAGGACTTTGTTTTGCAGGGCCCTTACAACGTGGGCGGACGAACACGCGCACTGGCGATAGATGTTACCAACGATTATGTGTTGTTTGCCGGAAGCGTTTCGGGTGGGTTATACCGTAGCCCTGACGCGGGAACATCGTGGACTAAAGTTACCTCCCCTACCCAATACCTTGGCGTTACTTCCATCGTGCAGGACACCCGCACAGGAAAAACAAACACATGGTATTACAGTACCGGTGAGGGTTACGGAACCTCTGCCAGTGGCGGTGAGTCATTTTACCTTGGTGACGGAGTATTTAAGTCAACCGATGGCGGTATGAGCTGGAACCCGCTTTCAACCACCGCAGTGGGTAATGCACAAACCTTTACCAGTAACTGGCAGGTGATATGGAACATGGCAACGCACCCGAGTATTACAGAAGATGCGGTGTTTGCAGCCACCTACGGTGCTATCTATAAAAGTGCTGATGGTGGCGATAACTGGACCGCCATGCTCAGCAGTTCGGTTTCGGGCTCTGATTCATACTTCAGTGATGTTGCCGTTGCCACTACGGGCACGGTGTATGCCACCATGAGCAGTGACGGACAGAAGCGCGGTATCTGGCGCTCCAGCGATGGCACAGCCGGCTTTGTAAACATTACCCCACTCAACTTTTATGATGGCAGCGACACCTTGCACTGGCCCGCAGTGTATGACAGAACGGTTATCGGCATTGACCCTAATGACGAAGATGTGGTTTACTTCTTCTCGCACACTCCGGGCTATGGATTACCTTCCTTAGACTTCAGAGGCGACACCAACTGGGTCTCCCTCTGGAAATACGAATACCTCAGCGGTGACGGAGACAGCAGCGGAGGCTTCTGGACTGACCTCTCGCTCAACATGCCCTATGACGGAAGCGCATTGGGTAACATTGTGGTGCAGGGTTCTTATGATATGCTGGTGCGCGTTATGCCCGGCAACTCTGACATTGTGTTTTTAGGCGGCACCAACCTCTACCGCTCTACCGATGGCTTTACAACCAACACCAACACCACACAGATTGGCGGCTATGGCATTGGCTCTACCCTGCCCTTCTATACCGAGTATCCCGACCACCATCCCGACCAGCATAACATTGCGTTCTGGCCGAGCAACCCCAACCTGATGTACTCGGCATGCGATGGAGGAGTTTACATGACGGGTGATTGCCTTCAGGATAACGTAGTCTGGACTTCGAAGAACAATGGCTACTACACATCACAGTACTACACACTGGGTATTGACCATGGCACAGCGGGCAGCAATGTTATCACGGGCGGGCTTCAGGATTGGGGCTCGTGGTGGACTAACTCCAGCGACCCGCAGGCGATATGGACCTTCCCTTCACAGGGCGATGGCTCGTACTGTGCTGTTGCCGATGGTGGCGGAGCCTATTACTTCTCCAGGCAGCAGGGCAAAATGATGAAGGCAACGCTGGACGGAAACGGAATTGTAACAGCTTTCAGACGGTTTGACCCTATCGGACCCAACAAAGATGATTACCAGTTCATCAATCCCTTTGTGATGGACCCGGTGGATAATAACATCATCTATTTAAGCGTGGGCGAAGACCTGTGGCGTAATGATGACCTTGCTGCTATTCCGCTTGACGGAGCGTGGGACACCATCAGCACGGGATGGAGCCAATACAGCTTCAGTCTTGCCGATACCAACATGAATATTACGGCAATGGCCGTTAGCACGGCAGGTGCGGCACACCGTTTATACTTCGGCACCGATAAGAAGAAGGTTTACAAGATGAATAATGCCAATACCGGAAATCCTACACCAACAGAAATTACCTTCACGGGAATGCCCGGAGCAGGGTATGTAAGTGCCATTGCCGTTGACCCGCGCGATGCCGACAAGGTGATGGTGGTATTCTCTAATTATAAGGTGTACAGCATTTACTATTCAGAGAACGGAGGCAGCAACTGGAAAAAAGTAGCAGGCAACTTAGAGCAAACGCAGAGCGGAAGCGGCAACGGGCCTTCCATCCGCACCGCGGCCATATTGCCGGTGGCTGACGGAACGGTTTACCTGATTGGCGCGAGCACGGGACTGTATGCCACCGACACGCTGATTGCCGACAGCACCGTTTGGATACAACAGGGAGCCAACACTATCGGTAACGTGGTGGTTACTGCCCTGGAGACACGCGCCTCTGACGGATTTACCGTTATCGCTACGCATGGCAACGGACTGTATACTACTAACTATACTTCGGTAGCGGAGGTGGTTGGGGTGGAAGAAGCGGCAGGCGGCAGTTGGCAGTTGGCAGTATATCCAAATCCGGCTAATGACAATACTAACATTGTGTTTGAGTTACCTGAGAATACTAAAGCGGAACTTGTTATTTATGACGAGATGGGGCGCCTGGTTGACAAGGTGCTGAATACGCAATTACCAAAAGGCAAGCACAGTATTGCTATCAACACCAGCAGCTACCGAAGCGGGGTTTATTATTGTGCGCTTACTACGGATAGGGGCAGAACGGGGAAGACCTTGATTGTTGCGAAGTAATACCGTCATGCTGAACTTGTTTCAGCATCTTAATGCAAGACCCTGAAACAAGTTCAGGGTGACGAGGGTGCGCTGAAAGAGTGCAGTGGTATGTTGAATAGATTCCTCGCTGCGCTCGGAATGACAATAAGAACAGGACAAAGGAAGGGAGGGAGCAGGCGCGCTTCGCGCGCCTGCTCCCTCCCTTTACTACTTATAATAAGGCTGTCATTCCGAGCAGAGCGAGGAATCTCATAGAATGAAGTAATGACTATGAATAGGAGATTGCTTCGGATGAAAAACCCTCGCAATGACGTTACCTCACCACCTCCACCTTCTTAGTAACCCTGCCCTCACTGCTTTGCAGCGTAAGGTAATAGATACCCTGCGTAAGGTTTAGCTCTATCGTTTTCTTATACATGCCTGCGGCAGCATTTTCAGTATGGGAGTAAACAAGCTGTCCTTGCAGGTTGCGGATTTCTGTTTGGAGGGGAGTGGCGGATTGGAGTGTAGTTTCGAGGGTAGTTTCGAGGGTGAAAGAGGTAATGAAAGGATTTGGATATAAAGAAAGGTTAAAGAAATCATTATCTATATCTTTAATAGATATAATAATATCAGGGGCTAACTTTACAACCCAATAATCAAAACCACCACTATTGCTTGTGGCATCTCCATCATTAGAGTTTGAGTATCCACCAGTAATATACCCTCCATCATTTGTTTGCTGCACATAATTAGGTCTGTCTTCAGACGTTCCTCCTATTGACTTCTCCCATTGAATAGTTCCTACAGAATCTAATTTAACTAACCAGAAATCACTTGTATTAACAGAGCCGTGATGCCCTGTAACATCACCATCAACAGATTGTGAGAATCCTGATATAATAAAACCTCCATCTACCGTTACATTGGCATAATAGGAATACTCATCCCTTGTTCCACCAAGTGATTTCTCCCATTGGACTAGACCAACACTATCTAATTTAACTGCCCAATAATCAAGGGTAGTATTATCACCATGATGCCCTGTAATATCACCATCAACAGATTGTGAACTTCCAGTTACAAAATAACCACCATCTGCTGTTTGTTGAATAGATGAAGCTATTTCGAGCCCATTCCCCCCAAATGATTTTTGCCATTCTATAACTCCTGCCGTATCTGTCTTAACTACCCAATAATCTTCACTTTCTCCATGATTACCTGTAACATCCCCGTCCTGTGAATTTGAAAAACCGGCCAAAATATAGCCTCCATCACTAGTTTGTTGAAGAGACTCAAGTGCATCGCCACCTGTTCCTCCTAAACATTTTTGCCAAGCAATTGTCCCATTAACATCTAATTTAACAATCCAGTAATCAGAACCACCATTAAAACCTATTACATCTCCATCAGAGGAATTAGTTGATGCTCCAACAATGTATCCGCCATCTGTAGTTTGCTGAACAGAGTATGCGGCATCAGAAACTCCTGAGCCTCCTAAGCATTTTTGCCACTCAATAGTCCCGTTAATATCTAATTTAACAACCCAGACATCATACATAAGAATAGGCCAAGGTCCGCTATAATGATATCCTGTAACATCTCCTCCGTTAGCAGTAGCATAACCAACTACAATGTATCCACCATCATTGGTTTGTCTAATGCACTGTCCTTCATCTGCACCTGGCCCTCCTAATGATTTCTGCCATTGAACAGTTCCACTATTACTCAATTTAACTACCCATGCATCTTGTCCTCCATGATTGCCTGAAACATCTACATCATTAGATTCGGATTGACCAGAGACAATGTATCCTCCCTCACTATTTTGTTGGATATAATCAACTATATCAATACTTGTCCCACCTAAAGACTTTTGCCATTCAATTACAGGAGCTTGCTGCCCCTGCACAAAACTATTGCACACAATTAACACAATAAGGAACAACAGTTTTTTCATGGCTTAAGCTACCGCAAACCTAACAATTTCCCCCTATAAAACCACCTCCGCCCTAAAAAAGTGCGATTTCGCACACCTAATTTTCATAAATTTATTTCCCTTTGTAAAAAACTACACCATGAATCTAAGCACTAACCAGCAGAAATTCAAAGCCTTTCTGCTAACACACACCGACCTTACCGAAACGGAAATCAACGAACTGATTGCTAACTCTACTGAACAGCACCTTGCAAAAGGCGAATGCTTTGCCGAAGAAGGCAGGCATTGCAAACAGATTGGCTTTGTGGTAAGCGGAGTGCTGTATGCCATTGCCACCAATGCCGCAGGCACAGCGTATGTATCCTCCTTTTATGAACCCGACCAGTTGGTTACTGCCTACAAGAGTTATCACGAAGACATAACATCGTGTTGCAGCATTATAACCTTACAAGCCTCTACCGTGTTGGTGATAGACCGTGATGCATTGAAAAACCTGCTGCCACCCGCTTACGAGAAAGACTTGCTGCTCGCTTTTTTGCATACCAGATACCTGTTTGCCGATGAACATGCAACGGAACTTGCCACCCTGAGTGTAGCCGAGCGGTACAACCACTTTTTAAAGCATCACGGTACGGTGGCTAACACTGCGCCAAAAACATTTATCGCCTCTCATTTAGGTGCTTCTCGCGGTATGCTCAGCCGATAAAAGAAATTAATTACGCCTTGCATTTTGTGCGAAATCGCACTGCGTTTTGCTTTTCAATACCCTTCCTTTGTTGCCGACTTTAATCAAAAGGCAATGAACAACCAACGCATAAATTCTTCGTCACTGCGGTCAGCGACTGCCGACCACACTGCGGAGAACGATTTACTGCGGTCAGCGATTACCGACCACACTGCGGAAGGCGATTTACTGCGGTCAGCGACTGCCGACCATATTGCCAAGGACGATTTACTGCGGTCAGCGATTGCCGACTGCATTGCGGAGAACGATTTACTATGGTCAGCGACTGCCGACTGCACTGCGGAGGGCAATTTGCTGCGGTCAGCGATTGCCGACTACACTGCGGCAAGTTTTTTAATCCCATCACCAATTATAAACCCTTAAAAACACCTCATCATGGAACAGACCTGGAAATACGTTGACGACCAATTTATATCGGCAACCAAAAAGAGCTACAAAAAAGCCCTTAAACTCAGCAACTATCATGACTCGGCTTTGGCGACAGCATCCACGCATGACCCTGCAATACTGATTATTTATAACCGCTACCATCCGCTGCACCTTAACTTCATCACCAAATACAACCAGTGGATAAGCGCAGGCGGCAGTCAGGAAGGACAAACCCTGAACGTAAAGCAACAGCTCAAAATTGCCAAACTCAAAATTGTGGATTGGGAAGTAGCCATACAGGTAGTCTATCCCAAAACTACACCACGCTATAAATCCATCTTTCCTGACGGGCGCAAACCTTTTAACATCGGTGGCGTGGATTCAAACATCAATGCCTTCAGCATCCTGAGCCTTAACATAGGCATAGACCCCGCACTGGCAATCGTAAAAGCAGAAGTGGATGCCGCCTACCTCCTCTTAGACACCGCCCGCGATAATCAGGAAGGCGCCATAGCCGAAACCAAGCACGGCAGCGGAAACGTAGAGACCGCGCGTATTGAAATCATGACCATGCAGTACCGCGACACGGCATGGGTAATGGATAACTATTACACGGATCGCGAAACGATGTGCAACACACTGATAGACCTGCAAACGCTGCGCGATAAACAGCAGAGCACGTACAATGCCACCCTTGCCATTGGCGAAACCAAGCCCATGTTGGTGCGTACTTTCGTTGCCGATGACGAGCTGCGCCTCAAAGTAGATGGGGAAGGACCTGTGGTCTTCTACCTCGCCACCACCGCAGGCGGCACCGACAGCACGGCAGTAATCCGCAACACCAACCAAGATGAGAAGGCCCTTATCAGCGAGTTTAACGTAAGCAACTATGGCACCCACCGCTAACTGACTGCCGTAAACAACAGCGGAGTAGTAACACACATTGTGGTGGAGGTGGTGTAGCAGACCTCAGCCCTGCCGTCCTAAGCCTCACCCCTGACCCCTCTCCTTGAAATAAGGAGAGGGGAACAGAGCTACCACACCCGGGCAAGTAATTCTATTTTAAAGGCAGTTAAGCAGCACAGCTAATGTGCAGGCAGATTGGCATCCCTCTCCTTTTTTCAAGGAGAGGGACCGAGGGTGAGGTCATAGTTTCCGAGGGTGAGGTCTTGCAACAGCGGAGTAGTGACACACATTGTGGTGGAGGTGGGGTAGCAGACCTTCCTGTTAGCTAAAGGGCTAAAGCCCTCCGCATAATTCATTAATCATCTTACACCCCGGCCTGAAGGCCGGGGCAACTACAACACGATTATTATCAGTTGCCCCGACCTTCAGGTCGGGGTAAACAAAACACTATGGAAATGCAGGGCTTCAGCCCTTCCTTTAACTAAGATTATGTGTTAATGATTTATGTGTTCAGGTCGGCACCCTTCTTTGCGCCTTAGCGTCTTCGCGGTAAAAACCTCCGCGCTCTACCTAATCAACGTCACGTTCCCTGCAATCCTATTCTGCTTGCCGGCTTCGTCACGGAAGTAGATGGTATAGACATACACATCCTGCATGGCTTCCTTCACGCCTTTGGGTGATATCCCGTCCCAGCCCTGAAAGACATCGTTGGTATAGAACATGAGTACGCCCCAGCGGTTATACACCCTCAGTTCGTATTCATAGATGTCAGAGCCTTTGGGCATCCAGATGTCGTTGATGCCATCATCATCGGGTGTAAATGCACTCGGTACCCAGATGGTAGGGAAAGGATTGATGATAACGCGGTGGAAGGCATCGGAAAAGCAACCGTAATCGTTCTCCACGTGCAGGTAAACGTAATAGGTTCCTGTATCGCGGTAGGTGTGTATAGGCGAACTGATGCTGGAGGAGTCACCATCACCGAAGGTCCACTCCCAGATGCTTGCGCCTACCGAAAGGTCGGTGAATTTTATATCCGGTGCAATGATAGGTGTTATCTCGGGGTCAAGGCTGAAGTCCGCTATCGGAACGGGACGTGAGATAATATAGTCTAGTATCTCAAACGTATCGCGGCATCCTTTATTGGAGATGGCAATCAGGGAGATATCATACGTTCCGGGCACATCATATACTATCAACGGGTTGGGCAGCGAAGAAGTTTCCACCACTCCGAAGCTCCATTGATACTGTGTTACAGTTCCCGATTCAATAGTAGTGGCATTATCAAACTGTACCGGCAGCGGCACACAGCCTGTGGTGTCTTCAGAAGAGAATAAGGCAACGGGCAAAGGGTTAACCGTAACCGTAACAGTGGCAAGTCCTGCGGGCGTTCCGCATCCATCGGTAACGGTAAGGGTATACGTTGTGGTGGTATCAGGTGAAACGGTGTGCGGACCGGTAGTGGCCGGCAGCCCGTTGTCCCACGTGTAGGTCAGATTGTTATCGCCACCCGTGGCAGAGGATGTAACCTGTCCGCTTTCATTCAGACAAATCTCAAACGAAGGTGAAATGGTAACCGAAATAGCAGGGCGAACCAACACCTGCACCGTATCAGGTCCGGCAACGCAGTTGTTGGCATCGCGCACCGTAACATAGTAATTGGTATTCTGGTTAGGACCTACGGTTTGCGAGTTTCCTACAAATCCGTTGTTCCAGGTAAACGTGTAGGGCTGCACTCCGCCTATTGCATTGGCAGTAATAGTAGTGTTGCTTCCCAAACAAATCGTTGTAGGCTGCGAAGCCGCCATCTGCAACTGTGTAGGCTGCGCCAATACCACACTCGCGTTGGCGATACAGCCATTAATGTCTATCACAGACACGGTGTTGTTTCCGGCAATCAGGTTAAAGTCCGTTGCCTGATTACCCCCCGAAGACCAGGAGTACGAATAAGGCGGAAAACCGCCCAGCGCCTGCACGGTAGCCTCTCCGTCACTTCCGCCAAAGCAGTTTACATCTACCGATGAAATAACCGAAGCGGTCAATACATCAGGTTCAATAACAGTGTGCGCTAATTGCACAGAACAAGCGTTGCCGTCTGTAATGGTAACCGTATAATTTCCTGCGGCAAGGCCGGTGGCGGTGGCGTTTGTTTGTCCGTTGCTCCAGGCATAGGTAAAGGTGTTGGTTCCTCCCTGTGCCACTACTGTTGCAGTGGCATCGCTGCCCCCGTTGCAGCTAACCATGGTAAAGGTTTGCATACTCGCAAGAATGGTATCAGGCTCTGTAAGCGTGATACTGCCGGTGGCAACGCAGCCATTGGCATCGTTCACCGTTACATCGTAAAAGTCGGCAACCAAGTTGGATGCGGTGGTGGTGATTTGCCCGTCAGCCCACAGGTAGGTATATCCCGGAGTTCCGCCAGCGGCAAGCACCGTTGCAAACCCGTCAGTACCACCGTAACAATTTATATTGGCAAAGGCGTTGATCACTGCGGTAAGCTGCGCAGGCTGTGCAATAGTTACGGAAGTAACTGCCGTGCAGTTGTTGTTGTCGGTAACCGTTACCGAGTAGCTGTTGGCGCCCAATAATACCGCGGTGGCGTTGGTTTCTCCGTTACTCCACAGATAAAGATAGGGAGCGGTAGCTCCGGCAGCCGTAACGGTGGCCGAGCCATCGCTGCCGCCAAAGCAGGTAGTAAGTGTTTGTGCCGTGATGTTGGCAGTAAGTTCGGTGGGTTCGGTAATGGTAATGTCGTCAGTGGCAGTGCAGCCGTTGTCGTCCGTAACCGTAACAACGTGATTGCCTGCATCCAGAAACTGTGCAAAGTCGCCTGTCTCGGTATTGTCCCACACGTAGGTGTAGGGCGAGCTTCCGCCCAGAGCAGCAGCATTGGCTGTTCCGTCACTGCCTCCGAAACAAAGTGTTGGCGTAGAAGCCGTAACCGATACACTTATAGCAGGCGGCTCACTCATAGAATAAGATGTGTCGGCCGTACAACCGTCATCATCGGTAACAGTAACGGTGTAGGTTCCCGCTGCCAGCCCAGTTGCAGGGTTAGTGGTTTGTCCGTTGTCCCACAAATA
Organism: Bacteroidota bacterium; assembly: GCA_947479755.1. Lineage (GTDB taxonomy): Bacteria > Bacteroidota > Bacteroidia > SXHM01 > SXHM01 > SXHM01. Next base: position 27,401 of record CANKAM010000004.1, read on the forward strand.
GCTGAACGTAGGAGAACCGTTAACAACGGCAACGGTAATCGTGCCATCGGCACCACCGTTGCAGCTGGCATCAACGGCTGAAGTAAGCGTAAAGGTTATCTTCGGAGGCTCGGTAACGGTAGCATCCACCGTTGCAATGCAACCCGTTCCTGATTGCGCAGTAAAGGTGTATAAGCCGGCCACTAAGCCCGTAAAGTCTGGCGATACCTGAAAGTTTACACCGTCAATGGAATACGTGTAGGGCGTTGTGCCGCCTGCGGCAGCAACACTCACCGCGCCATCGTTACCGCCATAGCACGTTACATCGGTAACAAGGGTAAGGTCAACAGTGGTGGTTTGTATGGCAGCCGTGTAGAAAGGGTTGCTCGTCATGGTAACGGCACCGATAGGTGTTCCGTTCCAGGCTGCATTACCCTGTGCGTTAACGTAACTGCCTTCAAACTTGTGGTACGAAAGCAATCCTGTTTGTGTAGTAGGTGAAGGCAGGTTGTTCATGTTCGCCTGTATCTCGGCCTGCGTGCGGGCTACGTTCCAGATACGCACTTCGTCAATGTAGCCAACAAACTGCTCGCACTCGCAATCATCGCGGTTAGCGATAGAGGTTTCCCAATCGTTCTGGAAGAGGTTGCCTGTTGCGTTGGTAGTGCCGGTAAGACAACCGTTAACGTAATACTTTAGTGTAGCCCCATCATAAACAGCCGCCAGATGATAGGGTGTATTGTCAACCAGCGCATAGCTGTTTACCACATTGGCGTAGCCATTGGTAGTGGTCATTTCAAAGCCACCGGCACGCAAGAGGTAGTTTAAGTCGTTAGGACTTGCATGCTTTGAAACAATGTTCACACTGGGGCCCGTGCGGGTTACCAGTGCCTCAACGGTGATCCTATTTCCGGGTACATCTAAATCACCAATCTCAACGTGGCGGATAGCGCCAGCCGTGGTGTTAAGCCAGTTCTGAGAAAAGCCCGTAAAGGCAAACAAAACCGAAATAAAGAGGAGACAAATTCTATTCAATGGAAAGCAGCTGCAAAAAAAGCAGAGCAAATGTAAAGATAAAAGCAATAGAGTCTATTCGTCTTTTGTTAAGACGCAGTTAATTTACATTTCACATAATTTAACAATAATACTCACGAAGGAGCGTTGTTATGATAGAAATACTCAGCACTTTTGCACGCGATGATTAAATTGCAAAACATAAACAAGAGCTACACCATGGGAGATAACAAACTCCATGTGTTGAAAGGGATTGATGTTCACATCCGCGAGGGAGAGCTGGTGTCCATCATGGGTTCATCCGGCAGCGGCAAATCAACGCTGCTCAACATTCTGGGCATCTTAGATAATTACGACAGTGGCGAATACCTGCTTAACAATACGCTTGTAAAAGACCTGAGTGAGACAAAGGCAGCTATGTACCGCAATCAGTTTATCGGTTTTGTGTTTCAGTCGTTCAACTTGGTAAGTTTTAAAAACGCGATGGAGAATGTGGCCTTGCCGCTTTACTACAAAGGCGTGAGCCGCAAGAAGCGCAACTTAATGGCATTGGAATACCTCGACAAAATGGGACTGCGCAACTGGGCCGAGCACATGCCCAACGAGCTGAGTGGCGGACAGAAGCAACGGGTTGCCATTGCCCGCGCTTTGATTTCCCAACCCAAAGTTATCCTTGCCGATGAACCAACCGGGGCACTCGACTCGGTGACGTCTTTGGAAGTGATGAACATACTGAAGGAGGTAAACCAGCAAGGGATTACAGTAATCATTGTTACGCACGAGAAAGATATTTCGGAGATGACACAGCGGGTGATACGCTTACGCGATGGGGTTATTGAGAACTAATACACGAACACACCAACACATTGTTTGACTTAGACAAATGGGAAGAAATACTTAGTTCCATCGGCAAGAACAAGCTGAGGACCTTTCTCACGGCCTTCAGTGTGTTCTGGGGAATCTTCATGCTCATTATTTTGCTCGGTGCAGGCAATGGATTAGAGAACGGTCTGAAGAATGAGTTCAGTAATGATGCCATCAACACCATCTGGGTCTATAGCGGGATGACAAGTATGGCGCACAACGGCATGAAACCCGGTCGCCACATTCAATTTACCAATACCGACATTGAAGAAATAAAACGCACGGTGCCGGGAGTGGTGCACATTTCAACGCAGACCAACATCTATGGCCAAACGCAGGTAAACTACAAGAACGAGCAAGGTTCTTTTGAAATACGGGCCTCCTACCCCGGCCACCGCCACATCGAAAAGCTCGAAATACTGGAAGGACGGTTTATCAACGAGGCCGACATCATGGGATTCAGAAAAGTAACAATTCTGAGCATAAGTGTCAAGAATGCATTGTTCAAAGAAGAAGACGCCATCGGGAAATACATCCGCATCAATAACATTCCCGTAAAGGTGGTAGGCGTATTTGACGACAGCGGAGGCGAGAAAGGAAGGCAGCAGATCTATCTCCCGGTCACAACGGCTCAAAAGGTGTTCAGCATGCAAAACCGCATCGACAATTTTATGATGACCATCAACACCACTTCCTTAGAAGAGAGCAACGCAATAACAGAGAAGATAAGGGCAAAGGTTGCTGAGCGCCACAACTTCGCCATCGAAGACCAGAACGCTGTATTTATCTCCAACAAAATTAAAGAGTTGAAAAAGTTCACCAACATTTTTGACGGAGTCAATATATTCATCTGGATCATTGGCATAGGAACCATCATTGCAGGTATTGTGGGCGTTAGCAATATCATGACCATCGTGGTAAAAGAGCGCACCAAAGAAATAGGAATCAGAAAAGCGCTGGGCGCAACGCCCTTCTCAGTGGTGAGTTTAATTGTGCAGGAAGCAATAATCATTACCTCCGTGGCGGGTTACTTTGGATTAGTTGCCGGGGTGGGCTTGTTGGAAGCGGTGGCAAAAAACATACCTCCAACACAGTTCTTCGACAGGCCGGAAGTAGATATAATGATTGCAGTATATGCAACGATTTTACTGGTTGTGGCAGGAACGCTTGCGGGAATATTTCCGGCAATGAAGGCCGCACAGATTAAGCCGGTTGTAGCACTTCGTGACGAATAGATAAGATATGTTTGACCTCGACAAATGGCATGAAATTTATCTGACGCTTAGCCGTAACAAGCTGCGTACGTTCCTCACTGCCCTTGGTGTGTCGTGGGGAATCTTCATGCTCATCATTATGCTGGGAGCAGGCAAAGGACTTGAAAACGGTGTGATGCAGGGCTTCGGTGACTTTGCAACCAACAGCATGTATGTGTGGACCGACAACACAACCGTATCTTACAAAGGCTTGCCTGCGGGAAGGAATTTCAACCTCAATAACGGTGACATCGATCTTCTCAAACGCAACGTCCCCGAGATTGAAACACTCGCACCGCGCAACCAGCTCAACGGCTACAGCGAGGGAAACAACGTAACGTATAACAACAAGGCAGGCACATTTGAGGTGTTTGGTGATTACCCCGACATGATGAAGATACAACCTAAGAAACTGATGCAGGGGCGTTTCCTCAACGACAAAGATTTAAAGGACAGCCGCAAGGTTGCTGTCATCGGCAAACGGGTGTACGATGTTTTATTTGCCAAAGACGAAAACCCGATTGAGAAGTACATACTCATAAACGGGGTTTATTTTCAGGTGGTGGGCTTATATAACACTGCAGGAACATCCAACATGAATGCAAGAGAAACCGAAGAGATTTTTATCCCCTTCAGTACGTTCCAGAACGCCTTCCATTATGGCAACATAGTGGGATGGTTTGCCATCACAGCCAAACCGGAATACAAAGCCTCGATGATTGAGGAGAAGATAAAAAATGTTCTTAAAAAAAGCCACCAGGTTGCACCCGATGACGACCGTGCTTTTGGCTCCTTCAATGCAGAAAAAGAATTCGGACAAATGATTGGTGTATTCAGCGGCATCAGATGGCTCACCGTTTTTGTAGGCGGTGCAACACTGCTCGCAGGTGTTATCGGCATCAGCAACATCATGTTGATTATTATAAAAGAACGCACCAAGGAAATCGGCATTAAGCGCGCCATCGGTGCAACACCTGCAAATATTATGGTTCAGGTAATATTAGAGTCTGTAATACTCACTTTTGTTGCCGGATACTTTGGATTAGTAGCAGGCGTTGGTTTGCTTGAATTAGTTGCCTGGGGATTAGTAGAATTTGAGGTAGAAGCTGAAATGTTCAGCAACCCCACCGTTGATTTAGGTGTGGCACTAAAAGCATTAGCAGCATTAGTAGTAGCAGGAATTACAGCAGGTTTAATACCTGCTTACAGAACAACAAAAATAAAACCGGTAGAAGCATTAAGAGCGGAGTAAAAATAATTAGATAATTAGCTGATGAGATAATTAGCTAATGTAAAATCAGAACAGAAATAAAAACAATTCAAATAATCAGCTAATTCGCTAATCAGCTAATCAACAAATCAAACTTATGAAAATCGCAATCAGAATTATTGTCTTACTTATTATCCTTGGAATTTTTGGAGGAACGCTTTATTACCTCTACTCCAAAAACGAGGAGAAGCCTGTAGTCTTCACCACTCAAAAAGCGTTTGTCACCAACATCGTAATGAAAACAGTTGCCACAGGCTCTGTTGTTCCGCGCAGAGAGATTGATGTAAAATCAAGAGTATCGGGAATTATAGACGAGCTTTATGTGGAAGCAGGCAAGAAAGTAAACAAAGGTGATGTTCTTGCTAAAGTTAAAATCATCCCCGACATGGTTCGCCTCAATGAAGCGGAGAGCCGTGTCAGTCGCGCGAAGATTACGTTGGAAGATGCACAAACAGCCTACAACCGCCAGAAACAATTACTGGATCAGAAGGTAATTGCAGAGAGTGAATTTATGCCTTTAAAACTGGCACTTAACAATGCCAATGAAGAAGTGAACACAGCAGAAAATAATCTTGCGCTGATTAAAGAAGGTGCATCAAAAAAGTCAGGTGAAGTTTCCAATACTATGATTCGTGCAACCGTTACAGGCACCGTTTTGATTGTGCCGGTAAAAGTGGGAAGCTCCGTAATTGAAAGCAACACGTTTAATGAAGGAACAACTATTGCCACTGTTGCTGATTTAGGTGAAATGATTTTTCAGGGAAAGGTGGATGAATCAGAAGTAGGAAAGATAAAACCCGGAATGGAAATGCTATTGAACATCGGAGCAATTGAAAAGGAAACATTTAAAGCAAAGCTAGAATTTATTGCACCGAAAGGTGTTGAAGACAAAGGCGCTATTAAGTTTGAAATCAAGGCAGCTATCTCATTGAAAGACTCTGTATTCATCCGCTCGGGCTACAGTGCCAGTGCAGACATTGTATTGGATAAGCGCGACAGCGTTCTTGCTATTCCCGAAGGGTTGATTACTTTTTCAAAAGACTCTGCATTTGTGGAAGTGGAAACTGCCCCGCAAACATTTGAAAAACGCTATATCAAAACCGGTTTATCAGACGGAATAAACATTGAAGTAATTTCAGGAATTGACAGCATGGTTAAACTGAAACAGCCTTTAGCCTTGGAAAACCAAATGATGCCGGATTAATATTCCGACAACCTACTGTATTTAATACCCTAAAGAAACGAAACTAACGATAACACTGCAAGTGTTGAAATCAATGAAACTGCGGCTAAGAAAATAATCTTATCCATAATCGTCTGTGATCGTTCAAATTTATTTGGATAGCTTTTCATACCAATCGGATTTTAGTTCTTACAAAGAGAACGATTAAACAGCTTATTTATTATCTGCTGTTCAGGTTTTATTAACCGGCAATTGTTTATTACACAGCAGTAATTATCAATAATTGAAACAATTGTTATCTTGCGTAAAATTTCAATTAGCATGAAAAAACTCTACGCCTTTTTTCTTTTACTGACTTTCAGTCAGCAACTATTCTCGCAATCACAACCAACACAACCAACCAGCGGACCGGGCGGCAGCGATTACACGCACAGCGATGTAACGTTTTATAATTATGCTACCAACCCCGATGGCTTCTATCTTTTTGAGCCCTCCTCTCCTATTCCCGATTCTGCAAACGTAGTGGTGTTTCTGCACGGACTATCATTGGTTAGTCCTCACTTGTATGGCGCATGGATTAATCATCTTGTAAAACATGGCAACATTGTTATTTATCCTAAATACCAGGATGCAGGAAGTGCAGTTCCCGCATCAGAATTTAATGCCAATGCAGTTACAGCAATTATCAATGCGCTAGACACACTCACGCATACAGGACATGTTAAACCTCGTCTTCAGAACTTTGCTGTGGGCGGACATTCTTATGGAGGCCTGATGACTGCCAACATGGGAATTCTTGCAGCTACATCTGGCTTTCCACAGCCTAAAGCATTGTTCTCCTGCCAGGGCTACACCGACAATACAACCGATACCCGCTTACCGAATTATGCTGTTATGCCTGCTGATGTAAATCTGTTAATCGTGGTTGGTGACAACGATGCGATTGTTGGCACCACCTTCGGACATTTTCTGATGGACTCAACTGTGAACGTCCCTACTTCTCACAAGAATTTAATCACGCACCATTCCGATAATCATGGGACTCCTACTATTGGCTCAACGCACTTTGAGCCCTGCAGCCGCGATGATGCTTACGATACGGGCGAAACTAATTTGTTTACCACTGTTTGCGGGTTAGGAACAAAAACCGATGCAGTAGATTATTTCTGTTACTGGAAATTATTTGACGCACTAATGGATTGCGCATTCTATGGCGAGAACTGCACTACTGCTTTTGGCGATACACCAGAACAACACGGCATGGGTGAATGGAGTGACGGGCAACCTCTTGTTGTCTTAACTGTTGAACCTTCTGAAGGAACAGGAATAGAAGATGAAAACAAAAACCGATTTAGCATTTATCCAAATCCTACTCAAGATGAGGTTTACATCAGTTTTGATTTAAACGAAAAAGAAGAAGTCTTGATTGATATTTTCAATGCACAAGGGCAATTGGTAAAATCAACACGCAAGAATTATGCAGCAGGAATGGTGAATGAAAAAATAAGTTTAGAAAACCTTGCCACAGGAATTTACAACGTGCAAATTCAGTTGAACGAAAACAAATACGCGCAGAAAATTGTAGTTCGCTGATGCAACAGGCAACTACTGCGGCCTGCCACTCAGCACTGTTACGCGCCCTCTGTAAGTGTGCAAGCCATCATACATATCTTTTATAAGAAAGGTATAGCTGTAAACATCCTGCGTTGCCAGTTGATTTGATTTTTCAATTACTCCGTTCCACTTTATATCTTCATCAAACGAAGAGAAAACCTGCTCGCCCCAGCGATTATAAATACGCATTTCATAACCGGTAATTCCTATGCCTGTTCCATAGAAGTAATCGTTATTACCATCTTCATTTGGTGTAAATGTGTTGGGAATATAGAACGTGAAACTCGGGTCTATGTAAACAGTGAAATAAGCCGTGTCTTTGCATCCAAACTGATTGGTAACAATCTGTTCAATAATATAGGTTCCGGTGTCGGGATAATTGTGTGAAGGCTGTTGTAAAGGCGAATTAGTGTTGTCACCAAAATCATATTGCCATTGATTTGCACCTGAAGACAAGTCGTTGATTTCAATGTAAGGATAAATGATTTCGGCACGCTCGGGTGTAGCTGTAAAAGAAGCAACAGGTTTAGGATAAACGGTAATCATTGAAAATGCAGTATCGCTTACAGTACAACCGTTGGAGGTTTTGGCCTGCAGAACAACATCAAACACTCCGGCAGTGTCGTAAATGTGTAAAGGATTTTGATCAGATGCTGTGTTACCATCACCAAATTCCCAAAGCCACCATACAATGTTATAACCGGGAGCAACAATAGAAAGGTCAGTAAAATTAACAGGTAGCGGTTGACAACCTTCTATAATATCGGAAGTAAAATCCACATCAGGCAGAGGGAAAACCTCAACAGGCAGAATAACATCGGCAATGCAACCGCTGTCTGAAGTAACAGTAAGGTTCACATTAAATATTCCGGCATTGGAGTAGGTATGAAAAGAGTTCTGCAAGGTGGAAGTTCCGCCATCATTGAAATTCCAGTCCCAGTTAATGATGGTTCCCTGAGGAATAGTTGACTCATCAGTAAAAGCAGTTGTTGCATTGAGGCAAACGGATGTGGCGCTGAAATCTGCTGTTGGAACAGGATGAACGCGTATTGTAAAAATCGTATCTTCTTCACAACCAAAATCGCTGGCAACGGTAAGGCTTACATCAAATGTTCCGTAAGTAGAAAATGTATAAAGCGGATTTGCATTATTGGTAATAACACCATTGTCATCAAAATCATAGGTCCATGATTCAACACCGCCAAAAGCAATATCGCTTAAGTCGGTAAAGGCTGTTGCTGTACCCAGACACTCGGTTGTTGCAACAAAATCAGGAACAGGAGTTGGATAAACACCAATTGTTTGTTCGATGGTGTCTTTGCAGCTTCCGCCTGATGTAACAATGAGTTGTACATCATAGCCGCCCCAATTAGGAAATGAATGTGCAGGTGGTGCAGCACCAACAAACACAGCACTTCCATCATCAAAATCCCATTCCCATTGGGTAATGTTTCCGGAGGGAATAGTGCTTTCATCCACAAACACTGCTGTTTCGTTCTGACAAATATCTGTGAAAGAAAAATCAGCAACCGGTAAATCAGAAACTGTGATAGGTCCGGTTTCACTATCGGTGCAGCCATCGTTGCTGGTTACCTGAATGCCTACAGTATAATTTCCGGGAGCGAGGTATTGATAAACGGTATCCTGAGCAGCAACCGAAAATATTCCATTACCGAACGACCAAACCCAGCCTGTTATAGTTCCCGCAGGAATTGTTGAATTATCTGTAAACGTGCTGATATCACCGAGGCAGGCATCGGTAGCTGTAAAATCTGCAACTGGGACATGATACACCGTTACAGGTTGTGTGATTGCATCGGTGCATCCAAAATCAGAAACAACAGAGAGCGTAACATTGAACGTGTTGCCAACGCTGTAAATGTGTTGTGCGTTAATATCGGTTGAAGGTGCTGTTCCGTCACCAAAGTTCCAGTTCCAGGTTGCAATTAAACCGGTATTGATGACTGTTAAATCAGTGAAATCGGTTACGCTTGCAGCACAAACGGAAGTGCTGCTGAAATCAGCAACGGGAGCAGGATAAACTGTTACAGGGTATGAGATGGTGGAAGAACAATTTGCATTAGATGTTGCCGTAAGCGAAACATTGTACGTTCCGTCTGCGGCATAAATGTGTGGCGGATTTTGTGAAGCAGAAGTATTTCCGTCATCAAAATCCCAATCCCATTGATTGATGGTTCCGGAAGTAATGGTGCTCAGGTCAGTAAACTGAGTTGCAGTTCCCATGCATTCAGTTGTGGCTGAAAAATCAGGTGTCGGCAGCGGGTTCACGGTGATGATAACATCATCGGTTCCCTGACAACCATTGACATCGGTAACGGTAAGTGTGTACGTTGTTGTAGCGGCAGGATTGGCAACAGGATTAGAAATAAACTGATCACTTAAACCGGTGTTGGGCGACCAGAGGTAATTACCGCCACCGCTTCCGGCAAGCGTAACATTGCTGCCTTCGCAAAAAGCATCATCGGCACCGGCATTGGCGGTTGCAGCCGCAAAGATGGTAACAGCAGTAGTAGTGGCTTCAGAGCATCCGTTGATATCGGTAACCGTTAAGGAGACCGTGTAGTTTCCGGCAGCGAGATACGTATGGCTTGGGTTCTGATCGGTTGAAGTGGTTCCATCGCCAAAATCCCAGAGCCATGACAAAATAGGACCGATTGGGCTATAGCTCTGGTCATTGAAATTCGTGACAACACCCAAACAATTATTAGAAGGCGCAATAAGAATAACGGGATTAATGGCCACACAAAAACGTTGGTCGTTTTGCGCACCGCCTGTTCCTGCGGTAAAGCCCCAGTAAACATTCGGGTTTCCACCGAAGATGTTATTGATAATATCACCGGTGTAAGAGGCAATCAATACTCCGTCAAGGTAAACGCTGAAGGAATTGGTAGCCGGATCCCAGGTGATACGCATAACATGATAAGCGCAGTCTTCAATATTTGCAATGCCAAAAGGACCTGCAAGATTGTTTCCACTGCCATGATTTACATCACCGTTTTGCAAAATCGCGATATGGTCGGCACCCGGATCCCAGCCGTTCTGGTAGGTATCTATTTCCACGCCCAGCGAAGGGGTAATGCCTGCATAACCTAAGCCACCACCACTGCCACCAACAGTAGTACTCACAGGCTGCAATACAAAAACAATTCCATCCGCCCCGCCATCGTTACAACCCAGAAACACATCAAAATAAAAATCAAAAGCGTTGGTTAAATCAATCTGATTGAGATTCCAAACGGAACCACTCTGTCCGCCTGCATTGGGAGTAAGCTGATAACAGTTGCAGGAAATCTGTGAGGCATTGCCGTTAACAGCGTATTGTGCGGAAGCCGGGAAGAAGCAGGCAGTAAAAAGTAAGCAGCAGACAGTACGTAGTAAACGCAGGAACATTGCCTCAAATATACGGAAATTTGGGTTAAGCGGTTGGGTAGGGACGGTGAATTATGAGTATAAGGATGTGGAAAAAGTTTGCTTTTAATGCAAACAGAATAGGGTTAGCTGGTTTTTACCGCAAAGGGCGCAAAGGAAGAGCGCAGAGAAGCGCAAAGGTTAAATTCGCTGTTAAGCGTTGCGTCACGCTACGCTTGTTTTAATAAGTCCTCCGGAGTTTTTTATTTCATTTATTGCGGCAGGATGCCGGTTAAACTGGTCGTAGCGGGACGCTACGACCAACGGGGAAAAATAAACTGTGTCATTTTATTGAGGTTGTGGAATTTTTATACTTTAGCTGTGAAAAGTATTGTTGACTGGACGGTAAAGAAGAAGTGCAATGAGGGAGAGAGCTTAACTGCCGCGGATAAACATTAAGTATTTTCAAAGTTCACCATATTCAAACAACAAAAGCAAAAAAAATGTATTCACAAATTAGAAATTCTGCAAAATACCAGGGCGCCCTAAGTTGTCCATCCTGCGGGGAACTGGATATGGCATTTGGAACATTTATTCAAGAAGGGGAAAAGGAAAGTAAATGTATGTTTTGTTCTCAAACTGTTCCATCATACGAACCGAGGCTAACTTTTTTCTTTTCGCTAGATGTAATTAGAGAACTTATTAATATCTGTCGAGGTGAAGATTATCCAAGTCCTTTCCCGGAGTTTAAAAATATTCTTAATTATTTTTTAAACAATGTTGAGCTCCCACCACAAGAGAAAATTAAAGAATTTCAATTACTTTTAGAAAGCATCGCATTAAAAGGTTTGGGCTCAATAGAAATTGGAGGGTCAGTTAGATTTTATGAAAAGCAAAAAGTTATATTATTTGAGGATGAGGATGATGAGGGTAGAATAACCGCTTTAGAAATCTGTGTGCATGTAATTAAATACTTGCTCAATTTCAACATGCATTTAGCATCCATCCATATGCCTGAAAAACATCATATTCAACCGAAGGCTGAAAAGTATATAATGATTGCACATTTGTCAAATAGCCTTGAGGATGAATTAGAAGAAAAAGCAAAATGTGAAATTCAAAAAAATCTTGATAATCCTATATTAAGAGCAACTTTGATAATGCACACAATAAACTTTACATCAAACTCTTTCAAAGAAGTCTTCCTTAAAAATAAAGAAAAATTAGGGTGTACTGAAAAAGAAATTACTGAAACAATTCACGCAATAACAAAAAAAATTTCAAATAAATATTTAAAAAACAATCCACTTGTTGACTAATTATTTTTGAAAATGCTTATTGCAAAATTTAAACCGTACTACATTTAAATTAACTCATCCTCATCTGACATTTCATTAATAATTACGTCTGACAAATCAGTTCCTGTTAAGTCAGCGCCTGCTAAGTCAGCGTATGAAAAGTTAGTGTTTTCAAGGTTAGCTTTAGAGAGATTAGCGTTTTTTAAGTTTGCCCATGATAAATCAGCCATTGATAAATCAGCGCCTGTAAGGTTAGCACCAGTGAGGTCAGCCTCCATTAGATTAGCGCCTTTTAGATTTGCGTTTCTTAGATTTGCGTTTCTTAGATTTGCGTTAGATAAATCAATATTAGATAAGTTGGCACCTTCAAGTAATATCTCTTTTAAATATCCCCCACTTAAATCAAATTTATCCTGATTGCCTTCTCTTACCTGTTCTAAAATCTTTTCTTTATCAGTCATGAATTTTTTCTTTCAAAAGTATATATTTTTTTAACATTTTTTTCATGGCTATCTGAAAAATATATTTATGCTAATGGAAAAGAAAAATTCGCAGCATTTTATATTAATAAATTTAAAACCCAAAAAAATAAAAATACCTTTGTTTGGATATATAAGTAGAATTAAAAAAAATTAGAAAAAATGCCAATTGTAGACGATAATCCAACTCTAATAAAACCTAAGAGCAAACAAGTTTTGGTTAAATATTTGGACTTAATTAAATTTATTTCTTTATTAAACAATCAAGCTCTTTTCTTTTGCAGGTTAGATATACTAGAAGATAAATTTGAAGGAACTACAGCAAGAAAAAACAGACAATTAAGAATTAATTCATGGGCATCTTCAAATAGACCAAAAACCTTCAATAGTCCAACATCGAAGGAACAAATTATTAATAATGTTAATAATTACTTTGAGTTCGAAGAAAAATTAAAAAGTTTAACATTGATTAATTGCTGGAATAAAAGCAATAACGAATCTGCTGCTCTTTGGAAGATATATTCAGATAATGGTAAAGGGATTATGATAAAAACAACTGTTGAATCACTTATGAAATCACTTCAATATTCTTCTGAAATTATTCGTATTAGTGAAGTTAACTATATAGATTATGAAAGAGAAGAAATGTTAGATGGAAATACTATGTTTCCAATAATACATAAACAAAATGCTTATCATTATGAGGAAGAAGTGCGTCTATTTCATGAAATAGACTCCGACTTTAACTTTACTTATAATTGGTCAAAGGAAAAAGTAAAAGAGGGAAGAAATATTAAGGTTGATATTGACGAATTAATTAATGAAATAGTAATTGGTCCTTTTACCCCTATTTGGATTATCGACTTAATCAAAGATATTTGTTTAAAATATAAGCTGAATAAAGAAATATCATTATCAAAATTAACATTGCCAATAGAGAGCTTCTCCGATTGATTTTGTTATTATCTAAATCACCAACTTAAAGTTTGCAATATTATGTCTTTCCAATTCTCTTTCTTCCCGACTTATTTAAAAACGGATATGGAAGAAATTATGAGTAAGATAAATACTTATGTTAAACAATCAGATGGTAAAATAATATTAGGTGGACATTTTAAAAGTGTTAAAGGAACAAAGCGTAATGCTATAGCACGCTTTAATGAAGATGGCAGTTTAGATACTTCTTTTAGTCCACCGAAAACTAAGTTAAATACTGTTTGTTGCGTTGTGTTGCAGCCTGACGGAAAAATAATTGTGGCTGTTATTTTTAAACCATTTTTTGAATCAGGGCGGTCTCATATTTTTCGACTTAATACTGATGGTAGTTTAGATACTTCTTTTATTACGGACAGAGGGAGTGAGAATGCGGAGTTTGACGGGCATGTATATTCTATAGTGATACAAAAAAACGGGAAGATAATTGTGGGAGGAGATTTTAATCATTTTAATGAAATGACACGGGTAAATATTGCTCGTTTAAATATTGACGGCACATTAGACCTTTCATTTAATCAGGAAGTATGGAAGAATAATGCTGAGATTGAACACCTGAACAGTATTCATTCCTTAATACTCCAAGCTGATGAAAAAATTGTAGTGGAAGGATACCTTACTTGCAATACCGCTGAAGGGCAGGACGAAATAATTCGTTTGAATAACGATGGCAGCCTTGATTCTTCTTTTAACTGTTTAGAAAAGCCCAGAATTATTAATTCAATTACCCTGCAAGACGATGGAAAATTCATTCTGAATTTTTATAATGATGATGAGAAGGAATGTAATATGAGATTGAATGAAAATGGCAGCGTAGATGATACATATTTTATTCATGAATTACCACCGATGAAAGTATCATGTGAACCGGAAAAGGACGATAATTATTTCAAAAGCAAGGAATATCTTTATGCAGATTATGAGCAGGAAGGAAGATTTATAAGTTGGGCACTTGTGATGGACAGAATGGATGAGGGTAGCTTTATTACAGAATTTCCTGAACAACTGAAAAGAAGCAAGGAATTCAGGGCTTGTCCTGAATGTAACTGTCCTGCGGAACAATTAACATGGATAAATTTTAGCACCCCAAGATATATGTGGCTGAAACTTGTAGGAAGCCAAGGTTATATGGGCATCTGCCAACCCTGCAAACGACAGGTGGGATATTATGAAATACGGTGTAGGTGAAAGAGAAAGCCATTATTGCTAAATAAACTACAACAACTGATTTACCAGTAAAATCAATATCCCAAAAACAAAAAAAGCCCTTCCGCAAAGCAGAAGGGCTTTTTTCATTAGCAAACACTTAGGCTTCCAGCACTTTTTTGCTTACAGGCTCGCTAAGTATGCTTACCCCGGCAGCATTTACTGCCCAGTAATACATATAATAAGTAGCCCCTATCTGCAAACCGCTGAAGGTTTTTTTACGCGCTTTATTAAAGTCGGCAATAAAGCGCAATGTACCTGTCATTGCCGGTGCTGCCGGTCCCGCTACTCCGTTATCAGTGTCAACGATTTGTCCGTTAGCATTAATACCCGTTCCCGGAGGCAACAGCTCAGCGGTAAGCAGTCCCCCGTAGCTGTCAGCACCTTCCACCACTGCACACTCGGTTACAAAGGTACCCGGCACTTCGCGGGTAATGGTAACCTGCTGTGGCTGCGAGGGCGGGTTAGACTGACTGATATTGCCCTTAGTAGGTACAAAGCCTGCCAGCAAAATAATGTTGGCATCGCCCAGCGCAACGCCATCTACATAGGCAGCCAGCGTATCAAAAGCCTCCATCAATGCCTCTTTGGCAATATTAAAAGGCCCCTTCTGCGCTATACCCCCGTTCTTATAGGCGCTGTAGGTATTTAAAAAGGCATCTATCAGTGCCTGCAATTGTGCCACCGAAAGCGGTGGTGTCATAAATACGACTACGTTGCCATAAATACCATCGCGTATGCCAATGGCAAATACTTCCATGTTATCATTTTTATAGAAGTGATAGCTTAATCTGCATCTTACTTTTCTCATAATAATTGTTATTAGTGGCGCTTTGCGCCACGGGTTAGTATTAAATTCTTTAATTGTCTTTTGTTCTTAAATCTGTTTGCCGCACAGGCGGCTAACCTTTATATATAAGGCTGATGAATACTTCTTTTTATGCAAAATATATGCTGCGTGACGGAGAATGTATTTTTTATAACAAAGAATACATTTTCGCTTGTGCCGAATATATTGCGTTCCGTTTTTAATGGATTAAAAGTTGCATAAACTATATCCTGCGCTGCGCTGAATGTATTGCCGCCAGACTATAATACATTTCGGATGATGCGGAATGTATTAAAAGCTGAGCAAGATGTATTCTAAATCATTTTTAATGTATTTGGCATTACGCTGAATACATTGTTTATAACACGGAATACATTATTTGTCGTCCGTAATACATTCGCAACCGTGCTGAATGTATTCTCAGTCGTTGAGGATATATCTTTTGCTGCGCTGAATATATTCTCAGCCGTTTTAAAAGTATCATCAGCCGTTTTAAAGGCATTTGGAGTGTTTTCCAGTATGTCAAAGAACGCCAAAGCGCTTGTGCTTTGTGGCGGCAAGTGTATAGCAACAGCGCAAGGCGGCAAGGCAATACTTAGCGGAGGATAGGGTTTGGCTGACGAAAAGCGGGTTTTACTAAACGAAGAAAAGGGCTGAAACCCGAATTCGGCTTTGTTTATTAAAGCCTCCAGAGGGCAAGTACTTCTTTCAGCGCTGTGCGTTTATCGGGTGCTACATACAGGCTGGTATCTTTCAGATAGCACAGTTTAAGGATACCATCGGCACCGCGAAAGCGTATCATGCGCAGGTTTATGATGGTACCGCGGTGTATGCGCATAAAGCCAATAAGAGTGGGCATTTCTTCAACTGATTTAAGGGTGGCGCAAATGCGGTAGCGCTTTACATTTTCAGTAAGGTATGATTCTACTACATAAAAATCAACGTAGTTGCCTTCCGCCTGCGCATACAGGATATCGCTTATAAAAACGGAGTAAGCACCATCTGCACAGGGCAACTCAATTTTATGCCCCTGCTGTATATAGGTGAGGTTGGCACCGCAAGAAGGGCAATGCCAGAGGGATAAACCTGTTGACGGAAATAAAGAATACTGATGCTGAATCATAGCGTTAAGGTTTAGTTTAACAATACAAGAAAAACAACAGACACCCGCTGCGGGGCTTTTGTACTCCGCAGCCGGCAAGGCTCTGTAAAAATTATGAAGTTGTTTAAAGTTAAGGTTTCAGAATTTTTATTGGGATATTTTTCGATAGACGAGGCGGAGTTTGCAGCTGATAGCAGAGCTTCTCTCAGCAAAAACGACAACGAAGTATAGCGGAAAATATCCCATAACAAAAATTAAAGGTTAACTTCAAACAACTTCTATATATATAGAATAAGCGCAGCCTGCGACAGCAGGCAGGGCTTATGTTACATTTTAATTCAGGTAACGCTGTTTCAGCAAGCGCTAAAATAGTAAAAAAATAACAGAGTGTATGTATAAACGTTAGGTCGGGATAAGGTTTTTATTCGTAGAATATTTTGATCAGGTCGCTCCTACGGAGCTAAAGAATACACGCTATACAAATTTCTAGAAACAGTTCGCCCCTCCGGGGCTACAAAAAGCCTTGTTAGAGGCGGCCTGTTTGTAGAAAAACTAACAAGAAGATATAATTAGCTCCATAGGAGCGACCTGTTATAATTTGTTTTTTATTCCGATCGGTTATAAGTTTATTCTACTCCCCCGCCAGCACCGTCACCTTACCCCTATACGAATGGTCATTACCAAACACATCAGTAATACGGAAAGCATAGACATAGACATCCTGGGCGGCTAATTGGTTGGTCTTTGTGATTACCCCGTTCCACTTTTCGTTTTCATCAAATGCGGCAAACACTTGTTCGCCCCAACGATTGAAGATGCGCATTTCATAACCGGTAATTCCTATGCCGGTGCCGAAGAAATAATCGTTATCGCCATCGGCATTGGGTGTAAAGGAATTGGGGATGTAAAAAGTAAAGGCAGCATCTATGTTAACGATGCGCTGAATGGTGTCCTTGCAGCCGAACTGATTGGTAACAATCTGCTGAACAATGTATGTTCCTGTATCGGCATAGGAATGTTGCGGGCTTTGTAAAGCTGCATTGGTATTGTCACCAAAATCATATTGCCACTGATTGGCACCCGATGAATTATCGGTAAAATCAAGGTGCGGATATATGATAGTAGTTGGTTGTGGTGAAGTACTGAAGTTGGCCACCGGCTTGGGATGCACGGTAATCATATTTGCAATGGTGTCTGAATTATCGCAGCCGTTTCCTGATTTTACATGCAATATAACACTGAACACACCGGCAGTATCAAAAACGTGTAACGGATTTTGAAAGGATGAAGAATTGCCGTCACCAAAATCCCAGAGCCACCACACAATGTTATAACCGGGCGCAATGATGGATAGGTCGGTAAAATTAACCGCCAGCGGCTGACAGCCTTCTATAATATCGGAAGTGAAATCTACATCGGGAGCAGGGAAAACCTCAACAGGAAGGATGGCATCAGCAACGCAACCGCTGTCGGAAGTAACGGTAAGGTTTACGTTAAAAATGCCTGCGTTGGAATAGGTATGCGAAGAATTTTGAAGTGTTGAAGTAGCGCCATCGTTAAAGTTCCAGTCCCACGCAACATTATTGCCAAAGGGAATGGACGACAAATCAGTAAAGTCAGTTACAGTGCCCAGACAAACGGCAGTTGCAGAAAAATTAACATCCGGCAGTGCATTTACAATTACTGAATACGTAGTGTCAGCCTCGCAACCAAAATCACTGGCAACGGTAAGGGTAACATCAAAAATGCCATTCGTTGAAAAGGTGTAAAGCGGATTGGAGTTATTGGTGATAACACCGTTGTCGTTAAAATCATAGGTCCATGATTCAACATTGCCAAAAGCAATTCCGCTTAAATCAGTAAAGACTGTTACGGTTCCGTAACAAGCTGTTGTAGCAGTAAAATCGGGTTCGGGAATGGGATAGACTGCAATGTTATTAAAAGTTGTATCGCTGCAGCCGCCCTGCGAAGTAACAATGAGCGAAACGGTATAAAGTCCCATGTTACCATAGCTATGTGCAGGCGGATTGCTGCCTGAAAACACGGGAGAACCATCACCAAAATCCCAATCCCATTGTGAGAGAATGCCTGTTGCGATAAAACTCTGGTCTGTGAATATTGCAGCATCATTCTGACAAATATCGTTGGTTGCAAATGCTGCAACCGGAATGTTGTCAACCAGTAACAATGTGGTTTGGGTGTCGGTGCAGCCCATGTCAGATACCACTTGCAGCCCCACTAAATAGCTTGCTGCAACCGGGTAGGCATAAACAGTATCCTGAGCCGAAGAAAAATTTCCGTTACCAAAACTCCATGTCCATGCATTGATTGAACCGGATGAGATGGTTGACAAATCGGTGAACACACTGGTATCACCAAGACAGGAATTGGTGGCGCTGAAAACTGCAACAGGCTTGGGATAAACGGTAACGGTTTGCGTGAGTGAGTCCATGCAACCGAAGTCGGAAGTAAGCACCAGCTTCACATCAAAATTTCCATCGGCAGAATAAATGTGAACCGGATTTTGCTCGTTGGAATTACTGGAGATATCACCAAAGGTCCAGTCCCAGGCAACAATGGAACCATTAGCAATGGTTGAGTTATCGGTGAAGTCGGCAGGACTTTGTTCGCAGGCAGTAGTGTTACTGAAAGCAGGCAACGGCAAGTCGCGCACCGTTATATTTTGTGAGAGCGAACCCGGGCAACCATTATCCGAAACAACTGAGAGCGCTGCATTAAAGTTGCCTGTTGCAGGATAACTGTGTACCGGATTTTGTTGCGCAGAGGCGGGGCTTCCGTCACCAAAATCCCATGACCACGAATTGATTGTTCCCGCTGCAAGGATTGACTGGTCGGTGAATTGCAGTGCACTGTTCATGCAGGCATTGGAAAAACTAAAATCGGGAACAGGTATAGGAAATGCTTCAACGGTTTGCGAAAAAGTAGTAGTGCAATTATTATCAGCGGTGGCAACCAGCGTAACATTAAACTGCCCTGTGTTAGTGAAACTGTGTGTTGTATTTTGTGTGTTGGCAACCGGAGAACCGTCACCAAAATTCCATGTCCAATCGGTAATGCTTCCGGAAGGGAAAGCAGTCTGGTCGGTGAAGTTCACCACTGTTCCTGCGCATTCATCTGTGAATGCAAAATCGACCTGCGGTGCAGGATTTACGGTAACATCCTGCAAAATGGTATCGCGGCAACCGATGTTATTTTCAGAAACCAAACGCACGGTAAATGTTCCCGAAGAATTAAAAGTATGCACAGGATTTTGAGCGATGGAAGTATTACCATCACCAAAATCCCAATTCCATGACGTAATGTTGGTGCCTCCCCCGCTTTGCGATGCATCAGTAAAATTGGTAGCTGAACCTTCGCAGGCAGTATTGAATGTAAAGTCAGCAACCGGATTGTTGATGTACGTGATCACAACAGTATCACTGCCTGTGCAGCCATTGAGTGCATCCGTAACATCTGCATACCATGTTCCTTCAGCAGCATTGATGGAAGCTGAGGTTTCGCCTGTGTTCCAGAGGTAAGTGTAATTTCCGTTGCCGCCTGTAACCGTTGCATTCAGGGCGGTCTGGTTAACGCAGGAAATATTCTGGTCGGCACCTAAATCAACATTAACGCCTTCTACGGTGATGCAAAAAGAATAAACCGAAGTGCCGTAATACTGACAGTTATCGTCTTTTACCTGCACGGTAAAACAATGCGGAATGTTGCTGATGTCGGCTTGCGTGGGTGTCCAGCAAAACTGCGCCTGCGGGCGTTGTCCGTTACCGGCATTAAAAGTTGCCGCAGGAATTGCGTTGTTCCAACTGAGCGATAAATTCTGTGCGACATCAGCATCAAAACTATTGATAAAGAAACAGAGATTAGCATTCGCACAAGTTGAAATGGTGTAGTTTCCGCTACCCGTTCCTGCACCTGTTAAATCAATGCCATCAATAGAAGGCAAGTCATTGGTACAGTTAACAACGCGTATCTGCAAATCGCGCATCACCGAACCAATCAGTTGTCCGTTCCGGTATTCTTGCACCAACACAGCAACCACCGCCACTTCCAATGCCTGCGGTGTCATGCAGATATCACCTGTGGCATTATCAAACGTAACGGCAGGATTGGAACTCAAAGGTTGAGTAGCCGAAAAACCACCTAAATAGGTTACAGAAGAACCCGAAGCATTTAAAGGTGCAACCAATGAATACACGAGCGAATCTCCATCGGCATCAATGGCACCGTGATTGAAACAAAAGGTTTGTCCCACGCAGATAAACGGCACCGGATTATTTGAAAATGCAGGAGAACTGTTGCAGGTAACATTCAGGTTGTCGAGCGTTGCTTCAACCCGAATGTTCTGATTTCCGGGATCAAAAATAGTATTGGTAGCAGTATTGCGGCAACACAAATCGTAACTAAAAACCCAGTCGCTGCAATTGGCAGGAAGCATAACAGTGTTGGTGTAAATATATTCTTGTACGCCCGGCAGAACACCGCCCGAACATTCGGTAGTAGCACTTTGGCAAATGGGAGAAACCTCCTGCCCCGTTCCGGGAAGCGGATTTAAGTTGATGGTAAAATTTTGTCCGCACGTTGCTGAACTCACAGTAATGATAGCAGCGTTGGGCGCAGCCACACCCGCACAATCACGGTAAAAGGAAAGCGTAACACGGTATTGATTTCCGCCAAGACACTCATACGTTAAGTCGGCACCCTGAGAATGCGAAGCACTCACGCTTCCGGCTGAAAAGAACAAAGCAAGAAGCAGAACAAAAACTTTGAAGATGCAGTTCCTGTTAAACATTTTGCTTCAAATTTAGGAATTAATGGAGGCGGGGGGGAATAAAGAGCGAGCATAGTTGTTTACAAACAACTGTTAGTTTGCAGTCACGGAGATGTATATTTATCGTTAATATTTTCTGCAAGCTCGAAAACGCAATGCAAGATTAAACGCTAATTTAGCGCCTCAATTTAAAAACTATGCTTACGCTGCTGAAGCGCGAACTATTTAGTTTTCTCAACTCACTCACCGGCTATATTGTGGTGGGTGTTTTTCTGCTTATCACGGGTTTGTTCATGTGGGTTATTCCTTATGAATCAAATGTGCTGGACAATGGCTATGCCACTATTGATAGCTTGTTTGCACTCGCGCCCTGGGTGTTTATGTTTCTGGTTCCGGCCATTACCATGCGCTCGTTTGCCGATGAAAAGAAAAGCGGAACCATAGAATTATTACAAACCAAACCGCTTACTGATTTCCAGATCATTTTTGCAAAATATGCTGCGGGGGTGTTGCTCGTTCTTTTTTCAGTTGCACCTACTCTGGTTTATTATTTTTCTGTTTATCAGTTAGGCTTTCCGGCAGGTAATATTGACAGCGGAAGTGTTATGGGATCTTACTTCGGACTGATTTTTCTTGCCGCAGCTTTTGTTGCTATCGGTGTTTTTGCTTCGTCTATAACAGAGAACCAGATTATTTCATTCATCATGGCTCTGTTTCTGTCCTGGTTTTTCTTTGATGGTTTTGCCAGTATTAGTTCCCTTGATATTTTCGGGAAGGTGGATAACATTCTGCTTAACATCGGAATGCTGGAGCATTACATCAGCATGAGCCGCGGAGTGCTGGATACACGCGATATGGTTTATTTCATCAGCCTGAGTGCAGTGTTTATTGTGCTGACACAAATTATTCTCCAGCGCGGAAAATCTTCTGCTTCCTCTCTTTTGGAAAGGGCCGGGGTGAGGCTCTTTGCTGTTCTGATTATCATCGTAGCAATTAATATTATTGGCAGTTTTCTTTTTAAACGCTTTGACCTTACAGCAGAAAAACGTTACTCGCTCTCACCTACCACCATTGATTTGATCAACAAGCTGGATGATGTGGTGTATGTGAAAATTTATCTGGAAGGTGATTTTCCGGCAGACTTCAAACGCCTGCGCAACAAGACCAAGGAAATGCTTGATGAATTCCGTGCTTACGGAAAAAATAAAATTGAATACGAGTTTATTAATCCGTCTGAAAATTCGGATAAAAAACAGCGCGAGAAACTGTATCGTCAGTTGGTGAAACAAGGTTTGGAACCCACTACTTACAAGTTAAATGAAAAGGAAGGCGCTGTTCAGAATACCATTTTTCCCGGAGCAATATTTTATTACCGTGAAAAGGAAATGCCATTGCAACTGCTGAAAAGCAGGTTGGGAGCTGCACCTGTTGAAATGCTGAATAATTCAATTGAAGATCTGGAATACGAAATCTCCAATACCATCCGCAAATTAAGCGAAGACAAAACAGATAAAATAGCTTTTGTAATGGGGCATGGTGAACTGGCAAAACCTTTTGTGGCTGACATTGCGGGAGCGCTGAGTGAATATTATT
Organism: Bacteroidota bacterium; assembly: GCA_947479755.1. Taxonomy (GTDB): domain Bacteria; phylum Bacteroidota; class Bacteroidia; order SXHM01; family SXHM01; genus SXHM01. Next base: position 50,233 of record CANKAM010000004.1, read on the forward strand.
TGGTTGACACAGTAGCTATCAATGCGCGACTGAATAGTTTAGATGATTTTAAAGCCATAATAATTGCTAAGCCGGACACGGCTTTTGATGAAAAGGACAAATTTATTATTGACCAGTTTGTGATGCGCGGAGGAAAAGTTTTGTGGCTGGTTGATGGCTGCAAAGCCAGCATGGACAGTCTGCAAAATGCAAGCGCAACTCTGGGAATGCCTGTGGATGTAAACATTTCCGATCAGCTTTTTAAATACGGTGTACGGATTAACACCAATGTATTACAGGATTTGCGTGCAGCGGAAATTCCTGCTCCAACAGGGTATGTGGGAAACCAAGTACAATGGGGATTACAGCCCTGGCTTTTCTTTCCGCTGATAGTGCCTACCAGTGAGCATCCGGTGGTGCGCAACCTGAATGCTATCCGCACTGAATTTGTATCAAGTATTGATACCGTTGGTGCAAAAGGCGTGAAGAAAACCATTCTGTTAGCATCTTCAAAATATTCGCGCACTATGCCAACACCTGTTAAAGTTGGACTGGAAATTCTGGTGAATAAACCGGATGAAGCACTGTTCAGCAAATCGTATGAGCCTGTTGCCGTTTTATTGGAAGGTGAATTTGAATCGGTATTTACCAATCGTGTTCCACCTTCCATCCAGTTGAGTAAAGAAATAGGTTTTAAAGAAAAAAGTGTTGCTACTAAAATGATTGTGATTTCGGACGGTGATGTGATAAAGAATAAATACAAGCAAAGCACAGGCGAAGTTTTTCCGCTGGGCTTTGACCCTTATACCGAACAGACTTATGGCAACAAGAAATTTATTCTCAACTGCATTAATTATCTGTGTGACGACTCGGGATTAATCTCTGTGCGTGCACGGGAATTAAAAATACGTTTGCTGGATAAAAAGAAAATAGCAAAGCAGCGTTTGCAATGGCAGTTGCTGAATGTGGCATTGCCTGTTCTTTTGATTATTATTTTTGGAGTTGTGCAAACTATTTTGAGGAAAAGAAGATATGGAAGATAGAACGCAGATGAAGCGGATTGAGCGATCTTCACTGATTTAAAAAATCCGCGCTAATCTGTTAAGTCCGTGTCATCCGCGTGCCATTAAAGAATACAATATGAAAAAAAACAAAGTCTTCATTATCATAGCCCTCTTGCTGACAGCGCTGGCAGTTTATTTAGTCATCAACAAGAGCAGCTCAACGCTGAATGTAGAAAAAACAAGTTTTGCTGTAGAAGATACGGCTGCTATAACCAAACTGTTTCTCGCGGATAAAAGAGGTTTTGCTGTAACATTGAACAGAGTAAGCGCTGGCGAATGGAATGTAAACGGAAATTATCCTGCACGTCAGGACGGAATAAATTCGCTGCTTGCCACCATAAAAAAAGTGGAAATGAAAGCGCCAATTGGAATCAATGCGCGCGAAAATATTCTGAAAGATCTGGCAGCACGAGGAATTAAAATTGAGATTTATACCAATGATGATGAACCGGAAAAGGTTTATTATGTAGGCGGTCCAACACCAGATAATTCCGGAACGTATATGGCACTGGAAGATGACGGAGATTTTTCAGATCCATACATCACACACATTCCGGGCTTCAATGGTTACCTGACTACACGTTACATTGTTCTGGATTATAAATGGCGTACTTCTGCTATTTTTAAAAGTGCTTACAGCGAGATTAATTCGGTTAAAGTGGAGTATTTCCAAAAACCGGATGACTCCTTCGAAATTTTAAAAAACGAAAACGGAAAAATCGTCCTAAAATCACTGAAGTTCAATGCACCGGTCGCTAATTTTGACAGCATTGCTGTAAAAGAATATTTAGTGAATTATGCAAACATCCACTTTGAAGCATTTGAAAAGCTGAAAGCCGAAACACGCGATTCAATTCTTGCATCGCCAAAATTTTTCAGCATTGCACTAACAACAAATACAGGTAAGACAACTACCGTTATTGCCTATGCAATTAAAGCAAAGCCCGGTGCAGTTGACCTTAAAGACAATCCGATTGATTATGACCCCGACCGCATGTATGCAAAAATTAATGAAGAGCAAGACCTTGCACTCATTCAATATTTTACTTTTGACAAACTAATGAAACCGCTTTCGTGGTTTGAGACTGATCCGGTGCAGCCGAAGAGAATTTCGCCACGAGGCAACTAAATTTTAATTATATCATGAAAAAAACTACAATTTTATTTTCGTTTCTTGTTGTATTTATTACAACTGTATCAGCTCAGGTTCCGCGCTTTACTAAATATCAGATAAACGAGACTGGCAGGTATGCCTATTTCCCTGAAGACCCAGGCACTGTTGAACCTGTAATGTCCGATGATGGTTCAGATGTTTATACTTATGAAGTAGAATTTGAAAACACTTTTTACGGAACAATCATGGTAGATTTTACTGATGATGCTTTTAAAGAAAACAGCAAAGAAGAAATGGAAGAAGTATTGATCTCTTATCTTGATTACCTTCAGGGAGCATTTAGCATAACCGAAACTGCCGGTTATGGCAAAGGTCATACATTAGAATCGAATCCTGATGCAGTTGGAGTGCTTGATTACTGGGAAGATGCAACCGGTGAGCCCTGGGTTATAAAAGGCTGGGTAGATCAAAACTCCTTGGCTGTGATGTATATGTATAGCACAGAATTACCTGCCCAAGGAATACAAGATGTTTTTCTGAACGGATTCCGTTTCAATTAATAAAGGTCTTCGAGAATTCCTTTCCCCTGACGCAGAATTTCAGCACTGCCGTTAGAACAATCAATAACGGTGGAAACATGGTTATCACCAAAACCACCATCAATAACCATGTCCACCATGTCTTCGTACTTCTCGTGAATCAATTCAGGATTAGTAGTGTATTCAATCACTTCGTCCTCGTCATGAACCGAAGCAGACATTAGAGGATTGCCTAAACGGTTTACAATTTCGCGGGCAATATTGTTTTCAGGAATACGAATTCCAACTGTTTTCTTTTTGCTTTTAAATAAATCGGGCACTGTATTTTTGGCTTGCAAAACAAACGTAAACGGACCCGGAAAAGCTTTCTTCATCAACTTGTAGGTTGTAGTATCCACATTGCGCGCAAAATCTGAAAGGTGACTTAAGTCGTAACAGATAAAAGAGAAATTCGCTTTTTTTCTGTCAATATTTCTGATGCGACAGATACGTTCAACCGCTTTCTGATTATAAATATCACAACCAATTCCGTAAACAGTATCAGTAGGATAAATAATCACACCCCCATCACGCAGGCAGTCGATAACCTGATCGATTTTTCGTTGTTCCGGATTTTGCGAGTGGATTTTGAGTATCATTCGATAGTTACTTTTTCCCTGCGTCAGAAAGAAATTTCGCTAAACCAATATCTGTCAGTGGATGATTCAACAATGCTGTAATTGCACTCAACGGACAGGTAGCCACATCAGCACCAATTTCAGCGCACTTGATAATATGAATAGGATGACGAACTGAAGCAGCAAGTATTTGTGTTTCGTAACCATAGTTATCATAAATCAAACGCATCTGCGCAATCAGTTCCAATCCATCCTGACTTACATCGTCTAACCTTCCGATAAAAGGTGAGCAATAGGTTGCTCCTGCTTTTGCAGCCAACAGAGCTTGTCCTGCTGAAAATATAAGTGTGCAATTTGTTCTGATTCCTTTTGATGAAAAATATTTCAGCGCCTTCACACCATCTTTAATCATCGGCACTTTCACCACAATCTGCGGATGTAAAGCAGCCAATTTTTCGCCTTCTTCTACAATACCTTTAAAGTCGGTAGAAATAACTTCAGCACTTACATCACCGTCAACGATATTGCAGATATCAATGTAATGCTGAATGATTTTGTCCTGATCTTTTATGCCCTCTTTCGCCATCAGCGAAGGATTGGTGGTTACTCCGTCAAGCACTCCGAGTTCCTGTGCTTCTTTGATTTGTGCGAGATTCGCAGTGTCTATGAAAAATTTCATTTTTTGTTTTTAATGTTTTTTGCTTCTATGTCACCCTGAGCGAAGTCAAAGGGTTTAGGGAATAAAGATATACAGCCTCACAAAACACAGCGATAATTTTTATCAACAAAAAACTGACAGAAGAACAAAAGAGGAAATAAAGCTAATTTTGTAAAACTATGACGAATAGAATTACTGAATCAGAATCCAATTACAATCACCTCGAAAAAATGTCGGTTGCAGAATTACTTACGGGCATTAATAACGAGGATAAAACAGTTGCATTTGCAGTAGAGAAAGCTATTCCACAAATTGAAAAATTAGTGGAAGCAATTGCAGAAAAAATGAAAAACGCTGGCAGATTATTTTATCTTGGTGCCGGAACCAGTGGCCGATTAGGAATTGTAGATGCATCTGAATGTCCTCCAACTTACGGAGTGGAACATGGTTTAGTAATCGGCATTATTGCAGGCGGAGATAAGGCGATCCGAAAAGCTGTAGAGTTTGCAGAAGATGATGAAACCCAAGGCTGGAAAGATTTGCAGGAATATCTCATAAACGCTAACGATACAGTAATAGGAATTACTGCTTCGGGAACTGCACCTTATGTTCTAGGGGCATTAAAAAAATGCAATGATGAAGGAATTACAACAGGCAGCATCACCTGTAATCCGGGAAGTCCGGTTGCAGGGGCGGCAAAATTCCCTGTTGAAGTTATAGTGGGTCCTGAGTTTGTAACAGGCAGCACGCGAATGAAATCAGGAACAGCACAGAAACTGGTGCTGAATATGATTTCAACCTCAGTAATGATAAAACTCGGAAGAGTGAAAGGAAATCGCATGGTGGATATGCAGCTGAGCAACAACAAACTGATTGATCGCGGCACAAAAATGGTAATGGACGAACTGAAAGTAGATTACGAGACTGCAAATGAATTACTGAAAAAATTTGGAAGCGTAAGGAAAGCGGTAGAAGGAGGGAAATAATGCAGGACATAGAACCATTTTACAATTGGCGTGAGTTGTATATTTCAGAAGAAGATGTGCGCTCTCCTTTTTATGAAAGAGAGTATAGCGAATTTGAATACACGCATACCATTTACAATTATTACATCCATCCGCAATGGGATTTTATGGGTTCGCCAACTCTTTTTATCAAAATTATTTTTGCAGATTATGAATCAGGTTTTGCAATTGTTGAATTGATTGGTGAATGGAATGATGCTATTAACAACGACATCATGATTCTGAAACGTGATATTGTAGATGAACTAATAAGACATGGAATCAGTAAATTTATTCTGGTTGGTGAAAACGTGTTGAACTTTCACTCTTCAGATGATTCATATTACGAGGAGTGGTTTGATGATGTGGAAGAAGGCTGGATAGTTGGAATCAATTTCAGGGAACACGTTTTGAAAGAAATGTCGCAGGCAAATATTGATTACTATATCACATTTGGCGGTGAGTTTAACTTTATGGATTGGAGAACTCATTCACCGTTTCAGCTTCTTGAAAGAATTGAAAATGTGATGAGCAAAAGATTAGGAACAGGAACAGGTGGGTAGTTTATTCTACCCGTTTTATAATAACCTGCATTTCGCCTTCGTTATTTTCAAAAAATCCTTTCGCATCATTTGGATAAAGATTGAGAAGACCGGTTTTCCTCATTTTCTTTTTAATTCCTGTACCGATTGAAAAGTGATGGGATTTATTAATGCTTGCACAAAGCATCATGTAATTTTCCAAAGGCATTCTTTTCAGGATTCTGCCCAACATTAAAAATGCCTTATTCGGTGGAAAACCGTTTGCATCAGTTGCAGGAAAACCAGCGTCAACCCACTCACCATAGACTTTTATATCATATACTTCATTCCTGGCAACAGTAATTTTACTTGGAGTTATAAAAATATTTGCAGGGACAATAATCTGAACACTATCTCCCACATTAAGATTTATTTGAGCATTAAGCTGAAAACAAGAAATCCAAAATAAAGAAGAAAAAATCAGTTTTTTCACGCTCAATTTTAAGCACCGAACTGGCGGAAATGATGATCGATATGCTTGTAAGCGATTTTGCCCCATTCCTCACGGCTCATTTCTCCAAAAATAGGATGTGGTGAAAATTTATGTCCTTCCTGTTTAGAAAGAAAGCGGTCAAACGTGATGAGAAAATTATCCATTTCAATCTGAAAAGAAGCGGGATTATCGTTCTTCATTTCTTTAGCGGTCATCAGATTATTAGACCATGGAACTCTGATGCCAAATGTTAACACAGCAATGCGACTGATTATTTTATTGAACCACGGCTTAACAGGAATATCACCCAGACCCATGCGCATCTGAGCGCTCAAATGCCAGAGCATTTGTTCTACACTCATTTTTCCCCACAAACGTTCCGAGTAAGGTTTGAGCGTTTTTGTCCTGCGCAAAATTTCTTCCTGAACTTCTTTTTCAAAAATTGATTTCATCTTTCTAAAAACTCAACTATTGCATTATAAATATAGTCCAAATCTTCATCACTGATGCAATACGGTGGCACAAGATAAATAACATTTCCAAGTGGACGAATGAGGATGCCTTTTGAAATAAAGAACTGATACAGTTCATTTCTCATTTTACTGAAGTAACCATCTTCACCTTCAAATTCCATAGCAATAATAGTCCCCAGACAGCGAACATTTTTCAACCTTTTATTACCTCTTATTTCATTTGCAAAAGTTATATGTCTTTGAGAAATTCTTAATATAGTTTTTTGCGTTTCTTCTTTTTCCAACAATTCAGCACTCGCAAAGGAGACTGCACAAGCTAGTGGATTTGCAGTATAAGAATGTCCGTGAAAAAATGTTTTCAATTTATCTGAACTATCAGATAAAAAAGCTTCATAAATATTTTCAGAACAAGATGTAACACCTAATGGCATTGTACCTCCTGTAAGGCCTTTTGACAAACAAAAAATATCTGGTTGCTCGTTTTGATAATCGCAGGCAAAGAATTTTCCTGTTCTGTAAAAACCGGTGAACACTTCATCTGCAATGGAAATTACATTGTACTTCTTACAGAGTGAAAGCATTTTTTTCAGCAATTCAGGTGAATACATTTTCATGCCTGCCGTTCCTTGTAAGAGTGGCTCAAAAATGAAAGCCGCCACATCTCCTTTTGTAAACAGATTTTCTAATTGAGCAAGTGTTTTGCTTTCGGCAGATGGGAAATCCACAAACTCAACCTCAAATAAAAACGATTGAAAAGGCGCAGTAAATGCGCTGCGCGCACTGGCACTCATCGCACCGAATGTGTCACCATGATATGCTCCATCCAAAGCCCCCAATTTTGTTTTCTTTTCGCCTTTGTTATGCCAATACTGCAAAGCCATTTTTAGCGCCACTTCCACAGCAGTAGAACCATCATCGGAATAAAAAACTTTCGTTTGGTTTTCAGGTAAATGAAACAACAGTTTCTCTGCAAGATTCACTGCCGGAGCATGTGTAAAGCCTGCAAATATTGAATGTTCAATTTTTTTAAATTGTTTATTGATGGCTTCTCTTAAATAAGGATGCCCATGTCCGTGCAGATTTACCCACCACGATGAAATAGCATCAATGTATCGGTTTCCGTTTTCATCAAAAAGATAAGCACCTTCCCCTCTATCAATCACAATATTTGGCAATGCATCCTTCATTTGTGTATAAGGATGCCATATAAAATTTTTATCTTTTTCTGAAATACTCATTTCTTAAACGGTCTTATTATCAACCTGACACCTCGATCGTAATTAAAATAGCTCCACATCCAGTTGACCAGTGTTACTGCTCGATTGCGCCACCCTACCAATGCCATAAGGTGAACGAACATCCAAACCAGCCATGCAAAAAATCCATTCATTTTCATAAAGGGAAGTTCTACAACTGCTTTATTTCTTCCTATGGTTGCCATCGAACCAAGATCTATGTACTTGAATGGTTTCAGTGGCTTATTGATTAATATATTTTTAAAGTTTTTTGCTAATAAACTACCTTGCTGAATTGCCGGTTGGGCCACCATAGGGTGACCTTTTGGAAACCTTTCGTCATTGATAATATTTGCTACATCGCCAATTGCAAAAATATTATCATACCCTTTCACTCGGTTAAATTCATCAACTGCCAATCTTTTATTTCTGAGCAGTGCCTCACCTTCAATTCCTTTTACTGAAGCACCTTCAACCCCAGCAGCCCATATGACTGTTGATGAAATTAAATCAGTACCGGTGTTTGTTTTTACCCTTTCACCATCATAATCCTGAACTGCTGTATTCAACAAAGTTTTAACTCCTAAATCTGAAAGAAAATCTAATGTATGCGATGAAGAAATTTCTGAAAGTGCAGGTAACAATCGGGGGCCAGCTTCCAATAAATGTATCTGCATTTGACTTGCATCCAGGCCAGGATAATCAGCAGGAAGAACATGTGTTTTCATTTCTGCAAGCGAGCCCGCCAGTTCAACTCCTGTGGGACCACCTCCTACTACTACAAAATTCAGAAGTTTTTCAATTTCAAGAGCATCGGTGGAGAGCATTGCCTTTTCGAAATTTTGTAAAATCAAACTTCGCAGGTCAAGTGCCTGGGGAATTGACTTCATAGACATGCTGTTCTGTTCCACGTTTTTCAATCCGAAGAAACCTGTTTGTGAACCTGTAGCCAAAACAAGATAGTCGTACTTCAATTCACCAATTCCTGTAACAATGGTATTCTTTTTAGAAATAATTTCCAGAACCTCCGTCATTCTGAAAAATAAATTTTTCTGATTGCGAAAAATTTTTCGGATTGGAAATGCAATGGAATCAGGCTCTAGACCCGAAGATGCAACCTGATACAGCAAGGGCTGAAAGGTGTGATAATTATTTCTGTCGAGCAGGATAACTTGCACAGGGACATCTTTTAATGAGCTTGCTAAACTGAGCCCTCCAAAGCCACCGCCAACAATTACTACACGAGGAAGATTTGTTTCTGGTATATTCATAAAACAGGGCAAAGATATATTGATTTAAACACTGACTGATTTCATTACTTTTGGCAGATAACAAAAATTACTCGCTATGAAAAAATGGTTACTGAGAATTCTGCTTTTTATTGTTTTACTGATTGGCGGCTATACTGCTCTTTATTGGCAAAACGACATTCCGCTTGAAACACTGAAAAAGAAATACTGTAATGAACAGTCGAAATTTATTGCCATAAACGGACAACAAATTCATTACCGCGATGAAGGAAACGGATATCCTTTGGTTCTCGTTCATGGAACATCTTCATCACTACATACATGGGATGCATGGGCAAACGAGCTGAAAAATGATTTTCGTATTATACGAATGGACATTCCTGCTTTCGGAATTACAGGTGAAACAAAAGAGCGTAATTATACAATTGAAAATTATGTGAAATTTATTGATGATTTTACGACTGCTTTAGGTGTTGACACATTTTATCTTGCAGGAAATTCATTGGGTGGTGAAATAACCTGGAACTATGCATATACACATCCGGAGAGGGTGAAGAAAATGATCCTGATTGATGCAGCAGGATACAAAAGAACCGGCCCTACTCCACTTGCTTTTATCATTGCAAAAAATAGTGTACTTAATAAGGTTATGACCAAAGTTACACCCAAGCGAATTATTGAAAAATCAATGCACGACATTTATTATGATGACAGCAAAGTAACCGATTCTGTTGTGACACATTATTTTGAAATGCTTCTGCGCCCGGGCAATCGTCAGGCTTTTGCAGACCGCGTTAGAGTAATAAAATATGAAGCGGAAGAAAAAGTAAATAAAATTAAAACGCCAACGCTTATTCAATGGGGACAATACGATAACTGGATTTTACCAGAAGACGCTGAAAAATTCAAAAAAGATATAGTTGGCTCTGAAGTGAAATATTATTCTGCAGGGCATGTTCCCATGGAAGAACTGCCGACAGAAACTGCAAAAGATGCGAAAGATTTTTTGCTGAAATAATTCGGTAAATTCGCGCCTGAAAAGAAAAACATGGCTGATATTATTCAACTTCTTCCCGATTCAGTTGCCAACCAGATTGCTGCAGGTGAGGTAATTCAACGCCCTGCATCGGTGGTGAAAGAGTTACTTGAAAATTCTGTTGATTCGGGAGCCTCACACATTCAACTGATCATAAAAGAAGCCGGAAGAACGCTGATACAGGTTATTGATAATGGGTGCGGCATGAGTGACACTGATGCACGCATGTGTTTTGAGCGCCACGCAACTTCAAAAATTCGAGAAGCGAATGATTTATTTGCCATACGCACTAAAGGTTTCAGAGGTGAAGCAATGGCATCAATTGCCGCTATTGCACATGTGGAAATGAAAACCCGCCTCCACGACCAGGAACTAGGAACACGCATAGACATTGAAGGTTCAGAAGTAAAGCGTCAGGAAATTTTCCATTGTTCGCCCGGCACAAGCATAGCCGTAAAAAATCTATTTTACAATGTTCCGGCTCGCAGGAATTTTCTGAAATCTAACAGCATTGAAACCAAACACATCATTGAAGAATTTCAGCGCCTAACACTTGCACACCCTGAAGTTGGCTTCAGTATGCACAACGATGGCAAAGAAGTTTTTCACCTGAAAGCAGGAAGCATACGGCAACGAATTGTAGAAATTTTCGGTAATCCTATTAACGAAAAATTAGTTCCACTGGAAGAAGCAACCAGTATTATAAAAATCACAGGATACATCGGAAAGCCTGAATACGCAAGGAAGACGAGAGGTGAGCAATATTTTTTCGTCAACAACCGTTTTATTAAAAGCCCTTACCTGCATCATGCCGTGCAAAGTGCTTTTAATGATTTGTTGAATTCTGACAGTTTCCCTTCTTACTTTTTATACTTTGATGTAAAGCCTGATTTTATTGACATTAACATTCATCCTACAAAAATAGAAATAAAATTTGAAGACGAGAAATCGGTTTACGCTATTCTGCGTTCAGCGGTAAAACTCTCATTGGGTAAATTCAATATTGCACCTACCATTGATTTTGAAATGGAGGCAAGCATGGATATTCCGCCACCGCCTAAAAACATGACGCTTATTCAGCCTGAGATAAAATTTAATAAAGATTACAATCCTTTTAAGATTGAAAAGACGACTGCTTCAGGACGAACAAAAGACAAAATTCTGGAGCGCAGTAAACGTGACGACTGGCGGAAACTGTATGAAGACATTGACAGTCATGCCGGCAAAAAAACGGAAACGGAGATAGAATTAAAACCTATTATTCCTGAAGAAGAGCAGGAAAAACTACAGGTAAAAAAACATCATTATCAGCTGCACAACCGCTACATTATTTCGCACATTAAATCAGGCATGATGCTTATTGACCAACACCGGGCGCACGAGCGGATTTTGTATGAGAACTTTCTGGCTTCGCTGGAAGTTGGTGTGAGTATTAACCAACAACATTTATTTCCGCATGAGCTTGCATTTTCTCCTGCAGATTTCAACCTGTTATTAGAGATGGAAGAAGACCTGCGCAACCTTGGAATTAGTTTACGACAGATTGGCAAAAATACATTTGCAGTAGATGGTGTGGCATCACATTTTCCATCCGATAATATTCCGCAATTATTGGATGACATGCTGGAGTTTTTTAAAAACGAATTTTCGGAAAGCCGCAACAGACATGATGCACTGGCAAAATCACTGGCCCGAAAATCAGCCATAAAATATGGCAAAGCGCTGAGTACAGAAGAAATGAGCGACCTTGTTGACAAACTCTTTGCCTGCAAAATGCCTTATTACTCACCGGGCGGAAAACCCGTTATCATCAAATTATCACTTGACGATTTAGAAAAGAAATTTCAGAAATGAGTTATCAACAATATCGCCCTTCGGGGTTCAGCATACTTCCTCCAGTTGTAAAAAATCTACTGATTATTAATGGCTTATTTTTCTTAGCCACTATTACACTTACTCAATTTGATTTAATTGAAATGCTGGGATTGCATCCATTCGAGTCGCAGTTATTTAAACCATATCAATTAGTTACGCACTTCTTCATGCATGGTGGGTTTATGCACATTTTCTCGAACATGCTTGCGCTGTGGATGTTTGGAAACGCACTTGAAAATTACTGGGGCGGCAAACGTTTTCTCATTTATTATTTGTTCACAGGATTAGGCGCTGCAGCACTGCACCTTGGAATAATTGAATTCCAAATACACAGCCTATTATCAGACATTTCTCCTGAAAATGTTTCTATTGTAATGAATGACGGAGCAGGAATTTTGGAAGGGTTTCAAAATTATACCGACCCACAAATGGCAAAACTGAATATGCTGCTTAACACTTCAACGGTTGGAGCTTCAGGCGCTGTTTTTGGTGTCTTGCTTGCATTCGGAATGATGTTCCCTAACACAATAATCTATGTTTATTTTGCGTTACCAATCAAAGCAAAATACTTTGTAATGCTTTACGGTGCTTTTGAGCTTTACTCAGGAATACAAAATAATCCGAGTGATAATGTTGCACACTTTGCACATATCGGAGGTATGATTTTTGGTTATTTCCTTATCCGCTTCTGGAACAAAAACCGACATACCTTTTAGTGCATGAGTTCCTTTGCTGATGATATAAAATCACCTTTCAGAACGGGAAACAGTGTCGGGCAATTGCTCGTCATCAACATTTCCGTTTTTCTTGCACTGGTAATTTTTCAGTTCATCTTAACCATTTCCGGTTTTCCACCGGATGAAAGTTCTTCTATTTTTCATAGCGTAGTGAGTTGGATTGCTGTGCCTATGCATTTTAATGAATTGCTTTACAAACCATGGACTTTTTTCACGTATATGTTTGTACATTACAGCCTGTGGCACATCTTCGGAAATATGTTAATGCTGTTTGTTTTCGGAAAGATCTTTCAGGAATATGCAAGCAGTAAAAGAGTTTTTGCAGTTTATATGTATGGTGCTTTAATAGGAGCTTTATTGGCATTGATTACCTATCAATTTATTCCAACATTTAAATTGCATGCTCCTGCGGATTTTATGGTGGGCGCAAGTGCAGGGGTTATGGCTATTGTACTTGCTGCTGCAACGCTGGTTCCTGATTATGTCTTACACCTTCTTCTTATCGGTCCTGTAAGATTGAAATACATTGCACTGTTTGTAGTAGTGCTGGATATGATTGGAGTAACTTATTTCGATAATGCTGGTGGCCATCTTTCACATCTTGGCGGTGCATTATTCGGTTATGTATTTGTCGCACAAATGAAAAAGGGAAAAGATTTATCATCAGGGTTTAACAGTTTTATTTTTCGTCTGAAACAATTATTTCAAAGAAAGTCTAAAATAAAAGTTGTTCACAAGCGTTCTATAAGTGACGAAGAGTATAACCTAAAACGAAAAATAAGACAAGAAGAAATAGATGAAATATTAGACAAGATTTCATCTTCGGGTTATGAAAGTCTGACTAAAAAAGAAAAAGAAATTCTGTTTAAAGCGAGTAATGAAAACAAGTAAATGAAAAATCTGTCGCTCTTTAACAAGATTGTTTTTTTCTTCAACCTTCTCGCTGAATTTGCACTGCTACTCTCCTATCTCGCATCATTTATTAGTCCTGAAAAGGCTTGGTATCTCGCATTTTTCGGGTTGGCTTATCCGTTTATCCTTATCATAAATATACTGTTTGTTATTTACTGGGCGGTGCAAATTAAATTGCAGTTTCTCGTTTCACTGATCACGATTGCAATCGGTTATCAATTTATTCTCGCGTCTTACAGTTTTGGAAACAAAGAACAAACAACCGGTGAAAATGCAATCAAGGTTTTAAGTTACAATGTTCGCCTGTTTGATCTTTACAACTGGAGTGGAAACACCGGCACACGCGATAAGATTATGACTTTATTCAAAGAAGAAAAACCTCAAATCCTCTGTATCCAGGAATTTTTTCATGACAACACCGGGTATTTTCCTACTATCAATTCTGTCAAAGAAATCGATGGGATAAAAAGATACTATTTCCATGATTATGTAAGCATGAATGATACCGCCTGGTGGGGTATTGCATTATTTACTTCCTTTCCTATTGTTGATAAAGGCGTAATAGAATTTGAAAAAAGTCATGGCAACCTTTGTATTTATGTTGACCTGAAAATAAATGACGACACCATCCGTGTTTATAATGCTCACCTACAATCTATAAAGTTTAAGCCCGAAGATTATCAGACAATGGAGCAAATTGAAAACTATAAAAATGAAAATAATCTTTCTCTTATTTCAGGTAAACGAATTATCTGGCGGTTAAAAGAAGCCTTTGAAAAACGGGCTAAACAGGTTGATATAATTTCAGAACATGTTAAAGATTGTCCTTACGAAGTGTTAATTTGCGGTGATTTCAATGACACTCCGGCTTCATACACCTATCATAACTTAACCAAAGATCTTGATGATGCTTTCCTTGAAAGTGGTAATGGTTTCGGAAATACATACATCGGAAAAGCACCTTCTTTCCGAATTGACTATATCCTTCACAGCCCGGCAATCACCTCATCAGGGTTCAGAGTTTTACCCGAAAAACTTTCTGACCATCACGCTGTGAGTTGTTTTATTGAATTGAATGATTAACCGATTATTTTTTTGATTTATTTCACACCATAAATTTAAAGACAAAAAACGTGAGCAAATTTGAAATAACCGGTGGTCTTCGTCTAAAAGGCGAATTAGTTCCGCAAGGCGCAAAAAACGAAGCATTGCAGGTTATCTGCGCTGTTCTTCTTACTCCCGAAAAAGTTACCATCAGCAATATACCTGACATCAGGGATGTGAACAAGCTCATTGAATTACTCGCTGCGCTTGGTGTGAAAGTGGAGAAAACAGGACACGAAGAATTCACTTTTCAGGCAGATACTGTTGATTTAGAATTTCTAAACTCCGACAATTTCAAAAAACTAGCTTCAGGTTTGAGAGGCTCAATTATGATTGTTGGTCCTCTACTAGCACGTTTTGGCAAAGGATATATTCCAAGTCCGGGTGGCGATAAAATAGGGCGCAGAAGATTAGATACCCACTTTATCGGTTTCCAAAATCTGGGAGCAAAATTCATTTACGACTCTGCCACTAAATTTTATAAAGTAGAGGCTAACAAGCTGCAGGGCTGTTATATGCTTTTAGATGAAGCTTCTGTGACAGGAACTGCTAATATTGTGATGGCTGCGGCAATGGCAAAAGGAACAACCACCATTTACAATGCCGCCTGCGAGCCATACGTGCAGCAACTCTGCAAAATGCTGAACAGCATGGGCGCTAAAATTTCAGGTATAGGTTCTAATATGCTTACTGTAGAGGGCGTAGATTCGATGACCGGCTGCAAACACCGCCTGCTTCCCGATATGGTTGAAATAGGCAGTTTCATTGGTCTTGCCGCCATGACACAAAGCGAAATCACTATCAAAAATGTTGGCTACGAACACCTCGGAATTATTCCTGACACATTCAAACGACTGGGAATAAAATTGGAACGCAGGGGCGATGATATTTATATTCCTGCGCAGGAACACTATGAGATTGATACGTTTATTGACGGTTCCATTCTTACTGTTGCCGATGCAATCTGGCCGGGTTTTACGCCTGACTTAATCAGTATTGTTCTTGTTGTGGCAACTCAGGCAAAAGGCAGTGTTCTTATTCACCAGAAAATGTTTGAGAGCCGTTTGTTCTTTGTGGATAAACTGATTGACATGGGCGCACAGATTATTCTATGCGACCCGCACCGTGCAACTGTAATTGGTATGGACAAAAAACATTCCCTAAAAGGAATTGAAATGACTTCGCCTGATATACGCGCAGGAAATGCACTATTGATTGCTGCACTTTCTGCTAAAGGAAAAAGCACTATTCACAACATTGAGCAGATTGACCGCGGCTACCAGCATATTGATGAAAGACTGAATAAAATCGGGGCAAACATTGTAAGAATAGATTAAAACTTTTTGGGCAACATTATTGTTTAACTTTGCAAAACATAAAAAACTAAACATGAACAAATCACTTTTTCTTTCATTTATTACTCTTATTATTTTTCAGGCTGGAACTTATGCTCAAACCGGAGCAACTGCAACCTCACCTAAAATTGGATTAGCTGTAGGCGACATTGCTCCCGAACTTAAATTCAAAAATCCTGAAGGTGTTGAAATGGCACTTTCATCTTTAAAAGGTAAAATTGTATTGATTGACTTTTGGGCTTCGTGGTGCCGCCCTTGCCGTATGGAAAATCCTAATGTAGTTGCAGCTTACAACAAATATAAAGATGCAAACTTTACACGTGGAAAAGGCTTTACTGTTTTTGGTGTATCACTTGACCAGAATGGTCAGGGTTGGAAAAATGCAATTATTCAGGATGGCTTGATTTGGGATACACATGTAAGTGATTTAATGGGCTGGAATTCTGCAGCTGCTGCCATGTACGGTGTTCGCGGAATCCCTACCAACTGGCTCATTGACGGCAAAGGAATTATCATTGGGCAAAACCTGCGTGGTCCTGCTTTGGAACAAGCGATTGACCAGATTATCGCCAAATAATTAAGCGTTAGAGCCTGTTTAATATATTTTAAGTCAAAGGCAGGCGGTTCGCCTGCCTTTGTTATTTTTGCGCCTCAATAAAAAATAACGCTGCCAATTTGTCTTAAAACACTTGATGGCAGGCTATTTGAAAGGGCAGATTTCACAATTATAATTCAAAAAAGATGACACCGGAAGACAATAAAACAGAAATTCAGGAAAATGAAAATTTACCCCAAGAAACTGCTGCTGAAGAAAATCAACCTACTGAACAGGAAAACATAATACCGATTACCGAAGCGATTGAAAATATTGAGAAGCAACTCAATGCCAAAGTTGAAGAGTTGAATGATAAATATATCCGTCTTTATTCAGAGTTTGATAATTACCGCAAACGCACGCAAAAAGAGAAAATTGAACTTCACAAAACTGCAGGAGAAGATATCTTCAAAATTCTTCTTCCTGTTTTAGATGACTTTGAACGTGCGATGATTGCAATGAATGAATCGAAAGATATTACTGCAGTCAAAGAAGGCGTGGAATTAATTTTCAACAAACTGAGAAACGGCCTTCAACAGAAAGGCCTGGCAGCAATGGAAAGCAAAGGACAGGCTTTTGATGCCGATATTCACGAAGCAATAACCAATATTCCCGCACCAAGTGAAGATTTGAAAGGCAAAGTGGTTGAAGAACTTGAAAAAGGATATTCACTGAACGGAAAGGTTATTCGTTTCGCAAAAGTTATTGTAGGAAATTAAAATTAAGCGAATGGCTAAAAAAGATTTTTACGAAATATTAGGGGTTGCTCGCAATGCGGACGAAGCAGAAATAAAAAAAGCTTACCGCAAAATGGCATTGAAATATCACCCAGACAAAAATCCGGGTGATAAGGCATCGGAAGACAAGTTCAAGGAAGCTGCTGAAGCGTATGAAATTTTAAGCGCCAAAGACAAACGCAGTCGTTACGACCAATTTGGCCATGCCGGAATGGGAAATAATGGTGGCGGACATGGCGGTTTCAGTGGTGGTGGAATGAACATGGAAGATATTTTCAGCCAGTTTGGTGACATTTTCGGGGGCGGCAGTTTTGGTGGCGGTTTTGGAAGAGGCTCTGGTGGCGGTGGAAGAAGAGTAAACCGTGGCACCAATCTTCGTGTTAAGGTGAAACTTAATCTTGAGGAAATTGCTAACGGAGCTCAGAAAAAAATAAAGGTTAATAAATACATTTCGTGTACTGGCTGCAAAGGAACTGGCGCTGAAAATGCTTCAGGGTTTTCAAATTGCACTACCTGTCACGGTTCAGGACAAGTTACAAGAGTAACAGATACCATTCTGGGCAGAATGCAAACGACTACAACCTGTCCTCATTGCGGTGGTGAAGGAAAAACCATCAAAAACAAATGCAACACTTGTTTTGGTGACGGCATTGTGAAGGGCGATGAAGTAATTGAAATAAATATTCCGGCAGGTGTGAGTGATGAAATGCAGCTTTCCATGAATGGAAAAGGTAATGCAGCTGCTCGTGGCGGAATTGCAGGTGATTTAATTATCGCCATTGAAGAAGAACCGCATGAACAGTTGAAACGCGATGGAATTAATCTGCACTTCGATTTGCATATAAGTTTTATTGATGCTGCTTTGGGAACAAGTATTGAAGTGCCTACCATTGATGGGAAAGCACGCATAAAAATTGAGCCCGGAACGCAAGGTGGAAAAGTATTGCGCCTGCGCGACAAAGGATTGCCGGACATCAATAACACAAGACATAAAGGAGATATATTGGTTGACATCAACGTATGGACACCAAAAAATTTAAGTGCCGAAGAGCGGACCCAACTTGAAAAACTCCGTAGCTCCGAAAACTTTAAACCAAAACCGGATAAAAACGACAAGAGTTTTTTTGAGAAAATGAAAGATTACTTTCATTGATTAAATAAAATACTCCCTCGCTTATTGCGGGGGATTTTTTTGTTACTTAGTATCAGATTTAATATCAGAAATTCATGGAGATTTTTAAAGCAGAAAATATTACCAAGCGCTTTGCAACGCATCTTGCATTGGATGATGTGAGCATCAGCGTGAGAGAAAACAGCATTTTTGGTTTACTCGGTCCGAATGGTGCTGGAAAAACCACGCTCATCAGAATGATTACGCAAATCACAGCGCCTGATAGCGGAAATCTTTTTTTTCATGGAAGAAAGCTCATTCCTGCTGATACCGAAAAAATTGGTTACCTGCCGGAAGAGCGCGGCTTGTATAAAAAGATGGAAGTGGGCGAGCAAGCTCTCTATCTTGCACAGTTGAAAGGTTTGAGCCGTAAAGATGCACTTGCAAAATTGAAATACTGGTTTGAAAAATTTGAAATAGAAAGCTGGTGGAAAAAGAAAGTGGAAGAACTATCAAAAGGTATGGCGCAGAAAGTTCAGTTCATCGTTACCATTCTGCACGAACCGGAACTACTCATACTGGATGAGCCATTCAGCGGATTTGACCCTATTAATACGAATATCATTAAAGAAGAAATCCTACGTCTGAAAAAAAATGGAACAACCATTATTTTCTCAACACACAACATGGGTTCAGTGGAAGAATTGTGTGATGATATTGCACTGATTAATCAATCGCAAAAAATATTGGATGGCTCTGTTTCTGAAATCCGGTCGGCTTATAAAAATAATATCTGGGAAGTTGCCTATCTTGATCAAAGTGGAAGCGGATTGCAGCTTCCCGAAGGTTTTGACTTACTTGCCACCGAAGAGGAAGACGGCAAAAAAATGGCGAGAGTAAAAATCGGAAATCACAATTCAAACGAGTTGCTATCTGCACTTATTCCTCATGTAAGTATCGTTTCATTTAAAGAAGAAATTCCTACGATGAATGATATTTTTATTCAGAAAGTGAACGAAATGAACGCTTCAAAAAAACTTGCTAATGCATAAAATATTACTCATCATAAAACGCGAATACCTTACACGGGTAAAACAAAAGTCATTCATCATCATGACTATTCTTGGCCCGCTGCTTATGGGCGCATTGTTTGTAGTACCTATTTGGGTTGCAACACAGGAAGATGAAAAAACAGATGTACTGGTGGTGGATGAAAGTCATTTATTTGACACCAGTTTCCCAGACAAAGAAAATATGAAATTCCATTTTGTGAAAGACATGGCAATTACAGAAGCCGAGAAGCAATTGGAAGAAGATTATTATTCTGCGGTGCTTTACATTCCACAGAATATCATCAACAGCAATGGCGCAGAAATAATTTACAAAAAACAACCAGGCTTCAACACCATTTTGTTTATTGAAACCTCTATTGAAAATGAACTTGAAGGTCTGAAATTATCAGAAGCCGGAATTGATAAAAAAACACTTGCTGCAGCTAAAACCGACATTAAAATGCGGAAGAGCAAATATGAAAGCGGAGTGAAAGAAAGTAAGAATACAGAGTTGAGCATGGTGGTTGGAATGTTGGGCGGTGTATTGATTTATTTTTTCATTTTCCTTTACGGGGCTCAGGTTATGCGCGGTGTTATTGAAGAAAAATCTAGCAGAATTGTAGAAGTAATTATTTCTTCTGTAAAACCATTTCAACTAATGATGGGAAAAATTATCGGTATCGCCATGGTGGGATTAACACAGTTTTTACTTTGGATAATATTAACTACAACTATTGTTTCTGCCGCAAAAGGATTTTTGGGTGTAGATAAAAGTACATTGCCGACACCTGTTCCGATGGAACAAACATTGAATGGGCAACAATCACCTCTACAACCAAATCTACCTGCAAATCAAACTGACAGCGAAGACATGGACGAACTCTGGAAAAGCATTGACAAAATCAATTTCCCTTTGCTGATTGGCGTATTTATCTTCTATTTTATTGGCGGGTATTTGCTTTACGGAGCGTTGTTTGCCGCTGTTGGTTCAGCGGTTGACAATGAAGCCGACACACAGCAATTCATGTTGCCTATTACCATTCCGCTCATTCTTTCATTTGTAATGGCGCAGTTTGTTATGAATAATCCAGAAGGTCCTATGGCGTTCTGGCTTTCTATAATTCCATTTACATCGCCAATAATTATGATGGTGCGCCTGCCTTTCGGGATACCTTATCCTTACACAGATTTATGGATTTCAATGGCGTTGTTGGTTGTCGGTTTTATTGCAACCACCTGGTTTGCTGGAAAAATTTACCGAACGGGAATTTTGATGTATGGCAAAAAAGTGAACTACAAAGAATTATGGAAATGGATTCGTTATCACTAAGATAAAACTTGTGCGGATTGCAATCATAGATTTAGGCACGAATACTTTTAACCTGTTGGTGGCGGAAATTGCTGCCAATCATTCTTACAAAATTATTTTCAACACCAAGATTGCAGTAAAATTGGGTGAAGGAGGAATTAATACCAATACCATTGCTCCTCTTCCATTTCAGCGCGGAGTTGATGCAATGAAAGCGCACAATGAAACGCTTAAGCGATATGCAACCGAAAAGATTTTTGCCTTTGCTACTTCAGCTGTGCGTAGTGCAAAAAACGGAAATAAATTTGTTACTGAAATTAAAAAGCAAACAAGCATTGAAGTAATTGTAATAACAGGAGAAAAAGAAGCAGAACTAATTTACGCAGGTGTGCGTCAGGCTTTGGATATAGGCACAGAAAAAGCTTTGGTAATGGATATTGGCGGAGGAAGTACTGAGTTTATCATCTGCAACAATGAACAGATTTTTTGGAAGCATAGTTTTGATTTGGGCGTTTCGCGCATGTATGAATTCTTCAAACATTCTGAACCAATTACAGCGGATGAAATTTTGAAAATAGATACTTATTTCAGCGAGAAATTACAACCGCTTTTTAAAGCAGTGGAGCAACATCCTATTGACACGCTGATTGGTTCTTCAGGCTCGTTTGATACTTTTGCAGAAATGATTTTTTGCAGATTTCACAAAAACGAAACTCTTGCCAATAAAACTTCTTATGAGTTCAGGCTGGAAGATTTTCAAAAAATCCACAATCTGATTATCCGATCAAACCTTGAGGAACGCTACAAGATGGAAGGACTGATTGAGATGCGTGTGGATATGGTTGTTTTGGCATCGCTCTTTACAAATTTTATTCTGCATGAACTTAAATTGACTAAAATGCGTCTTTCAACTTATGCACTGAAAGAAGGCGTGCTATCAGAAATAACAAAAACGATATGAAACGAATTTTAATCATAGACGATGAAAATAGTATCCGCAGAACACTGCGCGATATTCTGGAAAATGAAGGTTACGCCATTGACGATGCACCTGATGGTTTAGAAGGACTGAAGTTGGTTAAATCCAATCATTATGATGTGATACTTTGCGACATCAAAATGCCCAAAATGGACGGATTGGAAGTTTTAGATAAAATACTTGAAACTAATTCTGATGTGCCGGTTGTGATGATTTCAGGGCACGGTAACATTGACACTGCTGTAGATGCTATTCGTAAAGGTGCTTACGATTACATTTCAAAACCGCCTGATTTAAATCGGTTACTTGTTACAATCCGCAATGCATTTGAGAAATCAAACTTAGTTACGGAGACAAAAATTCTGAAAAAGAAAGTCAGCAAGAAATACGAAATGATTGGAGAATCAGGTTCTATCAAAAAAATTCACGAGATGATCAGTCGTGTTGCACCAACTGATGCGCGCGTTTTAATTACCGGAGAAAACGGAACGGGAAAAGAATTAGTTGCTCACGCTATTCATGAAAACAGCCAGCGTTCCTCAGCACCTTTGATTGAAGTGAACTGCGCAGCTATTCCATCAGAGTTAATTGAAAGCGAATTGTTCGGGCACGAAAAAGGAGCCTTCACTTCTGCCATCCGCCAGAAAAAAGGAAACTTTGAATTAGCAGATGGCGGGACTTTGTTTCTGGATGAAATTGGCGACATGAGCCTTTCAGCGCAGGCAAAGGTTTTACGCGCTTTACAGGAAAGCAAAATTACCCGTGTTGGAGGCGATAAAGAAATAAATGTGAACGTGCGCGTGATTGCAGCCACCAACAAAAACCTGAAAAAGGAAATTGAAAAAGGAAATTTCCGAGAAGATTTATACCATCGTTTGGGTGTTATACTTATTCATGTTCCATCGCTGAACGAGCGCAAAGATGATATCCCAACTCTGGCAAAACATTTTCTGCAACAGATATGCAGCGAATACGGAATGCCGCAAAAAGAATTTGCACCCGATGCGCTGAAAGCACTGCAAACTATTGACTGGACAGGTAATATCCGCGAGCTGAGAAATGTGGTGGAACGCCTTATTATTCTCTGCGATAAAAAGATATCAGCTGCTGATGTGACTATGTATGTGAAAGCACACAAAGCCTGATTTCACGTTGAGCAAAGCAATTCTTTACATGCTCATCAGCACATTGGCATTTTCATTAATGAATTTGCTCGTGAAATTTTTGCCAACTATTCCGCCACATGAACTCATCTTTTTCCGCTCACTAGTTTCTATTATTCTCAGCATTTCTTCTATACATTATTATGGATTAAATCCGTTCGGAAATAATAAAAAGTCATTGTTCCTGCGCGGATTTATCGGACTTATTTCTTTGTCCATTTACTTTTCAACTTTGCAGGCTATTCCACTTGGAACGGCTGTAACACTACAAAACCTCAGTCCTGTTTTCACTGCCATTTTTGCCATGATTTTTTTGGGAGAAAAACTAAAACCGCTGCAATGGTTGTTCTTTGCCGTATCATTTACAGGCGTTGCATTTATCAAAGGGTTTGACGAGCGCATCAGTCTTTTCTGGCTTTCATTAGGAGTTGCATCGGCTATGTTTTCAGGACTTGCGTATTCAGTGGTAAGAAAATTGAGAGACACCGACCACCCTATCGTTGTGGTGTTTTATTTCCCCCTGGTTTCGCTGCCGTTTGCGGCAATAGCGTGTCTGTTTCAGTGGGTATCTCCTACTCCGCTTGATTTATTTTTCCTTGTGTTGATGGGTATTTGTGTACAGGTCGGACAACTATACATGACCAAAGCCCTGCATGCCGAAACCACAGGCAAAGTGATGATTCTCCAATACCTGAGCGTTGTTTATGCACTTGCATTTGGTTGGGGTTTCTTTGGCGAAACGCACGGCTGGCTTGCTGTTCTCGGCATAGCGTTAGTTGTTACCGGTGTTTTGCTGAATATTCTTTACAGTAAAAGACAAGATGCAAAAACTATTGCCTCCACTTGATGTTGCAGCCGATACTCACTTTCTGGTCAGCACTCACAGGCTTAGCGGCAAGAATATTATCCAATGCTTCGCGAATATCTTTTCCGGTAACAGGCTTGCCGTTGGATGGACGCGAATCATCTAACTGACCACGATAAACACATTTAAGTTCTCTGTCAAAAATACTGAAGTCGGGTGTGCAGGCAGCAGAATATGCACGGGCTACATCCTGTGTTTCATCATACAAATATGGAAAGGGAAGACTTTTTACTGCCGCAAACTCTTTCATCATTTCCGGTCCATCCTGCGGGTATTTAACAACATCGTTGGAGCTGATTGCAATAAAGGAAACACCTTTAGGAATATAATCGTTTGCAATTCTTACCAACTCATCTATTACATGCACTACAAAAGGGCAATGATTACAGATGAACATGATGACAGTTGCTTTGTCTGATTTCAGTTCATCAAGCGATATTACTTTTCCTGAAACTGTATCCGGCAAAGAAAATGCAGGGGCTGGGAAGCCGAGGGGAATTAAGGTTGTGGGGGTTTGGGCCATTTCTCTAATTTATTAATTTTTCATCCATCCTGTAATACTATATCGCTCCTTCTTTGTCGGTAATACTTCATGCTCAATTTCATCGCTTTTAAAACAAACCAGTCGTCCGAAAACTGGAATAACATCCATGAATTTTTCATTGTTGTATATGCGGAGTTGCCCACCATCATTCTCAGTCCATTCTTGGTTCAAGTAAAGCACACACGAAATGGTGCGACCTGAATCACGCTGAAAACGATCAAGATGTTTTTTATAAAAACTTCCTTCGGGATAAACTGCAAAATGAAATTCCATTTCTTTCAGTCCCAGAAAAAAATAGCGGTTCAGAAACTGTTTCAGTTCCTCCATTTGTATCCAAAATTGCTTTTGCAGTTCAGATAGGTTGTCTTCATCCAACCAATGCACGAAATCACTTCGAATTTCTGAAACCACTTTATGCTCCGCACCTTTGCCTATGCCTGCCTGTTTAAATTGACCGCTTTTAAAAAGAAGCATTTCCTCTTTTAACAATTCCTGTAAAAAATCAGTTATAAAAAAATCATCGGTAATAGCCCAGCCGTTTTCGGCAAGGCTATCGGCTAATTCAGAGAGTATAGTTTCGGGTGATTTCATTTTACCGCAAAGGCACTAAGGCGCAAAGTTGCACAAAGAAATTTATTAACAACAACTAAAGAGAAAACAGCTTTCATTATTTTTAGGGTATGGAAAACGAAGACAAATACTTTAAAGGCAGAGGCGCTCAACTCAACACTGCCAACCGTTTTCTGAAACAGGAATATGTGCAGGAACATATTGAAGCCTTGGACGAAGAATTTTTAGGTGATGAGCGCACCAAGTTATTTTTTGAACATCCTAAAAAGATTATCAATAAAGTGGAAAGCCCTGATATTCCGGGGTTATATTCACTCAATCCCTATCAGGGTTGTGAGCATGGCTGCATTTATTGCTATGCACGCAATGCTCATCAATACTGGGGTTTTAGTGCCGGCTTGGACTTTGAACGAAAGATTATTGTAAAACCCGATGCTGCCAAATTGCTGCGCGAGGCATTTGAGAAAAAGGGTTGGATACCCAGCCCGGTAATGGTTTCGGGCAATACCGACTGTTACCAACCGATTGAAAAAAAGCTGAAAATAACCCGTCAGTTGCTAGAGGTTTTTCTTGAATACCGCAACCCGATTGCTATGATAACAAAGAACAGTCTTATTCTGCGTGACACTGATTTGCTGAGCGAATTGGCAAAACATAAATTAGTTCACGTAATGGTTTCTATCACTTCGCTGAAAGAAGAGTTGCGATTAAAAATGGAGCCACGCACGGCTTCTGCAAAAAAGCGGTTGAACGTATTGAACCAATTATCAAAAGCAGGTATACCCTGCGGAGTAATGACTGCTCCCATTATTCCTGGCTTAAACAGCATGGAAATTCCTTCTATTATTAAACAGGCTGCCGACAACGGTGCTGTAAATGCGGGCTATACTATCGTGCGCCTCAACGGTTCCATTGGTGAAATTTTCACCAACTGGATTCACAAAAACTTTCCTGACAGAGCAGAGAAAGTGCTGCATCAAATTCAGGATTGCCATGGCGGACAACTGAACGACAGCCGCTACAGCACACGCATAAAAGGCGAAGGAGAAATTGCAGAATCAATTAAGCAGATATTTGTGAATTCAGTAAAACGCTACATGAAAGGTCATTATTCCGAAGAATTAAATACTGCTGATTTCCGCAGGCCGGGCGAAGCAAAGCAATTGGAATTGTTTTGATATTTTCGCGCACGAAAAAAAACTAACAACATGAAACGAAACCTAATTCTACTCTTCACTTTAGCTCTTTATACCTCAGCATTCGCAACATTGAAAAGCGACACGCTCACTTTTACCGTTAAAGCTCTTTCTGGCGGCAAACCGCTGTCTTATGCCAGTTTTGAAATAAAACAAAACACACAGTTTATCTTCACCGGAGTTACGGATGCGAATGGAACTTACAAAGTAAGTATTCCCGCATTACGCGATGCGTTAACACCTGTTGAAATTATTTTCAAGGAGAAAAGCCATGAGACTTTTACGCTTAGGAATGTAAGTCTTGCTGCAGGAAAAACGTATGAGGCAAACATGAAATCGTTGCTTTCCGCTGCCACAAAAACAAACGAAGAACAAGCCAAAGTTGTAAAATCTCAAGAAAAAGAAAACGAGAAATTAGAGAAGAAAAGTGAAGATCTGGAAAAAGATTTGAAAAAGGCAGAGAAAGAAACGGCACAGGCAGAAAAGGAAGCAAAAACAGCAGAGAAAGCCACCAAACAAGCCGAAAAAGAAAAGAAAGAAGCCGAGAAAAAAACCAAAGCCGCAGAGAAAGAACTGAAGAAAAAAGAAAAGGAAGAAGCTGCGCGTGCTAAGACACAAGGCAAAATTGACAAGCTGGCAGACAAAAAGCTAAACGTTGCCGAAGATGTTGCTAAGTTAGAAGTGAAGCAGAAAAAGCTCGACAAAAAAAGCAGCAAGATTGACAAATCCGAAGCCAAGCTGAACAAGAAAATTGCAAAAGGTAAAATGACACCTGCCGAGGTTGAAGCCGAAAAAGCCGACATCATGGCTCAGCGTGCTAGCCTCCTGGAAGACAAGAGCAAAATTACCAAAAAGAAAGAAGAATACAACTTGGAGTTGCAAGAACTTGATAAGAAAGAAAACAAGTTAGAGAAGAAGCTTAATTAATCTTTGCCAAACTTAGCTCATCAGCTATTCGTGCGATTAGCTAATTTTGCCCGTATGCGCTTTGTAGGTTTTCTGTTTTTTGTTTCCCTGGCAGTAAATGCCTTTGCACAAGATGCCCCACGCAAAATAGAACTGCTGCATGCCAACGAGCTTCAGTATGATGAGCGCCAAACAGGTAAGGTGCGCAGGCTACTAGGTGATGTACAGTTCAAACACGATGATGCCCTTATGTTTTGCGACAGCGCTTGGCTTTACAGCGAAACCAATACTATGGATGCCTTCAGCCACGTACACATCAAGCAGGGTGATACCTTAGACCTCTACGGTGATAAGCTCAACTACAACGGAAACACCAAAGTAGCCGTAGTTACGGGCAATGTGGTGCTTATTGACAAAGAAATAAAACTCACCACCGACCGCCTTACCTACGACCACGCAAGCGGCATCAGCAACTATACCACAGGTGGAAAAATAGTACAGAAAGAAGACACACTTACCAGCATCTTCGGCTATTATTATTCTGGCGAAAAGATGCTGCACTTCCGCAAAAACGTGGTGCTGGTAAACCCAAAATACACTATCAACTGCGATACGCTAAAGTTTAAGACCACTACCGAAGTGGCTTACTTCCTTGGCCCTACCGTAATTGTAAGCGATGAAAACACCATCTATTGCGAGAACGGGTGGTACGACACCCGCAACGATGTTTCGCAGTTTAATCAACATGCAAAAATTACTTCCAAAGAACAAACCATAACGGGCGACAGCATTTATTACGACCGCGCAATTGGTTTCGGCAAAGCCATCAACAACATCATTTTGCGCGATACCGTGCAGGAAGTTGTTATAAACGGTGATTACGGAGAGTTTTTTCGCAGTGATGAAAAAACCATTGTAACCGGAAAAGCTCTGATGAAACAAAACCTGAGTGGTGACACACTTTACCTTCATGCCGATACATTGAAAACTACCTTAGATACCATTTCAGAAAAACGGACGCTCTTCGCTTATCACAAAGCGAAATTCTTTAAAAGCGATTTTCAGGGTATGTGCGACTCACTAGTTTATTCCTACAAAGACTCGGCAATCAGCATGTATTACCTCCCCATACTCTGGAACGACAGCAATCAGTTGACCGCTGATACTACCTTTCTGCAAATGGCAAACGGCAAAATGCACGAAATGCGCATGCGCAACAATGCCTTTATTATTTCAAGTGAGGACACTGCCCACTACAACCAGATAAAAGGCAAAAACATGAACGGCTTTTTTGAGAACAGCAAACTCTACAAAGTGCGCGTTATAGGTAACGGACAAACCATTTATTATGCGCATGAAGACGACAAACCTTTGGAAAATGTAAACAAAGCCGAAAGCAGCGACATGCTGATTTTTGTGGATAGCAGTAAAGTAAAATCTATCACCTTCATCACCAAACCCGATGCTACACTTTATCCTCTGAAAGAAGTAGCCAAAGAAGAGTTGAAACTCAAAGATTTTTCGTGGAAGAACATTTTGCGGCCGAGAAGAATTGAGGACGTATTTAAGTGGGAGTAGGCTACACGTCATTGCGAGGGTTTTTCACCCGAAGCAATCTCACTTTATCGTCATTAGTAAATATAACAAGAGATTGCTTCGCCCCGCGAAAAGCGCTACTCGCAATGACGATTACTCAAAATGAAACGACAGCAAAAACGCCATTGAATTCAGCTTGTTGATACTTTGCGTGTAAATGGTTTCGTCTTTAACCAACAGGTTATTCATTCCGAAGGAGACTTTCAACTCCGGTGAGAATTTGAAATACTGCATATATAAATCAAACCCAACACCTAACTCATAGGCATAGTCAATGCGGTTGAGTTTTACCACTACCTCGTTATCACCCGTTTTAATTTTAGATTGTGAAGCCATATCCATTATAAACTTACCTCCGCCCAATATATAAACCCTCCAGTTGCCATCGTTAATCCGCACCGATTTAAACTTGAGTGAAAGCGGAAATTCCAGTAAAACCGACTCTAACTTTTGTTCTTCACTGCGTTCTACCGGCTGACCAAGTGTATCCAACGTACTCAGCGTATACTTCAATCTGCGATCGGCAAAAGAAAGATCAGGAATAAAGCGCAGGTTAAAGTGCTGCCCTATTCTAAGGTCGGTAATAATACCAAGGTTAAAGCCTACCTGTGGCAGCGGGTCAATTACAAATACTGAATCAAACTGCTGAATATTGTCAACATTGCGCACCCTAAACGTGGTGCTGTTTACTCCCAATGTAAACCCGAAATGCAGGCGCTGACGATCGTATTTTGGTAAACGCTTTTGTGGGTCGCCTGCAAATCTTCGTGTAAAAATCTGCGCGCTGCTTTGCTCTGGCACAAGGCAAAGAAATAGCAGTGCAGATAATGCAATCCGCATAAACGTAAGAACACTCAGGTGTGAGGTTATACTTTGTTTAACCTGTTTTTTTACCCACATAAATTGTTGCTATACCAAAAGTAAGTGGTTTCATCTTGGTAGCGCTAAATCCTGTTTTAATTAAAAGCCGGGTAAAGTTTTCTCCATCAGGGAATGATTTTACAGATTCTGGTAAATAGGTATATGCCGAATTATCTTTTGATATTATCTTTCCAAAGAAAGGTAATATGCTGTTGAAGTAGAAGTTATACAGTTGCTTCACGGGGAATGTTTCGGGTTTCGAGAATTCAAGGACCACAAATGTGCCTCCGGGTTTAAGCACCCGGTAAATATCTGCAAGTCCTTTTTCAAGGTTTTCGAAGTTGCGCACACCAAAAGCAACGGTAACAGCATCAAAATTATTGTCCGCGAACAAAAGTTTTTCTGAATCGCCTAACTGAAGTTCAATTTTATCTTCCAGCTTTTTATTTTTTATTTTCTGTTTTCCAACGGCAAGCATCCCTTCTGAAATGTCTACCCCTGTTACTTTATCGGGGTTCAGGCTCAGTGCTTCAATAGCTAAATCGCCTGTTCCGGTAGCTATATCCAGAATGTTTTTAGGCTTTACATCTTTCAAAAAGGCAATGGCCTTCTTTCTCCACAACACATCAATTCCCAGCGAAAGAAAATGATTCAGAAAATCGTAGCGGGGCGAAATGTTGTTGAACATCTCAGCCACCTGCTCTTTTTTACTGGCTTCGGTTTTATAGGGAGTAACGGTCATTTTTTTGAAAGGGAGCGCAAAGATAGGAAAGAAACAGGCAAGTAGGAATTAGTAATGAGCAGAAATCAAATCACTCTTTCGCTTTGCTATCTATGATTATAGTAACCGGCCCATCATTAACAAGACTCACCTTCATATCAGCACCAAACTCACCGGTTTGTATGGGCTTGCCGAGCTCTTTTTCCAGTTGTTTTATAAATGCTTGGTAAAGCGGAATGGCAACTTCAGGGCGAGCTGCTTTGATATAGGAAGGTCGGTTTCCTTTTTTGGTAGAAGCATGCAATGTAAACTGGCTGATAAGTAAAATATCTCCTCCACTTTCCTGCACACTTAGGTTCATCACTCCGTTTTCATCTCCAAAAATCCTTAGGCGGCATATTTTTCCGCAAAGCCATTCACTATCTTCTGCTGTGTCGGCTTCTTCAATGCCCAGCAAAACTAAAAGTCCGTTGTTTATCTGACCCTTAATTATGTCTTCAATTTTTACAGATGCTTCGGATACGCGCTGAATTACTGCTTTCATTTATTTCCCACAAAGACACAAAGAACGCAAAGTTTGAATTTTTACGCAATAAAAAAGCCTCCCGATGTTCGAGAGGCTTTTTTATAGTTAGTCTAAGACTTACATATGGCTGATATATTGGTCTAATTCTGCTACACTGCTGGAGAACCAGAACGCATTGTTTACAATGTAGTAGTTCTGCTTATCAACTGTATTTGCGAAAGCCATTTTAGCTAATTCCAGTTTTGAACTTTCAAAGCTGAACAGTTGCATCAGCTCTGCTACCTGGGCAGCAGTAAGGCTATTCATGCTGATGGCTTGCCTTGCCACCTGCAGTTTACCGCTGTCGAACCACTGATTATTGATGGTGCTTTTCAGCTGACCAAAAGCATTAGGGTGCATACCTATTGGCATTGGCTCGTAGTAACCCGCAGGAGGTGTTCCGCAATGATCGGGAGTGTAAGTATTAACGGGAGCAAAAGGTCTCCAGCTGATCTGCAATCTGTTAAAGCGGTCGATAAGAGCCGAAACTTCGGCACCTGCAGGTATTTCAATACCACCGTTGTAAATTATTTTTTTCTGAAATCCCCAGTGGGTAGGTATAATTTTAGTAACGAGTAAAGGGTAACGACCGGGAGCAACCTGATTAAGGGTAAAACTGTTGCCGTTATTACCAAGAAACTGGTTGTTGAAGATAACCTCATAATTTGCGCGGTCGGCAATGTTGATGTTAAGATTTGAGAAGTGATTGGCTTTAAGCGACAGTGTGCTGAAACCGATGATAAGGGTAAGTATTACATTTTTCATTTTAACCTCCGTTTTTAAGTTTGGTTAGCACAAAACCAATTTCGTGCCAAACTCTGAAAACGCCTGTTAATCGATGAAAGAGCAACCTTTTATAATTCCATCCGTTTGAAACAGCACAAACATAAAGTTTACTACCATGAAGAACTTAGTTGCCCTAGTCGTTTTAACAGCAGTTTTTACTGCTGCATCGGCACAAAACAAAAGCAAATCAACAGCTATCAGTTATACTAAAGTTACACCCGGCAAAGGGGTTGGCGAATTAGTGCTGGGCATATCTATCGAAAAAGCAATTGAACTGTTAGGGCTTCCTGAAAAATCACGCAGCTATGAGCAGGAACAGAACGAAGAAGTGGTAAAATTCGGCAAAAACGTAAGTCAGGAGTTGTGTTACAATACCCACTACGACCGTGTTTTTAAATACAAAAACGATTGCGAGGCAACCATTGAATATCCTGTTTACAAACTTTATTTCCGTAACAACCAGTTAGTGTATATGGTGCTTACCTCTTACGGGTATGACGATGCGCTTTACAGCAAATTTACTGCAGGCAACAACATCAGCTTCCACAGCTCGGGACAAAAAATAAAAACAGGAATGGGGCATCCCGAAATAATGCAGGAAAAATACGTTGGTGAATACCTGTATCTGCAAAGCGGCATTGATTTTCTTACCGAAAACAACGAAATGCGCGCCATGTTTATCTACGACCCTGTTGAAAACGAAGTAGCACAGGCTATTAAGCAGCAGTCGGGGTATTAAAACGATAACTTCTAAAACAAAAAAGCCTCACATGTTGAGGCTTTTTTGTTTTTAAGCCATGTATATAATTGACTGAAATTTATTTTCACCTGAGAACTAAATTTCCTAAATTTGTTACCCAAACCACTACTATGCACAAATACCTGCTGATTATTTTTGCTTGTCTGCTCGTTGTTACAGCACCCCTAAAAGCGCTTTGTCAGGAGACTGAAGCACCGGCTAAATACACCAGCCAGATTGGGGTAAACACTACCTTCTTCTTTAAGCAGTTTCTTAATTTCTCGGATAACAATACCATTGCCGTTAGCCCTTATGTGCTTACGTATAAATTGATTTCTCCCCGCAATCATGCTTTCCGCATGGGGGTGGGCGGCACCTTCAGCAACAAAACCGAAACCTTCGACAACACAGGACAATTTCCGCGCGAAACCAATGCCTACTCACTTGATTTCAGTGCAGGATATGAATACCGCATGCCCTTGTCAGACCGCTGGCTCTGCTTCTTTGGTGCCGATGCCGTTACCGATTTAGTGTCAAGCAAAGTAATTGCCACCGACCCTTCTGACGAAGTAACCACCATTACCAAAACCACTGAATACGGTGGCGCCATGGTGGTAGGCATACAGTTTAATATCTCCAAACGCATCAGCCTTTTTACCGAAACATCGGTTCAGTTCACCAACAGCAAATCATCGTTTGAATCTAAGTTCCTTAATAATCCCGGGTTTAACTCTAAACAGGTAACCC
This sequence comes from Bacteroidota bacterium, assembly GCA_947479755.1. Taxonomy (GTDB): domain Bacteria; phylum Bacteroidota; class Bacteroidia; order SXHM01; family SXHM01; genus SXHM01. The sequence goes on from CANKAM010000004.1 coordinate 83,241, forward strand.
GCGAAACAAGTGTTAACTTTGTATTGCCCACATCACTTTTCCTTGCTATAAATCTATAAATCATCATCTCTGAAATCATGGCAAAAAAAATCAACCTCCTTCTTCTTTCAGCAGTAGTGTTGCTGCTGGTGTTAAATGCCTGCCGCAAAGAAACTCCGGTAACGGGTGCTTCTACTCCTACCCTTCCCGAAGTGCCTTACAATTATGTGAACCATACTTTTTTAAACGGCAACGACCCCTTCTTTAATCAACCCGAAAACAACCGGATAACCAACGAAGGAGCAACATTGGGAAGAGTATTATTTTACGATGCTAAACTTTCTTTAAACAATACGGTAGCCTGCGCCACCTGCCACAAACAGAACTTTGCCTTTGCCGATAACACAAAAGGAAGCATCGGCTTTGAAAGCAAAACAACACCACGCAACTCACCTGCCATTATTAATGCAGGCATGAGCAGCGGTTATTTCTGGGATATAAGAGCAACCACGCTGGAAGAACAGGTGTTGATGCCCGTTAAAAATCACGTAGAGATGGGTCTGGAGAACATGGATAACCTTGAAATAAAACTCAGAAAACAGGATTACTATGCTCCGCTTTTTGAAGATGCTTTCGGCACAACAGAGATAAGCCGTGAGCGTATTGCTATGGCACTGTCGCAGTTTCTGCGATCTATGGTTTCGTACCGCTCAAAATACGATGCAGGCCTTGCCGCTAATTTCGAAAACTTCAGCGCACTTGAAAAAATGGGTAAAGATTTATTCTTCAGCTGGGATATGACTTGCCAGGGTTGCCACAGCGGTGATAATTTCAACGGGTGGGGAACATCAGCTGCCAACATTGGTCTGGACGACAACTATACCGACAACGGCATGGGTGATTTACTGGTAAATCAGGATGCTTCATTTGATGGTTTATTCAAAGTGCCCTCACTGCGCAATGTGGCGGTAACAGCTCCTTACATGCACGATGGCCGTTTTATTTCGTTGGAAGATGTAATAGAACACTACAACACAGGCGTTAAAAAACACCGCAACCTTGATTACCGCTTAACCGAAGGTGGTGGTTTTTTCTTCCTTGAAGGTGATGGCGGAGGAAACGGTATCCCTGTTATTGATCCTTTGCCAGGTGGCTCTGATTTTGGCAACCCGAGAAAACTAAACCTTACCGAAACTCAGAAACGTTCATTGGTTGCTTTTATGCAAACTCTTACGGATTATGAGCTGATGCGTGACCCTAAGTTTTCGAATCCGTTTACGGCAAATTAGGCTCTACTCGTCATGCTGAACTTGTTTCAGCATCTGCGCAATGTCTGGGGGATATTGAGCCAGCCTGTGCTGATGATAAGACACTGAAACAAGTTCAGGGTGACGGACAGCTAGTCCCCTGCCAGCCTCAAACTAAACCTAAACCCCAGCAACCCTATTCGGAAAGTAAGTTCATTCCATTTTATCTTCAGCAGAAAAACAAGAATAGAAAACCTTCCAAACTGCCTGAAATTATTGCTCAGGTAATCGCACTGTAACCATAACTTCAAAAAAGGAAGAAGAATGGCAAACTCCCCTTTATAGCTGTCAAAGCCCGTTCTGAAATACTTACCAAGTCTAAAATCGGCAATATGCTGAATGCCGTATGCATTTTTGTTTTCGGTACTTTTAATGGAAGAAACACGTGCTACATACCGAATGATAAAAGGAATATTAAGATTGGCATACACCTTATCATTATGCAGTTCAAACCCAAGCCGCAAAGGCATTTCAGCAGTAGCCCTTCTTTTCTCAAAAAGGGTTAAATGATAAACTGTACTACTTGCTTTGCGAACTTTGCGCATTCTTTGCGAACTTTGCGGTAAAAGTAACAAATGAAAATCCTGTCCACTTCTCAAATCCGCGAAGCCGATGCTTATACCATAGCGCACGAGACCATCGCCTCCATTGATTTGATGGAGCGGGCGGCAAGTGCCTGTGCAAATTGGATTGCAGAACGATATTCAGACGGTGCTGCGTTTTACATCTTTTGCGGAACAGGCAACAATGGCGGTGACGGATTAGCTATTGCACGCATTCTTAACAGTACCAAATACTATAATATTAAGGTGTTTGTTATCCGCCATAGCGATAAAACCTCACCTGATTTCTCAACCAATCTGTCACGATTAGCTAAAAGCAAAAACATTGACATCACAGATATTTCAGATACTTCACAACTACCCGAAATACCTGAAAACATTGTTGTAATTGATGCTTTGCTCGGCAGTGGTTTATCCAAATCCTTAACAGGTTTGCTTGCCGATGTTGTTGAACACATCAACAAGTCCCAGGCAGCAATCATTATTTCAATAGACATCCCAACAGGGCTTTTTGCAGAAGACAATTCCGCTAATACCGGTAAAGTAATTCAGGCTGATTACACACTAACATTTGAATTGCCGAAACTTGCTTTTCTCTTCCCTGAAAATGCTCCATTTGTTGGCGAATGGCAGGTATTACCGATTGGATTGAGCAAAGAATTTATTGCACAAACAGCAACCGATTATCATTACATCACAGAAGAAAATATTTTACCTCTTCTGAAAAAGAGAAATAAATTTTCGCACAAAGGAACCTACGGTCATGCCCTGATTATTGCAGGCAGCAAAGGCAAGATGGGTGCAGCCGTAATGGCTGCCAAAAGTGCATTGCGTGCAGGTGCAGGATTAGCCAGTGCTCATATTCCTAATTGCGGCTACACGGTGTTACAATCTACTGTCCCAGAAGCCATGTGCGAAACAGATGCAAACGAAACACATATTTCAGGAAGAATAAAAATAGGGAGCTGCAATGCAGTTGCAGTTGGTCCCGGCATCGGCAATGATCCTGACACAGTTAGAGCATTGAAACTATTGATACAGGATACCACCATAAACATGGTGTATGATGCCGATGCACTCAACATGATTGCTGAAAATAAAACATGGTTTGCGTTTATGCGTGGCGGAAGTATTCTTACTCCGCATCCAAAAGAGTTTGAACGTCTCTTTGGTAAGAGCGACAACAGTTTTGAACGTTTAAAACTGCAACGCGAAATGGCTATGAAATATGGCTTTTACATTGTTTTAAAAGGTGCGCATACAAGCATTGCATTCCCTGACGGAAGCGTTTATTTCAATTCAACCGGCAATCCCGGAATGGCAACCGGTGGCAGCGGTGATGTGCTTACCGGCATTATCTGCGGTCTTCTTGCACAAGGCTACAAACCGCATGAAGCAAGTCTGGTAGGTGTTTACTTACACGGAGTTGCAGGCGACATTGCAGCAGAAAAAATGAGTGAAGAGGGGATGACGGCAATGGATATTATTGATGGGATGGGAGAAGCGTGGAAGAGGGTAGGTAGTAAAAACATAGGCAGCTTGTCGCACTGAGCCTGTCGAAGTGCTATTAATTATGAAACAAATGTTTGCTTACATCCTTGAATGTTCTGACAAATCCTATTACACAGGAGTTACAAATGATGTTGAAAGAAGAGTTGCGGAACATAATGAAGGAACAGATAAAGAAAGTTACACATTTAAAAGGCGACCTGTAAAGCTTTTATTTCATACTGTTTTTAATGATCCATTACAGGCAATCCAATTTGAAAAACAATTAAAAGGCTGGTCAAGGAAAAAGAAGGAAGCAATTATTAATGGTAACTGGGATTTATTACCTGACCTCTCAAAATCTAAAACTCCGATTAATAAAGACCCTTCGACAAGCTCAGGGTGACGTGGTCAGGCTGAGCCTGTCTAAGCCAGTTCCTCTAAGCATTCAGCAAAGCAACAAACTCCTTCGCCTTTTCGTTCCCAAATGTTTTGCCTTCACAACTCCCCACCCAACGAATACCGCGCGAAGCGCTGGTGAGCCAGAGTTCATCGGCAGTTTTAAGAAAGCTTTCTTCTATAGTTGTTTCTTTCAATTCAATACCTGCTTGTTTAGCAACGGAAAGCATTACCATTCGCATCACGCCATCTAAACAGGCCTCGGAAAGAAGAGGCGTATAAATCACATTGTCCTTCACCACAAAAACATTGGCGTTGCTGCCTTCCGCAATCCGTCCGGCATCATTTAACAAAATGCAATCATCCAGTTTTTGTTCTTTGGTAAATTCCGAAGCAAGGACATACAACAAAGCATTACCGCTTTTCAGTTCCGACAATTTATTAAACGGCTTTTTAATTTCTCTAAAAACACCAATAGCAATTCCTTCTTCATTCAAAACATATTCAGTATCAAAAATGGCTTCCGCCTCTAAAATCCACGAAGCAGCATTGCTTTCACTTTGATAAAACCCTGAACCATCACGATAAAATGTAAGTCTTGCCCTACCACCCTGCTCTATTCCGTTTGCATTTGACAGTTGCTCCACTGCAGAAGAAAAATAGTCAGCAGTAAAATGCTCAGGCTTCTGCATCTTCAATGCTGCTAGAGTTTTATCTAATCGTTTGCAGTGCTCCTCAACAAACAAAGCCTTGCCATTTTTAATGCGAATTGATTCAAAGAATGAATCACCATAACGGAACGCACGGTGTGCATGACTGAACAATAAAGTTCCCGTTGGCAGAAGGTTTCCGTTATGTAAAATATAAGTCATCTGCTGCAATAATACGGCTTTTGAATTTTACCTATTTTCGCAACCACTAAACAAGACAAAATGAACTACGATTTAATAGTGATTGGAAGCGGACCCGGAGGATATGTAGCTGCTATCCGCGCATCACAACTCGGACTAAAAACCGCTATAGTTGAAAAATCAGAATTGGGTGGCGTTTGCCTCAACTGGGGTTGTATACCTACAAAAGCATTGCTGAAAAGCGCACAGGTTTTTGAATACCTGAACCATGCCGCTGATTACGGAATTAAAGTTACCGGAGGTGAAGCAGATTTAACTGCAATGGTAACCCGCAGTCGCGGTGTTGCCGATGGTATGAGCAAAGGCGTTCAATTTCTTTTAAAGAAAAACAAGATTGATGTTATTCAGGGCTTCGGTAAAATAAAGGCAGCAAAAAAAGTAGAAGTAAAAGCCGCTGACGGAACAACCGCTATTTATGAAGCAACCAGTATTATTGTTGCAGTTGGCGCACGCACACGTGAATTGCCAAATTTAAAACAAGATGGCAAAAAAATCATCGGCTACCGCGAAGCAATGGTTTTAGATAAGAAGCCAAATTCAATGGTGGTGGTAGGTTCAGGTGCTATTGGTGTTGAGTTTGCTTATTTCTACAAAGCAATTGGTGTGGATGTAACCGTTGTTGAGTTTCTGCCCAATATAGTTCCTGTAGAGGATGAAGAAGTTTCAAAACAATTAGCACGCTCCTTCAAAAAAGCAGGTATAAAAATCATGACTGATTCATCTGTAGAATCAGTGGATACAAGTGGAAAAACCTGTAAGGTAAAAGTGAAAACCAAGAAAGGTGTTGAAGAACTGGAAGCAGATATTGTGTTAAGTGCAGTTGGAATTGCCGCTAACCTTGAAGGCATCGGATTAGAGGATGTCGGTGTTGCCACTGATAAAGGAAAAATCTTAGTCAACAAATATTACCAGACTAATATACCGGGCATTTATGCAATAGGTGATTGCGTTCCCGGACAAGCATTGGCACACGTTGCCAGCGCAGAAGGAATTATTTGTGTGGAGAAAATTGCAGGACATAATCCCGAACAACTGGATTATAACAACATTCCGGGTTGTACCTATTGTCAGCCCGAAATTGCCTCAGTTGGCTACACCGAGAAAGCAGCTACAGAAGCCGGTTATGAATTAAAGATTGGCAAATTCCCGTTCACTGCTTCAGGCAAAGCCAAAGCAGGAGGCAATGCAGATGGTTTTGTGAAACTGATATTTGATGCTAAGTATGGTGAGTTATTAGGCGCACATCTTATTGGCGCTAACGTAACGGAAATGATTGCAGAACTGGTTCATGCCCGCAAACTTGAAACAACCGGACATGAATTGATAAAAACCGTTCACCCTCACCCTTCCATGAGTGAAGCAATTATGGAAGCTGCTGCTGCTGCTTACGGAGAAGTGATACATCTCTAAATGTGCGGAATTACAGGTGTAATCGCGTTCACTGAAAAAGGAAAAGAAAGCTTTTCTCTTCTTGGCGATTCGCTGAAAACACTTGCCCTTCGCGGACCTGACGGTGAAGGAAAATACATTCACAACACTGTTGCGTTAGGACACAGAAGGCTTGCTATCATTGACACAAGCGCTATTGCTAACCAGCCGTTTACAGATGCAATGGGAAGATACACCATCATTTTCAACGGTGAGTTTTTCAACTTTAAAGAACATCGTGATAAAGTAAAAGACTATCCATTGCGCTCTACAAGTGACACCGAAGTTTTGCTTTACCTTTTTATCAAATACGGTGCTGCATGCTTGGAATTTATAAATGGTTTTTTTGCTCTCGCTATTTACGATAATGTAGAAGAAAAAACCTTTATCGCCCGTGACAGGATGGGGATAAAACCCTTACTGATTTACAAAGACGAAAACAAACTGCTGTTTGCTTCTGAAATGAAAGCACTGATGGCTTTCGGCATTCCCCGTGAAATGGATGAAACATCATTGTGGCAATACATTCAGTTTAATTATATACCATCACCAAATTCCATTTTCAGAAATGTAAAAAAGATGGAAGCGGGAACTTTTATGGAAATACATAATGGTGAAATACGGACAAAAAGATATTACACTATTCCTGAACAACCACCTGTAAACCCTGAAAAAGATTACGAAAAAGCAAAACAAAAACTGGAAGAATTATTGGATAATTCTGTTCAGAAAAGATTAATTTCTGATGTCCCGCTTGGGGCTTTTCTGAGCGGCGGAATCGATTCATCAGTTATCGTGGCGTTGGCTTCACGACACACCAAACACCTGAATACTTTTTCAATCGGCTACAAAGACGAGCCACTGTTTGACGAAACAAAATATGCTGAAGTCGTGGCGAAGAAGTTTAACACCAATCACACTGTTTTCAAACTCAGCAATGACGATTTGTTTGAAAATCTTCACAACGTTCTGGATTATATTGACGAACCTTTTGCTGATTCATCAGCACTGGCAGTTAATATCCTGAGTATGCAGACTCGCAAACATGTAACCGTTGCGCTTTCCGGTGATGGTGCTGACGAGATGTTTGGCGGCTACAACAAACATGCGGCAGAAATCAGAGTGAGAAAAAAAGGATTGGTAGAAACTGCTGTAAAAACATTAAATCCTTTATGGAATTCTCTTCCGAAATCGCGCAACTCAGCATTTGGAAATAAAGTGCGCCAACTTCAAAAATTTGGTGAAGGATTAAATCTTTCGGAAAAAGAACGCTATTGGAAATGGGCATCGTGGTATGATGGAGAAGGGGCTGGTAAGTTTCTCGCAAAGGCGCAAAAGCTCGAAGAGTATGAAAATAGAAAGAATGAAATACTAAAAGGTATTAAAGCCAATGGTGATTTCAATGAAGTTCTTTATACTGATACGCATTTGGTTTTACAAGGTGATATGCTGACTAAAGTTGATTTGATGAGCATGGCAAACAGCCTTGAAGTTCGTGTTCCATTTTTGGATTACACAGTTGTTGATTTCGCTTTCTCATTGCCTTCCGAATTCAAAATAAATTCTCAAACAGGAAAACGAATTCTGAAAGAAGCATTCAGAAAAGAATTGCCCAAAGAGCTTTTCAATCGTGGGAAACAGGGCTTTGAAGTTCCTTTATTGAAATGGTTCCGAACAGGTTTAAAATCAATGATAATTGATGACCTGCTCAATAAAGATTTTATACAAGAGCAGGGGATTTTCAATCCTGCTGAAATTGAAAATCTGAAACATAAATTATTTTCAAATGACTCTGGTGATGCTGCTACACTTACCTGGAACATCTTGGTTTTTCAGCACTGGTGGAAAAAATATATGGCTTAGATTTTTCAAATATTCTTACATTTAAGCCTCTGTGAACTAAGATTTATGCCGAAAATTTTACGCATTGCCAACCGTTTCAATCTTGGCGGACCTACTTACAATGTTGCTTACCTGACTAAATATATTTCTCCTGAGTTTGAAACGCTTTTAGTTGGCGGAGAAAAAGACGATAGCGAAGAAGGCTCGGAACATATTTTGGAAGATTTAGGAATAAAACCTCTGATTATTCCTGAAATGAAACGGGAAATAGATGTGAAAGAAGACCGTGCAGCATACCTGAAGTTAAAACAAATCATCAAAGAATTCAAGCCTGATATTGTTCACACACATGCTTCAAAAGCAGGAACATTAGGTCGGCTGGCAGCATTCAGCATGAATGTTCCGGTGGTAGTTCATACTTTTCATGGACATGTTTTTCATTCCTATTTCGGAAAACTGAAAACTGAATTTTATAAAAATGTGGAGCGCTATCTTGCGCTGAGAAGTTCAAAAATAATTGCCATAAGCGAAAAACAGAAAGAAGAGCTTGCATTGATACATAAAATCTGCCCATCTAAAAAAATTGAAGTTATTCCGCTAGGGTTTGACCTTAATAAGTTCAATGAAAACAAAGAGGAAAATCGCAAAAAATTCAGAACAAAATACAAAGTTGCGGATGATGAAATTGTGATTTCTATTGTCGGCAGAATAGTTCCTGTTAAAAACCATGAACTGTTTTTGAAAACAATAAAAAATGCAAAAGACAAAACTTCAAAGAAAATCAGAGCGTTTGTAGTTGGAGATGGAGAAGACAGGCAAAAAACAGAAAACTTTGCAATTGGGTTAGGACTTGATATTGCCGACTGGCCTCAGTCAGAAAAGATTGCAACCGTAACCTTCACTAGCTGGATAAAGGATGTGGAATTAGTTACAGCAGGTTCAGATATAATAGCAATGACTTCTTTAAATGAAGGTACGCCCGTAAGTCTAATTGAAGCTCAGGCTGCTGGCAAACCAATAGTTACAACCAATGTAGGAGGCATAGAAAACATTACCATTCCGGGAGTTACTGCGCTGCTGTCAGAACGGAATGATATATCAAAACTCTCCGAGAACCTATTAAAACTCATTGAAGATGATACCCTTCGTTCAACCATGAGTGAAAAAGGCTGGGGATTTGTGAAAGAAAAATACCATTACACCCGCCTGACAAAAGATATGGAAAACCTGTATTTTTCTCTTCTTGCCAGGCATAACAGTAAACGTACCTCGTTTACTAAAAAATGATATTTTTGTGAACTTTTGTTGAAAACAAAGTAATGCGGGCAAGATTTATTTTATTTCTCATAATAGTTGCAGGGTTAACTTCCTGCAAACTCATCAATCGTGACAGGATGTTGCAAACCGATGAAAACTATCCGTATGCACAGTTTTCAGATAAAATTGACCGCGAATACAAGATTTCACCGAATGATATTATTACATTCCAACTATTCGCAAATGATGGATTTCAGCTAATTAACATAGGTGGGGGCTCATCAGCAGGCAGTGGTGGACAATCTCAAGGTAATCAAGGACAACAAAGCGGAGGTGGCGGAACATATACAGTAGAATACGATGGCTTTATTAAACTCCCTGTTGTAGGAAGAACTTATGTCAAGGGTTTAACTGTAAGGCAAATGGAAATGATGCTGGAAGAGTTGTTTGCCGAGTATTATCATAAACCATTTGTTATGCTCAAGGTAAATAACAGGCGAGTAATGGTTTTTGCTGGCGGAAATTCAAAAGTTGTTACACTTATGAATGACAACACTACACTTTTTGAAGTGCTAGCTACCATTGGAGGGATGCCAGAAAACGGCAAAGCTGACCAGATAAAAATTATAAGAGGTGACCTCAAAAATCCTGAAGTTTACATGATTAATCTCTCAACCCTAGAAGGAATAAAAAACTATGATTTGGTAATGCAGGGAAATGATATCATTTACATCGAAACCAGGAAAGACTCCATTACAAAAACGATTGCCTTACTTGGTCCATATCTGACTTTAATAAGTACAGCCCTTCTTATTTATGGCTTAGCAACATCATTTGGAAAATAATATATGGCAGTAAAAAAAATATCGCCAATAAATGATGATTTTGATCTTGGGTTACTTGTCAGTACCGCAAAGAAAAGCATTATATGGTCTCTCCTATTCTTTGCTTTCTGTGCGCTTATAGCCTTCGTTTACCTCCGTTATACACAACCTGAGTACAAAGCAAGTTCTATCATTCAACTTGGTTTTGATGACAATGCAGGAAAAATACTCCAAACCACAAATATCTACCAAGAGTATAACTATAAAGATATTGAGTTATTGCGATCACCAGTATTTATTCAGCGAACATTATCAACACTTCCACTTGATATCGGATATTTCACAAAAGGCACTGTTCTAAGTTCTGAACAATATAAAAACTCAGCTTATAAAGTAGAATATATAATTATTAGTTCAGAAATATATAATATCCCAGTAACTATTGAATTTATAGATAAGACAAAAGCTACAATTTCTTATACAATCGGGAACAATCAACTAAGCAAGGATTTTTTGTTATCAGATACACTTATTACCGAACACGCAAAATTCAAAGTTATTATTGAGGAATATAAGAAATTAGATGCACAGAAACAGGAATCAAATAACCAATTCTTTTTCACCATTTACGATCCGGGATCAATTGTCCCTAGATACTTAAGCCAACTCGAGATTAATATCTTAAATGAAAAAGCCCGCACTATTCAGATAACAACAAAAGATAATAATGCAAAAAAAGCATCTGATATAGCTAACGCTATAGGTTCTGAGTTTTTGATTTTTGATAAAGAAAAAAAAGGTGAAAGCGCAGACAATGTGATTATTTTTATTGACAACCAACTTGGAATGGTATATGATCGTTTATATGAAACTGAAAATGAAATTCAAGACTTTAAAGATCGCTACAACATTAAATCTGACGATATAAAGAGTTTTGATTTAAGACCACTTCCCGATTTCATGAGTCGCATCGAAAGTTTTGAAGAAGACTTGATTAAATTCGAATACAATCTTAACATTTACAATAAAATTGAATCTGAAGTTGCATCAAATAATAGTCTTGATGTATATAGCCTTGTATCACTTATAGCCGGTGCAGATAATGACGGGGTTGTTTCTGCGCAACTGAATTCACTGCAGTCATTACTCTTAGAAAGAGAACAAATACAATATATTGTCACAAAAAACAGTGAGCAAATCCGTTCCCTTGATTACAAGATAGCTATTCAGAAAAAATTGCTTTCCGAAAGCCTTTCTGCTTCAAAAAACAGAATTAAAGAAAAAATTAATGAACTCAAATCAAAGATAAAAGAATACGAAAAAAACATTATTCCAGTCAGACAAGATGGGAAACCCGAATATAATGAAATTGAACTTGCCCGACTGCAAAGAATATATCAGATAAACGAGAATTTTTATAATAATCTTGTTACTAAAAAAGCAGAATTTGCTATTTCAAGAGCCGGTTATGTTTCCAATAACATCATTCTTGAAACAGCAAAAACACCTACCAATCCTGTTTCCCCAAACACAAATCTTGTAATTTATTTATTCATTGCAGGAGGGATTGTATTAAGTATCGGTTTGATAATTGTAAGATACATATTGCACAATGACATAGTTTCTCTCAATGACATTCAACGTCACACTTCTGCTCCGATACTTGGTATTGTTCCTAAATACACAAAAGATATTCCAGTATCTCAATTGCTAGTTGATAAAAGCCCTAAATCAATGATTTCAGAAGCTTTCCGTTCAATAAGAACTAACCTTCAATTTATTTCCAATGAAAAAGGTGCAAAAATTATATCCGTAACTTCAACAATTTCAGGAGAAGGAAAAACTTTTGTAGCTATTAATTTAGGTGGTATTCTAGCTTTTGCGGGAAACAAAGTTGTAATTATTGACTTGGATATGCGTAAACCAAAAATTCACGTTGGTTTTGGTGTCGCCAATACAAAGGGCATGAGCACCATTCTTATTAATCAGACCACTGCGGAAGAATGTATTCAAAAAAGCACCCTTGATAATTTAGATTTTATAACAGCAGGTCCAATTCCACCAAATCCATCAGAGTTGATTATCAGTCAGGAAATGGACAATCTTCTTGAACACCTGAAAACTATTTATGATATTGTGATTATTGATAACCCACCTGTTGGTATTGTAACAGATGGTATACCAAATATGCAGAAATCAGATTATCCGCTTTATATTGTTCGCTCTCAATATTCAAAACGTCAATTCATTGAGAATATCAATCATATAATTGAGGAGAATAAAATTAAAAAACTTTCTATAGTTCTAAATGGCGTTGACATGGAAAGAGGTAGATATGGCTATGGTGGCTATGGATACGGAGGATATGGTTATGGATACGGTTATGGATACGGTTATGGATACGGTTATGGTTATTACGAGGAAGATAGCGAAAAAAAGGAAGGTGGCATTTTAGACATATTAAAAAGAAAAGAACAAAAGAAATGACAATTCGCGAGACAGGAATTGATGGCCTGTTACATCTAATTCCAAAAGTTTTTGAAGATGCAAGAGGATATTTTTTAGAGGCTTATAACAAACAAGTCTTTAGTGATTTAGGCATTAATGCAACCTTTGTTCAGGATAACCTTTCAAAATCCGATAAAAACGTACTGCGTGGGCTTCATTTTCAAAATCCACCGCATGCTCAGGGAAAATTAGTAAGTGTTATTTGTGGTGCTGTTTTGGATGTTGCTGTTGACATTAGAAAGGATTCTGTTACATATGGAAAATACTATGCTGCTGAACTATCCGAGAAGAATAAACACATCTTGTGGATACCTCCCGGTTTTGCGCATGGCTTTGTTACATTGGAAGACAATACAATCTTTTCTTACAAATGCTCGGGGCTGTATAATAAATCAGCAGAAGATTCAATATTATGGAACGATCCCGATTTGAATATCAACTGGGGAATAGCAAATCCAAAACTATCTGAAAAAGACCAAAATAGCCAAAGTTTTAAAGACTTTCATTCAAAATTTTAGCTTACTTTTGCAGCCTCAAATTTTTAAGGCTTGGAAAAAGGGACATACTACTTAATAGTTTACATAGGTTTTTTCATCACAACCTTCCTGTTTTCGTTTCTTATAAACGGCTTATTCCTGAAATTTTCAAGAACACTTGGAATACGAAGCAATGAAAGTAGAGATATACGATGGAGTTCTACAACCAAGCCAGCGTTTGGAGGCATTTCATTTTATATAATCTTTCTGCTTTCAGTTGCGTCTCATGCTATTTTTTTTCAATCAAATGCATTTCTTGACTTGCAACTGATTGGTGTGCTTACCGCCTGCACACTTGGCTTTATTGTTGGGCTTGCCGATGACGCATACAACACAAAACCTTTTCTTAAATTTTTTGCGCAGGTTACCTGTGCAGCCATTCTTATCGTTACCGGGACCTACATAAATTTTTTTCCGTGGGATTGGGTAAATTATCTGCTTACTGCATTTTGGGTTATAGGTTTAATGAACTCTATTAATATGCTTGATAACATGGATGGGATAACCACCAGTGTTTCCATTTCCGTTGTTCTTTCTGCTATTTTTATGTTGATTACCAATAGTGATTATTCAAATATCCACTTCATTATTCTTATTGGGGTTTTATCTGCATTACTTGGGTTTTTGTATTTCAATTGGAATCCTTCAAAAATGTATATGGGAGATACGGGGAGTCAGTTTCTGGGTGTTTTCCTAGCTGCAATGGGAATTATTTACTTCTGGAATGTTTATGCTGTTGATGGAGATATTGCTACCAACCCTAAAATTCAAACTAAGCAATTGATTATTCCTATGCTGGTTTTTATCATTCCTATTATTGATACTACAACAGTTGTAATTAATCGTTTATTAAAAGGCCAGTCGCCATTTGTAGGCGGGAAAGACCATACGACTCATCACGTTTCTTATCTTGGCTTCAGCGACAGTCAGGTGGCCTGGATTTATTTTGACCTTTCATTATTTTCATTGTTATTACTTATTATTATTGAGAAATACATCCTTCACTGGGGGTATATGCACTTTTTAATTTTCTTTACTTATTTCCTTGTCTTATTTACTGCATTCTACTCCACCACAAGGATAAATCGCAAAAAAGAACAGAATTGAATTTATTTTTAACCCGTTGCCTGATTTTTTTGCGCAGCAAGCGATTCTATACGCTTGCTGTTTTGCTGCTGATTATTACAGGAGCAAGGTTATTTATTTTTTCAATTACTAAAAAAGAAGATGATGAAAATTATCATCGCTATTTTCAGGATAATTATAAAATATTTAGCATTAAAATTCCCGAGAATCTCAGTTTCGCAAATGAGTCTGTGCCACTTCATGATTTTGATTTTCACGAACGTATTGACCGTGAATTGACTGTAAATACTTACTGGCAAAGCAATACATCTTTTTTCCACAAACGTGCCCACCGTTGGTTTCCGGTGATTGAACCAATTCTCAAAAAGAACGGAATTCCTGATGACTTTAAATACCTGGCACTGATTGAAAGCGGACTGACTAACATTGTTTCTCCTGCAGGAGCAACAGGCTTCTGGCAGCTGATGGAAGAGCCTGCAAAAAAATATGGTTTACAAATTGACAAGGAAGTAGACGAACGCTACAATGTAGAAAAATCAACGGAAGCAGCGTGTAAATATCTGCATGAAGCGTATTCTATTTTTGGCAACTGGACCATGGCTGCGGCCAGCTACAATATGGGAATGAACGGAGCGCAGCGCCAATTGGAAAAACAGAAAGTAAACAACTACTACGATTTGCTTTTGGGGGAAGAAACTTCGCGTTATCTATTCCGCATACTTGCTGCCAAATGCATTATGGAACACCCACAGGATTATGGCTTTTATCTGCGTAAAAAGGATTTATACCCACCGTTTAAAACGCAAGAAATAATATTGGATACTGCTGTTGTTGATTTCACTGATTATGCAATTGCAAATAAAGTAAATTACAAAATTCTGAAAATGTTCAATCCTTGGTTGCGCCAAAGTTTCCTCACTAACAAAGAGCGAAAAAAATACACTATCAAACTTCCTGTTGAAGGCTATACCGATTTTGAGAAATTACTGAACAGCGATGAAGGGCGTGCGATTGATACAGTTTATAGTATTTCCATTCCTGCCGATACTATTCCTGTAATCAACAACAGGTAATATCCGATTAAATTTATGATTGAAACCGACAACGAGCAGATAGAGATTTACGGTGCGCGGGAACACAATCTGAAGAATATTGACGTAATTATTCCTCGCAATAAACTTGTTGTAATAACAGGTTTGAGTGGTAGCGGAAAATCATCGCTTGCTTTTGACACAATTTATGCTGAAGGCCAGCGCAGATATATTGAAAGTTTTTCTGCTTATGCACGCCAATTTTTAGGTTCTCTGGAACGACCTGATGTGGATAAGATTAACGGGCTAAGTCCTGTTATTTCCATTGAGCAAAAAACCACCAACAAAAACCCGCGCTCAACAGTTGGAACAATTACCGAGATTTATGATTTCATGCGTTTGCTTTTTGCACGCGCTGCCGATGCATATTCGTACATAACCAATGAGCGAATGGTGAAATACACCGATGAGGAAATCCTCACGCTAATTCTTAAAAATTTCAACGGTAAAAAAATAGCATTGCTTGCACCTGTGGTAAAGGGAAGAAAAGGTCATTACCGCGAATTGTTTGAACAATTACTGAAACAAGGTTTTACTAAGGTGCGCGTAGACGGAGAAGTTCTGGAACTCAACAGTAAGATAAAAATTGACCGCTACAAAACGCACGACATTGAAATTGTTGTTGACAGAATTGAGGCAAACGAAGCTTCGCGACAGCGCTTGTCACAGAGTATGCAGACTGCAATGAAGCATGGAAAAGGCTCGCTCATGGTGATGGACAGCGACACTTCAGTTATCCGTTTTTTTAGTCGTAATCTGATGTGTCCTACTTCGGGTATTGCCTATGATGATCCTGCGCCAAATATGTTTTCGTTCAACTCGCCTTACGGTGCATGCCCGCGATGCAACGGGCTGGGAACGGTAAGTGAAATTGATGCCAACAAAATTATTCCTGACAAAAAACTGAGCATCAAAAAAGGCGCACTTGTCCCTCTTGGCGAATATAAAGACAATTGGATTTTCAGACAGATTGAAGCAATTGGTGAGAAATACAATTTCAAACTTACCGACCCTGTTTCAGATATTTCAGATGATGCCATCAATGTTATTTTGTATGGCAGCAGCGAAGTTTTTAAAGTACGAGAAAGCGCCTATGGCAGCAGCGGAACAGGCTACTCACTTTCTTTTGAAGGAATTGTAAATTTTATTGCCCGACAAAACAATGACGAGCAAAAATCAAAGTCGTTGGAGAACTGGATCACAAGTTTTCTGGAAAAGAAACCGTGTCCGAAATGCCACGGCAGCAGACTTAAACAAGAGTCACTTTATTTCAGAATTGTAGAAAAAAATATTTACGAACTGGCTTGCATGGACATTCAAATGCTAAACGATTGGTTCAGTGCCGTAGATGAAAAACTAAGCAAAAAACAATTGGTTATAGCCACCGAAGTTTTAAAAGAAATACGCACTCGCATTGAATTTCTATTGGGTGTTGGCTTGGATTATCTTACGCTTAACCGCAGCACTCGCAGTCTTTCAGGTGGTGAGGCACAGCGTATTCGTTTGGCAACTCAGATTGGTTCGGCTTTGGTTGGCGTACTTTATATTTTGGATGAACCCAGCATCGGCTTGCATCAGCGCGACAACCGCAAACTGATCACAGCCCTAAAAAATCTGCGCGACAGCGGAAACTCGGTGATTGTGGTAGAACACGATAAAGACATGATTCTTGCTGCCGACCATGTCATAGATATTGGTCCGGGTGCAGGAATTCACGGAGGAAGAATTATTGGCGAAGGGAGTTTTTTAAAATCTAAAAACAGTTTTAAAATTCCACCAAATACAATCAGCTCAACCATAGATTACATCACAGGTAAAAGACAAATTGAAATTCCTGCCAAACGCAGAAAGGGAAACGGGAAATCACTTACTATTAAAGGTGCGTCAGGAAACAATTTAAAAAATGTAACAGTAGAATTTCCGTTAGGAAAGTTCATTTGTGTTACAGGCGTTTCAGGAAGTGGAAAATCTTCATTGATTAACGAAACTGTTTTTCCTGTGCTAAGCAATTATTTCTACCGCAGCAGTCTGCGACCTCTTGAACACAAAAGTGTTGAAGGAATAAAAAACATCGACAAAGTAATTGCTATTGACCAAAGTCCTATTGGGCGCACAACACGCAGCAATCCTGCAACCTACACCAGTGTTTTCAGTGACATACGTAATCTGTTTGCTCAACTTCCGGAAGCACAAATTCGCGGCTACAAACCGGGGCGTTTTTCATTCAATGTTCCGGGCGGAAGATGCGAAACCTGTATGGGCGGTGGAGTACGCACAATAGAAATGAATTTCCTGCCTGATGTTTATGTGCATTGCGAAACCTGCAACGGTAAAAAATACAACCGCGAAACGCTGGAAGTCCGCTACAAAGGCAAAAGTATTTACGATGTACTAAACCTGGACATTGATTCAGCAGTTGAATTTTTTGAAAGCATTCCAAGTATCGTTGGCAAAATAAGAACCATGCAAAATGTAGGACTTGGTTATATCACGTTGGGCCAAAGCAGTGTAACCCTTTCGGGTGGCGAAGCGCAACGCATAAAGCTTGCAACAGAACTTAGTAAACGCGATACAGGAAATACGTTTTACATTCTTGACGAACCAACCACGGGTTTACATTTTGAAGACATTCGCGTGTTGCTGCAAGCACTGAATTCATTAGTAGAAAAAGGCAACACTGTTGTTGTAATTGAACACAACCTTGACATTATAAAAGTTGCTGACCACATAATTGACCTTGGTCCCGAAGGTGGTGAACGTGGCGGAAAAATTCTTTGTGAAGGCACACCCGAACAAGTGGCAAAAGCCAAGAACAGCTTTACTGCTGAATTTCTTAAAGAAGAGTTGAATTAATGGATGTCTGTTCTAATATTCTTAACTCGTTAACTGCCGTTAATCGAGTATATCAAACTATATGTATGCATATTGAGTTAAACAACTCAAATGAAAAAAATTGTCCTTACATATTTTAATATCATGTACACTTTAGTAGAGACATTTTTATCCAACGCAAACTATTATCTACTGCTTGCGTTTAGCACTATCGTGCTGTTGCAGATGTTCGACTATTAATTCTATCCTGAAGGTTAGTCAGGCATTAGTTTTACCACTCATCGCATCACCTCCTATTTGGTATTTAAAAAAATATAACTTTACACGGCTAAAAAAATAACAATTTCTTAATTAATCAATAACATTATGAATAAAAAATTTTACTCGTTTTTTGCAACACTATTGCTTGCAACTATTATCACACCTGCGTTTGCGCAATTAGATTGTTCAGATGGAAGGTATTATAACCGCACTTATTTCAGTGCGTTTGACACTACCGATAACATTCTTTTTGGGTCGGGCCCGGCAGTTGGTAATGGACAAACCCAACTACTTAAAATGTGTGTATTTGAACCTCAGGGCGACCAATTGGCTAAACGCCCGTTGATTGTTTTCACTTTTGGAGGAAGTTTTGTTACCGGAGAGCGCACACAGGTTTATGCCATGTGCGAAGAGTTTGTTAAAATGGGTTATGTTGTTGCAGCTACTGATTACCGCGTTGGGTTTTTCTTCCCGAGCGAAGTAACTACTACACAAGCTGTAGTGCGCGGAATGCACGACATGAAAGCTGCCGTCCGCTACTTTTATAAAGATGCACAAACCGTTAATGAATTTAACATTGACACTAACTACATTATTGTTGGCGGTGTTTCTGCAGGTGCAATTTGCGCCATTCAAACAGCTTACCTGCGCGACAACAGCGAAATTCCATCCTACCTTTTAAACGATACAGCAGGAATGGGAGGAGTTGAGGGGTTGAGCGGAAATCCTGGATTTTCATCTAAAGTTGTAGGTGTAATTGGTTTCAGCGGTACTATCGGAGACACTGCCTGGATTAATGCCGATGAAGCTCCAATTGTGTGCTTACACGATTTGGGCGATCAAACTGTACCATACGCAACTGGCCCAATTGCTGTTGGTGGCTTCCCCACAGGCTTAACTGCTCACGGATCAGGAACTATTATTGTAAAAACCGACATACTGAATATTCCTAATGCACTAAAAACCTACCCCGGAAACGGACACGTAGCTTACCTGCAAGGAACGCAACAAGAGTGGGACGAAGCTGTTGATTTCACCAAAGAATTTGTTGCTGATTTGGTTTGCGGAAACGCATCTTTGTCTGTTAATGAAACACTAAACGAAAAAGCAGTAAGCATTTACCCTAACCCATCAAACGGAGCATTTACCATTACATTTGCCAATGCTGCAAAACAAAACTTTACAGGAACTGTAACAGATGTGATGGGAAGAAAAGTGAAAACGTTCAGCACTAACTCTGAGAAAGTAAATCTGGATTGCATTGACCTTACAGCAGGAATTTATTCTGTTACTGTTAGCAATGCAACTCAGCGTTTTACAGGGAACGTAATCGTTAAATAATAAGATTTGACTTTAGTAAATAAAAAGGCTGGCGAATTCGCCAGCCTTTTTATTTATATAAACTCTACAAAGTTATCATCTCAGCAGCCTCTTTTCCACTGAGTGTTCCCAATGCAACTCCCATTCCTCCCATGCGCACCGCGCAATAAATATTGGGGGCAACCTGTTTAATAATGGTGTCCTTCTCCGCTCCTACACCCATAATTCCGCTCCAGCGTTGTTCAATTTTACAAGTAGTTCCTGGAATTATAACAGTGTTCAGTATTTCTTCTAATCGCTGCTGCACTTTTTCGGTTAACCCAAACTCTGTAGTTTCTTCTGTTTTAAAATCAAGGTTGCGGCCTCCGCCAAACAAAATGCGATTACCAACATTGCGGAAATAGTAATAACCTTTATCGTAATGGAAAACTCCGTTCAGTTTTAAATCCTCAATCGGCTCTGTAATCAACACTTGAGCGCGAGCAGGTTTTACATCTAATTCAGGCAGCAACTGTTTAGCAAAACCATTAGTAGCTGCAAGTATTTTTTTTGTTTTCAGTTCAAGATTAGTATTACAGCTTAGCACAACTTCACTTGTTCTTGAGGCGAAATCATTCACTTCTATTCCATTAAGGATAATAACACCCAACGACTGAACAAGCCTCAACAGTTCAGCCATCATTTGCCCTGTGTTTACCTGTCCTTCAGCAGTGCTTTCAATTATGTGTTCCACATTGGAAAAACCGAACGTAGTAATTTTTTCATCCGCTTTACGGAAGCATTTATTAATTCCTGTGGTTTTAAAAATCTGTTCGTTCAGGTAATCTAATTTGCTTGCACACTCTTCGTAAAGAGCAGCATCTTCTTTTCCGAAAATTTCAAAGCCTCCGGTTTGAAGAAAACCGATGTTTGTATCGCCAAGATTTTCGCGCAGCAACTTTAGTCCCTGAAAACGTTTGCCAACCAATGAGAAAACTTTTTCTTCAGAATTAGTTTTCAAATCATCCAATAATTCCGATGGACTTCCGAAACAGGCAAAACCTGCATTCTTAGTGCTTGCTCCAGTTGGAATAATTCCGCGTTCCAGAATTACAACTTTAAGTTCAGGATTATTTTTCTTTAAGTAATACGCAGAAGAAAGTCCTACAATACCGCTACCAATAATGCAGACATCAATGTGGTTAAAGAAAGTTTCGTTTTCCCAGAAGCTAAAGTTCATGGGCGATAAATCAATTCAGCATGAAAGGAACCGCCAACTCAAACTCCGGTATTTCAACACGTAATTTTTTATTGTCGGGAACGCGAACCATGTTGTAATAACCACTCATTCTGCCTATTGTTGTTTTCAGATTACAGGCCGATTCATAGTTATAATATTCTCCCGGATGCAGAATGGGTTGTTTGCCAACAACACCTTCGCCATCTACTGTTGTGAGTTCTCCGTTGGAATCAAAAATATCCCAATGGCGACTTAAAAGCTGCACAGGAAAATCATTTGTGTTTTCGATAGTGATTTTATAAGTAAAAACGAAGTTGCCGCTGTCCACATCAGAATAGCGCTCTTCGTAGCCTGTTTCTACTGTTATTCTTACTCCGTCTGTTATCTGATTAACCATGTTGTTAGTTTTGAACGATGCAAGTATAGTGATTCAATTATATGAACGTAAAAAATGTTAAACTATTTTATTCAATAAATTAAGTTTCCACAAATAACTTATTCTGCAAAAAATTTAAAAATCACGCAAAGAATTCAGAGATTTTGCTGCAATGACGCGGTCATAATACTGTCCCGCTTCACGGTGATATATGAAAAGTGTATAATTCTGCCCTGCCTGAGCGTGTGTACCTTCTATAATGCTTTCGTCAGCAATTGCCAGACTGTCATTTTCAGGCATGAAAACATACTCGTAATCATACCAGCCTTGTTTTAAGAATGCATTGGTTTCGTACTGTTTCTCTTCTGTATTATAAGTCATTTTAAATTCGGGCTTGCATTGCCAGTCACTCAATGCCCCGAAAACATATAATGAACCGGGTTGTGAAACTTTATCACTTTTCAAGCGAAAAAAGATGCGAGCATAGTCAGGCTCTATATCATCATCATTGGCTTCCTGCATACTGATGTAGTATTGTCCGTTAATATCTGCCATGCTTTGATAGCGTAAGGAACTGCGTCTTTCATCCGGAAAAAGATAAACACTATAGCCATTGTATTCCGTTTCCAGATTTTGAATTCTGTCGCTGAGAAAACGAATACTACGAAAATCAAAATGCCTGAATTCATTTCCTGCCATAAATGTATTCTTGTCTTCATAATCGTAAATCAACAAATTATCTTGTACAAACAAAGGCTGCAAACCGCTGCAGGCATTATCCCATCTGCCGTTTTGTGTGATTGCAATTTTTACATCCGTAAAAGCATTATCAATTTTAAATCCTTTGGTGTTAATGGAGAAATCAATTTCGTGACGATACCTGCTGTCGCTTAAAATCGTTGCTTTCTTCACATGCGCATCAATGCCAACTAAGTTTTCATACACTACAAATCGCCTTGTGAGAACAATGTTTTCTTTATCAAAATCTTCATATACCATCAAGAGATAATTTCCCGACTTGGTTATTTTTGTATTTTCATTAGGAACAACACAAGCATAGTGTGTGTAGGTTTGAATGGTGTTAAGCGAATATGCATAAGAATTCAACGGATTTTCCCAGAAGCCACTGATATATTGCGCTGTGCTTAGATTAGAAGGCGTCCAATCAGCATTGCATTGAACAACTCCATACGTGTAATTTTTGTAGCCTCCGTCAAGATCATCAAAATCCAGTCGCACTACTTCTTCACTATTCAAGGCTATAAAAGGGTACGAAAGCTTCTCGTTGTTATTCTCAAGCAATACGCTTTTAATGTTTTCTTTATAAATATAATTCTCGTAGCGCAGCTGGCTGTCCGAAAAATAGTCGTCTTCATCTTGTGCAAGAGTGCATATACTCATAGCAAAAATGGAAAGAAGAATAAGTGTGAACGTTTTCAAATCAGTAATTTCTGTTTTTATAGGGTGAGCAAAGATAATCCTTACTTTTGCAACCCATTGAAAGCATATAACAAACATATCGCCTTATTTCTGTTAGCAGTTCTTTCGGCATTTATCGTGCCTAAAGAACTGGTACATGCGTTTTATGGTCACACCGACACCATTCATGCATTTCATCAATCAGACAGCGATGCGCCTGTAATAGAAAATGAACACGAACACTGTGAGATACTCAACTTCAATGCTCCGCTTTATTTTTTCACGGTAAACTTTTTTTCTGCCGGTGAACAATTTTCAACTGTTCAACTTTCAGAAAACTGTCAAAGCTTTTTTAGTTCTCTTGATTTCAGGCTTTTTTCTCTTCGCGGTCCGCCCGCCTGCTGAGTTTACATTTTCTCAACTAAAGAATAATTGCGTCACAGGCGTAATTTATTCTTGAAATCCATCTTATTATTTATAAAAATGAAGAACTTATTTTCTATTCTATTGCTTTTATGCACCAGTTTTATGGTGCATGCACAAAACACCCTCAGCGGCAAAATTTCAGCAAAAGGAACAAACGAATTGCTTGCAGGGGCCACTGTATATTTCGCAGATTTAAAGAAAGGTACAACAACAGACGAAAGCGGAACGTATGTTGTGCGTAATCTTCCCGAGGGAAAATACCTTGTGGAAATTAAATTTCTTGGCTACTCATCTCAAGTTCTGAAAGTTGATATCAGAGGCAATACGGGTTTAGATGCTGAATTGGAGGAAGCCCATGTAGAAATTCATGAACTGGTTGTTACCGGTGTTTCGCATGCCACCGAAGTAAGGCAAAATCCTGTGCCCTCATCCATAGTTCCTAAATCTGTTTTACTTGAAAATAGCTCATCTAATCTTATTGATGCAATTGCAAAGCAGCCAGGCATCAGTCAGGTTACAACAGGTGCAGCTGTTTCAAAACCTGTTATCCGCGGGCTGGGTTATAACCGTGTAATCACATTAAATAATGGCTTGCGGCAGGAAGGCCAGCAGTGGGGCGATGAACACGGAATTGAAATTGACGAGTATTCGGTGGACAGAACCGAAATAATAAAAGGTCCGGGAAGTCTGATGTATGGCTCGGACGGCATGGCGGGAGTAATTAATTTCATTGCGCCAAAACCAGTTGATGACGGAAAGATAATCGGCAACATTCAATCAAATTATCAAACCAACAATGGTTTAATCGGCAACTCTGTTATGCTTGCCGGAAACAGCAAAGGCTTTGACTGGCTGGCACGTGCGAGCAAAAAAGATGCACGTGCGTATTCCAATGCTTATGATGGCAAAGTATTTAACTCGGGCTTTAATGAGTTTGATTACAATGCCATGGTTGGACTGAACAAAAAATGGGGCTATACGCATCTTACCTGGAGTTCATTTAATCAGCATGTAGGAATGGTGGAAGGCGAGCGTGACAGCACTGGAGCATTCATAAAACAGATTGCAGTTAACGACACAACCGTTGAAGAAACGCTTGCCTCCTCATCTGATCTGAAGAGCTATTCGTTAGCTGTTCCCAAACAATTTATAACACATAACCGGCTTGCTTCGCAGAGTTATTTCATTATCGGAAGATCGCGGCTGGCACTTAATTTTTCGTGGCAGCAAAATCGCAGACGGGAATATGGAAATGTACTTGACCCCGAAGAATACGAATTGTACTTTCTGCTCAACACTTACACTTATGATGTAAAATATTTTCTACCCGAAATGGCGGGGTTTGAAACTACCATCGGGTTGAACGGTATGCAGCAAAGCAACAAGAACAAGGGAGATGAATTTATTATTCCTGAGTATTCTTTGTTTGACTATGGCTTATTTGCCGTTACCAAAAAATTAATTGGCAAATTCAGTTTCAGTGGTGGAGCGCGGTTTGATCAACGCTTCTTTAATTCCCAATCACTGGTTGTTGATTCGGCAGAGAAATTCAAATCCATTACACGCAGTTTTTCTACTGTTGCAGCAAGTTTGGGAGCAACCTATGCTGTAACTGATGGCTTGTTGTTAAAACTAAATGTATCGCGCGGATTTCGTGCGCCAAACGCTTCTGAACTTGCTTCCAACGGAAAGCACGAAGGCACCCTGCGCTATGAATACGGCAACAGCAACCTAAAAGCAGAAACAAGTTTACAGGTTGATTTAGGCGTAAACTTTTCATCAGAACACCTTTCGGTTGACCTTTCTCTTTTCCGCAATTCAATTCAAAACTTCATTTATGTGCAACGCATTTCCAGTATGCTGGGTGGCGACAGCATTGTTGATATTAACGACCCCGTTCCTACTTATCAATACAGGCAGGGCAATGCAGTGCTCACAGGGGGCGAGTTATTAGTTGACATTCACCCGCACCCGCTGGACTGGTTGCACTTTGAAAACTCGTTTTCGTATGTGGAAGGTATTAATCAGGGGAGATCAGACAGCGCGAAATACCTGCCGTTTATTCCGCCTGCTCATTATCAGAGTGAACTTCGTGCAAATTTTGGCAAGCATTGGAAGACATTTAAAAACACTTACCTGAAAGCGCAGTTTGATTATTATTTCGCGCAGAAAAAAGTATTGCTTGAGAACAACACCGAAACACCTTCGCAGGCTTATTACCTGATTAATGTCGGTGCAGGAACCGATGTAGTTTCTAAAAAAGGCAACACCTTATTCTCGCTTTATTTTTCGGTTAACAATCTGCTGAATACTACTTATCAGAACCACCTGAGCCGCATACGCTATGCTTCAGAAAACGCTGCAACCGGAAGAGTTGGTGTATTAAATATGGGACGTAACTTCAGTATAAAACTGGTTATTCCGCTGAACATAAAAAAGTAACCTAGCGCAGATTATATGCAGAAATATCTCCTCGTTTTCGTTACTGCTTTTATATTTGTTTCGCTCTTCTCGTGCAGCAAAACAGATACTACCAAACCAACAGCTGAATTACTTTCCCCCGCTGATGCCGATACGTTTTTCATCACCGATACTATTCTATTTCGTGCGGCATTCAGTGATAACGAAGAGCTGAACCAGTACCGCATGGAAATGAAAAATGATTTCACGGAAATTACCGACTCTCTGTCGGCATGGAAGTTTGTAGTGGTTGATGCCCTTTCAGGAACACAAGACACGGTTAGCAGAGAATTGATAATTCCCGACACTATTTACAGTGGCAATTACCTGCTTATTTTAAAATGTGCTGATGCTGACGGAAACGAGGCTGCTGGTGATACTGCGCGAATAGTAATTGAGTAGCGTTATTTCAAAAACTCTACGCGGATGTCATCTGACAAAACGGGGAACTTTCCGGTATTCCAGATATAGGCAGTTACCGTATAATCTTTTGATGTTTTCATTTGAGGAAACTCAACTTCAGAAATAACCTCTGTCCATTCATCGGTTTTCTTTACAAAACCTTTTATTGGTTTTGATGCCCATAAAATATTCTTTCCGGCAGAATCGAGTGCTACTACAAGACCTGCATCTGAACGAATATCGGTTACATTTACCCATATACTTGCCTTAACTTTTTTAACCGGTTGTTCGGCAAGGTCGCTCAGGTTTATTCTGAAACCGAATCCGTACTGAAATACCGAATCGGTTTTTGAAATGTATTGGCCCGAGTGAGCAAGTCCTTTTACAATGGATTCTTCATTATTCTTTCCGCCCGTCCAGCCTTTTACGTTTTCAAGGTCATTAAAAAACTCCAGTTCATTTTTTTTGTCCTTTGCACACGAGGCGAAAAGAATTACTGAAACTAAAAGTAGGGTGTAAAAAGGGTTGATGCGATTTTTCATTTTTCTGTTATTTTTGAGTTGGCAAACTTAGTGTATTTACAAAAAGCAGAAAATTAATAATTGAATTACTATATTTGCTTTAACATTACTGGTCAAACATTTTAAACCCTTTATGAAAACAATCAATACCTGGCTTGAAGAATATGGCGAAAGTCATAAAAACCCTACTAACAAAATGGTTCATTGGATTTGCGTACCAACAATCTTCTTTAGTATAGTTGGACTTGTTTGGGAAATACCCTTTCCTTGGCAAGACTTTACCATTTGGGGATTTCATCCCAACTGGGCTATAATTACGCTACTTCTTGTTTTTGTTTATTATCTTACTCTCTCTATTCCTATTGCTTTAGGTATGTTTATTTTCGGAAGTGGCTGCCTGGCCTTGCTTAATGTTATTGACCACTCAAAAGAAGGCAACTTCCCTATTTGGATATTAAGCATTAGTCTTTTTACAGTTGCCTGGATTGGCCAGTTCTGGGGGCACAGTGTGGAGGGCAAAAAACCTTCGTTCCTGAAAGACCTGCAGTTCCTGATGATTGGCCCTGCCTGGTTGATGAGTTTTATTTATCAGAAACTGGGAATTAAATATTAGTTTTTTACCGCAAAGGCGCTAAGGCGCAATGTTTATTACATCTTAAATCTTACTTATTACATCCAAGCCCATGTCAACCCTAACAGCCGAACCCGAAGTAAAAACTACCTCAGCCATGAAAACAATTGTAAGCAAACAGCGCGAGTTTTTTAACACGGGCGTTACCAAAAGCGAAAGCTTCCGCAGGGAGCAACTTACGAAGTTGAAGAATGCGATTATCAAGTATGAGAAAGAACTATTGGCTGCCCTCAAAAGTGACCTGAACAAGTCAGAAATGGAAGCCTTTGCTACCGAAATAGGTATCAGCATTGCCGATATTGATTACAACCTGAAACGCCTGAGCAAATGGATGAAACCAGAGCGTGTTTCTACTCCTCTGTTCTTTCTTCCGGGCAGCAGTTGGTTGTATAAAGAGCCTTATGGCGTTTCGTTGATTATCGGTCCGTGGAACTACCCTTTCAAAAACACTGTTGGCCCTTTGATTGGCGCTATCAGTGCAGGAAACACCATGATTATCAAACCTTCTGAATTGTCGTCTGCTACTTCTGCAGTGCTTAACAAACTGGTGAGCGAAACCTTTGACCCGCGCTACATGAAAGTGATTGAAGGCGGTGCTGCCGAAACTACCGAACTGATTAAAGAACGTTTTGATTATATCCTTTTCACAGGCGGAACTGAGATTGGCCGCATCATTTATCAGGCGGCTGCCAAACACCTTACTCCCGTTACCTTGGAGCTGGGCGGAAAAAGCCCTTGCATAGTAGATGCCGACACCGATTTGGATGTTACCGTTAAGCGTATTGCATGGGGTAAATTTGTGAATGCCGGACAAACCTGCATTGCTCCCGATTACATTCTCATCAACAAAAAGATAAAGCCAGCCTTCATTGAAAAGATGAAGCAAACCATTACCGAATTTTATGGTGCCGACCCTAAGGCAAGCCCCGATTTTCCGCGCATCATAAGCGACAGACATTTTGAGCGCGTAAAAAAACTGATTGACGGTGATGTGGTAGCAGGCGGACAAACCGATGCTTCGCAGAAATACATTGCGCCTACCATTATTGATAATGTTACGCCCGACCAGAAAGTGATGCAGGAAGAAATCTTCGGCCCTATTGTACCTTTAATGGAATACGATACTCTTGACCAGGCTATTGCTTTTATCAATAAAGGCGAGAAACCATTGGCTCTTTATGTGTTCAGCAATAGCAAAGCTTTCAGCGAACGTATTATTAACGAAACCTCTTCGGGAGCGGTGTTGGTAAATGATGTAATGCTGCATGCCGGACACCCGGGACTGCCTTTTGGCGGGGTGGGCAACAGCGGAACAGGTGCCTACAACGGCAAGTTCGGTTTCGATACCTTCTCGCACACCAAACCGGCTCTTAAACGCCCGTTTATGTTTGATGTGAAGCAGAAGTACGCCCCCTACACCACCGGCAACGTGAACTTTATCAAGTTTGCGATAAGGAAACTGCTGTAGAACTTTTTTACCACATGAAAGATATGTACGGAGTGCTCTGATGCTATCACCAGAGAGCGCGATGTTATTACCAGAAACCGTGGTGTTATCACAACAGTACGTGATACAATCACCAAAGAGCGCGATGTTATCACGAGAAACCGTGGTGTTATCACCACAGTACGTGTTGCAAGAATGATATTTTAGAGTGGTTGACTACCTCATCAAAAACATCTTCCCGAAGTTCTTGCGGATATATTTATCGGCACCCGAGTTGCGGTGCTCAATATCCTGTCCGCCTATGTAGGCAGTAACGGTGTAGAGATACACCCCGTTGGCAAGCTGGTCGCCATACTCGTCTTTTCCGTTCCAGGCATACTGGGTTATGTTGCGCCCGATGTTAATAGGCCCCAGTTCATCGGTAGTAATTTCGCGCACCACTTTACCCGTGATGGTCATAATCTGTATCTTGAAATAATCGGGAATCACCGAGCCGGTGAGCACAAACACAAAGCGCGTGGAAGTGCTGAACGGGTTAGGATAATTCAGCACCTCGGTAATGGTGCTGCGGTTGATAACCTCAAACGAAATGGTGTATTCAAACGAGCCAGAAGCGTTGTTGCTCTTGTCGCTTCCCTGAACAATGAGTTTGTAAACGCCATCCAGGGTAAACTCGCCCGGAAACTCAATTCTGCATTTGTTTTCGGGAGCCGAAGCCGGGAAAAACTGCATGGTATTAAAGCCATCGAAGTAAATGCGTTCAGGCACCGAAGTATTGGGTTTTACAACATACACCCTGATTTTAGAAGTATCGGTAACCTCATTCATTAACAGATATTGGTTCTCGTCATCAAGGTTCATTATTATTTGTGGCTTGGCCGAAACAATATCGCCATCCAGAATGTGGATACCATCAAACGTAACATCCAGAATAGGATTAATGCGGTCGCCACTGGTACTGAACTGAACATAGCCGATGTTATTGAAATGGTATTGCTCCAGCTGGTCGGGGTTGCCTAATGAATCATACGGGTTAACCTCTACCCACAGTTTATTGGTGCCCACAAAATCGGCAGTAGGAACGTGAATGGTATCAATCAACACCCCGTCAATCAACAAAGGCGCCTGGCGCGGATAAGGAACAATAACCGAACTATTATCCTGTTTCTGCACCCAGTATTTTACCAGCAGGCTGTCCATATCATAGTCGCTGATGTTTTCAATGGCGGTCATAAACACAACATCCTGAAACTGCTCCACCACCGAACTCGGGAAGTAATACCCGATGTTAGGATTTAATGCCGCCTCAGGAACCTGGTCGTAAATAATCTGCCAGCGCTCTAACTGAACAGGAGTGCGGGTGGTATCATCCTGTGTAAAGGCCTGCAATTTCATGTAAGGAAACTCAAGGTCATCAATAATGCCTGTAAGCGAAAGACTGTCGGGGTTTGTAGAAGGGTAAATCAGATAATCCGAAAGCACCTCTTCTTCTGTACCATTCTGGCGCACACCAATAATGGAAACATTCATGGTGTCATCCGAAGGTATCTCACTCGGATGGCGATCCCAATACATCCAGTTCCAGCCTGCCGATGGGCCGATGAGTGGGGTGGTGATGGTGCCTTTGTTGTAGGTGCCACCCATTTGAGCACTGAAATCAATTACATCTGTAGGAGTTTGACCCACGATTAACTGAGCAGTTGATGTGTCACCTTTTTTGCAAAAGAAAACCCAAGGAAGATTCAAAGGAATGTTTTCAATTTCAGTAAAACCAAGACTATGAAAAGTATTAACTACATCTGTGGGCCAAGTAACAAATGTGCCCGAAGCCGGATAACCGTAAACATTAACTGGGTTAACCAACCATGAATACATAAGAATATATGCACTATCAGGAACAGAATTATTTACACCTTGATTATTAAGGAAGTTATTCATATTGGTCATCGATGTTGAATTATTCTGCAACCAGTAAAAATGTTTACCGGGTCTGCTCCTTCCACAACTTCCATTTGAATTTAGTTGGTTAAAATGATTTTGCTGATTAGCTAACCAATTACAACTGCCGGCAGGGTCATCTCCAGGTGTTTCAAGGGGCTCTAAGGTATTAGGGTCTATTACCGCAATAATAACTTGTGATTGGAATATCATAGTTGCAGAGAAGCCACCAATATTACAATCAGGGTCACCACCACCACAAGCAATATAATCTTCAACTTCAGAATCAATTTTATATAGAACCGAATACCCTTCATCCAAATTAGCTACCCATCCTTTATTATGGACAGAGATTGTTTTCGGTGTATTAATAAAATCAAACCTTCTGAAAGGGCGGTTATGATTTACAAACTGATATTTATCTCCCTCATAATTTGCCGTATCCGGCTTAAACTGGAAGAAGTGCGACTGCCCCCACCCGTATTTATCAGTAATATACTGGAAGGAACTTTCTCGCCATTTAAACACAGTTGAGTCAACCGAAGCGCGCCAGAAATACACCGTGCTATCGGGCATATTAGCAAGCAAAGTTGGAGTCCAGTTTACCACTCCCCCGCTTTGGGTAATGGTAGTTTGCTGCATCAGCGGGCTATTGAAACGGTCGGTGGTATCTAACTGCAAACGATACGTGCGCACCGGTGCAAACGGGTTGCCCGTTGAGGCTTTCAGCGTAATGCCTTGCTCGCCCATAATCGCAAACTTGTAAGGATAAACCGGAATAATGTCGGGCGACTGCACCACAAAATTCATGTTATTGATAAAGTTATTCTGCTCCGATAATTCATCAATCACAGGGAAAGGTCCGTCATCTATATGCACGTAAAGCTGATTTATTCCAATACCAAAAATCTGGTTGGTTGCAAAGCGAACAGTCAACGTGTCTTTAAAGAAAATGGGCGCAAATGTTTTGGTAATGCTGCCACCATCAATGCCGCCCGGGTAGGTGCGTCTTACATAAAGCGTAAGGGTATCTCCGTAAGTTCTTCCCAGATTATTAACTATGATATTTATATCAAACGAATCCAGTTCTGTTGTAACGGTAATTGGTGTGCCGTTGCCGTCAGGATTGGTGAAATAAACATTGGGTTCAGAAATAGCAAGATCGGGCAGCGGATGTGTGTTGATACGAATACCAGGATCGCCATGCAAAGTAGCTTGCATCACTGCAAAGTTGTAAAGATAATTTCCGGCTACCTGCACATCGGCTACGGTTTGTTTCATCACCCTGCCAATGGTACGGTGGTAATTTTTGTAACCAAGGTTTGTATAAAGACTGTCGCCATACCGCGCTAAAGCACCTACAACAGCATCACCCACCGAAGCAAGAAAACCGATTGCCCCGCGATCCTGAGCAAGCACCCAGGGCTCGCTCATACTTAAACTCGCACCCGGTACATTGTGTATATCACCCGAAAGACAAGAGTTTCCGAAAATGAAAGGATATTTACCTTCGTTGTCGTATGTACTTACATCATCCGTGTTCACATCAAACCCTCCACCCGAACCATGCCCGAAAAAGGTCATTAACGAAACACCATCCTCAATCAATTCACGAATAGAATCAGATTGTGTAATCTGGAAAGGTTGTGAATTGGTTTTCGAAAATTTCTGAACCCATGCACCGTAGAGTGAGTCTTCAATAATTTCTTCAAACACATCTACATAATAGCAGAGCAATTCATTTTCCGCACCATCGGCCCCACCGCAAAAATGCAGCACGCGCTTTTTCCATTCGTCAGGTTCAGCGCCTTCATACTCCACTACTTTATCTAAATAGTCCTGTGCCTGTTCAGGGGTTCGTGCCGCCAATCTGCCAACAGGAATAGCAGGCTCGTACAGGTTACCGCCCAAGCCTGCAGTAAATAACATATCAGCAGGACGAAAGCCGAATGTTGGAATAAGACAGGCAGCATAATTTGCTGCGTTGAATCTGCATTGATAGGAATAAATTCCTTTTCCGTAAAGAAATAAATGCTGCAATGAATCGGGTCCCCACTCCTGATAAGCATAATCAGCAAAATGCCGGATTGCCATAGGACTTTTACGAACACCGTGTCCGAACTGGTCATAGATTTCGTCAATGTCAAACAACTCGGCATTGTAGCCGCTTTGGTTACGGTATATTTTGTAGTTCTGCCCTTCTGTCCAAAGTGTATTATGCGTGATGATATAGAAGTTAGGAGGAACTAAATAGTTCGTGATGTCAAGGAAGTAACCATCCTGATTATGTCCGCAGGGTTTTAATAACGGAATGGAGTTAATTGAAATCTGCGCATCGCTGGTGAGGTAACATTCTTTTTCGTTACCTGCATTCGGAACAAGCGCAGCAGTTGCACTTCCGTTGGTGAATAAGGCAATGCGTTTGTTATTAGTTAGGTCAAACAATCTTCCGGTTGTTCCTTGCAGATTAAAGCCGGTGAGATTTAAAAGTGTTTTAGTTTCACCCAAAATTGAATTATCCGGAACAAACATTTTAGGGTACGTTGCTCCGCTAACGTTCATGCTATGAGGATAGCGCAACGAAGCATACGCAGCAACATGAGTTGTTCCGCTAAGACTTGAAAATACAACATTGGTTGAGCCATTTGAAATGTTTGATGAAGCAACCTGCTTGTTATAGCTCTTAGTGAAAAAACCAGAGTATGTGGTGTCATACGAAAATGAACCAACGCTGATACGCATGTTGTGTGTGGCATCAGCAAGTCCTATTACATTGCCTTTAACCTTTGCATTAGGGCCGGTTGTAGCAGAAGGTGTACTCACAGTTGCTGTAAACGAGCCAGCAAAACCTGCACTGTAATAACCTTCACCGGCAGTATATTGGGGACTGGTTTCACCATTTACAATAGGATAGGTTTTACCAAATAGATAAGCACCGTTATTGGTGTAATAAATGGAGTTCTCCTTCATGAAATAGGTAGCCGGAGTTATGCCGGTTATATTCGCGTCAATCACATTCTGAAAACGCAAACCTGCTGTATTACCCCACGAGAAAAAATAAAATGCAGTATCATTAAACAAGCTGCAGTAAGGATTTCCGTGGTTTTCGGGGACATCATAAACCTCACGGTCAAAATAGCCATCGTTGCGTTGCGCGTGAAATTCAATGTAATCAGCCGAATCTAAACTGCCGTCTTGTCCGCCTACAACATAAATGGGGATTTCCTGTCCGCGACCGTACATTTGAATTTTATCCAAACCGTTTTGATTAATATCGCCTACAGAAATTCCACTGTTTATAAGCGCAGTATAGGTAATGCGGTAAACGCCATCCTGTAAAACAGGAAATTTATAATACGGCTGATTGTAATTAATCCAAGAGTTGGTGTACTGCGCAGAGGCAGTAAAAGGTAAGAGCAGAAATAATAAGGTGCGTAAAAGTCCCCTCATTTATTTTTCCTTTTTTGTGAAATCAAATCTTAGCGAAAACACATTCGAAAGCAGACCAACACTCTGGCCCACATTTGACAATGCATAATCAATGGTAAAGTTTTTTATACGGATACCAACGCCAATGTTAGGTTGAATGGAAGTAACCTTTTTACCGTCAATATCCAATGTTTGCTGAATATTGGCAACGCCACCGCGTACAAAAATAAAATCTGAATATGCTAATTGAAGTCCGAATTTAGGGTCTATGCTAACCGGATCTCCACCGATAGCAACATTGCGCCTTCCATCAAAGGTAAAATCAAAATTCGCTTCTACATACGTTGTAATTTTCTTGTAAATAGTAAATTGTTTTCCAACACCAAGCACCAATTTAGGCAGCGTTACTTCTAATGAATTGGTAGGTATTTCGTTATTATTTTTGATAAAACTGTTAATCATTGCTGAATCTAAATCATAAGACCATGCATTGAAAGTGGATGTAATATCTCTTCCCATAGCAGCAAACTTCCATGTTCCTCGTTGATACTGCCCTCCAACATCTAATCCAAAACCAAATGCTTTCCCAAAATCACCTACGTGACGGTAAATAATCTTTGCATTTGCTCCGTAGCTAAGCCCTTCTATCTTTGATTTACGTGCATACGAAATAATAAATGCATAATCCGCAGCCGTAAACGAAGTAATTCGGTTGTAATCAATTTGTCCGTTGTTATCAATAAGCTGAGTGGTATTAGGAATATCATCCACACCAAAACGGATAACACTAAAACCAAGAGTACTTTCAGGATTAATTTTAGCTGCAACGCCAAGATAATCGTATTTCGCAATTCCTGCAAAATACTCGCTGTGCATCAATCCCACCTGAAAATTGTTTTTAATCTGCGATAATCCGGCAGGATTCCAATAACCTGAAGTTACATCATTGCTTTGCGCAATGTATGCACCCGACATACCAAGCGCACGCGCACCTACTCCAATAGCAAGAAATTCGTTACTGTATTTGGGTGCCTGTGCAAATACCGACAGGGAAGTAATTGATAATAATAGAGCAAAGATTGCAGAGCGAAAATTATATGTCATAACTTTAAATAGAGTGTGAATTTATAGATTTATTTTGAAAGCGTCAAAATCGTAAACGAGGCTTTTGATTTATTATTGTGCAGACCGGAAAATTTATTTTTACTTTGGGTTTGATAATGGAACACTTATATCGAGTATTTTGTTGATATCCGTCATTAAATTCTTGTAAATCCGCGTTCTATCCTCCTTTATGGACTTAAGCAAAAAACGATACTTCGAAAACCTTGACGCACTGCGTTTCGTGTCGTTTTTCTTTATTTTTTTCGGTCATGCTTTGGACACCGAAAGCGAGATACTGAAACAGGATGAGGTTTACGGTTGGGTAAAGCACTACATCTATATTTTTGGAAAGACTGGTTTCAGTTTTGCCTTTGTTCTCTCCAGCTATATCAATACGTGGGTAATTCTTGAAGAACGCAACAACAGCGGAAAGTTCAGCCCGGTTATGTATTATGTAAGGCGTGCCTTGCGTATTTGGCCTCTTTATTTTCTGACACTTTTAATCGGTTTTGTGTTAGTACCTTTTGCAAAAGATATACTGAACGAGCCTTTTACAGAAACTGCAAACCCTATTTATTTCATTTTCTTCGTTGGCAATTTCTACCTTATTGAACATGGGTTCACGCAATCGCCCATCATCAGTGTATTGTGGAGCGTTTCGGTAGAAGAGCAGTTCTATATTTTCTGGCCTTTTTTGCTGTTGCTTTTCAGCTTCAGAATTAAATGGTTGTTTCCGTTGCTGATGATTGTCTTTGCGGCATCAACTTTTTATCTGTTTGGTGTGCGTGAAAATGATCAATATGTCTTATGGTACCATACACTTTTCTTGTTGGGCGATATTGCAATGGGAGCTTTGTTTGCATTTATCTCTTTCCAAGCCTCACCCCTAACCCATCTCCGAGGGAGAGGTGAACGAGTTTGCCGCTTCCTTGAAAATATTAGTAAGAAACAGATAGCAATCATTTACATTCTATTCTGGATTTGTCTTATTTTTTACAAACCTATTTTTGAAAACAATCTATTGCCGGGCGTTGTAAACCTGATTATTGAAAAGATTGTATTTGCCCTGCTGCTCGCCTTCTTCATCTTTGAACAAAACTTCTGCAAAAACTCATGGATAAAATTCGGAAGGCTTAAGCTATTCAGCTTTCTGGGTTTAATTTCTTACGGTCTTTTCTGCTTCCACGAAATAGGAATTCTGATTGGTGGAAGAGTTTTGGAATTGCTGAATTTACAGGATAATGTCGGCTGGTTTTTACTTATAAAACCTGCGGTGGCATTAATTATTATAATTCCTGCGGCTTATTTAAGCTATTATTACTTTGAGCTGAAGTTCTTGAATCTGAAGAAGTACTTTTATTCTTAATGCCTCTCCTCATGCTGAATTTATTTCAGCATCTTAATAATGAGACCCTGAAACAAGTTCAGGGTGACGGCTAATCCAAACCCAGTTCCTTCATAGGATCCCAATAGAGTTTGTCAAAGTTTTTCACTTTGTCTTTCACCACTTTTATTCCTTCCTTTTCAAGCAATTGCTTCATCATATCGGGATGCCCGAAATTGTGTTTTCCTGTGAGCAGTCCGTTGCGATTTACCACACGGTGTGCAGGAACTTTCGGCTTCTGTGAACCGGCATTATTCATTGCCCAGCCTACCATGCGAGAGCTTTTACCTGTTCCCAAGTAACGTGCAATTGCTCCGTAAGATGTAACTCTTCCTTTAGGAATTAATCGGGTAACAGCATAAACATCTTCAAAAAATGATTGGTGCTTTTGGGTATCAGCCATTTTGCAATGCAGAAATTTTGAAACTAAGATAGTTAATCTTCAAACCCTGCTCCAAAAACATTTTTTCGTAATAGGTTTTTATCTGCAAGAGTTCTGCATTCTTGCTGATGTAAGCAACCTCTGCTTTTTCAATTGATTTGTACAAATCAGCAGTGGCGGCAAGTAGTTCAAGTTTCAATTCCTGAGCTACTTCCTTTGAATAATCATACAAAGGAAAATTATCTGTCTTAAGATTTACAATTCCTCCCGGCTTCAGAATATTCGCGTATCGTTTCAGAAAAACAGGCGAAGTCAAACGTTTACGCTCTCGTGTTTTTTGTGGTTGCGGGTCGGGGAAAGTTACCCAGATTTCATCCACTTCACCTAGGGCAAAAACCTTCTCAATGTGGTCAATGCGTGTACGGACAAAAGCCACATTGTTCATTTTGTTATCAAAGGCTGTTTTGCTTCCGCGCCATAATCGTGCGCCCTTTATATCAACTCCAATAAAATTCTTATCAGCGAATCTTTCTGCAAGTCCAACGGTGTATTCGCCTTTACCGCAACCTAACTCCAGAACAAGAGGATTATCGTTTTTGAAATATTCTTTATGCCATTTCCCTTTCAGACTAAAGTCTTCGGAATTATGCAAAGAAGGCAATTGAAAAACATTGGGAAATGTTCCAATTTCAGCAAATTTTTCGAGCTTTCCTTTTGACATTTATTTAGTGATTTACGATTTGGCGATTTAGTGATTTCAATCACCAAATCACTAATTCACCAAATCACAATTTGATTTCTTCTCCCGCAGCATTCAGAAAATGATATTCCAGGAAGTGATAAGCATTTGAACTTTCCACTTTAATTTTCTTCTTGTATTTGCGTTGCCATTTCCAGCGGATAGAAAATATCCCTTTGGTCAAATAAGCTTCAACATAAGGATGAACGCTGATGGTAACCATTTGCTCATTCTGCTCCTGTAAAATAAAACGCATGTTGTTTTCTATTTCATCCGTGAAAAGAACAGTTGCCGCTATCTCTCCGGTTCCTCCGCAGGCAGGGCATTTTTCAACCGTTTCAATATTCATTTCTGGGCGCACACGCTGACGTGTTATTTGCACCAAGCCGAATTTTGTAGGAGGAAGAATGTTATGTTTTGCCTTATCATCCTTCATTTCGTCACGCATCTTCTCAAAAAGAAGTTTGCGGTTGTCGGCTTTATGAAGGTCAATAAAATCTACAACTATAATACCTCCCATATCACGTAAACGCAATTGGCGTGCAATTTCTTTTGCAGCTTCCAGGTTGCAATCAAGAGCATTAGTTTCCTGATCATTATCGGATTTTGCTCGATGCCCGCTGTTTACGTCAATTACGTGCAAGGCTTCGGTATGTTCAATCACCAAGTAAGCACCGCTCTTGAATGTTACCGTTTTTCCGAAAGAAGCTTTTATCTGTTTTTCAATTCCGAAATGCTCAAAAATTGAAGACTTGCCCGAGTATAATTTGGCAATACTTTCTTTTTCCGGAGCTTTAGCGTGAAGGTAACTTTTCACTTCCTCCAAAACTTTCGAGTCGTCAGTATAGATGTTGTTAAAATCAGGATTCAGAATATCGCGTAGCAAAGCTGATGTACGGTCAAGCTCTCCCAAAACTCTTTGCGGAGCATTTGCTTTTTTTAATTGCTCAAAGCAAGTATTCCATTTAATCATCAGATCCTTCATGTCGGCATCCAATTCTTCTACCTTTTTATGTTCGGCAACTGTACGGATAATAACACCGAAATTTTTAGGCTTAATATCGCTGATGATTTTTTTCAAGCGGTCTCTTTCTTCCGAACTCTTAATTTTCTGCGAAACAGAAACTTTGTCGTTGAAAGGAAGAAGAACAATGTATCGCCCTGCAATTGAAATTTCAGAAGTTATGCGCGGACCTTTTGTTGAAATAGGTTCTTTGGCAACCTGCACCAAAATCTGCTGACCACTTTTTACAATGTCATCAATTTTCCCGCCTTTGTTAATGTCTTTCTCAGGGCGCACATAATCCAGCCTTGAACTGTTTTGCTTTCCCGACTGAACCTGTTGGGTAAACTTGACGAACGAATTCATCTGCGGCCCTAAATCCAGATAATGCAGAAATGCATCTTTTTCGTAGCCAATATTTACAAACGCGGCATTCAGTCCGGGCATAATTTTCTTCACCTTACCAAGGTAAATATCGCCCACAGAAAAATTGTTGCTGCTGCGCTGCTTATGCAACTCAACAAGCTGTTTGTCTTTCAGCAAAGCTATTACAGCTTCAGACGAAGACGATGATATTACAAGATCGTAATTCACGGAATAAGATTAAATGAGTAAATACACTCTTCCCTGTGTGCAGAGTATGCAACAGAGAAGAGTGTGCGGGGAAATCCCCTGCCAGCGTAAATTACAGACTATTTACCTTTCTTCTTATGTCTGTTTTTTCTCAAACGTTTTTTACGTTTGTGGGTGGCCATTTTATGCCTTTTTCTTTTTTTACCGCTTGGCATGCTATTATTTTTTTAATTGTTAAACATTTGCCTCACATTGCTGCTTGGCGTTAAATTTCTTTGTGCTTATTTACTTTTAAGTTCATTAATGTATTTATCCACCTCAACAACAAGCACAGGATCGCTGAGTTTGGATTTATACACCTCAAGATTTTTTATTGCCTCTTTATTGTTTCCCATTTTCTCATAAGTGTCGGCAATATAAAGGTTCACTTCTATAAACTCGGATTTTACTCTTTTTACGGTTTCAAAGCGGGCAAGCGCTTTGTCGAACTGACCGCTTTGAATGGCGAAATAACCGAGGTTAAGCTGGGCATTAATGTGTGTTGAATCTTTCGCAACTACTTCACGCAGCAAGCCAATTCCTTTCATAGGTGGCTGTCCGGTAAGTCCTGCGCTTTCAACTAAAGAAACTCCGAGACCTGCTTTAGCATCCAGGTTTCCAGGTTCTAATTGCAACGTTTTTTCAAAAGCTGCTGTGGCGCTTTCATACAATTGCTTTTTCTGTGCTTCGTCTTTTACAAAACGGGTTGCCATCATATACCTGTCGGCAGCAGCATACCAATCACTTGCTTTGCCGCTGGCTTCAGCCAAATTCTCGCTTACAACAGCTGAAGCTGTTGGTTTACGATTGTCGTCCCAAAGTTTTACAAGTGAATCAAGTAACTGAATTTTCTGCTCCTTATTACGGGCAGCAGCAGCAAGATTTTCAAGTTGTGCAACCGCTTCTGATTCTGGACCAGATGTCAGCTTTTTAGCTTCTGAAAGAAAGTCAATTTTTCCAACCACTGCGGCTTCTTCATGCTTATGTTCAGCAGAATCTTTAGCAGGCACTTTGTCGGCAAAGTAAATTACCGCGCCAAGCGCAGCTACGCTTGTCAATGCTACTATTTGCCACTTGGTTGTCAACTCTAAATCTTATATACTAACGCTAGGTTAAATGAATTTAAAAAGGGGAATTATTTTCCTGTTACTTTAACGTTTTTCTTCACTTTATCAGCAAAAGTTTTTGCCGGTTTAAATGCAGGGATATAATGCTCAGGAATAATAACTGTAGTGTTTTTAGAGATAATTCTGCCTGTTTTTTGTGCTCTTTTCTTTACAATAAAGCTGCCGAAACCTCTGAGGTAAACATTTGTTCCGCCTGTCATAGAAGTTCTAACAGATTTCATAAATGCTTCAACCACTGTTTGAACTGTTGCTTTCTCAATATTTGTTTTACCTGCAATCTCGTTTACAATCTCTGCTTTAGTCATACGTTTGTTGTTGTGTTTTAATTAATTATGTTGTGTGAGTGATTTTTTAAGGGCTGCAAAGGTATTTATTATTTTGAAATACCGAAATGTTGTTTTTGCCACAGATTCACAGATTTAAATACTTTCGCATCCCCTTATGCCTCCCAAAAAACAAGACACCTCTGCCTTTGGCAAAACCCTTATAAAATGGTACAACGCCAATAAGCGCGACCTTCCCTGGCGCAATACCAAAGACCCTTATCTTATCTGGCTTTCGGAAATTATTTTGCAGCAAACACGCGTTGATCAGGGAATGCCTTATTATATAGCCTTCGCGAAAAACTTTCCGGATGTGAAAAGCCTTGCAAAAGCAGATGAAAACAAAGTATTAAAACTGTGGCAGGGGCTTGGCTATTATTCCAGAGCAAGAAACCTGCATACTACAGCAAAACAGGTTACCGAAATCCACAAAGGAAAATTCCCTGCCGATTACAATGAATTGCTTAAACTGAAAGGTGTGGGAGCTTACACCGCAGCAGCCATTGCTTCATTAGCGTTTGAACTTCCGCATGCGGTGGTAGATGGTAATGTTTACCGCCTGCTTTCGCGCTACTTTGGAATTAAAGATGCTATTGACAGCACCGAAGGCAAAAAGAAATTTTCAAAACTTGCCAATCAATTAATTGACGAGAAAAATCCCGGCTCATACAATCAGGCGGTGATGGAATTCGGAGCTATTCAATGCAAGCCTGTAAATCCTGATTGCACCATTTGTCCGCTGCAAAACTCATGTTATGCTTTTGCTGAAAAACAGATTGATAAACTTCCTGTAAAAGCCAAGAAAATAGCTGTAAGAGCAAGGCATTTCAATTACCTGGTTATTCAGTATAAAAATACCGTTTATCTTAACCAACGCACCGAGAAAGACATCTGGAAAGGCCTGTATGATTTCCCCTTAATAGAAACAAAAGACAAAGCCACTGAAACCGAAATTTTAAGTTCATCTGAATTGAAAATAATTTTGGAGAAAAACAAGTTTCATGTACGTTCCGTTTCAAAATCCTACAAACATATTTTGTCGCATCAGCACCTTCATGCACGTTTTATTGAAATTGAAATTCAGAAGCCTTTAAAGAATAAAAACCTGATAAAAGCAAACCTTAACAAACTGGAGAATTTTGCTTTGCCACGTTTGGTTGAACGCTATATTAATGAGCGTTAATTGCAAATTATTTAAATTTAACGTAGGTTTGTTGGCAGTTCAAAAAACAAAATCATGGCAAGCGTAAACAAAGTTATTCTAATCGGAAATCTGGGTAAAGACCCTGAAGTCCGCTATCTGGAAGGCGGAGTAACCAAGGTAAATTTTCCTCTTGCAACGTCAGAAAGTTACAAAGAAAAGAGCGGAAACAAGATTGAACATACCGAGTGGCATAACATCATTTTATGGCGCGGACTTGCTGAAGTTGCCGAGAAATACCTAAAAAAGGGCAACTCTGTTTTTATTGAAGGCAAAATTAAAACCCGCACATGGGAAGATAAAGACGGCATCAAAAGATACAGCACCGAAATTATTGCTGATAATATGACCTTGCTTGGAGGCAAGCAATCCGGTGAAGTTCATACACAGAATACAACTGTTAACTGTGTGCCTGAAACTGCGCCAAAACCAACATCTTCAGGCAACACCACTGACGATCTTCCATTTTAAATTCACAGAAAGAACTTGGACGACCCCGGAGCTGCTCATCAACTAATTATTTTTCTGTTTTCGGTTCCACCGGAATCAATTTTCGGTTTAACCGCAAGTGCAATCGGAATTATCATTTTCCTTTACATCTCAGCACTAATGTCAGGCGCTGAAGTTGCATTCTTTTCATTAAAAAAAGAACAACGCGAACGTCTTGCCATCTCAGAATCAAGGAAAGAAGTTTTAGTTGCTGAACTTCTGAAATATCCTAAAAGGTTATTGGCAACAATGCTTATTGCGCTCAACTTTGTCAACATCGGGATTGTAATTTTATCGGAATATATTATTTCAATTTTTTTAGTTCCGGGGGCAGAAATGACAATACTGGGCTGGATTATGCAGGTGCTGGTGATTACGTTTATTATCCTGCTTTTTGGCGAGGTAATGCCTAAAATTTATGCTAATCATTTTTCAGAACGACTTGCAATTTCAATGGCTTATCCGATGTTGTTTATCCGCAATTTTTTCTGGTGGAC
The DNA here is from genome assembly GCA_947479755.1 of Bacteroidota bacterium. Taxonomy (GTDB): domain Bacteria; phylum Bacteroidota; class Bacteroidia; order SXHM01; family SXHM01; genus SXHM01. The sequence goes on from CANKAM010000004.1 coordinate 126,002, forward strand.
AGGCATGTCGCGCTCATTGGTTTTCCTCTCCGACATTGTGGACAAACGCCTTGCAAAATCGGGGCATGATATATCTGTTGATGACCTTTCTCATGCGCTGGAACTTACTTCCAGCAAGGAAAACATGGAGAGTGACGACAATAAAATTCTGCGCGGAATTGTAACATTCGGCAACACCGAGGTAAAGCAAATTATGAAGCCGCGCATGGACGTGAAAGCTTTTGAATTTGAAACTCCTTTTACAGAGTTATTGCCTCAACTGGTGGAAGCAGGCTATTCGCGACTGCCGGTTTACAAAGAATCATTTGACAACGTTGTTGGGGTTATTTACTCCAAAGATTTACTCGCTCACTTAAATGAGAAAGACGATTTTAAGTGGCAGGAATTACTGCGTCCTCCCTTCTTTGTTCCTGAAAATAAAAAGATTGACGACCTGCTTGCCGAGTTTCAAAAGACCAAAATTCACCTTGCAATTGCAGTAGATGAATATGGGGGAACTTCAGGAATAGTAACGTTGGAAGATGTAATGGAAGAAATTGTGGGTGACATTACAGATGAATTTGATGATGATGAATTGGTGTATTCAAAATTAGACGACCATAATTTTGTTTTTGAAGGCAAGATATCGCTTAGCAATTTTTACAGGATAACAGGGATTGATGGAGAAGTTTTTGAAGAATCGAAAGGTGAAGCCGACAGTCTGGCTGGTTTTATTCTTGAAAAGGAAGGCCGAATTCCTGCAAAAAACAGCAGTATAAATTTTGCAAATGTTGAGTTTACTATTGAATCGGTTGACACAAAAAAAATAAAACGGATAAAAGTTACCATCAACGCTGCGGGGGAGGAAACGGGTAATGTAAAATTGCCTATATCATCGTTTACAATTTTAGCACTGCTATCAGCAAGCCTATTGCTTTCTTCTTGCGGAGAAGAAGATTATACACCCAAACCAAGAGGCTTCTTCAGAATTGAACTTCCTGATAAAAAATACCAGACGTATCAATCTGATTGTCCGTTTACGTTTGAATATCCGGTTTATTCAACTATTGAAAACGACACGAAAGGTTTGTCAGAACCCTGCTGGATAAATCTAAATTTTCCTGATTTTAAAGGCACATTGCATATCAGCTATAAGGCAGTTGATGGCAATATTATCCAATACCTTGAAGATTCGAGAGAACTAACCAATAAACACATTGCAAAAGCCTCTGCCATTGATGAAATCATCATTAACAAGCCCGAAAAAAATGTTTACGGGTTAATTTATGATATAGAAGGAAGCGGTGCAGCTTCGCCCGTTCAGTTTTTTGTTACCGACAGCAGCAAGCACTTTTTAAGGGGTGCGTTGTATTTTTCAGTCCGCCCAAATAATGACTCATTGCAGCCGGTTATTAAATTTATCAAAGAAGACATTGATAAGTTAATTGACAGTTTTGAATGGAAATAAAAAAGGCGTCCCGCCCCGAAGTATCGGGGCGGGACGCCTTTTTGCACTATTAAGCTAAAACTTAATTATCCTTTGTGGCCACCTTCGTCAGAAACAGTCAGTTTTTTACGACCTCTTGCTCTGCGTGCTGCCAAAACCCTGCGTCCATTGGCCGAATCCATTCTTTCTCTGAATCCGTGTTTATTCTTTCTTTTCTTAACCGAGGGTTGATATGTCCTTTTCATTTCTTCGTAATTTTTCGTTAAACGGGCTGCAAAGATAGTCAGGTTTTCTTTCCATCCAAATTTAAAACTAAATTTGCCCGCTCAAATTATGGCAAGAGGATTTAATAACGAGACCGAAGACCTTCCAAAGGCAAAGATTAACAAGGATTCCCTGAAAACCGGGATGCGGATTTTATCCTTTATGGGTCCTCATAGGTGGAAATTCATCATCGGGCTTATTTTTCTTGCTTTAACAAGTGCTACAGCACTTGCTTTTCCTCTTTTAATGGGGAAAATGGTAGATACTACCGGAGGCAATAAGCTGGACATGAAAACTGCAAATCTGCTTGGAGCGGCTTTGATTGCCATTCTTCTTTTACAATCTGTTTTCTCCTATTTCAGGGTTTACCTGTTTGTAAACGTAACTGAAAATACGCTCGCAGGCTTGCGACAAGCTGTTTATACCAAATTAATTACCATGCCCATGACCTATTTCGGTCAAAAACGGGTAGGCGAACTGAACAGCCGCATGAGTACTGATATTGTTCAAATCCAGGATACGCTGACAACCACAATTGCGGAATTTCTTAGACAATTTGTCATCATAATTGGCGGCATTGCTTTCCTGATTGTTATTTCTCCAAAACTTACCATGCTGATGATTGCCATTATTCCTTTTGTGGCACTGGCATTGGTTTACTTCGGAAGATTCATTCGCAAAGCGTCACGCGAAGTTCAGGATACCGTTGCAGAATCAAATACGATTATAGAGGAAACCTTGCAGGGAATTACGAATGTAAAAGCCTTTGCTAATGAATTTTTTGAAATAAAACGCTATGTAAAAAGCGCAGATGAAATAGCTCAAAAAGCTATTAAAGTAGGAATGTACCGCGGGCTTTTTGCTTCGTTCATCATCTTTTGTTTGTTCGGTTCATTGGTGGCAATGGTTTGGTATGGAGTGGTGTTGGTTATACAGGGTGATTTACTAATAGGTGAGCTAATTTCATTTGTTTTTTACACCGTTTTCGTAGGTGCTTCTATTGGCGGCTTTGCCGAACTTTATACCCAAATTCAAAAAGCAATTGGAGCTACCGAACGTTTGGTTGAAATATTGGATGAACAAACTGAAATGGTTGACTTGTCGGGAACAACTACTATCACCAAAAAAATTGAAGGAAAAGTAAGTTTCGAAAATGTAGCTTTCACCTATCCATCACGCAAAGAATTGCAGATTTTAAAAGGCTTTTCTTTCAAAGCAGCAAAAGGCGAAACTATTGCTATTGTTGGCCCGAGTGGTGCCGGAAAATCCACCATTGTTTCGTTGTTGCTGAAATTTTATGAGCCGGATAGCGGAAGAATTTTGATTGATGAAAAAGATTCTAAAGAATACGGTTTAACAGATTTGCGCAATCAGATGGCTATGGTTCCGCAGGATGTATTATTGTTTGGTGGTTCTATCAGAGAAAACATCGCCTACGGAAAACCGGGAGCTACTTTGGAAGAAATTATTGAGGCAGCTAAACAAGCCAATGCGCATAACTTCATAGATAGTTTCCCCGAAAAATACGATACACTTGTTGGCGAGCGTGGCATTAAACTTTCAGGTGGACAACGCCAACGCGTTGCTATTGCACGAGCTGTTTTAAAAAATCCCGCTATTCTTATTCTGGATGAGGCTACAAGTTCTTTGGATTCTGAATCAGAACGTTTAGTGCAGGAAGCCTTAGATAAACTAATGGTTGGCAGAACTTCATTTGTTATTGCTCACCGCCTTGCCACTATCCGCAAAGCAGATAAAATTGTAGTGATTGATAAAGGTGTTGTAATTGAAAGTGGTACTCATGAACAACTGATTGCTGCTGAAAACGGGCTTTACCGAAGTTTAAGTAAACTTCAGTTCGAATCGGCCACGCTTTAAGCCGGCAAGTAAACAACCTTCTTGGTTTCAAAAAACTCTTCACGGAAGTAGTTTTTCAATTCAAAGATTTGAACCTTCTTTTTGAACTCACTTAATTCTTCGGTTAAATCTCCGCCTTTTAAATAGAATGTTCCGTTAGGTAAGTCATTAAAACTTTGTTTTCGGAATTTGTTTTTTATCCAACCATGAAATACAGGAAGTTCAGTTACTGCGCGGCTTACTACAAAATCAAATTGTTCTTTTAGTTCTTCCGCTCGAATTTGCTCTGCACGCAGATTTTTCAAACCGATTGCTTCAGAAACAGCATTCACCACTTTTATTTTTTTACCAATCGAGTCAACAAGAAAAAAATCTGTTTCAGCGAATAAAATTGCTAATGGAATTCCCGGAAAACCGCCACCTGTGCCAACATCCAAGACCTTAGTTCTCGGTTTAAACTGAATGACTTTGGCTATGCCAAGCGAATGCAAAACATGGTGCTCATAAAACTGCTCCATGTCTTTACGCGAAATTACATTGATTTTGCTGTTCCAATCTTGGTAAAACGGAAGCAATTGAGCGAATTGCTCTTTTTGTTTATCGGAAAGATTGGGAAAATATTCCTGAATTATTTGCATCAGCAGAAATGGAATTTGCCCTCAAAGGCGCAAAAAAATTAAATCTTCCCTTCCGAATTTTTCATGATGTTGTAAAGAAACTCACGCGCACGAAAAAGTTGTGCTTTTACTGTTCCAAGCGGAAGATCAAGCTCTACTGAAATTTCTTCGTAAGAGTATTCTTTAAAATAACGCAACTCAACTAATGTACGATATCGAGGTTTTAATTTTTCCACCACTTCACGCATCAGACGGGTTTTCTGTTTCTTGATATAGGTTTCTTCAGGGTCAAGTACATTGGCTCTCACCTCAATTATCATTTCGCTGCCATCGCTGCCTTCAAAGCCTTTATCAAGTGAGTAGGTTTGCTTTTTCTTTTTGCGGATAAAGTCGATGCAATTATTGGAAGCAATCTTGAACAGCCACGTACTGAATGCGTAATTGGGTGTGTACTGATGCAGTTTATTGAATGCTTTCCCGAAAGCTTCAATGGTCAAATCATCTGCATCATCTTTGTTATTTACCATTTTCAGCAACATGAAATAAATAGAATCGCGGTAGCGTTCCATCAATTCGGCATAGGCATTCTGATTACCGTGATCGCGCGCCTGCAATACAAGCTTGTAGTCATGTACCGCTTTCTCCGAAAGGTTAGTGCCTGCTTCAGCATTTGCTGCTTCAGGAGCTTTGTTTTCTGCTGATGGTTCTTGACTTTCTGCCATTTTTACTTCCATGTTTGGGGTTTAACGAGCAAATTTGAAACTGATAATGTTAGTGTAATGAACGGTAAGACCAAATCAATTATGGGCGAAATTAGTAATAAATCACGTTGATTAAGTGTTTTCGTCACTTTGGCAAATACTATAATTTGAATAAGAAAACGCAAAGCAAACAATGAAATAATTACCGGAAAATTGTATTGCATCACAAATAACACAATCAGCAAAGGATAAAACATCAGCTGGCTGAACATAAACAATCCAAGTAAAAACTTGTGCTTTGTTTTATACAGTGGACCTGTTGTCAGGTGTCTGCGCTTTTGATGAAACCACTCACTCCAGCTTGTTTTAGGAACGGAAAGTGTTTGGCTGTCGGCTGAAACAGAGACATTCACTTTTGCTTTGTGAGCTACTTCATTGATAAAAAGATCATCATCACCCGAACGAATGTGGTTATGAGAACCAAAACCTTTGTTGTCAAAAAACAGGTGCTTGCGATAGGCAAGATTTCTACCAACACCCATATAAGTCAGCCCTGCGAGCGAATAGCTCAGGTATTGCAGAGCCGTAAAAAAAGTATCAAAACGGATGAGTTGATTTAACAAACTGTAATCCTTTTTCTGATATACCCCAACGCCAAGGACTATATCAGTTTTTTCTGAAAAGCGACCTTGCATCTGCGAAATCCATTGTGGCGAAGAAGGTTTGCAATCTGCATCTGTAAGTAACAGTATGTCATTAGCAGCTTTTTTTATTCCGAGAGTGAGCGCAAATTTTTTACTTCCCGAAACAATTACTTCTTCGTCAATGTTTACAACTTTCAATTTGGGATTTACCTCCGCCATGTCTTTCAGCAAATCAAAAGAACCATCGTAAGAGCGGTCATTAACTACGATCACTTCAAAATCTGGAAAATCCTGTGCAAGAATTAATGGAAGATTTTCGCGTAGGTTGTCTTCCTCGTTACGTGCACAAATAATTACGGAAACTGGTTCTGTTCCATTATTTACTGTTTTAGGTTTGTAAAATGCCAACCGCGAATAAAAAAACAAGTAATAAAAGAGCTGCAAGAGTAACACAGCTACAAAAACGGAAAACACAATTAATCCGTTAGTGTCAGCGGTGAAATCAGGAAGGTTCATTTATGGACTTTTATCTCAAAACAAAACTAAGATTCGCGGGTGGCGCAAATCTTTATCTTTGGCGGAATTTATACACAGCGAGATGAAGTTTAAGATTTGCAGCGTTGACGGGCATTCCAAAGCAAGAGCAGGGGAGTTATTGACAGCACACGGCACAATAGAAACACCTATTTTTATGCCGGTGGGAACAGCAGGAACTGTAAAGGCTGTGCATCAGCACGAATTGGAAAGTGAGATTGGAGCACAGATAATTCTTGGAAATACTTATCATCTTTTTCTTCGTCCCGGACTTGAAATTATTGAGAAAGCAGGTGGACTTCACAAGTTCATCAACTGGAACAAACCGATTTTAACAGATAGTGGTGGCTATCAGGTTTATTCACTCAGCGGCAACCGAAAAATAAAAGAAGAAGGTGTAAAATTTGCTTCACACATTGATGGCTCAAAACTGTTTTTTTCGCCCGAAAATGTGATGGATACACAACGCACCATTGGCGCTGATATTATAATGGCCTTTGATGAATGCACACCTTATCCCTGTGAATATAAATACGCTCAAAAGTCAATGGAGATGACGCACCGCTGGTTGAAGCGATGTGTAACACGGTTTAACGAAACCAAAGGAAAATACGGATACGATCAGACGCTTTTTCCAATTGTACAGGGAAGTGTTTTCAAAGATTTGCGCGAAAAATCTGCAACCTTTATTGCCGAACAAAATCTGGAAGGCAATGCCATTGGCGGTCTTTCGGTGGGCGAACCTGCCGAGGAAATGTATGCTATGACCGAAGTGGTTTGCAGTATTCTTCCACCCGAAAAACCACGCTACCTTATGGGAGTTGGAACTCCGGGAAATATTCTGGAAAGTATTGCGTTAGGTATAGATATGTTTGACTGCGTGATGCCAACCCGCAATGCCCGCAATGGAATGCTATTTACTTCGCAAGGCTTCATCAATATCAAAAATAAAAAGTGGCAAAACGATCTTAGTCCTATTGACCCGGAAGGAACTACTTTTGCCGACCGTAATTTTTCAAAGGCCTATTTGCGACACCTTTTTGTAGCAAAAGAAATTCTGGGATTGCAATTGGCAAGTATTCACAACCTTGGATTTTATCTATGGCTGGTGAAAGAAGCCCGCAAACATATTATTGCCGGTGATTTTGCAGAATGGAAAACTAAAATGGTAAAGCAAGTGGAAACAAGATTATAGTTTAATGTTCAATGTCTAAAGTTTAAAGTTCACGGCAGATGGAACAACTTTATACTTTATATCATTAGCGTTTTGATGTTACAAATATAAGTTCTTTGAAAGTATTGTTATTATTGAGTTTCAGCGATTTTATTGCCTGCAACGATTTGAATTTATGAGTTGAAAATATTTTTTATTTTCTTGATAAATAA
>CANKAM010000005.1 GCA_947479755.1 Bacteroidota bacterium
ATTTTCTTCATCATATCCTCGTCAATCTTCACTTCCATGTCCTGATAAACAGTTTGTCCAAACATGTTTTTGCCCGGATATGGGGCCATTCCAATTGTACCTACACCAATTGTATAAACCCTGATTCCAAAAGTTTTTGCAATTTCAGCAGCAGTTAAAGGTGGAATAGAACCTCCTGTGTTTACACCGTCTGTAAGTAAAATAATCACTTTACTTTTTGCTTCGCTGTCTTTCAATCTTTTTACCGCAGTTGCCAAGCCCATGCCAATTGCAGTTCCGTCTTCAATCAATCCGTTTTTTATTCCTCCAAAAATATTCAGCAACACCGAATGGTCAGTAGTAAGGGGACATTGGGTAAATGCTTCACCTGCAAAAACAACTAATCCCATGCGGTCAGTTGGTCGACCTGAAATGAAATTCATAGCGACCTTTTTGGATGCTTCCAAACGGTTAGGCTTAAAATCTTCTGCCAGCATACTTCCTGAAATATCCATGGTGATGACAATGTCAATTCCTTCGGTTGTAACGTTCTGCCAACTGCTGCTGCTTTGCGGGCGGGCAAGTGCAGCAGAGAGAAAAGCAATGCACAACATACGCAGCGCAAAAGGTAAGTGAACTAATTTCTGACGCAATGTTTTAGGCGAATTCCTGAAATTTTCAAGCGATGAGAAACGAATGTTAGCTCGCTGACTGTTATTTCGTTTCCAATACCAGAAAGTCAGCAACGGAATAAGTGCCAGCAATAGAAACCAATAAGGATTTGCAAACTCAATTCCGTTCATCATTTTTTATCTTCCTTTACTTCGATTGGTTTTGTTGTGTTTACAAAATCAAAAGCATTATTCATGCTCAATTCGTTTTCATTAGACAAAGGTTCTGCCTTCGCAAATTTTACCATGTCGGCTAACTGTAAGAGTTGCTTTAGTTTTGCAAACGTATTTTCATCCACTTTATCCTTCATGGCAGCAAGTGTTTCATCACTTACCTGTTCGGGTGAACTTACTCCAAAACGCTCATCAATATAGCTGCGCACAATATCCGTCAGTTCACTGTGATACAATTTAACCTGATTTGTTTCCCATAGTTTTTTCTTGCGCAACTGCTCAAGTAAACCCAATGCTTTTTCATGGGCAGAAAGTGGTTTTGGTTGAAACAATTCGGTAATCTTCATTTTCTTTTTACGGAAAAAGAACCAGTAAAGAAGGAAAGCACTGAGAGGCGCAAGTATCAATAAAATTATGCCGATGATAATAAGAATTTCTTTGAGCGTTATGCCCATTGAAAGCGGCTCTTTGATGTCGTTCACATCTTTTTGCGGATCAAGTGCAACGCCCTTCACTTCAATCATCACAGGTTCGGTTTCAATGTATTTACTCGTGTCGTTATTCAGGTAAAACCTGATTGGAGAAATAACCCAATAACCTGAATCAAAAGAAGTGATGGTATACGATTTCTCGAACTTGTAAAAGGTTGTTACTTTTTCGCTGAGTGTGTCAAGCTTGTGCTCTTCCACTATCTCAATGTGTGAAGCAATGCTGTCCTTAAACTGAGGAAATGCAATACTTACATCCTTAGTATGCTCAATGCGAAGACGAAGTTTTGTTTGTCCGCCCAGTTTAATGATGTTGGTATCTAATTCTGCAGAAACACTTGCGCCTTGGGAGAAAGTTAAAATTGGCAGAAAAAAGAAAACTATAACTAATAGCTTCTCTACTACGCTCGATCTGACAACACTTCCAACTTCAAACTTTGTACTTCTAACGTCCATTCTCATCTTCTTCCTTCCCTTTTCTTAAACAAATTCATTAATGGAGTAATGTATGATTCATGCGTGGCAATTGATGTAAAATCAACTCCGCTGCGGTTTAATATTTTTTTCAAATTATCATCAAATTGAAGTGCAGAAGCTTTATATGAAATTCGCACTTTATGGTTTGAAGTGTCTAACCAGCGTAACTCTCCGCTTTCAGCATCCTGAACTTTTATCAAACCAATATCGGGCAATTCATTCTCTCGTTTATCATAAATGCGAATTCCAACAACATCATGTTTACGGTTGGCAATTTTTAATGCATCTTCATAATTAGCATCTATGAAATCAGAAATAAGGAAAGCAATACTTCGCTTTTTAATGACATTATTCAGATACTTCAAAGCCTGACTGATATTGGTTTTCTTATGTTCAGAAGTAAACTCAATCAACTCACGGATGATACGCAGAATGTGGGACTTCCCTTTTTTAGGAGGAATAAATTTTTCAATCTGATCACTGAAAAATATCACACCAATTTTATCATTATTCTGAATAGCGGAAAAAGATAGCACTGCACACAATTCTGTTATCAATTCGCGTTTCATCTTCTCTTTTGTCCCGAAATCTTTTGAGCCGCTCATATCCACTATCAACATCACGGTCATCTCTCGCTCTTCTTCAAAAACCTTTACATAAGGACTGTTGAAACGAGCAGTTACGTTCCAATCAATTGTGCGGATATCATCACCCGGCATATATTCACGAACTTCACTGAAAGCCATACCGCGCCCCTTAAAGGCCGTGTGGTATTCCCCTGAAAAAATCTGGTTTGAAAGACCACGCGTCTTTATCTCAATCTTACGTACTTTTTTTAATAGCTCTGTTGTTTCCATTTTTTCTCACCACCAAGTAGACTAAGTTCACTGAGACTTAGTGACCTTGTACCCTTAGTGGTAAAATTATTTAAGGCACTTCAACTGCATTCAGAATTTCTGCAATAACATTTTCACTGGTAATATTCTCCGCTTCCGCTTCGTAGGTCAATCCTACTCTGTGACGCAACACATCGTTGCAAACGGCACGTACATCCTCAGGAATTACGTAACCTCTGCGTTTAATAAATGCATACGCTTTTGAAGCCAAAGCAAGACTAATACTTGCACGTGGAGAACCTCCATAGCTGATCAACGGAGCAATTTTATCCAACTTATAATCTTTAGGAGCACGGGTTGCAAAAACAATATCAATAATGTAACGCTCAATTTTTTCGTCCATATAAACTTCGCGGACTACTTCTCTTGATTTCAGTATTTCTGCAGTAGTGAGGATTTTACTTGTTTTAGGAAATACACCACCCGCATTCTGACGAATAATTTTACGCTCATCTTCTTTATTAGGGTAAGTAATTACCACTTTAAGCATAAAACGGTCAACCTGAGCTTCAGGAAGTGTGTAGGTTCCCTCCTGCTCTATTGGATTTTGAGTTGCAAGAACAAGAAAAGGTTCAGGCAATTTAAATGTCTGGTCACCAATAGTTACCTGCTTTTCCTGCATTGCTTCCAGCAAAGCACTTTGCACTTTTGCCGGGGCTCGGTTAATCTCATCTGCCAAAATAAAGTTAGAAAAAATAGGCCCTTTACGAACAGTGAACTCTTCCTTTTTCTGGTTATAAATCATGGTTCCGATCAAGTCGGCAGGTAAAAGGTCAGGAGTAAACTGTATGCGACTGAAACCTGCATCAATACACGAAGCCAATGAATTAATCGCTAATGTCTTTGCCAATCCGGGAACACCTTCCAGCAAAATATGTCCGTTGGAAAGCAACCCGATAAGTAAACGTTCGGTCATGTATTTCTGACCTACAATTACCTTATCCATTTCCATTTGAATAAGGTCAACAAAAGCACTTTCGCGCTGTATTTTTTCGTTTAGTTCTTTTATGTCCATAAGTGATAGCTTTTAAAATTGCGGACGCAAATTTAACATCTCTGAAGTATGTTTAAGCAAATAAGATTGGTTAAAAATTGTTAACGAATTAATGTACCATTACCGGTAATTAATCTGCACCGAAACAATTTGTAGTATTGCAGTATATATCCATCAAAGTGAAAGCTAAAAATCTACTACTACTTCTATTCCCTTTACTTATCTTTTCGTGCACACAACCACCAAAAATAAACTTCACCTGGCTGGAAGGCAAATGGATTCAAACCAATGGTGATGCCAACTTTCACGAAGAGTGGACAATAGTAAATGACTCGCTTTTTGAAGGCAGAGGTTATGTTGTAGATGGTATCGACACACTGTTCTCAGAAAAACTTAAAATTAAAAACGACAGGGAAAGGCTGTATTACTGTGTGGAAATGGCAACCGGTCGTGTTGCTGAATTTAAATTGATTTCAGAAGCGCCTGAAAAATTGATTTTTGAATTGCCTGAGAATGATTTTCCTTCTAAAATAATTTACACTAAAATGTCGGATAATGAAATGACAGTGGTATTGGAAGGCATTGACAACGGGACGGAAGTAAAGGATGAACTTATTTTCAGCCGGAAGTAAGCAGTATGCAGAATATTTCAAAAGCTACACTCAACGATGTAATAGCACTAAACTCACTTATTAATTCTGCTTATCGTGGAGAAAGTTCAAAAGCAGGATGGACCACTGAAGCTGATATATTAGGCGGACAGCGCACGGATGAAGAAGATTTAAGAACTATTATTTCCAAGCCCGACTGTACAATTCTAAAATACACCAACGCTGCCGATGAAATCATTAGCTGTGTGCGATTGGAAAAACATGGCACTAGAATGTATCTCGGCATGTTAACGGTTTCACCTGTTTTGCAAGGTGGTGGAATTGGTAAACAAATGATGGCTGCCTCAGAAAAACTGGCAAAAGAACAAAACTGCACTACCGTTTATATGCAGGTAATTGAAGGTAGAGATGAATTAATTTTATGGTATGAACGCCAGGGCTATATTGATACAGGAGAAAGAAAACCTTTTCCTATGAGCGATCCGCGCTTTGGAATTCCTAGAAAAGAACTGGAGTTTATTATAATGGAGAAAGCACTTTAAACTCTGTAGGTTTCTATAATCTTTCTTCCTGCCTCCTCATCAATATCAATACTCACTTTTTTATGAGGATTGTTTTCTCCCTTCAAAATTTCAATCTTTGATTTAGGCACTTCAAATATTTCTGAAAGATATTTAACAAGGTATTTATTTGCCTTACCTTCCAAAGGCTGCTCTTTGATTTTAACTTTAATACTACCGTCCTGCTCAACAATAAATTCGTCTTTTCTGCTACCGGGCTTAATGGTTAAATGAAGTATCATTTAGCAACTGATTTCTTTACTTTTTTCAGCGTCAGTAAATTCATCGAATTGCTTCCTAAGCCTTGCACATCTTTATTTACAAAGCGCAGAACACGGTCATAATAAAGCGGAACAACCGGTGAATTATCAATGATGATGCTGTCCATTTCGCGATAGAGTATATAACGCAAACTGTCATTCACTTCATTCAAAGCAGTTTCATAAAGCTTGTCGTATTTATCATTTTTAAATAATGTATAGTTTGGTCCTTTAGGCGTAAAGTTTTTTGAATAATAAAGCGCAAGAAAATTTTCCGCATCGGCATAATCTGCAATCCATGACTTGCGCCAGAAAAGAGATTGAGCATTGGCCACCATTTCTCCATGTGTTCCGGGCGGGTTTACTTCGATCTTAATTTTCACACCTATCTCTGAAAGTTGGTGCTGAATATATTCACATAAATCAAGATACTGGCTCGTAGTATGCAGTGTAATTTCGGGCAATCCTTTTCCATTAGGATAGCCTGCCTGAGCAAGTAACTCACGCGCTTTTGCCGGGTTATAATCATAGCCTTTCAACTCCTTGCTGAACGAAGGTAATCCATCAGGAACAAAGCCATTCACAGCAGGTGCTCCGATATTATTACGGATATAACGCATCATTTTCACACGATCAATTCCGTAATTGATTGCTTGCCGAATTTCTTTTTTTCTGATCGGACTTTTCTTTACTATTTCCAGACTATCATTCAGCAAAAAGCCAAGGTATTCTGTATTCAGGAAAGGTTGTGAAATCAAATTCACCTTATCTCTAAACTCTTCTTTCAATTCCCCCGAAGGAGTAATGATAGCATCTTTGTAACTCCCATCATCCAGACCCGAAAGCATATCAGTATTTCCTTTCACAAATTCAAGAAACGAACTTTGCGGATCATTAATAAATGTGATGGAAACAGCATCTAAATAAGGCAGTTTATTTCCGTTATCTACTTCAAAATAATTTTCGTTTTTGTGAAGAACCAGTTTCACTCCTTCATACCACCATTTCATTTTAAAAGGACCTGTTCCAACCGGATTTCTACCAAAATCTTTTCCATAAAAATCAACTGCTTCTTCAGGAACTACGGAACAATACTGCATTGTAAGCATTCCTATAAAAGGCGGAAAAGATGTTTTCAGATGAATAGCAAACGTTGAATCATTAGTTGCTTCAAAGCCTTTCCCATTTGTGAAATCCACATTATTAAAAATCCACCTTCCCGGTGAAAGAACCTTTTCATCAACAATGCGATTGAAACTATATACAAAATCAGAGGCAGTAATCTTTCTTCCTTTTTGATTTGTGAAAACCTCACTGTCATGAAAATAAACATCCTCACGCAAATGAAAAATGTAAACCAAACCCTCTTCCGAAATCTCCCAGTTCTTTGCTATACAAGGCTGAATGCGGGTCTCATCATCCATCTGTACTAAGCCATTAAACAGCTGATTTGCCGCCCAGATGTTTGCCATTGTGCGGGAAAACGCAGGATCAAGAGAAGTAATTCCTTTGGGTTCGTTGTAACGGAAAACTGTTTTGCCTTCATGGCTATTCTTTTTCCCGGAACAGGAAAAAAGGAATACACTAATTAAAAAACACAAAATAATGTCTTTAAATTTCATGAGGGCGAAGATATACGTTTTGAAAAAGCCAATTCACTACTACTTTGTTTTTATCTGCTTTCAATTTACTTTATTAATCGTTAACTTTACACTCCTTTAAAAACGGTGTCGAAAGAAGAAAATGGAAACCACGATAGATTTAGAAGCAGAAAAGAAAGAGATACTTAAAGCCTACCGACACCTTTTGCGCAACACCAAACGCTATCAGGCTAAAGGTGATTTGCAACTCATTCGCAAAGCTTTTGACCTTGCCCTTGAAGCGCACAAAGACATGCGCAGAAAATCCGGTGAGCCGTACATTTATCATCCGCTTGCAGTTGCTGAAATTGTTACAGCCGAAATCGGCTTGGGTGCAAAGTCTATTGTTTGCGCACTTCTGCACGATGTTGTAGAAGATACGCACATTACATTAGAGGACATCCGCAGTATGTTTGGCGATAAGGTTGCCACCATTGTTGACGGACTGACAAAAATCTCCGGAGTTTTTGACCATACATCAGCAACTACCTCCATACAGGCTGAAAATTTCCGCAAAATGCTGCTTACGCTCAGCAGCGATGTGCGCGTTATTCTTATCAAACTTGCCGACCGTTTGCACAACATGCGTACGCTTGACAGCATGGCACGCGACAAGCAATTAAAAATTGCATCGGAAACATTGTATCTCTACGCACCGCTTGCGCACCGTTTAGGTTTGTATGCGATTAAAACCGAGATGGAAGACTTGTCGCTGAAATACACCGAGCCCGAAGTGTATGAAAGCATCAGCAATAAATTGATAGAAACACAGCGTCAGCGCCAGCGTTTTATCAATAAATTCAGCTTTCCTATCATGAATTCGCTGAACGAGGCAGGACTTGATTTTGATATAAAAGGGCGCACAAAAAGCATTTATTCCATCTATAAAAAGATGAAAAAACAGGAAGTTCCTTTTGAGGAAGTGTATGACCTGTTTGCCATCCGCATTATTTTAAATTCAACTCCCGAAAACGAAAAATCTGATTGCTGGCGCACCTACTCTATTGTTTCAGACCATTACGTTCCCAACACCGAACGTATGCGCGATTGGATTTCAACGCCAAAATCAAATGGGTACGAATCGCTGCACACAACAGTAATGAGCAGCACCGGCCAATGGGTTGAAGTGCAGATACGCACCAAACGCATGGATGATATTGCCGAAAAAGGTCTTGCTGCACACTGGAAATACAAAGAATCAAGCGGTGAGAATGTGCTGGAAGAATGGATATCTAAAATCCGGGAAGTATTGGAGAATCCTGACCCGAATGCATTGGATTTTATTGATGACTTTAAACTCAATCTTTTTGCGGAAGAGATTTTTGTCTTCACTCCCAAAGGGGAACTAAAAACACTTCCTGTTGGCGCAACTTCGCTTGATTTTGCATTTGAAGTTCACTCCGAAGTGGGTATGAAATGTATTGGTGCAAAAATCAATAACAAACTGATGCCGCTTAGCTATAAGCTGAAAAGTGGCGACCAGATTGAAGTGCTTACTTCATCCAAGCAATATCCTAAGGAAGACTGGCTGGCATTTGTTGTTACCGGCAAAGCGAAATCTAAAATCAAACAAGCGCTGAAAGATGAAAAACGTCAGCTTGCCGAAGAAGGAAAAGAAATGCTGGAACGCAAATTCCGTAATCTGAAAGTAAAACCGGACAACAATACCATCAATCGTTTGGTGAAGTATTACAAGATGATGAGTCCGCTTGATTTTTATTTCCGCATTGCCAATAAAAACATTGACCTTCATGATTTAAAAGAGGCTTTGGAAGACCCGGAGAAAAAAGGGTTCCTCGGCTATCTGAAACGTTTTATTCCGGGCTCAAAAGAGAAAGAAGAAAAACCAAATCAAATTGAAAATCTTGTTGCCGACCTGAACGGAAAACCTGCGCAGCTGTTGATTGGCGACAGCATGGAAAAATTAGATTACACGCTTTCAAAATGCTGCAATCCAATTCCGGGTGATGATGTTTTTGGCTTTATCACGATTAATGAAGGAATAAAAATTCACCGCGTAAGTTGTCCGAATGCAATACAGCTGATGGGTAAACATGCTTACCGAGTTATTAAAGCAAAATGGACAAGTAAAGAATCCATCGCTTTCCTTGCCGGTTTAAAAGTTACGGGAATTGATGAAGTGGGAATTGTGAATAACATCACTAAAATAATTTCAAACGAACTGCACGTAAACATGCGCTCCATCAGCTTTGAAGAGCATGACGGAACATTTGACGGAACCATTATGGTCTATGTTCACGATACACAACACCTTACCAGCCTTCTGAATAATCTAAAGAAAGTAAATGGCGTACACACGGTTACCAGAATGGATGCCAACTAAATGAAGCCAGCAGTTAAGCCCCAAGCCGAGAATATCAATAAAAACAGAAAAGCCTCTTTCGAGTATTCCTTTCTGGAAAAATATGTTGCAGGTATGCAACTGACAGGCCCCGAAATAAAATCCATTCGTGATAAACAAACCAACATTTCTGATGCCTATTGTTTTTTTATTGACGGTGAACTTTGGGTGAAAAATCTGCATATCTCTAATTACACCGAAGCATCTTACAATAACCTTGACCCGAAACGCGACCGCAAGTTATTACTCAACAAAAAAGAGTTAAACAAACTTTCTGAAAAGCTCAAAGACAAAGGACTTGCCATTGTTCCCACCAAACTGTTTATAAGCGAAAGCGGTTATGCCAAATTAGAAATTGCGCTTGCAAAAGGAAAAAAGATTTACGACAAGCGTGAAGACATCAAAGGCAAAGACGCAAAGCGGAATATGGACCGGGCGATGAAGAATAAGCGCTGATTAAGCGGCTTTACCTATTTTTCTGAGACGATAACCGGGCGCGTGGTTTCGGAATATTTCAGCAATTATTTCAGAAACATTATCAGGGTAATCAACCTTAACAATTTTATCTGAGTTCAGCCATTCGTGCAAAACAGAGCGATGCTTTTTCTTTAACGATTTCATAACGGCAACACCCATTTGCTTTAAAGCCTCAGCATTACACTGCTGTTCATATTGGCTTTTCATGGGAATAACCATGAGTTTCTTTTTTAAATACAATGCTTCTGAAGGGGTTGCAAAACCGGCACCACACAATATTCCTGTGCAGGTGGTTAGGCTTTCCATGAAATGCTTGCTCTCAATCGGACGGATAAGAACATTGTTTTTGATGTACGCCTTTTTAGTGTGCTTGGAGAAAACCTCCCAACGTACATCAGAAAAATAGTTAAGTCGATTAATTATTTTATTGTCGGAATAGGATGGTAAATAAACGGTGTAATGCCCGTCATCTTTGGTTTTAAGCTGACGAATCTCTTTACGTATAATAGGTGTGTAAATACTGTTATTGTAGCGCTGAAAATGAAAACCGTAAGCAGCGGTAACAGGTGCATAATAATTCAATACCAAACGCCCGAGCTTATCGTCATCTTCTGCGCGCGGTGAGTTGGGAGCAAGAACTGCCGCCTGATTACTTAATCCAATGCAGGTTTTTTCTGCAAGAAAACATGCCCAAGATGAAACAGGTTCAAAGTCGCTGATAACAAGGTCGTAATCATTTACAGGGAGCTTCTTCACCTCTTTGTAAAACCTGCGTACTCGGTTTTTACTCCATGTCTGAAAATAGTTGATGCCACCCTTTTGTCCGAAGACAAAACTCAAACCTTTGAACTTATATTTTACTTCAAAAGGCAATTCAATGTCAGACGAGAAGCCGCTGACAAGGATATCCACCTCACCTCTCTTTTGCAATTCGGGGATTATTTCAATGGCTCTGCTGATGTGCCCGTTTCCTGTTCCCTGAATTGCGTAGAGGATTTTTGTCATTTAGAATAGTCCGAAGAAAAGTTTTTTGCCCGGCTTACCGATTGGTTCGGGTGGTGATTTCTTATTTGCGTGGTAGTTGAGCGGAAGGAATTCCTGTAAGAGGTTTGCATAAAGTTCATTGGTAGTTAGTTCTTCTTTATGCTCGTCATCGTGTTTTGAATTTTGAGCAAGTTTATCAGCGCTGTAGTTATAGATGCTCCATTCACCATTGTTATATTCAAGTCCGGTCAGGTTCTCAACCCAATCACCCGAATTGAGGTAAGTAATGGTTCCTTTATCTGTTTTTATGTCGCGTATTTCCGGTTTGTGGATGTGACCACACACTACAAAATTGTATTCGTTGGATATTCCTATTTCGGCAGCGGTCACTTCAAAGTTATTGGCGTGTTTTACTGCGCCTTTAACACTGTCTTTTATTTTTTTGGAGAGCGATATTTTTTCTCTTCCTGTTTTTTCAAGAATACGATTAATAAAACGATTAAAGACAATGAGTAAATCGTATCCGTGTCCGCCCAGCTTGGCAATCCACTTGGTGTGTTTCATGGTTACATCAAACACATCACCGTGAAAAATCCATGCCCGTCCTGCTTCGAGGTTGAGCACAATTTTGTTGACGATTTTGAATGAGCCCAGTTCAAAGCCTTCGAACTTGCGCATCATCTCGTCATGATTTCCGGTAACGTAATAAACCTTCACGCCTTTGGCTATCATGCCGGTGATTTGCTTTATCACCTGCATGTGTTCTTTAGGGAAATAGCTTTTGCTGAACTGCCAGATATCAATGATATCGCCATTGAGCACCAGCGTTTCGGGCTTAATGCTTTTAAGGTATTTAACCAGTTCGGCTGCATGACAGCCATAGGTGCCGAGGTGAACATCGGAGATAACAGCTACTTCTACTTTGCGTTTTGGGAGCTTTTTATCTGTATCCATTTTATTTTTTTATGCTGCAGTAGGAACAAACATCAATTGGCAAAAAGCTATTATCAGCTAAATAAAACAAACCTATTTTTTCACCCGAAGACGAAAGTTTGAAGTTGGCGTGAATGTCATTTGCAACCGTATTCAAATCATCGCACCAGATAATTAGTTTTCCGTAAGGCTCAATGATTAGTTCAGGAAGCTCATATTTATCAGGATTGCTATCAGCATTATCAGTAAGAAACCATTTCCCTGATTCAAGTTTTAAACTGTTGCCGGTTGTGTTAAATAATTCAATCCAATCTTCGGCATAACCAAATTCATTTTGCTTCTGAGAACCTGCCGCAGAAAAATTATTAATGATGAGTACGCCTCCTATTCCTTCGGTGAAGGTTGCTGCTTCAGGTGTACCGGATTTAAGCGGAGAGAGTGTTGTTTCTTTTTTGCAACCAATGGCAAGAATAAACACAAGAAGAATAATTATATTTTTCACGCTGCAAAAATCGGTCACTAATAAAAACTGAATACTAACTCGTTGTTAATTTTTGGTTAATTATAAAAATCAAAAGCCCTCTTACATTTCTGCAAGAGGGCTTTTGATTTGATTGTAGTCATGCTGTCCCGAAAGCTTTCGGGATTGTTTCAGCATCTCTAAATTAGACCCTGAAACAAGTTCAGGGTGATGGTTTCTATCTAACCAACAGTTTTACTGTGCGGGTAGATTTATCAGTTACAATACGTGCAAAGTATAAACCTGCTGTTTGACCTGTAGCATCAAACTTAAGAGTGTGCACTCCATCCATTGCTTTACCGTTGAAAAGATTAGCCACCATTTTGCCTTCCATATTGAAGACAGTAACATTCATGTTGGTTTTCTCATTCAGGGTAACTGCAATTGTAGTCTCGGTAGTAAACGGATTTGGATAAGCCATCACGTTAGCTATTGCAGGGATATGATCTTCAATACCCACCGTAATATCTACGTTCTGGATAATGGTATCATTACCACATGGGCTGTATGCAATTAATGTAACCTCATACGTTCCGCTTGCGGTGTAAGTGTAAGTTGGGTTCTCGTCTGTTGATACATCGTTATTGGTTCCTGTTACACCAAAATCCCAGAAGTAAGAGTCGCCATCAGTAGAAGCATTATCAAAAGTAGCTGCGAACTGATTAGATGAAGATGAGAAATCAGCAGTTGCTCCTGCTAAGAAAATTGTTCCGGTGTAAACAGTGTTTTGCGGATCCCAGTTAGCCCAACAAAGTGTCCAGTCAGTAGCACCGAATGCACCTTTGTAAGTAACGTCTTCAAAGAAGGCATCCTGCAGGTTAGCATTGGTAAAATCTGCACCGCTTAATAATGGTGAACCTGATTGTGGCAACAACACAGGAGCTGTTAAATCGTTGGTAGGGTAATCAACCAACAGGTTGTTGTTGTCAGTAAGGGTAGTGTTATTGAAACCTGAAGTTGCATACCAACCGTCAATATCCCAAATGCTTGACCCGGCAACAGCCAATGGATCAGTGTGTGCAGAAAGAACGTTGTTGCGGAATTGCAACAGGTTGTTGGTTGCATTACCTTCAGTAGTTGCAGCATCAATCAGCAAACCAACAGGGTAACCTGCAGTCAACGAATTATAAATGCAGGTCTGTGTGTTTCTGCGCAGGTGAGCCGAGCGTTTGTAGTTGCTATTGATAGTAGTGTTTGCATCTAACAACGGACCAAAAATGCTGAAGTTTGAGAAGATAGGGCGAGTAGCCGGTACAGCAGCTGTTCCTGTTGCATCGTTATCGCTTTCAAAACCATTTGAACCGCTTTGGTCAGCTACAGAAGCATCACGTACAGAGATACCGAACTGTAATTTTCCGCTGAAACCGTTGTCGGTATCAAAATCATCATCCCAACCGCGGTGAGCAATAAGGTGTTTTGCATTTACACTTCCGCCAAACCACTCGTATGAGTCATCGCCTGAATAAGAAATCTGGATGTTTTCGATTGTTGTTCCGCTACCTACTCCACCCATTGTTAAACCATTAATCTCCTGGTTAGGCTGGAAAGGAATTCCCGGGAATTCAATACGCAGATACGTTAAAGAACCTGAGTTGTCAGCATCGTCAGGGCTATTGCCACCACCGAATGTTGCTCCTGTTCCGCCTTCCACAACACCTTCGCCACCCGGCAGGTTGATAGTAGCTTTACCGCAAAGGATAATACCACCCCAATCTCCATAGGTACGTTGACCTGCAGCCTGGTTAGATGTGAAAACAATTGGCTGGTTCACTGTTCCGTTTGCAATCAGCTTACCACCTCTTTCAATAATCAAAGTTGCTTTAGTTGATTGCTCTCCGCGGATAAGTGTTCCCGGTTGAATAGTTAGTGTAGCACCATCTTTTACGTAAACAAAACCGCTCAACAAATATGCGTTGGTATTGTACCATGTTGTGTTGGTAGTGATGTTTCCTGTAACGGTAATCGCTTCGCTGCTTAGGTTAACAGTTTGTGTTCTGCTGTTTGTTCCGCAGGTATTAGTAGCTGCTAAAACAACATCATAAGAACCATCGCTTGCATAGTTGTGGGTAGCATTAGTAGTAGTAACGTTTGCACTTCCATCATCAAAATTCCAATCGTAGGTATTTCCGTTTCCGGTTGAAGTATTGGTGAAGTTAACCAACAGAGCAAATGCCTGTGCTACAAAGTTTGCAACAGGTGCAGCATTTACAGTTACTGCAGTTTGTGTTGACGTTGCTGTGCAACCATTGCCATCCGTTACAGTAACACCGAAAACTCCGGTAGCACTAACTGTGATAGCCTGTGTTGTTGCTGCGTTGCTCCACAGATAAGAAGAATTTGAAGCAGCAGTTAAGGTAACTGTGGTAGGTGAACAAACAGTTGTAGGTCCGCCAGCAGTTACTGTTGCATCCGGGGTGTTTACGGTTACAGTTGTTGGTGCTGAAGTAGCTGTGCAACCTCTTGCGCTCCACACCTGAACTGAATAATCATCTGAGGTAGTAACGTTAATTGATTGTGTTGTTGCTCCGTTACTCCAAAGAAAACTTGCTCCTGCGCTTGCAGTTAAAATTACTGAACCACCGTTGCAGAATGTTGTTGGTCCGTTTGCGTTAATAGCAATTACAGGTGTGTAATCAACTGCTCCGTTGTAAATTTCGTTTTGCGGATCCCATTCTGTCCAGCAAGCTGTCCAGTTCTGGTCGCCAAAAGCACCACGGAAAGTAGTAGGCTCAAAATAAGAATCCTGTAAATCGGTATTGGTAAAATCAGCACCGCTTAAAAGTGGTGAACCTGAAAGTGGTAAAAAGTCAGGGTCAGCTAAGTTGTAACCGTCAGCTACCATTAAATCAGTATTGTTAGCCAATACGGTGTTATTAAAACCGGTTGTGTTAAACCATGCACCGATATCCCATGTGCTTGAAGCAATGGTATCCATTGGATTTGGGCAACCTGCTATAACGTTATTACGGAATTGAAGTAATCCGCTTATTGCATTTGTTTCGGTTGTTGTTGCATCAATTAATAATCCGATAGGGAAACCTGAAATCATTGAATTGAAAATATTGGTTGCAGTGTTTCTGCGCAGGTGAGCACCTCTTTTGAAGTTGCTGTTGATGCTTGTAGTTCCGTCAACTTTAGGACCGAATGTGCTGAAGTTAGAAAACACAGGGCGTGTTTGAGGAGTTGCAACAGTTCCGGTTGCATCGTTATCCGTTTCAAAACTGTTTGAACCGCTTTGGTCAGCAATGGCAGGATCGCGAAGCGAAACACCGTATTGCAGTTTTCCTTTAAATCCGTTGTCGGTATCAAAATCATCGTCCCAGCCGCGGAAAGCAACAAGGCGTTTAGCGTTTACTGTTCCGCCAAACCACTCATATGAGTCATCGCCTGAATAAGAAATCTGAATGTTTTCAAGTGTAGTTCCTGTTCCTACAGCACCCAATGTAAGACCATTGATCTCCTGGTTAGGCTGAAAAGGAATTCCGGGAAATTCTATACGAACATATTGAAGTGTACCTGAGTTATCGGCATCATTGGGTGTAAGGCCACCACCAAAGGTAGCACCTGTTCCACCTTCCACAACGGCAGTACCACCGGGATGATTGGTTGATGCATTACCGCAGATGATAATACCACCCCAGTCGCCATAGTTACGCGCTGTTGGATTTTGGTCTGAAGTAAATACGATGGGCTGGTTAGGAGTTCCGATAGCAACCAGTTTTGCTCCGCGCTCAATAATCAACGCGCCTTGTGTTATTTTTTCTCCTTTAATAACTGTTCCTGCTTCAATAGTTAATACGGCAGGTGATTTTACATAGACCCAACCGCTTAATACATAAACGTTGTCGTTGGTCCAGTTTTGATCGGCAGTAATATCGCCCGTAATGACGGTTTGTGCAATACTACCTGCAATGTTGGCAACAATGAGTGCTGCCGCAAGTAATAGTTTTTTAGCCACGGAATTAATTGTTTTCAAGCGGAGTGGCTGAGCTCGCATGATACTGGTGTTGCTTTTAGCATCTTTTGTAGTTGCTCGGTTCATGATGATATTTTTTAGTTTTTAGTTGGCGCAAAACTATTCGCACAACATCACGGCAGAATAAATTTGAGGTTACATGATTCTTACCATTGCGTTAAGGGAATGTGAACAGGTTTATTAAACAACAAAACCCCGCGAGAGGCGGGGTTTTGTTGTTGGAGAGGGCGCAAGATTTTGCGCCCCCTACAGGATGGTGATTTCGTATGTTCCAGGATACGGACTTTGATTCTGTATATTGAGAAAGGCTTTAAACTCGGCTGCTGTGAGGGTGTGGTTTTCTTCCTGACCGTTGGTTAATACTGAACCGTTGCTACCTGAATAACTTTCGGCTGCAGTGTTGGCGGCATAGAAAGCAATGGAGGTAGTATTGGAACCGGGGGTTGTGTTTTTTATTTTAATGGTTACACCAGGAATCCAAAAGGGTTGTGCATTATTTAAAATGTTTGCCTGCTGACCGGAATTAATAGTGCCAGTGAAGGGAGGGAGATGCAGGAGTGTAACGTTGCGTCTAATTTCTTTACCGGCTGAGATGTGGACATTGGTTTCGGTTTTAGGCTGATAGAATGGATGCTCCCAATATAAATCGTAATCGTTTGGAAGGAGATTAGCGATACCAAATTTTCCACCGACAAGGGATGTTGTTTCGTCTACTTTCTGGGACTGACCTGTTATGGTGAGGTAAAATTTTGCTCCAACGAGCGGAACTTCTTCTTCGTTTTTAATTGTGCCACGCACTTTAGCAGATGTAGAACCGAGGTTTATTATTTCGCGGGCGAAGAAATAACCTTTAACAAAATTGGGATTTGCGGTGGTTAGTGTTCTCACCATTTTATCCATTTGCTCGGCAAAGAGGTTATCAATGACATCGCGGATAATAGAGATGATATTTTCATTTGCCTGTTTTTTAGTAATGATTGCCTGACGGGGATTTTGCGAGGCTGTGCGGAAAAGACTTATTGCTGTATTCAAATCGGTTACATCAGTTGCAAGATATCCAAAAGGACCTGCAAGGGCGATATTGGTATTTGCCTCATCGTGTATGGTTTGGCAGATATCATCAATGTCTTCTTTTTTCTTTGCGCGGAGTTCTGAAAGTGTGTAGTTTACTTTTGCCTTGAGTGTATTGTTATTGACTGATGTTGCATAGGCGCTAACGGCATTGGCGCATTTATATGCAATCTGAATCATTGTTTCTTTTAAGGTTTTTGTATCGAGGGTTACGCCTGTTGTAGTGCCTCCGGCAACCTGATTGAGGGAGTCGATGAGGACTAATTTGTTGTCGGCACTGGTTTTTACGCCTGCGAAGGCGAGTATGATTGCGGTTGCTGCTACATTGTTGTTGCAATAGAGCAATGTTGCGCGGATCATGTTTACGAGGTTGGATTCACGGTTTCTCATGGTTTGATTTTTTTAATTAGTGATTTGTGATTTTTTGATTGGATGATTGTTAAAGTGATTTTATTTATTTGCCGGATTGATTTGGTTGTTTACCAAATGATTTTTTTTGCTTGCCAAGTGGATTAAGTTGCATACCGTATTAATTTATTTGTTTGCCAAGTGAGTTTGATTGTTTACCGTATTGATTTATTTGCTTACCAAGTTGATTTAGTTGTTTACCAAGCGAGTTTGATTGTTTACCAAAGAGTTTTATTTGTTTACCAAGTGAGTTTTGTTGTTTGCCAAGTGATTTTTGTTGCTTACCAAAGGAGTTTTTTTGTTTACCAAGTCGATTTTGCTGTTTACTGTTTTTGTAATTTGTTGGTTCTGTGTTTGTTACCACCCCCTGCCCCCTCCTTGAAAAAAGGATGGGGTGAAATAGCGGGACAAATGTTTATTGGTCGAGGGGGAGTATGTCAAATTGTTGTCAAGTGAAGTTATTAACAGGGGTGGAATTTTCAGCGTGTGCTGATTGTTTCGATGCACTCGAGTAAACTGTGGAGGCCGAGGAGGTGTTTGTTTTCGCAGGAGTATGTTATCTCGATTATATTTTCAAGGGTTTCGCGATGGGTGGATGTGATGTTTTGGTTTTCTAACAGGGCTTTGCTGCGCTGATAAATTGTATGGCGAAATTCTATTTCCAGTTGTTGATAAGTCAATTTATCTACCAATGAAATTACGATGAGTGCTGCCGGAAATGTTTCGTGAAGGGGTGCGTTTTGACAAAGCAATTGTATGAGCCGCTTAAGCTGGCTTTCCGCATAGTGGGCTGTGTGCAGAGGTTTTTTGCCTCGTTCGCTTTCCATGAGAAAAATTCGTCAGGGGGGAGTATGGGGGTTCCCGTTTTAAGGTAATAACGGTGGAAATGAGGGGATATTGTGGAAGGACGGGAGGGACTTTTGGGACAAATGGGACAGGTGAAAATTTGGGGTTGGTGGAATTTTGTAGTTTAGGGGATTGAAAAAGAATTGGCGGGACAGCAAAAAATAAATGCAACGAGGCAGGGAACCTCGCTGCTTCAGGAGCAACTATTTAAATATTCGAAATATGAGAGGATTAAAAAAGCATCATCTAATTTTTACAAGTCTAATTTTGTGTTTAATTGCCTTTATTGTTCCGTTCTTTCTTCGTAATACTAATGAAACTTTATTTTCAGTTTTATCTTTATCATTAACAGCTGTTGGATCGATAGCTACAGTTGCAACGTTAATAATTGCAATTTTTCTTTATGATAGATTTGGTTTAGAAGCAAAATTTATTGAAAAACAGACTGATAAAGTCCTTGAGTTAGCAGATAATTTAAAAGGAAAAACTTTTATAGCTCAAGCGTATGAATTTAAATATATGGTCCGACCCAGTAAAGTACAACTTACTCTCATACTAAATCACAAACTATATGAAGGAGATTTGAAAAAGAAGGTTTTAATTTCCGAGAACTATTACCCATCATTGGATAATATAATGGCAATACGAAGGAGCTATTGGTTACCAAAGGAAATAAAAGAAAAGATGACATTTCTTGAATTTGCAGCTACAATGAAAATGACTAATCCACCTGAAGAAAAGGAATACATTAAGATTGAATATAAAAATGATTCTGAGCAAGCTTGGGGTTTAGCTTTCCCTGAAATGACATTCGGGGAATTTCTTAACAATTTGTATAATTTAGTCGATGAGATTGAAAAATGGTTAAAAAAACACTCCGATATTCAAATAGACTTAAAATTAGAAGAGAGAAATCAATAATGGAATATAAGAAAGAGTTTATACTGAACTGGATATTATTATTTGAAAAATAATAAAGTAACATTCAAATTCTTCCAAAATATAAATTAGAACATGAAGAAACAAATAGGATTAATAACATTTAAGGATTATACACATAAATTTGGTTATATTCAAGGGTGGGAAAATAAATATTTCTTTCAATTTTCCAATTTGCCAGATATCCCAAATGAAAATGTTGTAATGTTCACAGTTGGAGAACGTGCAAGTACGTCAATACATAATAAGGATAAATATGAAGCATTTGATATTAGCGAAGTTAATACTTCTGAAATCAAAAAAAGTGATAAAGATTACTTTCTTGTAGCATTTAGCAATTATCAGGATTTGGAAATATATCTCAAGGAACCTATTTATGATTACTTAATAAAATTAGTTAACGCAAAAGAATATGTAGCTAACATAGAAATTGAGCAATACTTGAAAGATTATCAAATTATCCTAAGAGAAACAGATAAAATAGTAATTGGTGAAAATGTTCACGCATCTGTTTATTTTGAAACTAAAGAAAGTTACTCTCAAATTAAAGAAGACACCTATTTATTTAATCTTTTTTATTATAAAGAAATAATCTGGGAGACTAGTGAGTTTTTCTCATATCCATATAGCGAGTTGTTGAACAAATATAAATTAGATATAATAAATTGGAAAAAATTATTAGAGCGGTCCGAGTTATTAACTGAAGAAAAAAAACATCAAATAAGGAATAACTATAATAAAGAGGAGCATATAAATTTTTATATAACTCAAGTAATTTCTTCTGCAATGAACGACCTTACAAAAAAGTTACGTTGGGATTTGAAACTATTAATGGCACGCTACTCTTTAACAACTTATTCCGATTGGAGAAGAAAATAAAATTGTCAAGGCGGGGTATTTTTATTTGATAATACTTACCGAGGTAAGAAAAGAAATTGGCATGACTGAAGAAGAAAGAAAAGAAAAGATTAAAAAATTGAAACATGCGGTTACGCTTAACTATTCTGATTATGTGAAGATGGGGTGGTTTTGGGGTTGGGATGCTGTTAACATCTGCAATACTGATGAGAATGTAATTAAGGAATTACCTGAAGAATTAATAAAGAGCAAGTTGTTTATTGCATGTCCTCAATGTAGTTGCGCACCTGAAAAATTACGTTGGATTAATTTTTCTACTTCCGGTAAATCATGGGAGAATCTTGCAGGCAGTGCGGGGTATCTTAGTATCTGCGAAAACTGCAAACGTCAGGTGGGTTATCTTGAGACGATGTATAATTGATTTTTAAAGGAATAAGGTCCTTCGCAGTTCGACTACGCTCACTGTGACAATAGAGAGATGCTGAAACAACCCTTCGACAAGCTCAGGATGACAAAAACCAGTATGACGGTTTAAAATCTGTAATTCAACCCCAGCGTATAATAACTACCTCTGCGGTAGCTTTGCATTTGCTGATCGTTGTTACTGGTAATTTTCCCGTCTTCGTTAGCATCCTGCACCAGCAGATAAGGTTGGTTAAGAATATCCTGTATCCCGAATTTCACATCAAGGCGTTTCCACAAACGTTTGGTAATGGTAAGGTCAAGCGTATTGCGTGGCATCTCATACACATCAGGCGTACCGTACGAACCAACAATCACAATACGCTCACCTATTACATTGTAAAGCAAATTCACCTGCAAGCCTATGCTGTCGTTCTGATAATAAATTCCGCTGTTGATGATGTAAGGCGATTGTCCCATCATCGGGCGGTTTTCGCTTTGGCCCTGCGCTTTGTCTCCCAGATTAATTTTGCTCCAGATATAACTTGCGTTCAATACCACCCCTAAGTTTCTTACAAAAGGAGTTTTTAAGGTGTTGAATGTTTTACGCACTTCCAGTTCTATACCGGTGCTTGTTGCTGATTCAGCATTGCGGTAAGTATAGTTACGCGTTCCTCCCGAACCCGTGCCCGGAACAAAATACGTTTCAATAGGATTAATAAAATTTTTGTAAAACGCACCCACGCTGATTACTTCACCAAGTCCCGGATAATATTCCCAACGTGCATCGTAGTTATAAATGCTTGGTGTCTGCAGTGAATCATTTCCGTAGTTCACGCTGTTGAAGTTGAAATCATAAAACGCATAAGGCGCCAACTCACGAAACTCAGGTCTGTTAAGCGTGATACCAAAACCACCGCGTATCAGCATCTTCTCGCTGATGTTGGCCGTTAAGTTTGCAGAAGGCAACAAACGGATAATGTGATTATCCACATTCACAGGATTTCCTGTAACCGTGTGGCTTTCCAAACGCTGACGGTTATTCTCTACGCGTGCCCCTGTGTGCAGGTTCAGCCATTTTGCAAACGGAATATCCAACGCAAGATAATAAGCAATCAAATCATTTTGCGCTTTGTAAGTATCGCTTTTGCGGGTGTCTTCATCAATTTTAATACCTGTGGTTGAGTTGATGTTGGTGTCATTGAAAAGCTCATCAAGAGACACCGCGCGCAGCGAATTATCAAACTGAAAAACATTAGCAGATGCATAACCCAGGTTACGTGCGCTGAACTGTCTCCACTTGCGCTCCAGGTAAAGTCCCGCAGTAACTTTCGGCTCAAACTTTCCGATGTGCAGTTTCTGTTCAATGTTAGCTGTTCCGGTCATCAACTCTTCGTAAAGGTCAAAGTACAACCTTCCCAGAAAGAAAGGAGTAGCACCAAAAGGAACATAGGTTTCATAAGGATCTTCAGGTGCTGCATTAATATCTTTTGCAGTCCGCACACGTCTCCAGTCCGGCTCTTCTTTCTTAGCCTTTGAATAAGCAAGCGTCCAGTCAATTTTGGTTTTGTCTTCAAACAGTTTATGCTCACCGCTTAACTGGCCGGTATAAATACTGCGGTTCATGTAGTAGTACGAATACTCTTTGCGCAACTCCCCTTCTTCAAAGTTTATACCGTCACGCAAGGTGCTTTGATTCATACCCGCCTGATTGAAAATATTTTTGAATTCAATTTTATGGTTCAGGAAGTTAAACGACCAGTTGTGCAACAGTCCAACACGCACATTATTCGAGTAACGACTATCGTTGTAATCAAAAATTGTATCGCTGTATTGTGTTTCAGGATTATAAGTATTGTAATCCGTTCTGCGCGAAACAAAATACTGATTGGTGTTACTGTAGTTCAAGGCGGTGATGTGTCCTACGTGAACTTTCTTAATATCAAACTTGCGTGCAAACGTAAAATTGAAACGTTGGTCGGGTGCAGCCATTGAATTAACAGTTCCCCAGTTATTGCTCAGTGAGCGTCCCAGAGTGGTCAGCTGTTCCATATCATTAGTATTGGAAACATCACGCACGTTAGCAGGAAAACCATCAGGCAACGAGCGACTTTCGTCATCAAAACCCATCCAGTCTGTTTTGCTGCCCGGATTCATGTAAAAATCATTGAACGTTGTGCCTTGTCTGAAAGAAGCCGAGTAACCTGCCGAAACCATATTCTCGTCAGGAGTATTTTTTGTAAATACTTTAATAACACCACCTGCAAACTCGCCTGAAATTTCCGGTGCAGGACTTTTGTAAATCAAAATCCTGTCGATAAGCGAACTGGGAATCATATCAAATGAAAAGGCCTTTACATCCGATTCGGTGCTGGGCGTAGTTACATTATTCAGGTAAACAGAATTATAACGCTCACTCAAACCGCGCACCATTACAAAACGGTCGTTCATGATAGTAACACCCGGCACACGCTTAATAACTTCCGAAGCATCTCTGTCCTGCGATTTTGCAATCTGCTGCGAAGAGATACCGCTTACAACGGCAGTGCTGCGTTTCATTTCGGTAAGCACAGCGTTCTCGGTATGCGTTACTTTTTGCGCTGATACTTTTGTTTCTTTCAACTGCTGAACAGATGACTGAAGCGCAAAATCAAGGTTAGTGGTTTCACCTGCTCTGACTGTTATACCTGCTTTTGAAACAGGTTGGTAGCCCACAAAACTCGCCACTATTTCATAAACACCTTCGCTTACCGTGATTTTATAATTTCCGTCAAAATCGGTGGTTGCACCATTGGCTGTACCTTTAATACTTACGTTTGCAAATGGAACAGGGGTAGTTATTCCATCCACTACCTCTGTCACTTTCCCGATTATGAAACCGGGCTTTTCATTGTTTGAAAATGCCGAAAAGGCAAGAAGAACTGCAGTAAAAAGTGTTACTATTTTTTTCATTACGTGTTGGTTTGTTTTCACGATGCAAAATAAACCCGGCAGTGTAATTACATGATGAAGTTAAGGTTAAGGAAATGTTAAGTATTGATCTTAGAGATTACTAAAATCATTTTAAAATCAGCACCATAAGTCATTGATTGATTTAAACTAGAATTAACACTGACGTAATACTGTAGAATCTTTGCAGATATAGTTTTGCTGCCTAATTTCTGTGGGCTATGAGTGCAAAAAATACCAACCAACCTAAAATACTTCTTGTTGATGACGAACCGGATATTCTTGAGTTTCTGAAATACAATTTAGAAAAGGAAAGCTTTGTTGTTTACACAGCCAGTAACGGAAGAGAAGGAGTTGCACAAGCATTAAAGTACCTTCCCAACTTAATTTTATTAGACGTAATGATGCCCGGAATGGATGGCATTGAAACCTGTCAGGCTCTGCGCGACTCTGAAAAATTAAAAGATACAGTAATCGCATTTCTTACTGCAAGAAGTGAAGACTACTCGCAGATTGCAGGCTTTGATGCCGGAGCTGATGATTACATCAGCAAGCCGATAAAACCAAAAGTTCTGGTCAGCAGAATCAAAGCTTTATTGCGGAGAAAAAATACTCAAAATGGTCAGCCTTTGCAAAATACAGCTGATATAACAATTGACCCTGATCGTTTTATTGTTACAAGAAAAGGAGAAGAATTAAATCTACCGCGCAAAGAATTTCAGTTATTAAATCTGCTGATGTCAAAACCCGGAAATGTTTTTACGCGCGAAAATATTCTGGGTGATATCTGGGGGCATGAGATTGTAGTGGGCAACCGCACCATTGATGTTCACATTCGCAAACTGCGCGAAAAACTGGGTGATGATTATATCCAAACTATTAAAGGTGTAGGATATAAATTCATGGGGTAATTACTCCAGACTGAATTTTACAGGAATAGTCATCTGCACATCAACCTGCTTACCATCCTGTTTGCCGGGCGCAAAATCTTTGAGCGAAGAAACAACACGCACAGCCTCGTTGTCTAAATCCTTACTAACACTCTTCCATACCTTTACCTTAGTTACTTTACCGGCTGCACTTACTACGTAACTGATGTAAACGGTTCCTGAAACAGCCTGTTCTTTTGCCGGCTGCGGATAATTAACATTATCTCTGATGTGCTTTTTCAATGCCTCATTGCCTCCCGGATATTGAGGCATTTCATCCGCAAAAGCATAAACTTTAGTGTCTACGTTTTGCTGTTGTGCCTCTTGTTCAATATTCTTTCTTGCCTGATCAACTTCTGCTTTTTCTTCAGCAACTTTCAATTCATCATAAGCAACAGCAGGTGCGTCCTGAACCGAAGCGATTCTTGAAACTGTTTCCTCTCTTGCTTTTTTCTCAGCTTCTTTCTGCGTTTTTTTATCTGCAGCTTTACTCTTTGAAGCAGCAGCAACCTCAACACTCATAAGATTTTTAGAGTTCTCATTATCGTATTTACCGGCAATTCCATCGCTCACATATTTTTCAGAATCAAACGAAAAAACAGTATCAGTATATCCCGATTGACTTGCACCTGTTTGCGGATTGTAATACATAGGAGCTGAATTGGAAGCCCCGCCTGTTGCTGTCATGGTTGAGAAATCTGCAGGCAAATCATCTAACGTTACTGCTTCAGCTTTTCCTGTTCCGTTTGCAACTAATCCCTCGTTATTAGTTGCAAGCGGTGATTTAAACAAATCTTCCTCCACAGGCGCTTCCAACAAAGGAGCTGCATCAGGGGGCAGAACTTCTGCATCGCCTGCAATAATACTATCTGATAAAACATTCTCTGCATCTTTTACTTCTGCCTTATTTTCTGCCAATACTTTTTCTTCTGCTTTATTCAGAGCAACATCATTTTTAAATGGTGGATTTAACGCAACATACAACACACCGCCGCCCAACACAAAGAAGAGAGCCACAGCAGCTGCTAACCGTAGAAAATTCATCTGAATTACCTTGCCTCCAGCGTGCTGAGGTTTTCCGTGATTGGCTATCTTTTCATTTAACTGAGCAATAGCTGCACGCGAAGATTCTTTGCTCTTCATCAATGAAATACCTTCCAGCACATCACGACAAAAATCACACTCGTTAATGTGTATCTCCACCTGCTTCTTCAGATGAATACCCAGTTTGCCGTGCGCGTATTCTGTCAACGCTTCTTCTGAAAGACAGCCTGTTTCGTCAAATATTTTTATATTTTTTGAACTCATTTCTTTAGGAACTTCTTCCTTTTTCAGTTAAAAATATCTTCAAATTTCGTTTGCCGTTCTGTATATAACTCTTCACCTGCATCATACTGTAGCCTGTTATTTCCGAAACTTCTTCGTAAGACTTACTCTGCATATAAAACAAATCAACACACACTTTTTGCTCTTCTTTTAAATGTTCAATTCCTTCATACAAACTTTTATCCAGCATTTCCTGATCATCTCCACCTGAATGATGCAGATGTTCGTCAGTTTCCATAAGCGAAAGTGAATCTTTTCCAAATTCATCCACATGGTTAGCCTGCGATTTATCTTTTCGCAGCTTCATCAGACAGTGGTTTTTACTCACGCTGTAAAGCCATGACTTGAAATTATCCACATCGTGTTTCTTCAAATCAATCAGCAGCTTTTCAAAGATTTCCATTACTGCATCTTTTGAGTGCTCTTCGTTTTTCAGGTATTTCATGCACACACCAAAAACCAGGTGCGTGTAACGCTGAAAAAGTTCGCCAACATACTCGGAATTATGGGAAAGGCGGAAACTGCTGACCAGTTCACTGTCAGTAGAATTTTTATCTCGTACCAGTTTGATAAACGCCATTAAACCCTAAAAGGAGGCTAATTTACGTAATTTAGGTTTTTAGGTTTTCGTAATACTTACAAATAGCTCGAATACCACATTCTCCGCACTTTGGACTGCGGGCTGTGCAAACATAACGGCCGTGTAGAATAAGCCAGTGGTGGGCAATTGCAATCTTGTCCTCTGGAATGTATTTTATCAGTTGCCGCTCCGTTTCCAGTGGATTTTTGGAATTAACCGTTAACCCAATTCTTGCCGAAACTCGGAATACATGCGTATCCACAGCCATTTTGGGTTGGTTGTAAACCACAGAAGCAATTACATTGGCAGTTTTCCTCCCAACTCCCGGAAGTTCCTGAAGTTTATCAACGTCAGCAGGAACAACGTTATTAAATTTTTCAACGAGCATTCTTGCCATACCGGCCAGGTGTTTGGCTTTGTTATTTGGATAGCTAATACTGCGGATGTAAGGAAATATTTCATCCGATGAAGCGGCAGCCATTGTTTCTGCATCGGGAAAACGCAATAGTAACGCTGGAGTAATCATATTCACACGCTTATCGGTGCATTGCGCAGAAAGAATTACCGCTACAAGAAGCGAGAACGGATTATCATACACCAACTCCGTTTCAGCAACCGGCATGTTTATGCTGAAATACTCAATTGCTTTCTGAAAGCGTTGCTTAAGAGTCATGCTTTATGCAGGGATAAGTGCAGCAAGAGCTTCACTACTGTGTCCGGTAAAATTCACCTGCGAGTCAAATACCTTAATAACTACTCCTTCTTTATTGATTACAAAGGTTACTCTGCCCGATAGAAGTCCGAAGAGATTGTCTTTTACACCAAAAAGCTCTTTCACTTTTCCGCCTTTGTCGCTTAACAGAATAAAGGGGAGTTTGTGCTCTCTTGCAAACTTGCGGTGTGATATAACATCGTCTGAACTTATTCCTATTACTTCTGCTCCTGCATCAGTAAAGTCTTCGTAGCTATCCCTGAAACTGCATGCTTCGGCTGTACAACCTCCTGTGAAATCTTTCGGATAAAAGAACAATACAACATTTTTCTTCCCTTTGAAATCAATCAATTTTACAATGTCGCCATTATTATCAGGCAATTCAAAATCGGGGGCTTGTTGTCCTGCTTTTATCATTTTTCTACTATTTAGCTTATTGTTGATTATGTTTTTTCTAAGTGATAAACCTAACACTTAAGGCCTTAAATTTGTTCCATGGCAAAACTAAAACTTGATCTGCACGAAATCTTTAACAAAGGTAAACAGATTGATGAGGCGCTGAATGATATTATTGACGAAGCGGTTGAACGCAGAGTTGATTTCGTTGAAATAATTCCTGGTAAAGGCAGTGGACAACTGAAGAAAAAAGTGCAACGCT
This sequence comes from Bacteroidota bacterium, assembly GCA_947479755.1. Classification (GTDB taxonomy): domain Bacteria; phylum Bacteroidota; class Bacteroidia; order SXHM01; family SXHM01; genus SXHM01. The sequence continues at coordinate 27,681 of CANKAM010000005.1, forward strand.
TTCTGATGCAGAAGCACATTAAAGAAAAATACAAGCGTTTAGAAAACGACAGCAAAAACCACGGACGGATTTTTGTACACTTTTAAATCAGAATGGGAAGTGAAAGGCTTCAAATAAAAGCACTGTTAAAAAAATCACCAAGCCCCACAACAGTAGATTGGTTCTGCAATAGTCTATTGCCGATGCTATCTTATCGCCTAAAGTAATTTCGTTCTTTTTCATATGCATCAAGGGTTTAATAGTTATATTTTTATTTTCGTATTGTTATGACAACAGCATAACAATTGCTTAACCCAAAACTAATAAACTGAAATACTGAAAAATAATTTTTAGACTAATGTGCATAATAAGTCGACTAATTTTGATTTTACTCTACCAAAACAATCAACTTACTAAAAAGAAAAGTGAAACGAAGCCATTAGCATCAAGAAAATGAAACCCAGTAACAGAAAATAAATTGAGTAAGTAAAAAAACGCTCACCAAAAGAAATAATTGTATTCCAGAAATTATAAGTGGTTCTTTTCATTATGCTGGTTTCAACTTGCTAATCCTGTAAATAGTTTAGCGAAATCGATAAACGACACAATGAATGTATCAAAGGGAAAACTGAATACTTACTTCAATAACTCCTTAATAATATCTTCAACAGATAATCCATCAGCCTCAGCTTTATAATTGCGAACAATACGATGGCGCAACACGGCAGGGGCTAGAGCCTTCACATCTTCTATGTCGGGCGAGTATTTTCCGTTGATGGCGGCATTGGTTTTAGCGCCAATCACTAAGTACTGCGATGCGCGGGGACCTGCTCCCCAACTCAGATAATTATTGATAGTATCATTGGCATATTTAGTTCCGGGGCGGGTACTGGTCGCTAATTTTACTGCATATTCCAATACGTTATCTGCAACTGGCAATTTGGTAAGCAACTGTTGAAAAAACAATATTTCTTCGGCACTTAATACTTTATTTGGTTTAATACCTACCGCACCGGTTGTTTGTTTAACAATGTTCAACTCTTCTGTAAAACTGGGATAATCCAGCCAGATATTAAACATAAAACGGTCAAGCTGAGCTTCTGGCAATGGATAAGTTCCCTCCTGCTCTATTGGGTTTTGTGTAGCCAGAACAAAGAACGGTTTATCTAATACATATCGTTTTCCTGCAGTGGTAACAGCACGCTCCTGCATCGCTTCCAGCAATGCCGATTGTGTTTTTGGCGGGGTTCTATTTATCTCATCTGCCAAAATAATATTAGCAAACAGAGGTCCTTTAATGAACTTGAATTGACGAGTATCATCCAATATCTCCGTACCGATAATATCACTCGGCATAAGATCAGGAGTAAACTGAATGCGGTTGTAGCTTAATCCAAGTGCTTCGGAAATAGTATTTACCAATAATGTTTTCGCCAAACCGGGAACACCTACCAGCAAACAGTGTCCGTTACTGAAGATAGAAGTAAGTACGCTTTTTACCACCTCGTCCTGTCCGACAATTACTTTGGCTATTTCGCTGTTCAGTTTCTTATAAGAAACCACAAATGCATCTATTGCTTCTTTGTCTGATGTATAGTTCATAAATTCTTTAGTTTGTCTTCTTTATCCAGGGATTATTAAAATCGCAATTTAAATATGCATCATCAATACGCACATACGTGGTCGCAATTTTCTTTTCTATCCATTCACGCACCAAGTTGCTTTCTTTCATGGTTGATGCTGCGCCCTGTATCTTTTGATAATCGTCACGCAAGTTTGCTTTATGCGGTTCGGTGCGTGACTTTAATAAGATAATGCTGTAAGCCTGTTTACCATCCGCAGCGCTGGTAATAATTGGTTTTGAAAACTCACCAACTTCCATTTTATCAATAGTAAGAAACAATGTTGGGTCAATGCTACTGAGTTGGTCCATCTCAAATTTGGTGCTTCCTGTTTGTGCATTTGTCACCATCCCTCCGTTCTTTTTGTCAGCTTCATCGTCTGAAAATTTTTCAGCAGCCTCCGCAAAAGTGAGCGAATCTGTCTTCAATAAATCATAGATACTATCGAGAAAAATTTTAGAACTTGTTAAATCGTTTTCTGATGTTTTTGGGGTAATTAAGATGTGACGCGCATTCACCTGTTCCCCTCTGCGTTCAATTACCTGCAAAAAGTGAAAACCATACTCGGTCTCGAATACTTCTGATATTTCTTTCCCTTGCAGACTAAACGCCAAAGCTTCAAATTCAGGAACCATGTTACCGCGTCCGAAAAAACCAAGTTCACCTCCTGCTGAAGCAGAGCCCGGATCTTCACTATACAGTTTTGCCATGGTCTCAAACTTAGCTCCGTCAAGAATACGCTGACGCAATTCCTCTGCTCGCGCTTTTGCTTCATCTTTTTCTTTTTTGCTTATCATCGGCTTCTTAACAATGCGACCAATCTCCAACTCCACATTAATATAAGGCAAACTATCAGCCGGTATTTTGCTGAAATAGTTGCGTACATCAGCAGGAGTAACTTTAATCTCCCCCGTGATTTTGTATTGCATATTCTGAGCAAGCAACTGGTCTTTAATCAACTCACGGAAATCATCTTTAATCTCCACAATTGATTTCTTGTAATACTCTTCCAGCTTTTCCTCTGAGCCTATTTGTCCTATAAAATAACGCAATCTGCGGTCCAATTCTTCTTCCACCTGATCATCACTCACCTCAACACTGTCTAATCGCGCCTGATTAACCAGCAATTTCTGGAAAAGCAACTCTTCCAGCAAGTCGCATTTAATAGTAGGGTCTTCTGAATAACCTTGTGATAATATCTGAAGATATTGTGCTTCTACCTCACTTAACATGATGATGTTGGAGCCCACAACTGCAACAATCTTATCTATTGGCTGCGCAAAAGAACTAAGAACAAAGAACCAAGAACCAAGAATTATGATATATTTTCTCACTGTGTTTATTTTTTCTTCGCTGTGTAAATTTCAAAATTATTTTTGATTGCGCCTTCCTTCATCACATCTTTTTCCAATTGTTCAATAAGTTGCATCTTACGCTTGTTCAATATAATGTTGCGGATATTTTTTACCTCAAATTCCAAAGGCGAAATATCGTCTTTTAATTGATACTCCAATGTTTTTACAATGTAATACCCCTCGTTTTGATCCATTTCATAGAAGTTTGAGTAGCGCGCCATTTGCTCAATTTTATTTTGGTCAATTCCTGTTTCTTCTGCAAGCTCATCGGTCTTAAACCATTTGTGCTCATCTAATGAAAATTTCAGTGCCTGTGTGCTGCAGTACTCTGTTAACTTATTCTTGCTATCCGCATCCTCATCTTTCATCCACTTCCTTATTTTATTCACCGACTTGTTTTGCTTGTCTAGCTTAACGTAAACCGTGCGTAAAATATTTTCTTTCAGTGCAAAGTTTTGTTTGTTCTCTTCATAATAGGACAAAAGTTCGTTCTGCTTTACAACTGTATCTAAGCGTTGTTTCACAAGTTCTTCCTGATAAAGATAGAGAATGAGTGAATTGCGGTATTGCTCTAACTGCAACTGAACATCTTTCTTTTCTTCCGGCAAGTTAAGTTCAGCTTTCTTTATCAGCAACTGCTGTTTAACCCAGTTGTTTATAAAGTTTGCAGCAAGTTGGGAACTATCTTCTGCGCTTATGCCTGAAGGTATGCCACCGTTCAGTTGTTCAACATAAAGATACTGGTCATACACACGAGCAAGAGGCTTCTCATCACTCTCTTTTCTGAAATACTTACAGGATGGAAACAGAAAAACCAAACACCCCAAAAGCAACAAGTGATGATGAAATGAAAACCGTGTTTCGCAATTCATCATCACTTGTTTTTTAATTCCTATCAACAATTCTCTATGGAGTAGGGATAGTTGCCAATACCTCTTTATTCACTTCTACTTTGTATTTTCCGCGCAACTCTTTTATCCATTCTTTTTCAAGGTAATCCTGGTAAGCTGTGGTAAGAAGCCCTTTTGCTTCTTTCAGTGTTTTTGGTCCCGGGGCAAGTACGTCATTTACAATAACAATAATTGTCTGTCCGTCTTTTTTAACAGTTTGAATAGTGTTATTAGTCCATTTTACTTCATCCAGATAATCGTTCTCATCTTTGATATACTTTCCTGCTTCCACTTTCAGATTCAGTTTAGATGTCTTGTTCATATCTGCCAATATCTCGTCAGAAGTTTTACCGGCATCAATCATTTTTCTGGTTGCTGTTGCGACCGAATCGTTCTTGCAGATAAAGAGTTTAGCATCTAAACGCTCTTCCCACTGAAACTTATCTTTGCTGGTTTCATAATACTTCTGCAAACCAACGGTGTCAATCTGCGCTTTCTTCCAAACTTTTTGCTCCATGTGATTGAAAAGAAGAATTCCATCGCGGTATTCATTCAGCAACATACGGTAGTCAGTATATTTTGAAGCAAGTTTACTCTCTTCATATTTAATCAACTCTTCTTCAACAAACTGTTTATACATATTATCAACGTAAGTCTGTATCTCCGTTTTAGGTCGTTTTGCCTGATGTGAAGCAAGGTAATCTGCAAAACCTTTTTGAGTGAATTTCACACCACCAAGATTAAATAGTTCTTTTTCCAAGCCTTTAGCTTTATCAGCAGTCCATTTTCCATTGAAAATGTTGGTATCAACCGCAGTATAAAATGCATTAAGTGCTTTTTTCTTTTCTTTGAATTTATACTCTGCTTTTATCTTATTGATAACAGCGGTGCGGCTCATTTGCGATCGTGAATCTTTTGAAATCTTCTGTTTTAATTCGCCTTCCAATTCTTTAAATTCAGGCAAGCCTTTTTTATCTAACAATTTAATGATGTGCCAACCGTAATCAGTTTTAACAGGTTTGCTGTAATCATCTCTATTTTTAAGCGCAAATGCAGCTGCTTCAAACTCAGGAACCATCTGCCCTGAACCAAACCAATTCAATTCACCACCTTTTTTAGAATTTGATTTATCATCAGAAAACTGTTTACATAACTCACTAAAATCACCACCTGCTTGTAGTTTTGAATAAATCTCATTTGCTTTTGCTTCAGCAGCATCAGTTGCCTGTCTACCCGAATCTTTCAGCGCTTTAATCATGATGTGAGCTACCTTCACTTCACCTTGAGAAGCACGTTTGTCAACCACTTTTATAATGTGGTAGCCGAATTTTGTTCTAACGGGTTGAGAAATTTCTCCAACAGGTGTATTGTAAGCACCATTTTCAAAAGGATAAATCATACGCATAGAAGTGAAGTAACCCAAATCACCGCTGTTATCTTTTGCAGATGGATCTTCTGATAGGTCTTTTGCCAGTTTACCAAAGTCTTCTCCTTTCAAAGCGCGTTTCCGTATTTCATTGATTTTGTTCCAGGCAGCCAATGTGTCTTTAGGCAATGCCTCAGCAGAAATTTTAATAAGAATATGGCTGGCGCGCACATCTGTTTTCATGCGCTCATACGCTTCTTTAATGAGGTTTTCCGTAACTGCTTTATCGGTCAGGTAAGGTTGCGCTAATTGTTTTTGGTATCCGCTGAACTCCTGCTTGAAAGCCTTTGCAGTATCCATTCCTGCATCAACAGCCTCTTTTACTTTCAATTTAAAATTGATGTAAAGCTCCATGTAATCAACAGGCGATTTTTTATCAATTGCCGCTCCGTTAGAGTTGTTCTTGTTGTAAACGTAAAGAAAGTCGGATTTGGTAACCGGTTCGCCTGCCACTATAAGAATTACAGGCTCACCTTTTTGTGCATAAGATGCAAAGGAAATTGCTGCGGAAATTGCTGTAAACACTAATTTTCTGGTCTTCATATTTTATTTGTAACTTGTTTTGTTGTTATTGATAATTTTTCAGTTCGACTATTTATATTCGATTTTAGTATTCCGTATTTCTTTCTTGTTTTACCTGCTGTAATTAGGCGCTTCGCTGGTAATGGTAATACCATGAGGGTGACTTTCAACTATACCCGCACTTGAAATGCGGATAAATTTTGATTTTTGTAAAAATTCTATGTTGCTTGCTCCACAATAACCCATTCCTGCGCGCAATCCGCCAATCATCTGGTAGATAACTTCTGACAAATTTCCTTTAAAGGGAACACGACCAACAATTCCTTCAGGAACTAACTTTTTAATATCGTCTTCTGCATCCTGGAAATAACGGTCTTTTGAGCCCTTTTGCATTGCTTCAATTGAGCCCATTCCGCGATAATTTTTAAACTTTCTACCTTCAAAAATTATGGTTGTTCCGGGAGATTCTTCAACTCCGGCAAATAATGAACCCGCCATTATTGTATTAGCTCCGGCAGCAAGTGCTTTTACTAAATCACCTGTAAAACGAATTCCGCCATCTGCAATTACCGGAACGCCTGAACCTTTAAGTGCTTTAGCTACTTCATAAACTGCGGTAAGTTGCGGAACACCAACACCGGCAATAACACGTGTAGTACAAATTGAACCTGGACCGATACCTACTTTTACAGCATCTGCACCTGCTTTTACTAAATCTTTTGCCGCTTCACCTGTAGCAATATTCCCCACAATAACCTGCAATTTAGGATATGCTTTTTTCACCTTTTTCAGCATATCGATCACACCTTTAGAATGTCCGTGTGCCGTATCAATCACTATTGCATCTACACCAATTTTGTAAAGCGCATCTACGCGCTCCATTGTATCAGCGGTAACCCCAACGGCAGCGGCTACTCGCAATCTTCCAAAGTCATCTTTACAGGCGCTGGGCTTAAGTTTTATTTTAATAATGTCTTTGTATGTAATAAGCCCTACTAACTTTCCCGTCTTGTTAACAACCGGTAGTTTTTCTATTTTATATTTCTGCAAAATAGCTTCAGCTTTTTGCATGTCTTTAGCATCTGATACGGTAATAAGATTTTCGCTGGTCATAATCTCACGCACAGGCCGGCTCATGCGTTTTTCAAAGCGCAAATCACGATTGGTAACAATTCCAACAAGCTTATTATTCTTGTCCACTACTGGAATTCCGCCAATTTTAAATTCTTTCATAATAGCAAGCGCATCTGCAACAATGGCTGTTTCAGGAAGAGTAACCGGATCTTGAATCATTCCACTTTCAGAACGCTTTACTTTGCGCACTTCATTTGCCTGCGCCTCAATACTCATATTTTTATGCAACACACCAATACCGCCTTCCTGCGCCATAGCAATGGCCATAGCCGCTTCGGTAACGGTATCCATTGCAGCAGATACTATAGGAACGTTTATGCGAATTTTTTTTGTGAACTGAGTTGAAACGTTCACATCTCTCGGCATCACCTCTGAATATGCCGGAACAAGCAGCACATCATCATAGGTTAATCCTTCGCCAAGAAATTTGTTTGAATCGGTTGCCATAGTTGAATTTTTCTTTGGGTAAAAATTCGCGCAAAAGTAATAAAAAATGAATGACAAAAATGATAATTATCGCCTTCTCAAAATTATGCAAACGGGCAAAAAATGTGGTTGAAAGACAATGTTTTTCGGTTGAATGAAAAAATAAATTTGCAGTTGAATGAAAAAAAACCTTACCTTTTGAACAAATTTTAAAAGAGAATAACGTGTTTAACCCTGAAATTAAAAACGTATGAAAAAGATAATTGTGCCCCTGGATTTTTCGGAAGATTCCGTTAATGCGCTTGACTTTGCTGTTAGTGTAGCAAAAAAATCAGATGCGGAAATCATGATGATTAATGTGATTAAAACCAGCCGGTTTGACTTTTTTAAAGGCGTAGAAAATGTTGCCACAAAAGGTGATTTTGAAACCCTGATTAGTAAATATGGTGATTTTAAAGATAAGATTCAATATAAAATAAGGAAAGGAAAAGTTTACCGTGAAATAGTTGAACAAGCCATTGAAGACAAGGCTTTTCTAATCATCATGGGTTCACATGGCGTTTCGGGATTTGAGGAAGTGTGGATTGGCAGCAATACTTTCCGTGTTGTGAGTGAAGCACCGTGCCCGGTAATTACACTGAGAAAAGAATTTCAAAAACGCAGCATTGATAGAATTGTTCTACCGATTGATACCACTTTTGAATCGCGACAAAAAATTCCTATGACTGTTGAAATTGCCAAACTTTTTGATGCTGAAATTCATGTGCGTGGCGTTTGCGTTAATGAAGTGGAAAATGAACTGATAAAGGTCAAAAAATATGTTGCACAGACCAGAGAAGTTTTAGAAAAGCAGGGCATTTCTAAAATTGTGGAAAGTGTTGCCGAAGGAAAAAACAAATCTAAAATGGCACTGGACTACGCTAAGGACATAAATGCTGATTTAGTGAGCATTATGACGGAACAGGAAGAAGATTTTTCACTAAATCTTATGGGAAGCTATGCTCAATACATGGTTCACCATTCAAGTATTCCAATTCTGGCTTGTCATCCTCGCGAAGATTTAGTGGTAAAGACTTTCCTAAGATAACTTTTGTTCAATCGTTATTCTTTACAAGAAAACTTTGCGTTCTTTGCAAAAGGAACATCATAATCTATGAGCAAAGTTTACGACTATATAGTTATTGGTTCAGGCTTTGGCGGAAGCGTTTCATCCATGCGCTTGTCTGAAAAAGGATACAGCGTTGCCATTCTTGAAAAAGGAAAAAAATACGAAACGAAGGACTTTCCAAAAAACAACTGGAACATCAGCAAATACCTATGGATTCCTTTGCTGCGGTGCTTCGGCATTCAAAAACTTACGATTTTCAAAGAAGCATTTATCTTAAGCGGTGTTGGTGTTGGCGGAGGAAGTCTTGTTTATGCAAACACGCTGATGCAGCCCGATGATAAATTTTACAGCAATAAGGTATGGGCACATTTTAAAGACTGGAAAAACACACTTACTCCTTTCTATAATAAAGCCCGGTTTATGCTAGGTGTAGTTCGTAATCCTAAATTTTATGAGGCTGATAATGTGTTGCGTGAAATTGCCAGAGATATGGGCAAAGAAAGTTCATTTCAAGGCGTAAATGTGGGAGTTTATTATGGCGACACTAAAAAATTTACTGACCCTTACTTTAAAGAATTAGGACCTGAAAGGCTTGGCTGCATTGAATGTGCTGAGTGTATGGCAGGTTGTCGCCACCACGCAAAAAACACGCTTGACAAAAACTATTTGTGGTTCGCGCAAAAATTCGGAACTGAAATTTTTGCTGAGACATTAGTAGAAAAAGTTGAATTCATCAACGGTATTTATCACATTCACACGGTGAATAGTACAGCATGGGTAAATTGGGGAAAAACAGTTTATCAATCAAAAGGTATTGTATTCAGTGGAGGTGTTTTGGGCACAATGGATTTACTTCTGAAACAGAAATATAAATACAAAACATTAGAAAAACTTTCAGATAAATTAGGATTTAACCTTCGCACCAACTCCGAGTCACTCTGCGGAATAAGTGATTCTGACCGCAAACTAAATGAAGGTGTTGCCATTACTTCCATTTTCAATCCTGACGAGCACACGCATATTGAAGTTGTGAAATTCGGTGAAGGCTCTAACTCCATGAAACTATTGGCAACACTCGCTACAGGAAAAGGAAACCCACTTGTAAGAACATTAAAAATGTTTGGCAACGTTTTAATAAGTCCTATAAAATATTTCAGATTGTTATTTGGACCAAATTGGTCAACCAACACTGTAATATTATTGGTGATGCAAACACTTGATAACTCTATGCGAATGGCTTACAGCAGACTGCGCGGTGTGTATATGCAAAATGACGGACCCGAGAAAGTTCCGGCATATATTGAAAGTGGACAAAACGTAATGCACCGCTTTGCAAAAAAAGTAAACGGCACAGCAGGCAACGGAATTCTTGAAGTGATGTTTGATTTAACAACAACAGCTCACATTATGGGCGGCTGCCCAATGGGTGCAGATATTAATGAAGGTGTTGTTAATCCCGAGTTTAAAGCTTTTGGTTACCCCGAAATGTATATACTAGATGGTTCAATCATTCCCTGCAACTTAGGTGTAAATCCAAGTTTAACAATTACAACGCTGAGTGAATATGCCATGAGCAATATTCCTAAAAAACAAGGTATGGAAAGGGAAACGCTGGATGAAATGCTTTTATCAAAAAGCAAAATCAATAAGTGAATACATTCCACAACTATACAAAGTCAATGAAAAAATCAATCCTGTTATTTCTTTTTTCGGCAATTACTATTCTTTCTGCTTTTGCAGATAGCCTAAGTATTTCAGCTGATTCAATTAAACCTAATCCTTTCGCCAATAAACAAGCTAATGTTTATGTCTTTGATATAAAAGAAGAAATAGGCCCTTCCATCTGGAGAAAAATGGAAAAGGCTTTTAATCAAGCGGAAGAACTAAAATCAGACTTAATTTTGCTGCACATGAATACATACGGAGGTGCAGTGGTACAGGCAGATTCCATGCGCACAAAAATTCTTCATTCCGAAATCCCCGTTTATGTTTTTATTGATAACAACGCAGCTTCGGCAGGTGCGTTAATTGCTATTTCGTGTGACAGCATTTACATGCGCTCGGGCGCAAACATTGGCGCAGCCAGCGTAGTTAATGAAAATGGTGAAGTCCTTCCCGATAAATATCAAAGTTACATGCGCAGCACCATGCGCTCAACAGCTGAAGCCACAGGGCGCAATCCCAATATTGCAGAGGCAATGGTTGACCCCAGAATTTACCTTGAAGGAATTAATGACTCCGGAAAAGTATTGACATTTACAGCCAAAGAAGCAATGGAGCATAATTTCTGCGAAGGAATGGGCGAAAATATTGATGACGTTCTGAAACTTGCTCAGATTAAGGATTACAAAATCACACGATTTGAACCCACACGATTAGATAATATTATTGGATGGTTAATCAGCCCTGCTGTAAGCGGAATTTTAATTATGCTTATTATCGGTGGGATTTATTTTGAAATACAGGCTCCTGGAATTGGTTTAGCCGGATTAGCAGCTCTTGTAGGCGCGTTACTTTATTTTGCTCCGCTTTATTTAGAAGGCCTGGCAGCCAACTGGGAAATACTGGTATTCTTTATTGGACTTATTTTATTGGCAATTGAAATTTTTGCCTTACCCGGATTTGGAGTAGCCGGAATTTCAGGGATTATTCTGATGGTTTCATCACTGATGTTAAGTCTGGTTGGCAATGTAGGCTTTGACTTTGACCCTGTAAGTGCTTCACGCGCAACCGAGGCTGTACTTATTGTTTTCACTGCACTTCTGATTGCAATTCCTCTTTCTGTTTTTCTTGGGTTCAAATTTCTGAACAGCAGTTTTTTCGGGCGACTTGCCTTAAATACTGTTCAGGAAAGTTCAAAAGGTTATACTTCTGTTGACGTTGTAGCCGGAAACAACCTTGTAGGAAAAACCGGAACAACATTTACTGTTTTGCGTCCTTCCGGAAAAATTTCAATTGATGGAGAAATTTATGATGCAACAGCATTGACAAGCTATATTGAAAAAGGCGAAGCTATTAAGGTGGTAAAATTTGAAACCGCACAGGCAGTAGTAGTGAAAATATAATCTGAATTATTTTTTCAGATTATCCAGTTCGCGTTTCAGCTCATTTTCAGAGCCTGCTACAAGTTGAGCAAGTCTTTCAAGTTTTGCGTTAAGTAAATCCTGATTACTGCTTTTTTCATCCGACAGTTCTATTTCATTCGCTATTTGAAGCGACTCGTTCATGCCCATCATCCCGAATGAAGATTTTATTTTGTGTGCAGTGCGTTTTAATTTTTCAAATTCAAGTTTCTTAAAACTCACTTTCATTTCCTTCAGCATCAGAGGCGTGTTTCGCAAATAAATCTCAATCATTTCAACCATAAACACATCATCGCCACCGGTAAGTTCTTTCAATGATTGCGTATTAACAAAAGAATCAGAATTATATACCTCACGCTCACTTCCGTTACTTTCATTACCTGTCAGTGTTAGAATTTTATGCAACAACTCACCCTGCTTAAACGGTTTTGATAGATAATCGTTCATTCCTGCTTCAAAACACTTTTTGCGTTCTTCCACCAACGCATCTGCTGTCATTGCCATAATGGGAACCTGTGCTTTTAATTTATCACGGTAGTTTCTTATTCTACGTGTAGTTTCAAATCCATCCATTTCAGGCATCTGTACATCCATCAGGATAATACTGTAATCATTCTTCTTAAACAACTCAAATCCGGCTTTGCCATTTGGAGCTATATCAAGATCAGCATTCCATTGTTTGCGAATAATTTTATCAACCAAACGTTGGTTCATTTCGTTGTCTTCGCACAACAGAATTTTCATTCCTTTAAGACTAACATCTTCAACCGGTGCAATTGCTTTATTCATGAGCACAATATCTTCTTCACTTCCTTTTTCAAATTCAAGTGTAAAGCTGAATAATGTTCCTGTGCCTTCATTGCTTTTCAGAATAAGCGTCCCACCCATCAGTTTTACAAGTTGATCAACAATGGTAAGTCCCAGTCCGGTTCCACCGTATTTACGGGTTGTATCGCTGCTTGCCTGCGTAAAACTATGAAACACCATATCCAATTTATCCTTAGGAATTCCAATGCCCGTATCTTCCACTTTAAACTGAATGACGCAGCGATTTTCTGCTATACTTTTCAATTCAGCACTTACCTCAATCCAGCCTTTTGAAGTAAATTTCATGGCATTGCTTACCAGATTAATAAGCACCTGATCTAATCGAACCGAATCACCAATCAACACTTCCGGAATTTTGTGGTCAATATTGAAGATGAGTTTTACGTTTTTCTGTTTCGCTTTCAGCGCAAATAAACTCTTTACCGTTTTAATCACTTCCGGAAAGCTAAAAAGAGTGTGTTCAATGTTTAGTTTTCCGGCTTCAATTTTTGAAAAATCAAGAATATCGTTTATGATAACGGTTAGATTATCTCCTGCCTGACGAATTGCATTAACGCTGTCTTGCTGGTCGCTGTTAAGTTTGCTGCGCATCAGCAACTCAGTAAAACCAATTATTGAATTCATTGGTGTACGAATTTCATGACTCATATTTGCCAGAAATTGTTCCTTCACTTTTGCCGATTGTTCGGCCAAATTTTTTGCATGAACTAATCTAAACTCTGTTTTCTTTTTCTCGGTAATATCATTAACGATTTCAATATGCTTTCCTTTAAGTTCATTTTCTTCCTTAACGGGGGTATTGACAATTGATATCCAAAAAGGGTTTCCGTTTTTATGATAATTAAGTATCTCTATATAGAATGGTTCTTTTGCTTCTTGTTTATTTAGGGCATAAGCAATCGTTTCCATATTAGAGTTAGGTCCTAAGAGCAGTGAACTCGGAGTTTTTCCTATAATTTCGTCTAATGTGTATCCGGTAATTCTTGTAAAGCCATCATTCACCCATTCCACAATGCCTTCTGAATTTGAAACAAGTACCCCGTTTTCTGTATTCTTTGCAACAAGTGAAAGCTTGTTAATTTCCTGATTTTTTCTTTTCTCGTCCGTGATATCGTGTGCTATACCAAGAAAGCCTGTAATTTCTTTATTATCATTATAAAGTGATGTTATAGAAAGCAAAACCGGAAAGCATGAACCGTCTTTGCGGATATAAGTCCATTCAAGCTCATCAGGCAAACCAGTATGTTTTGTTTTTGCAACAAACGTTTCAAACCCAGGTTGAATATTCAACTTCAATTCACGATTCAACTCTTCTGTTCTTCTTACTACTTCATTCTTATCGTGAAAGGGCTGTGGTGTTGATTTACCAATCAATTCAGCCGCAGAATAACCTAATGATTCTTCAGCAGTTTTATTAAAGGTCATTATTATTCCATTTGGATCAGTAGAAATAATGGAAAAGTTAGCGCTGTCAAGAACCGCATTATTTAGAGTGTTGACTTTAATCAGATTGCTTTCCAGTTCTACCTGGTCTGTGAAATCTTTGGCAACGGCATATATCATTCCTGTTTCAGGGTCAGGTGCTGCAGTCCAGTCTAGAACCTTTATAGAACCATCTTTGCAATAATAACGGTTTCTGAAATTAATAGTTGGTTTGCCTTCCGAGAGTTCGGCAACAATATTCAGCGTTACCTGCAAATCATCAGGATGAATAAATTCAAGAAAAGGTTTTGAAATAAGCTCGGCATGGGTATAGCCTAATACTTTTTCAAATGCAGGATTTAGCTCTTTAAAATATCCATCTGTACCTGCAATGCAGAGCATATCAAATGAGAGCGAAAAAAATTTCTCGAACTCGGCAGAAAAATTGAGTTTGTTTTCTTTGGACTGAGGCATTCCTTTTTGCTGATTAACGCCCCTTCGGTTTTACAAAATATTTAATCGTCTTACCAAACCATCTTTGTTGGAGCGGCTTACAGGAATAAGTTTTTCGTTCAGCACAATTGTATTTTCTTCAATGGTGTTGATTTTATCAAGCCTTACAATATAAGAACGGTGCACTCGCATAAAATCAGCAGACGGCAGTTTGCTTTCAATTGCTTTCATCGTTGAAAGCACAGTGTAGCGTGTTGTTTTGGTGTAAATATTTACGTAATCCGAAAAAGCTTCTATGTAATAGATATTAGGCAAGTCAAGTTTCACTAATTTAGAATCCTGTTTAATCAGAAGTGAATTACTTCCCTCGCTTTTAACGTTCTCGTAAATCTGACGAGCCTTCTCAACCGCTTTCATGTAACGTGCAAACTGAACAGGCTTTAACAGGTAATCAGTTACGTTATATTCAAATGCATCAACAGCATATTCCTTTTTAGAAGAAACAATAATAACCTGACAGGCGACTTCTACATTTTTTATAAATTCAATACCACTCATCTCCGGCATTTCAACATCCAGAAACATCAGATCAATCTGGTTGTCATGGATTACTTTCTGCGCCTCAACAGCATCTTTGCATTCTGCAACAAGATTAAGGAAATCACTACGCTCAACACATTTTCTCAAGGCTGCTCTTGAAAGTTCATCGTCATCAACAATTATACAGTTCATTTTGTGGTTATTTATTATTTAACAAAAATGCCGCTTCTGCGGCATTTCAATGGTTATTTTCCTACTCCTTCAACATTTAACTCAATGCACCAGTGACCAGCTACCCGATTATTGTACATATACAATTCAAATTTTACTTTAGGTCCTTTTTTTGCTTCATAACCTACTAGCTTTCTGAAGTTGGTATCTTCAAGATAGAGATCATTGGTTTTATCTTTGTCCATCATTTTCCATTCCGGACTTGCGGCAAAACATGCATTAATTTTTTCTTTATAGCTTTCAAACTCCTGAACCAGTTTAGCTTCCGGAACATCACCTTTTACAGCACTTGTTGCTATCAACTCTTCATAAGCTGGATACTCCTGACTGTCGTTCAGATATCCTTTATCTTTTCCTAAATGTGCAGTTGACACAAAGAACGGACGTGCTTCTCCTGAAATTTGTTTTGATGTTGCTTCGCCACGCAAACCGGTAAACTGTGTATTTCCTGCATCAACAATTTTCTTGAGGTTAGTACACAAATCGTCCTGCGCTAAAGCAAAGGTAAAAACCGTAAAAAATGAGAGTGTGGTTAAAACTGTTTTCTTCATATCTTTTCAGAATGGTTCTGTTTAGGGTTCACAAAAGTAAGTGTTTTATTGAAATAGATGTAATTTTTCTTGAACGAAACAAATACAAAGCCATAATTTGATACGCAGCCTATTTGTCTATATTTGCAGCCGCTTAAAAAAAGTATTAAAAAAACGGATGGAAACTACCATGAAGAAAATACAAATGGTTGACTTGAAAACCCAGTATGAGCATATTAAAACTGAGGTAGATGCAGCCATTCAAAATGTAATTAATAACACAACATTTATTAATGGTCCGGAAGTAAAATCTTTTCAGGCTGAACTGGAGAAATACCTGGGCGTAAAACATGTTATTCCCTGCGCCAATGGAACAGATGCTTTGCAGATTGCCATGATGGCTCTAAATCTGCAACTGGGTGATGAGGTAATTACTGCCAACTTTACTTACGTAGCAACTGCGGAAGTTATTGCGCTACTGAAATTAACTCCGGTATTGGTAGAAGTAAATCCCGATACCTTTACCATTGACCCTGCTGCAATTGAAAAGGCAATAACTCCTAAAACAAAAGCCATTGTTCCCGTTCACCTTTACGGACAGTGTGCCGACATGGAAACCATTATGAAAATTGCCCGCAAACACAACCTGTTTGTAATTGAAGATGTGGCGCAGGCAATAGGTGCTGACTATACGTTTGCTGATGGCAAAAAAGTAAAAGGGGGAACAATAGGAACTGTAGGCTGCACTTCTTTCTTCCCATCTAAGAATTTAGGTTGTTATGGTGATGGAGGTGCAATGTACACCAATGACGATAAACTTGCTGCACGTTTGCGCATTATTGCCAACCACGGACAATCTGTACAATATATTCATGATGATATTGGAGTAAACTCGCGCCTTGACAGTATACAGGCAGCAGTATTGAGAGTAAAACTGAAACACCTTGATGAATATGCTGCAGCCCGAAATAAAGTGGCTGACTATTATGATAAAGCATTTGCAAATAATCCTAAAATAAAAACACCAGCACGTGCTAAAAACTCAACCCATGTTTTTCATCAATACACATTGGTGTTAAATGGTGTTGACCGCACACAACTGAAAGAATTCTTAGCTAGCAAAGATATTCCTGCAATGATTTATTATCCAAAGCCATTGCATCATCAGAAGGCGTATGCAAATTCTGCATTTAAAGATTCAGATTTCCAAACAACTATTCACTTATGTAAAAACGTAATCTCATTACCAATGCATACAGAGATGGATAACGAAACACTTTCTTATATCACTGAAAACGTTTTGAAATTTGTAAATAAATCATAGAACTGTCACCCTGAGCGTAGTCGAAGGGCTATGATAATTGATGCTTCGACTTCGCTCAGTATGACATACTCAAATTAAATCATTGACAAATTAATTAAAGATGAACATAGCAGTTGTAGGAACAGGATACGTTGGATTGGTTACCGGAACTTGTTTTGCCGAAACGGGAAACAATGTTATCTGCGTAGACATTGATGTAGAGAAAGTACGCAAGATGCAGGACGGCATTGTGCCGATTTATGAACCGCACCTAGATGTGATTTTTGAGCGCAACATCAAACAAGGTCGTTTAGCTTTCACTACCAATCTTGCTGAAGCCATTGAAAATGCAAAAGTGATTTTCCTTGCGCTGCCAACACCTCCGGGCGAAGATGGCTCTGCCGACCTCTCTTATATTTTAGGTGTGGCGGATGATTTAGGCAAGCTCATTAAAGATTACAAAGTTATTGTTGACAAGAGCACCGTACCCGTTGGAACTGCCGAGAAAGTTCGCGTGGCGATTGCAAAGAACGCTAAAGTTGAATTTGATGTGGTAAGCAATCCCGAATTTTTGCGTGAGGGTTTTGCAGTAGATGATTTTATGAAACCCGACCGCGTTGTTATCGGAACAAGTTCAGAGAAAGCAAAACACATTATGGGTGATTTATTCAAGCCGTATGTGCGCCAGGGAAATCCGGTGATATTTATGGACGAGAAAAGTGCGGAGCTTACTAAATACGCTGCCAACGCTTTTCTTGCAACAAAAATTACCTTCATGAACGAGATTGCAAATCTTTGCGAACTGTTAGGCGCTGATGTAGATAAAGTGCGCATAGGCATTGGCTCTGACGACCGCATCGGAAAACGTTTTCTTTTTCCGGGCATTGGTTATGGCGGAAGCTGTTTCCCGAAAGATGTGCAGGCCATTGCAAAATCGGCAAGTGATGTGGGCTACAACTTTGCCCTGTTGCAAGCGGTGATGGAAGTAAACGAGAAACAGAAAACCATTATCGTTCCTAAAATTCTGGAATACTTTGGTGGTTCGTTAAAAGGAAAAAAGATTGCATTGTGGGGATTGGCCTTTAAGCCCGATACCGATGATATCCGCGAAGCACCTGCGCTTTATATTATTGAAGAATTGCTGAAAGCCGGTGCGGAAGTAACTGCCTTTGACCCCGAAGCAATGAACAACGTAAAGAAGCTGTTGGGAACAAAAATAAACTTCACCGAAAGCCATTACGATGCGCTTACTGATGCCGATGCGCTTGTTATAGCAACCGAGTGGCAGCTTTTCCGCAATCCTGACTTTGATAAAATTACTGCTGCATTAAAGAACAAAGTAATTTTTGACGGACGCAATTTATACGACAATCAAAGCATGAAAGAACTTGGTTTCACCTATTACAGCATAGGACGCGAAGCCGTAAACAGCCTCACCCTTCCCTCTCCAAAGGAGAGGGTTAAATCCTAAGATATGTCTGAAAGAAAAAGAATATTAATTACCGGAGCTGCGGGCTTCCTTGGTTCACACCTGTGCGACCGGTTTATAAAAGAAGGGTATCATGTAATTGGCATGGACAACCTGATTACAGGAAGCCTCAGCAACATTGAGCATCTGTTCAAGTTAGAGCAGTTTGAGTTCTATCATCATGATGTTTCTAAGTTTGTGTTTGTGCCGGGCAAGCTGGATTATATTCTGCACTTTGCTTCGCCTGCAAGCCCTATTGATTACTTGAAAATTCCCATCCAGACCTTGAAAGTAGGTTCGCTGGGAACACACAACCTGCTTGGTTTGGCCCGCGCCAAAAAAGCACGCATGTTAATCGCTTCTACTTCTGAAGTGTATGGCGACCCGAATGTGCATCCGCAAAACGAGGATTACTGGGGCAATGTAAACCCCATCGGTCCGCGCGGTGTGTATGATGAGGCTAAGCGTTTTCAGGAAGCTATTACCATGGCTTACCATACCTATCACCAATTGGAAACACGCATTATCCGCATCTTTAATACGTATGGCCCACGCATGCGTTTAGATGATGGTCGCGCCCTGCCTGCCTTTATGGGTCAGGCTTTGCGCGGACAAGACATCACCGTTTTTGGTGATGGCAGTCAAACCCGCTCGTTCTGCTATGTAGATGATTTGGTGGAAGGTATTTGCCGACTGCTGCTGAGCGATTACGCTAACCCTGTAAACATAGGCAACCCTGATGAAATTACCATCAAACAATTTGCTGAAGAAATTATTGCTTTAACGGGAACCAAACAAAAGATAATCTATAACCCTCTGCCTACTGACGACCCTAAACAGCGCAGACCCGATATTACCCGCGCTCAACAAATCCTTGGCTGGGAACCTAAAGTTCAGCGCAAAGAGGGATTGAAAATCACGTACGATTACTTTAAGAATTTGCCGGAGTTCAAATAGTAAGAACTGAAAATTATAACTAAGAAAGGCGCTGTTGCGCCTTTCTTAGTTTAGCTGTTATTTCATTTATATATCAACAGATAAACAAGGCTAATTGACGAAAATAATCGGTGGAAAACATTTATTGTAAATCTGTGTTTTATCATTTACGTTTGCACGTACTATTTTAAAAACCACAATGAAGAAACTTTACATCGCACTCCTCCTTCTCACCTTCTCACTCTCTAACATTCTCACCTCTTCAGCACAGCAAGCTACCTGCGCCACCGTTACGGTTAGTCAGGCACTGGAAGCAATTGATGCAACCTATGCCCGCGAACGCGAAGACATGATTACAGGCCGCGAACAACGTATTCAGAATTATTTAAACAACCGCGAAACGCAGGTGTTGAGAAAAATATCGGTGGTAGTGCACGTTGTTTACAATGGCAGTACAGAGAACGTTTCCGATGCATTGATTGCTGATATGATTCAAACGCTAAATGAAGACTTCCGCAGACAAAATGCAGATGCTTCTTCTACTCGTTCTATTTTTCAGTCGGTTGCCACCGATGCGCAGATTGAATTTTGTTTAGACCAAACCATACGCGTAGCTACCACAGAAGATTGCTACAGTACCTCCACCGAAACCAACAAAATGAAATACACCAATCAGGGTGGATCCAATGCCGTTGACCCTGCCCATTTTCTCAACATCTGGATAGTGGACATTTGCGGAGGCACCAACTCCGGTACTGCGGGCTATGCATATCTTCCTACATTCGGAATGGTAGGTTCAGCTAATGATGGTCTTGTGCTGGATTACAGTTTAGGAATGGGAAGCGGAAGCAGAACAGCAACCCATGAAATAGGACACTACTTTAACCTCTGCCACACCTGGAGTTGTGATGATAGCCCCGGCTGTTCTAACGATGATGGATTTTCTGACACTCCACAATCATATCAGGAAAACTACAACACCTTTTCTAATTGTTTTGATCCTAACGTAAATAGCTGCACCAGCGGAAATCCTGACCTTCCGGATCAAACCGAAAACTTTATGGACTATGCTGCCTGCCCTAACATGTTTACTATACAACAGGCAGCTGAAATGAATTCAATATTGAGCAACGAGCGCGCTGACTTATTGGCTTCAACGGGTTGCAGTTCACAATCAGGCGGGGCACCCGTAACTGATTTTGTGGGCAACCCAACATCAGGCACACCGGGAACCAATGTTCAGTTCACCGACCTCAGCACCAACGCACCTACCTCATGGGCATGGAATTTTGGCGACCCGGGAAGCGGTGGTTTAAACACCTCCACATCACAAAATCCGGCACACACTTACGCTAACGTTGGATTGTACACTGTTACACTCACCGCCACCAACGGCACCGGAAGTGATGGCGAAACAAAAACCAATTACATCAACATCAGCACAGGCGGTGGAGGAACCGGTGCCTGCGATACCATCTGGAATCCTGCTGCCGACCCTAATACAACATGGACACTATATCCTGCACAGGGCGGTGGTTATATCAGCGGAAACAATGCCTACAGTGATGTTGCAAAGGCAGAATCCTACACTCCTGTAAACTCAACTTCCTACATCTCTGACATTATTGTTTACATCGGTGATATCATCAACACTTCTGGCGATCCTAACTCTGCTCTTGCATTTGTTATTTACAACATGGACGGAACCGGAACTTCAACTACAGGAACCGTTGCCGCACCTAACACCATACTCGGAGCTGGAAGTATTGCACTATCACAACTTACTTCTGCCAATCCTATATTAATAGGAATGCCAAGCACAGTTACCGTTACCGGACCTTATGCTGTTGGCGTTGATTTCAGTTTGTTAAGCGCAGGTGATTCTGTTGCTATTGTTACTACTACTGATGGCGATGGAGGTGGTTCTGAGCGCTCATGGGAACAATGGTCAGACGGCACATGGCATACCATGCTTGAACCCAATTCATGGGAATTAGACCTTGACTTTGTGCTTATTCCTATTGAGTGCGACCAACTGCCCGTTGGCATTGAAACCAAAGTGGAAGCCAATGAGTTTTACATTTTCCCTAACCCTGCAAACAATGTGTTGAATGTGGTTTCGGGTTCTGATTTGAGTAACACTTCTGTTCTGTCTATCATTGATATTTCAGGGCAAGTGATATCACAAACAATACTCACCAATCGCCAGTCGGCAATTGATGTATCGCAACTGGCAGCAGGAATTTATTTCGCAAAACTATCGTCTGCTGTAACAACAAACACACTTAAATTCATTATCACAGAAAAATAAACGTCACACTGAACTTGTTTCAGTGTCCCATCAGGAGATGCCGAAACAAGTTCGGCATGACTAAACAAAAAAACATGAACAAACATTCTAAATTCATTACAGCCCTTGCAGTTATCTGCGTAGGCTTTTTTTCTTCTTCGTTTGCACAAATCAGCACCGGAGGACAGCCACTGAGTTTCAATCCCATCTTTCAACTATCGGATAACGATATTCCCGAAGAAGTGATTGCCAGCCTTGACCGCAACCGACTCCGTGACGAGGATATAGAAAATGAAACCAAAGGAAAAGTTCCGCGCTTTGCAAAACTGGTTCCTGCCAATTTCAACCTCACGAACTCAGGTGTATGGACAAACCTACCAAATGGCGACAAAGTATGGCGCTTAAAAATTATTGCAGATGAAGCCTTGGCAACAACTCTTTTTTACGATGATTTTTTTCTGCCGCCTGGAGCTGAATTGTATATCTGGAATGAAGGCCGCAAACAGGTAATTGGCGGCTACACTGATTTCAATAATCACGAGAGCCACACTTTTGCTACAGAGATTGTTTACGGCACAACCTGCTACCTTGAGTATGTAGAGCCCTCTTCACATGCCGGAGAAGGTAAAATAAACATCTCGCATGTAGGTTATGCTTACCGCTATATTTACGACCCATCAAAAGATTTGCGAGGTGGCGATGCCTGCGAAGTGGATGTTAACTGCTCACCCGAAGGCAATAACTGGCAGGACGAAAAAAAAGGAGTGGTGCGTATTCTTGTTGTGGAAGGCAGCGGCCAGGGCTATTGTTCAGGCTCGTTGGTTAACAATACCAGTCTTAATTGTGTGCCATACGTACTTACAGCATTGCACTGTGGGGCTTCTGCAACCGCAAATAATTTCAACCAGTGGGTATTCTATTTTAATATGGAGCGCAGTGGTTGCAATGTAAACGGAAGTTTTTCAACCTCAAGCACTGTAACCGGTTGTGCTAAAAAAGCCGACAGCAACGATGGGGGAAACATTACTGGTTCAGATTTTCTATTGCTGCAACTTAATAACACTATTCCATCTGGTTACAACCCCTATTGGAACGGATGGAATGCAAACAACACTGCCAGCTCATCGGGTGTAGGAATTCACCATCCGGCTGGTGACCCTAAGAAAATCTCCACTTATACTTCTGCACTTACTTCTGCTACCTATGCAGGAACAAATGCCAACACCCACTGGCAAGTAGTATGGGCAGGGACTACAAACGGACACGGTGTTACTGAAGGCGGCTCATCAGGCTCGCCTATCTTCAACAGCTCAGGATTAATAGTAGGGCATCTTTCAGGCGGAAGTTCTTATTGCAACGCACTTACTGCACCTGACTTGTATGGCAAAATATCTTACGACTGGACACAAAACAGCAACACCACCGGCCAAAAATTAAAAGCATGGTTAGATCCCGGAAACACAGGCGCCCTAACCCTTGCCGGAACGTATGCCCCCTGCACACCAACCATTGCGCTGGATGCAGGCATTTCAGCAATCGTTGCTCCTTCCGGCAGTTCATGCGCTACAAGCATCACTCCTATTGTAACGCTTAAGAATTTTGGATCTACCACACTTACTGCTGTTACCATTACAACAACTGTGGATGGCGGTGCTTCTGTTAATTACTCCTGGACAGGCTCCTTAGCTACCAATGCCACGGCAAACGTTACACTTCCTGTAAGAACAGTTACCGCAGGGGCTCATACGTTTAATGCAACTACTGCATCGCCTAACGGTGGAGCGGATGCGAATAACACCAACAATTCATCCTCCTCTTCCTTCACGGTTACGGTAGCCAACAATAATGCTTACCTGATTCTGAATACCGACAACAGCGGCAGCCAGACTACCTGGCAAATACGCGATGGAAGCAACACCGTAGTGGCGAGCGGTGGCTCTTACGGTAACAACCAGCAATATGTAAGTGAAATTTGTTTGAACACCGGCTGCTACACCTTCACCATTTATGATTCAGGTAGCAACGGTATTTGCTGCAACAACGGTACAGGTTCTTATTCATTAGGTGATGGCGAAGGCATTGACCTTATTACAGGCAGCAACTTTACCGCCAGCGAAAGCACAGCTTTTTGCCTGTATGCTGCCGGCACCTGCGATACCATTGTGCAAACCAATTTTGCCAACGGAACTCCTGTTATTTATGGTGCTACTTCAGGCTACATAAGCGGCTCTAATAATTATGGCGACAAAGAAAAAGCACAGGTGTTTGATGTAACCACACCCGTATATGTGCAAGATGTTATTGTTTGGTTTGGCGCCAAAGAATATGTTTCAGGTAATGCCAACAGCAAAGTAACGGTAAACCTGCGTCAGGCAAACGGTACAGGAACAGCTACAACCGGAACGGTGAACACCGCACCGGGCACGCTGCTTGCCACTAAAGATTTATTGATTACACGCATTGATACCTCAGGCTTTTTTAATAAAATTTCATTTACATCACCTGTGCTCATAAGCGCTGATTATGCAGTAGGCGTGAACTTTACCACACTCGGAACTAATGATCAGGTGGGTGTTGTTTCCAGCACCGATGGTGATGCAAACTTAACACAGCTTGCCTGGGAAATGTGGAGCGATAATACCTGGCACAGCATGCTCTCGGCATGGACAACAGCCATTAATGGTGATATTGATTTGGGTATTTTTCCAATTGAATGCCCTAACCTTGTTACGGGTGTTGAAGATGCTTCGACTACGCTCAGCACGACATTCTATGTGTTTCCAAATCCGGCAACGGATAAGTTGACTGTTGTTTTTGAGTCCACAGTCAATAGTCCACAGTCCATGGTGAACATACTGAACACAACAGGGCAATTGGTTTATCAGCAATCAATGAACAGTCAGCAATCAACTATTGATGTTTCCAACCTTGCAAGTGGTGTATATTTTGTGCAGGTTGTTATTGATGGAAAGGTGAGTGTGAAGAAGGTGGTGGTGAGGTAACCACCCCCTGCCCCCTCCTTGAAAAAAGGAGGGGGTGCATAAAAAAGCCCCGTCTCGGTTCAGTAAGACGGGGCTTTTTTGTGCAAGAAAAACTATGAGATAAAACTTGCACGGGCTGCAGAGCGACAGCTATTCTTCAACTAATGTTATTTTTATTTTCACCATTGCACCGGTTTGGTTGTGTACGTTCAGGAACTCTTTCATGCCACCTAACTCAGGAACAGTAAACTTTTGTGAAGGTCCTGTGTTTCTGAAAACGCCTGAACCGGTATAGGTTTGTGTTTTAGAATCGGCAGTGTAAAAATAAGCACCACCGCCTTGCAACACTTCAATTTCAAATTCCTGATCTGCTGCAAAACCTTCGGTGATGTTATCAACCGAGTTGGCAGGTATTTCGCGCTCAAAAATGGTGGGCACATCATCACTGCCTTTTGCGTTGAGCAATGAGAAATCAATGAAATCGGTAACCCGTGTTATTTCAGCGCGGAACTTATACATCAGAAAACCCAACACACCATAGAACATAACAGCTAACAACACGCGCTGACTTTCAAGATTAGAAGAAGCAGTATCGGCAAGCTGCTCTTTCTGCTGATGCACCAAGCGGATGTTGCGCAGGTCGGTGGCAAAAACATCAACGACAGTTTTCAGCACTAACAGCGCTGGGTAAGCGGCAAGCCTTATACCCAGTCCTTCAACAGCAGCTACGCGCTGCTCGTAGGTTCCGTTTTGAAAAGGGGCGCGTCCGTTGGGAAGCAGTATCAGGTAATCTTCTGTGTTTTCAAGAAACACTACCTGTATGGCTGCATCCCATTCTTTTATTTTCTGTTTGCTTAGTTCTTTCATCTTGTTTTTAAGGCGCAGCGTTTCGCCTTTGTAAACACCCAATGCTGCTAACCATAAGGCATACAGTTGCGCAAAAAGCGCAAACACAGGGTGAAACAATCCGAACAGCATGGTGATATCGGCATCGCTCATTTGCTGTGCGCTTAACTTGGCATCGGTATCGGTTGATGCGGTTAACATTCTTTTGCGGTTTCCTTTGGTAGCCGTTTCAAAGCGGTTTCCCAGATATTGTGAATTTGACATTTTTATGGGGCGTTTTAATTGGTTTGGAGTTGCCCTTTGATATGATAACGGTTACATAATTTACTTTATTGTATGCGAAAAGTATATTTCTATCAAAAACTATTATAACATACTGATTAACAGCAAGAATAAATTTTTATTATTGCACACCAATTTAGCCTCAGGAACTAAAAATAAGGCAGTATGCAAGTGCATACAACACTAATAGCCGAAAATAAGGCTGTAAACAAGTGCATACACAGGTAGTAGCCGCAAATAAAGCTGTTTGCAAGTGCAACTTGTAATAATGGCGGCAAATAGTGCTGTTTGTAAGTGCAGATACTGTTATTTGCTGCAAATACTGTTGTTTGCAACTGCAATTTGTTATAATAGCGGGAAATATTACTGTTTGCAACTGCAAACCGTAAAAAAAATGGCTATTAGCATGAAAAGTAGTTGCAGATAGCTCTATAAATCAGCACTACACCTGTTTGCAAGTGCAAATGATAGTATTTGCAAATAATATAACTGTTTGCACTTGCAAACTGCCATATTACTGCGCAATAAAGGTGTTTGGATTTATTTTGCTTAACTTGCGTGGAAAATTTGGAAACCATGAGAAATTATTATCTATTACTATTTGTATTCTTTCTGTCTATTTCAGAAAGCTATTCATTAGGGCATACTGTTTCAATAAGCGCTACTACCACAACGTGCCCGGGGCAATGTTATGGCAGTGCAACAGCAGTTGTAAGTGGTGGTGGTGGACCTTTCTCATTTCGATGGACCTACCCTAACGGATATGTTGGTTATAATGATGAATATGTGCTGGGACTATGCGCTGGAACATACAGTGTAGTGGCTATTGATAGTCTTGACATGTCAGAATCAGACGCGTTTTTTTTTACCATAACAGAAAGCCTACCTATTACTGCCACTTTTAACAATACGAATACATCAGGATGCGGGCAATGTGATGGTATACTTAGCGCAATGGCAAGCGGAGGAACGCCACCCTACCAATATATTTGGTATACCTCCAATTATAATTCTGTGCCTTCGCCTTCTAATGTCTGCGCAGGAGCCTATCGTTTAATTGTTAATGACAATAACTATTGTCAGTTGAATAATGCAATTACATCATTGAGTGATAATGGGGGAATTACCTCATCAGATATTTCCATAGTTGAACCAACCATGTGTAACAGCTGTAACGGGACACTTACTGTTAATGGTTTTACAGGTGGAGCCCAACCAATCAGTTATATCTGGACAGGTAATCAGACTAGTCAAACAATAAATGCCTGTACCGAATCAACCTACTTTATTAATGCCACCGATGCCAACGGTTGTCTTTATTCTGAAACCACTTATATAGGCACACTACCATCACCTCATATAGTTTTGGACACACTTATAAATTTAGATTGCAACGGTAATTCATATGGCACAATCAGCGTGCATGCCGAAGGTACAACAGGAAATTATCAATACTGGTGGCAGCCAACAGATGATAGCACTTCAACTATTACCAATGTTCAGTCGGGAGTTTATGAAGTATTCGCGTGGGATGAAAACTACTGTGTAGACTCAATGGAAATACAAGTCATAAACAGTTATAATATTTATGCAGCAGTAATAACTATTGATGCCAATTGCGGAGATAATGGAACTGCAACAGTTACAGCACAAGGTGTAAACCCACCGTTTACCTATTTATGGAACGATGATTTACAGCAAACCGGAGAAACAGCAACAAATTTGTCTGAAGGCAATTACAATGTGCTTGTAACAGATGCACAAGGATGTTCTGTAATGGGCTACGCTTACATTCCATCGGGTTGCGTAAATATCATTCAAGGAAGAGTTTATCATGATGCTAATCAAAACTGCATTCAAGATATTGGTGAAAATGGTTTTGCAGGCAGAATAGTAATAGCAAACCCAAGTGGCGATTTCGGATATACAGATGCAAATGGCGATTATTCTATTGAAACACTCAATATGTATAATACAGTACAAGTATCAGATTTTTCATTTCCTTACTATACTATTACTTGCCCGTCAAACGGCTATCTTACTGTAACCTTTGCTCAATCAGGTGATACTTCTTCGAACAACAATTTCGGGAATTACGCAAGCAATACATCTTTTGATTTAGGGGTTGGAGCATGGTGGACAGGCAGTAGTCCGGGCTTTCCAATCAGCTATGAAATACAACCTTATAATAACAGCTATTCACCTGAGAACGCATTGGTGCGGTTTATTTACGATAGCGTGCTGCAATATACAGGATCTACAATGGGAGGAGTGCATTTTCCAAATGAACATAAAATAGAATGGACGCTTAGTAATATTCCCGGATTTTATGGCAATTGGTATCAACCCTTAAATGCTACTTTCAACGTTCCTACATGGGTAACAATCAATGATACAATTTCAAACTACTTTGAAATCGAACCTATAACAGGAGATGAGTTTCCTTACGATAACACACTCTTTTTACAAGGAACAATTACAGCACCTTTTGACCCGAATGCAAAATCGGTTATTCCAAAAGGCAAATGGGATGAAGGCTATATTTTACCCACCGATTCAATATTATTTTACACCGTACACTTTCAAAATACAGGAAACGACACAGCCTTTACGGTTGTGGTAAAAGACACCCTTTCTTCATTTCTTGACCCTGCTACCATAATGCCGGGAGCAGCAAGCCATCCTTACACATTTGATCTATCAGGACAAGGAATAATGACATTTAGGTTTGACCAAATTATGTTACCTGACAGCAATGTAAATGAACCCGCAAGTCATGGTTATTTCAACTATAGAGTAAAAGTTAAAGACAATACACCACTTGGCTCTGTAATCGAAAACACCGCCTATATTTATTTTGATTTCAATGCCCCAATTGTTACAAATACAACAGTAAATACAATTGTAAGTTCTCTCTCTATACCTGATGAAGCAACTGTTAACATGCTAATCTACCCCAACCCCGCCACCACCGAACTAACCATAGTTGGCTACAACCCTGCCTGCCTTAAACTCTGCAACACCTTAGGACAAACCGTAGCCGAAGCATACAACACCAACAAGCTGCAAATAGCTGAACTGCAAAAAGGTTTATACCTTTTGCAGGTGTTTGATAAAAAGGGTGGGCTGGTTAGGGTGGAGAAAGTGTTGAAGGAATAACTACTCTGCAATATACCCTGCCTCGCGCCAGATGTAGTTGCCGGTCTTTAAATTAAAGTAGGCCATCTTTCGGTTTTTCTTCAGCAATACCACATCGCCTTCCATCATGCTACCTGCTTCATCAATTTCGCAGGGAATAACGTACGCATTGCTTTTATTGATAAAGCCCAGTTTGCCGGCTTCGCTTACTTTGGCAATGCCGTTAGTAAAATCTCCTGCTTCTTCAAATACGCTGGGTGTTTGCGTTAATCCTTTCGTGTCGATGTAACCGAATTTATCGCTGCGTTTTACACGCGCCAGTCCTTCCGAAAAATTACCGGCAACCTCAAACTCAAACTTTATGATGGTCTTTTGCGTGGAGTCAATGTATCCCCATTTACCTTTCTTCTTTGCTGCAAGCAAGCCTTCCGAAAACCTGCCGATGTCGTCAAACTGTGGTGGAATTAGTTCCTTGCCTGTTATGTCAATCACCCCCATTTTACCTTTCAGTGTTACGGGAGCTTTGCCGTTTTTAAATGCCAGTTCAGGCAATGCCTGATCAAAAGCAAAATCATACATCACGGGAATAACAACCTGTCCGTTTTTATCAACATATCCGTATTTTTCGGCTTTAACTACTACAGCTAGTCCTTCGCTGAACGAGCCTATCTCATCGTATTCGCACTGCACAATGGGCTCACCAACTTTTGAAATCAGTCCGTAAAAACCATCCTTTTCTACCCGCGCCAATCCGTCTTTAAACGATTCTGCATCATCAAAATCGTAAGGAATAACAATGTTACCTGACTTATCAATGAATCCCTTTTTATTATTGAACTCAACCACTGCCCTGCTCTCCGAAAAATCTTCGGCATCATCAAACAGCAAAGGAATAGCAAGCGTTCCTGATTTATTTACAAAACCATATTTATCGTTAAGCACTACGCGCGCCAGCCCTTCCGAAAAGTCAAAAACTTCATCGTATTTCAGCGGCACTACCACCTTGCCGGTGTAATCCACCATGCCATAAAACTCTTCGTTACCCACCACGGCAAAACCATCATGAAAGGGCTCCACTTCCGAATACTGCAGAGCAACAACCGCTTCACCTTTCTTGTTGATGAAGCCTGCCTTATCGGCCTTGCCCACTTCAGCAATACCTTCGTTAAAAGGTTCACACCAATCGTATTCAAAAGCAATGATCACCTTTCCATTGCCGTTTACATAACCCCATTTCTTGTCGCGCACCGCAGGGTAGTAGCGGCTTTTAGCAATCTCCAGATCTTTCAGCACTTCATTTTTATAAGGATAATCAGGATACTCTAATCTGAAGTCAGCAAATGATTCAGGATTTGAATCAGCAGTATAAATAGAATAGATTTTGCGCCATGCCTCGGGCACATTATGATTGTCGGGATACTTCTTTATAAAATCATGGTACTCTTTTATTTTTCCTTTAACAACCGACAATTCGTAAATCTTATTCTCCGCTTCTTTGCGGTAAG
This sequence comes from Bacteroidota bacterium, assembly GCA_947479755.1. Lineage (GTDB taxonomy): Bacteria > Bacteroidota > Bacteroidia > SXHM01 > SXHM01 > SXHM01. The sequence goes on from CANKAM010000005.1 coordinate 57,979, forward strand.
TGGTCTTGGGATACTGTTTCAGAAAATCCAGGTACGACTGGATATTCTTGGGATTGGTAAGTGTTTCGTACAAAGTGGTCTCATACTTTTCCGTTGCAATTACTAAATCCTCTGCGGCAGGATATTTATCCATATAAGCCTTGAAAGCCTGATAGGTTCCCTCCTTCTCCGCATTGAGATACGCAAGATGATTGCGAAGTTTAACAACCTCATTTAACTGAGGTGCTTCTTTAAAACCTGCAAGAAACCATTCACAACGCTCAACGGTGTTTAAATTGTTTACATCTTCAAATGCGAGAAGAAAAACAGCCTGCTTCTGCGTTTCAATAGAATTGGAAGTGATGTCAAGCTCAATAAGTTTCTTCTTATCCTTTTCCTCCAGCAAAGCAAAAGCCTGGTCAGATTTCACGATTGCTGCCAAAGCAGAATCAAGATTATGAAAAGGGTTTTTATCATTCGCAAAAATCAAACTCAGTCCGTAATAAGCTCCTGCAGGTTCTTTCTTGGTTGACTTTTCAAATAACTCTTTTGCGGTGAAATAATCGAAACGCTTTAAGGCTTCAAAGGCTTTGTCGAGGGGGCCGCGAAGCCTCATCCCCTGCCCTTCTCCGAAGGATAAGGGAGCAGAGTACAACACAACTGCAATTAGAATAATAAATACTGATATTTTTTTCACGGCTTTCAAAATCCCCTCTTCTTTGGAGAGTGTTAGGGTAAGGCTACTTGATTATCGTCATTTCATCAATCAGATGCTTTGCGCCCGCAAATTTATCAATGATAAACAGTGTGTAGCGTATATCAACCGAAATATTTCTTGCCATAGCGGGGTCATACATCACATCGGCAGCAGTGCCTTCCCAGTTGCGGTCGAAATTGGTGCCGATTAGTTGTCCTTGTGCATTCAGCACCGGAGCACCCGAATTGCCTCCCGTTGAATGATTAGAAGCAATAAAGCAAACGGGCACCGTTCCGTTTACGGCATATTCACCATAGTCTTTCTTCTCATACAGTTCTTTCAGTTTTGCCGGAACAGAAAACTCTTTATCTCCCGGCTTTTCTTTTGCAATCACTTCGTCAACAGTGGTAAAAGGAGTAAAAACAACACTATCGTTAGGAGCATAGCCTTCAATCTTTCCATAACTTAATCTCAGTGTTGAGTTGGCATCGGGATAAAACAATTTATCAGTTTGAAACTCACGTAAGGCCTGGGTATAAATACGGTTGAGGCTGTCGAGTTTTATATCAAGTTTAACATAGTTGGGGTAGATGCTTTCCTTGAAGTTTTGAGTAACAGTTGATACAAATTGAAATGCTAAATCATTTGCTCCAAATCCGTTTTCTGATTTTATTGTATCAGGTATGTATTTCTTCCCTTCTCTTTCAATTAAAGCATTAAGATTTGCAATAGATTTTAACGAGTCAAGTAAATCACCTGAAAATAATGTTGAGATATATTCATCATTATTTTTCTTGTATTTCTTTCTTTGTTTTTCAGTCAACACTTCGGGCATGTAATCAATGATAGCCTTAATCTGGTGATTGGCACAATCCAAATCAATAGCTCGATTATAATTTTTAAAGAATGAATGAATGTACTTGGTCTGTTTTTCTACTTCTATGCTTAATGCTTCACGCTTTACCCCATTCCTCAGCAAATCCGAAAGTTTGGTAAAACTATTTATGTAGCTGACAAAGTCCATTGTAGTAAACGCTTCATTATACAACACCAGACCTTTGTTGTAAGGTCCAAATTCATTGTAAGTCGTTTCTAATTCAGGTAACAGATTTCGATACTTCACTTTCCTGTTCTCATCTGCATTCACCCATTCTGTAAATCGTTTTTCCAACTCCTGTTTTCTCTGTACTGCATCAACTTTCTTCAGACCAATACTTTCACCTATAAACTTCTTGTAGTAGTTCTTGATGTTTGCATATTTTGAAGTAAGGTTTAATTTCACCTGCGGGTCGGCAGCCATCGCTTTTTCCATCACAGCAAGGCGTTTTTCACGAATGGAAATTTTCAGAGGATCTTCCTCTTCCACCAATTGCTTAACAGCAAAGGAAGTCAGGTATTCCTGCGTTCTTCCCGGAAAACCAAACACCATTGTAAAATCCCCTGTCTTCAATTCCTTCATTGAAATCTCAAAATGCTTCTTCGGTTTATAGGGAACATTGTCGGGCGAATATTCTGCCGGCTTGTTCAAACTATCGGCATAAATGCGGAACAACGCAAAATCACCGGTGTGGCGGGGCCACATCCAGTTGTCGGTATCAGCACCAAAGTTGCCTATGGAATAAGGAGGAGCGCCAACCAATCGCACATCTTTAAATGTTTCGGTGATAAAAATATAGTATTCATTACCACCAAAAAATTCTTTCACCTTGGCTTCATAGTGTGTTCCTTCTACCATTTTTTTCTCCAATGCTTTTGAGGCTTTGTCAATTGCAGTGTAACGTTCCACTTCGGTCATTTCGGGAGTAACATTCTTTAACAACTCCGAAGTAACATCTTCCATACGCACCAGAAATGTAGCTGTCAGTCCGGGATTGGAAAGTTCTTCGCTTCTGTTCATTGACCAATAGCCCTGATCAATGTAATTATTCGCCAGCGTGCTGTGCGACTGAACTTTGCTGCGCCCGCAATGATAATTAGTAAGCAACAGACCTTGCGCTGAAATAATTTCGCCAGAGCAGCCGCCACCAAACTGCACCACCGCATCTTTAAGACTTGTATGATTAACACTGTAAATATCTTCAGCAGACAGTTTTAATCCTTTGCTCTGCATATCGGCCTCGTTATACTTGGCAAGAAACAGAGGAACCCACATGCCTTCATCAGCATGTGCGTGAAATACGTTTACGTAAAGCGCGCAAAGAAGCAGAAAGCGCAAAGAAAAACTCTTAGCCATTATCTCTTTTGAAAACTCCTTTGAACTTAAAGAATACTTTTTCTCCTGCAGAGATTGCAGCGTTTGCAGAAATCAATCCGTCCTGCTCTTTAGTATCTAAAGCAATTTGCAAAACAGCATTAACTGTCGGGTCAACAACTGCAAGAAATTTAACCTGCGAAGATTGTACTAACTGTGTGGTAGCGTCTAGTGATTTCTCAAGTACCTCTTTTGAAATCTGTATCAGACAAACACCCGGCAATACAGGACTATCAGGGAAATGTCCTTTAAAAATAGCATGTGCAGCATTCAGTCCAACTTCAGCCTGAACCTTTCCTGTTTCAGGGATGATGAAATTATTCAAAGCGTAAAAATCAATCTGATTAAGCATATTCTGAAATTAATTACCTGTAAATATGCTACTTTCTAACGAAACGTTAATCTTTTTATTACTGAACTCAACCTCCGTATAATCACCCGACAACTCCGTCATCCTGAATTTTGAAACTGAGAAGTCTTTCTTGTCAAAATAAATCAGAATATTCTTCACATACTCTTTCATGTTCTTCTGCAAGGGTGAAAGTTCAGCAAGAAACGAATCGCTTCCTTCAAAATAAGTGATTTTGTAATCAGCACTTTCAAGAATATCGCCTTTTACTGCTGCCAACATCAAGTCATTTACCTGTTTAAAAATACGGTTACTGTTCATGTCAAACTTCTTAACCTTCCCGTTGTCTTTGATGAAGGCTTTGCCGCTGTTCAGCACAATCAAATACTGAACAGGCTCTTTGTATTCCCAGCGTAACAGGTTGTCCTTCTTAAACCAGAATTTTCCTTTACTCACGCTGTTTTCCGTAAGCATGGAAAGATGTTTCACTTGTTTGAAATCACTCTCCAAAGAGTTGGTTTTCTTCGTGTATTCCTGTGCCTTTTTCCTTAATTCTGTTGCATCAGCAACAGTCTTGTAGCCGGGATATTGTGCATAAACCTGAGAAGAAAGAAATAAGATGCAAGAAACAAGAAAACCAATTTTTAAACCAACCTTTTTCATATTATTTATATGCCTTTACATTAAACAATTCATCAGGCCTTACAACAGTATATCCCTGCGTTTTCGCTTCTGTTAAAAATTTATCAATCAAAGGTACAACACCCTCCCATGTATCGTGAAACAAAAACACTGCTCCCGGTTTTAATTGCTTCGTTAATTTATTCATCAGTTTTTGCTCGTTTCTCTGCATTGAATCCATAGAGCGAACACTCCATCCGATGGTTTCATATTGCTTTTCCTTCACTGCTTTCTTCATTGCTGGAGTAGTAATTCCGTAAGGCGGACGATAAAAATTCATTTGCTTACCCGTTGAATCAAAAACAAGTTTGTTTGATTGTTCAAATTCACGTTTCATTTTTCCGGAAGTAAAAAAATCAAAAAAATTAGAATGCGAGAAACTATGATTGCCGATAATGTGTCCTTCAAAATCTATTTTATTTAAGACCTCTTCGTTGCCGTCAATTTTCCTGCCAATACAGAAAAACGCTGCTTTTGCATTGTGCTTATTCAGCACTTCCAGCAGAGCAGGAGTAACATTTTTATCAGGCCCATCATCAAATGTAATGGCTATTTCCCTTTTATCAGTCTTAACCTCACACCGTGTTTTTATATGATAGTTGGAGTTAATGAAATATGAACCCCAGAACATTATTGCAAGTTTTAAAACAACCAGCATGGGATAAAACCAATTGCTTATGCCTATCCTGAAATCAAGGGTAAGCAACAAAACAAATAATAATGGGAAAATTAAGTTAACGCTTCGGTGATTCAACATTGCGAAACCAGCATGAACGAATAATTAATATCGCGGTAGTGATTAACGATAAGAATATTTTTCACTGCACCTAATGGTGCTTTACCAAGTCTTACCACTTCGGGAACATCTTGTTTTTTTATCACATTTGCCGAAAGCCAGAGCGCAAAAGCTGAAGATGTATAATAATCACCACAGAGATGTTTAAAATATGCTCCTGCTGTTTGATTGAACATAGTATCGCGCAAATGATAGTAAACACCATCTGTTCTTACATCGCCATTTAAACCGTAAACTACAAGATCAATATCTGCTACCGAAAGATTATTGCGCTTCAAAAAATCAATAGTATGTTGCTCAACTTCTTTTTCGTTTTCAGGTTTGTATAGCGTTGACAATCCTTTCAGAAGTGCATAGTTATTTGCATCTTCTTTGTCTGTGAGCATGAAAAATGTTGCTCCTTCACCGGAAATGGTTCCTGAAGTTTTGCTTTCCAGTAGTTGAAGACTATTGATTTTTTCTTTTTTCCAGTGTCCTAACCTTTCGGTTGTAACATGAAGATTAACTGAGTTTTCATCAAAACCACCCAACAAAATTTTATGCGCATTACCTTCTGCAATCAACATCAAACTATCCAATAAAGCAGTTTCAAATGAAAAACCACGGTTCACATACGTACTGTTGTATTCTTTGCACTTCAGCATAATGGCAACCTGTCCGCTGATGGTGTTGTGCGTGCTTTGCATAAAAGCAGTTGGCGTTAATTGCTGCTCATTGTTATTCAACATTGCCAGCAAAAATTTTTCGGTGTCCTCAATGCAACCGAAACCCGTTCCTGTAATAACTGCATCAGGCATTTCAATTCCTGAATCAGTCAAACAGATTTTTGCTGCTGTAACGCCCATACGGAGTGTTCGGCTCATTCTTCGCAACTGCAAAGGGTTAATAAATTCCTTGTAAACCGGGTCAATGCAGAAAAGCATATTAGTATTGTATCCAACAACAGTATCAAGGAAATCATCCTTATCAAATGTTTGCTGAGGCGAAATCTGCCCTATGCCTCGGATATACGCCTTCATGCTTTTGAAAAAATTAACGATGTGTTGTTACCGCCAAAACCAAATGAATTGGAAAGCACATTTTTTACTCCTGCATTTTCCAGAACATCAGTAACCGGAACCAAATCAAATTCATCCATTTTATCCTTAAAATTAAGATTAGGAAAAATGGTGTTATTATGAATTGACAACGCAGAAAAAACAGCTTCAATTCCGCCTGCTGCTCCAAGCGTGTGTCCGGTATATCCTTTTGTAGAACTGAATTTAGGAACATTATTTCCGAAGAATTTCATCATTGCATTTCCTTCCGATAAATCATTAATCTGTGTTGCTGTTCCGTGAACATTTACATAATCAATGTCTTCTATTTTCAGCCCGCTAAGTGCCAATGCGCTGCTCATGGAAAGAAATGCTCCCGTTCCTTCCGGTGATGATGCAGTCTGGTGATACGCATCGCAGGTGTTTGCATACCCTTTGAGTTCGCAATAAATCTGTTTTCCTGCTTTCTGCGCTGCTTCTAACGATTCCAAAACAACAAAACCGGATCCTTCTCCAAGCGTAAGCCCGGTACGATTTTTATCAAAAGGTTTGCAATATTCTTTATCTAAAATCATCAAGGTATTAAATCCGTTGATGGTAAATTTTGTAAGTCCGTCAACACCACCCGCCACTACCCTATCTACAATTCCGTGCTTTATCAATCGCGCTCCCAGCATCAGTGCATTTGCCGATGATGAACAGGCTGTATTAATAGAAGTAATGAAATCTTTTATACCAAGATTGTCTGCTATTTTCTCAGCACTGTCACCGCAATCATGCGAATCTATATACTTTACAAAGTCGCCCGTCTTCTCAGGATTAATGTAGTCGAGATAGAATTTTTCGGTGCTTCCCATTCCGCCAACAGTAGTTGCAGAAATTAAAGCTGTTCGTATTCCGTCACCTTTCTTTGCTCCCGAATTATCAAATGCTTCTTTGGCGGCTATCATTCCCAATAAGGCTGTGCGTGTATAACCTGTATCCTCTGCTAAACCTGCAATCTGCAGCAACTCCTCATCCGTATGCTTAACTTCAGCAATGGGAAGATTTCCTTTATGAATTGTTTCCAGATATTTAATCTGTCCTATGCCCGAACGTTTTGCACGCAGCGATGCGAGATTCTGCTGCACATTGTCACCAATGGCAGAAATAATTCCCAACCCTGTGATTACAATCCTTTCAGACATTTCGCCTTAGGCTTTTCCGTGAGCAGTAATATATTCTGCAATAGTGCGGATAGTGGCGAAAATCTTTTTCCCATCGGCAGGATTTTCAATTTTAAGTCCGTAATTTTTCTCAAGCAGAACAATGAGTTCAAGCGCATCAATAGAATCTAAACCCAAACCTTCGCCAAACAGCGAATCATCTGGGCTGATATCGTCAGGAGAAACACCTTCAAGATTTAATTGTTCAATAATCTGTGTCTTAAGTTTAGCTATTAATGCGTCCATTGCTTGTTTATTATCCGTTATAATATTTATTTAAATTCTCGTTTGTCAGTTCTGTACCGTCTGGTGTTTCTTCTGCAAGGCAAAGAAAAGCTTCATAGTTTTCATTCAGTAATTCAACCCAACCAATAACAACTGTTTTTGCTTTTTGTTCCTGTATTAATTGAGTCGCATAATTACACAAAAAATCTGCTTGAAAATGCTCGAAAACAAAAAAAGCATTTTCGCCCTTAAATTTATTGCGGATACTGATTTCACCCAGCATAATATTGGGAAGTGTATAAACAAATAATGACGGGCTTGCGAAGTCTTTCACCGTGTTATAGTAGTTGATATCAGTGTCTAATGAAGATGAAGTATTGGCAAACAGAAGAGAAACATTTTCAGCACCATATTGTTCTGACAGCTTTCTGTTTTTCAGCAAAAACTCTGAAGTAATAAAAGCAAGTTTACACAAGTCGTCCATCTTAAAAAACTTGAGATAGGGCGAAGCATTCAAATCATAAGCTGATTTTATAAATTCATTAAAAGGAACTTCGACACCTTTTGTAAGCAAGGCTTCTCCATTCAGTTTAATCTGATTATTTCGGATTGAACAATATGTTGAAATGCAAATGCTCATATGCTTTTAAAAATTACCGCAGCATTACAACCTCCAAAACCAGATGCTGTTTTCAAACTTGTATTAACTTCCCTCTTTTCTCTTTGTGTGATAATATTCAGCTGTTCTGAAACACCTGAATTTTGGAAGCCCTGTGAAGGGAGCAACACATTTCGTTTCATCGTTTCTAATGTTACTACAGCTTCAATAACGCCTGCAGCGCCCAATGTATGACCAAAAAAACCTTTCATACTATTAAGCGGAACATTTTGTAAACCAGCAACCGAAAAAGCTTTCGACTCCATTTCATCATTAAATGCAGTTGCGGTTCCATGAGCTGAAATAAAATCAATTGCGATTCCGCACTGCGCTTCTTTTGTCGCATTGGTAACAGCTAAAGCAAGTTCTTCCCCTGTGCGTGATGGTCCTGAAATGTGGTTCGCATCGTTGCTTACTGAACCTCCGGCTACTATTATTTTCTTATCGTTATTATTCAACAAGTTTTCATCAGAAGTCAGTAATAAAGTTCCGCAGCCTTCTCCAAGCGTAATTCCTTTTCGCGCTGCATCATAAGGTTTGCACGGCTCATCACTTAACGCTTTGAAAGAATTAAAACCTGACAACGTAAATTCAGAAACCAAATCACCACCCGAAACAATTACATTTTCATATTGTCCTGAACGGATTAAACGCTGCGCGGTGATAATCGCAAGAACACCTGAAATACAGGCATTACTCAGAACTAAAGGAGAATTCTTCATTCCGAAATAACGCGCAACTTCGCTTGCCATATCAGAAAGCAACAACCGTTTCTCAGAAAAACCTCCATAATTTTCTTCTTCAAGCAAATTGATATTACCCTTGGTAGTTGAAATAATCAGAAGTGTATTTCCCGCTTTTATATCTAATCCTGATTCCTCAATCACATCAGCAATGGAGAGAATAAATATTTTTTCAAGTCTTGTGAAGTTCTGCTTATTGTTTAGAGCAGAAAATTTCTCATTCAACTTTCCGTCATCAACAAGTGAAGCGTAAAATGAAAAAGGCAAAAAATCTTCACGAGTAAATTTCTGTATTCCGGTTCTGCCCTGCTCCATGGCTGAAAAATTTTCTTCTGCAGTAAATCCCAATGAAGAAATTATGTTTCCCTGAGCAGCGAAAACAGTTTTCATTTCAATAAACCGTTTTTCTTTTTCCAGCTTTCAAAATAGGGAGGATGATTGAGGAAAAGATTACTGTTCTTGTCTAAAAAAACCTGAATGGTTTCGCCCATTGCCGACAAAGCTCCATCGGACTTACAAAAGATTTTATATCGAAAATGAATTTTTGCTGCCGGATTATTCACAAACTCTGTTTCAATAATAGCCACATCACTGTATTTTAAAGGCTTTTTGTGTTCGCAAAGTGTCCTGACAATAGGTGTAGCAAAACCCTCATTATACATGGCAAGGTAATTCAGTCCGTGTTCTGCCGAAAAAGCCTCACGACCGTCCTCAAAATATTTAATATAGTTGCCGTGCCAGACAATGCCAAGCGCATCCGTATCGCTGAAGCGGATTTGTATTTCGGAACGGGAAACTAATTGGGCTTTTTTCAATGTTAAGAAATTGTAAAAATTGCGACTGCAAAGAAAGGAAAAAAAGCCGCCTGTTTGATGCCTGTATTACAAACACTGACCAACATCAATCGCTACTCCTCAATTTTCAGTTTTTTAATTGCCTTTATCGGGCCGGGACAAACGGATTGGTGGCAGTTAATGCAACGCTGAACAAGACTATTGTAATTTGTTTCAAGTTCACTGGGTGAGGATTGATACAATTGTTTTAAACCCTCAACATAGCTGGCAGCAAAGGCTTCAAATTCTTCGGTTTTCACTGTTGGGTCGGTAGGTTTAGCTGTATGAATTTTTAAAAAAGCTTCCGGAAATTTTTCCGGAAGCTTTCCTTGTTTAACTAATTCTTTTATGGATGCTGTTGAATCGTTCATCATGCGCATGAGTAATGCCAGCTCGCTGTCGCCATTTGGATTCAAAGGCTTATCAGAAGTGTTTTTACACTGGAACAAAAATAAACTGACAAAAGCTGCTAAAAAAAACAAACTGATTTTACCAACAAACGCAGTCTTCATTTCAATTAAACCTTAAGCGTATATTGCAATGAAATAGTACGGGGAGCTTCAATTTTAAGCGGGCGCAATGAGTACTCTCTGTTCAGAAAATTGTTGCTGATTAGTGCAATCTTATGACTAGGTGAAATCTGGTAACTCAAGCGGATGTCCATCACAATGTTACCATGTTTGTTATCACCGATAATAATTTTATCTGATACACCTTGTTGTGAAGGTATATAAATGTCACCACGATATTGAGGCAAACCGGTTTGTAAAACTGTATTATCCAAAGCATAAAAATTGCGGTCGAGATTTTTCATATAACTATAATAGCGACAACTGTATCCAAGTGTAAATTTTTTGTAAAAAAACTCTACATCAATTTTTGCAATATGCTTGAAACGATATTTTAATATGTCGTTTGTAGTATCAATACTTGTCTTTTTGAAAGTCAATTCATTTCCCTGTATACCACTTATCGAATTATCTGTATCAACACTATCAGTTCCGAATACAAAATCAGGGCTAAGATTTTTAGGAGTTGTATAGGTATAACCAGCTAATACATTCATGCCAAAATGTTTTGTGAACTGTCCCCTGCCGATAATGGAAATATCGATACCACGAACTTGAATATCTGCTGTATTCATAAATCTAAAACCATTACTTGAAACACCAAGAGTCGGTTTCCACTGAGCAAAAACATATTCCATAGCGTTCTGATATTCCTGCCAAAATCCTGCGAGATCAATGTAACCAAAGAATTTCCCAATTTTAAAACCTTGCTTAATACCCATTTCAAAATTCCAGCTTGTTTCTGGTTTTAAAGTTTGATTTGGAAATACCCCTAACCCTCCGGCACTGGTTTGAATGTACTTTTCAGCAATAGTAGGAAAACGATAGCCTTGACCATATGAAGTTCTGAAGTAGGTTTCTTTAGCTGCTTTCAGGCTTAAACCACCCCTGAGAACAGGCTTTGTAACAAATTCCTGCTCATTAATCTGAAAAAATTCATAGCGCACACCCCCTGAAAAATTCACTACATCTTTCCAGAATTTTTTATCAACCTGCATGTAGCCGGCTGCATTTTTTGAATTATTCAACCCATTTGAATCAGCATTTGCAATATATAATTGCGACCATGAATCAACATAACTACCCGTAAATCCTGCTGTCATTGTCAACCCGTCTAAAGATTGCCACGATCTCTGAAATTGATAGTCGCCAAAGAATACTGTACTTATATTACTCTGGTTATTTCCGTTATCATTATCAGTGTGATTAATTCGTGTTCTTAAACTGTGGCGGTAGCCTTTAGGACTGTAATAGGTTATAAACGGATCAATGTAAAACAGAAACATGTCCTGCACGGTCATTGTTGCAGGAAATGCGGTATATATTCCTGATCCTGCTGTATCCCAAACCAACGAAAAATTAGTGTGTGAAAGCATAAAATTTCCATTTACCCCAACAGCCAAACCTTCCACCTTTTTGAAACGGTAACGTAAGTTAAAATTAACTCGGGCTTTTCGGTCCTGAACATCCTTTTCAGAAATTGAATAATTCTGAAAGGATGAATCTTTTCCTGTTTCAATAATTGGAGGACCAATATAATTATGGTCATACAAGACATTTCCGCCAAACACAAAATCAAGCTGACCAATTTTACGGGAGTGAAAAAAATTCATCCCCGAAAAGTTGGCAATGCCATCCCACCATTTTGCTTCTTTAGTAGCCGGTGTACTGTACATCCCCGTAAAAACATTCACGTTGGTTAACGGCTCGTTTTTAGGATATGCTGTGCGTATATTGATAATGCCGTTAAGAGCTGATGAGCCATAAAGCACAGATGACGCACCTTTAATTACTTCAATCTGTTCAAGATTTTCAACCGGAATAAAGCTCCATTCAGGTTTTCCTACATCACCAATTGAAATGGGTAGTTCATCAACATATACACCAACGCGAGTTCCAACGCCAAAGTTAAAACCGCTACCTCCTCGTATTTGAGGTTCGCTGTCAAGAATAACAAGTCCCGGAGCCTGTTCCAGTGCAGTCTGTATACTTTTTGTATTTTTATTTTCAACCAGATTTGGCTTTATCACCTCCATTGAAACAGTTACTTCACCATAGCTCTGTTCAAATTTTCCTGCAGAAACAACGGTTATACCAAGTTCCTGAGCAGCATCGTTCATCTCAACGCTAAAGGTGGTTACTTGTCCTTCTGTAAAAGTTAAGGTAAGCGTATCGCTCTGCATCCCTGTGAAGGTAAAAATTACACTTTGCTTTCCAACAGGAAGTTTCAGTTCATAATTTCCGTTAAAATCGGTGATTGTTCCAATTTTAGGGTCGCTTTTCAAAACAACACTTGCGCCTATAATTGTATCTTTAGTTTTCCCATTAGTAACTGTTCCTTTTAGTGTTCCCGTTTGTGCATATGAAACGAAATTGAAAGCAAGAATCAGAAAGCAAGAGGAAATGAAATGGTTTAGTTTCATTTTTTTTCAGATTTTAGTTAATAAAAAAGAAACCCGTCTTGCTTGGGGCGAGACGGGTTCTCAGTTAATCCGTTTAGCGGGTAACTGCAAATTTACCCGTGTGCAAAATTTCTGAATTGTTATCTGTAAACGTGTAAAGATAAACTCCCGGTGAGTATGTTGAAATATTGGTTCTTGTTGTGTTAAGCCCAATGTTTAGTTCATTTACTTTTTTACCGGTTACATCGTACACCTGCATTTTTGCGGATTTGTTAAGCGGATTTTTTACAAATAATTCATCGGTTGCAGGATTTGGATACACATTGAATGCATATTTAGTATTGTTTTCGTTAATACCTGTTGTGAAAACAAATTCCAAATCATCAAACTGTACAACACTTCCTACTACAGGAGAATATCCTGAACTTGGCAATAAAATAACTCTTGATAACTCAGGATTTCCTGATGAAAAATATACAAAAGGCACAGAAAAGCGGAACCATTCTGATGCTGCAACCGGCTGATCAAATCTTGCACGGGCAACTGTATCTGAGGCATTCGCGTTCATCAATAGCACCTCGATATAAGCTGTGTCAGTATTTACAGGTGCGTATTTCATCCAACCTACAACGCTGTCAGGACGTTCAGTATAAGCAATACCACCTTCAATTACCTGAGTAGTTGTATTAATAGTTCCTGTGGTAACAAGAGCCGGTGCTGCCTGATTAAAAGGTGCTCCTATAAATTTTGTTTCGCCACGCAAAGAATAGGAGCCGCTATGTGCGTCAGTTGACTTTGTAACGGTAACTATTCCAAGAAAAGAAGTAGAGGAATTTAAGGTGCTCCAGTTGTTAGGATTATCATAACCTGAACCTGCTGTCCAGTTTTCAAAACCAGGATTTGGTAAAGCTTGTGCATTAACTGAGTAATTAATAACAATACCTGAAAGTATAAGTGTAAATAATTTTTTCATTTTTATTTTTTTTGGTTAATAATGTGGTCAAAAGTAGAAATTATTTAATACTACAAACTGAAGTCGCCTTTCATGTTTTCAACAAGAAATGAAAGATGAAATTTATACCTAATTTGGCGGCATGAACCAACGTATTATTCTTGGCATTGACCCCGGAACAATTGTAATGGGTTACGGAATCATCCGCATCAAAGGCAACGAACCTGAGTTACTGGCTATGGGTGTTTTAAAGTTAGACAAGTTTGAAGTGCACCACGACCGTTTGAAAAAGATTTTCGAAAGAACCTCTGCTATTATCAATGAGTACAAACCTGAAGAAATGGCAATTGAAGCGCCTTTTTTCGGGAAGAATGTGCAGAGCATGTTAAAACTTGGTCGCGCACAGGGAACAGCAATTGCAGCAGCGCTCAACAAAAGTATTGAGGTCGTAGAATATTCACCACGAAAAATAAAACAGAGCATTACCGGAAACGGAAGTTCCAGCAAAGAACAAGTGGCTGCGATGCTTTGCACTATTCTAAAACAAAAATCTTTTGCCGGTCCGCTGGATGCTACCGATGGATTAGCGGCTGCGGTGTGTCATTTTTTTCAGACACGACTTGGGCTTCCTAAATCAATTCAAAAGATTGAAGGCACAAAAAAAACAGGAAGAAAAAAAAATTATTCGGGTTGGGAAAGCTTTTTGTCGGAAAATCCTGACAGAAAGTTATAGTTCTTAAAGAAAACTATTCAACAACTTGCCTGATTCAAGCAACTTGTGCAGATAGGGCTCATAAAGAACACGTGCACGTATAGCTTCCAAATGTTTATCGTGGTGCATATCGGTTCCCAATAAATCAATCATTCCTAGGTTCACTAATTGTTCGGCAGTTTTATTCACCTCTTTTGAATAATACTGCGTTAATGACAAAATATTGAGTTGCAGCAATGCACCCATATCTTTTATGCGCTCATATTTCTCCATATTCCCATGCCAATATGGATAACGTTCAGGATGTGCAAGAATAGGTTTATAACCGGCAACAACTAGATTGAAAATTGCTGACTCCAAATTATCGGGTGGATTTAGAAAAGAAACCTCAATCAATATGTATTTACCTGAAAAAGTAAGCACTTCTCCCCTCTTTAGTCTTTCGCCAAACTCAAAATCAACATAATATTCACTTGCAGCTTCCAACTGAATGTCGATGTTATTTTTCTTCAGTTCCTCACGCACCTTTTCCAAACCACCCAAAATAATTTCCGGTGTGTTTTTATAGTAATCACTCATGGTATGAGGAGTGGTTACAATTTTTTTGTAACCCAACTCTTTCATGCCACGAATAAGACGGATAGAATCTTCCAAAGTCTGAGCACCATCATCAATTCCCGGAATAAAATGCGAGTGCATGTCGGTTTTTAAAACAGATAGATCTACAGGAGATGAGGTTAACTTTTTCCTATTGAATAACCCTGAAAAGAATGACATGAGAAGGATTAAACCTGTTCAGGCTTTCTTGTTTTGAACCAGTTGAGTGTTATTTCCAATCCCTTTTCCACTTTAGTGGCTGGAGCATACTCTAAATATTTTTGTGCCTTGCTAATGTCTGCAAGCGAGTTGCGAATATCACCTTCCCGCTCTTCTCTATAAGTAGGATTGATTTCAGACGCTGTTAGCTTTTTTAATGTATTGAAAAGCAGATTAATTGAAATCCTTTCTGCTACTGCCACATTATAAACCTTTCCGGTTGCGTCTTCAACCTTTGTGAAAAGAGCCCTGATATTTGCCTGCACTGCATTTTCCACAAAAGTAAAATCTCGTGTCTGCTCACCATCACCATTGATGAAAGGACTTTTATTGTTCAGCAAAGCATCCATAAACAATGGAATAGCTGCAGCATAGGGTCCGTCTGGTTTTTGTCTTGGCCCAAAAATATTGAAGTAACGCAAACCAATAACTTCCATCTTGTAAGTGCGAGAAAAAACATCTGCATATAACTCATCTACAACTTTTGAAACTGCATAGGGAGAAAGTGGCTTGCCGATTTTCTCTTCTTTCTTTGGCAAGTCAGGACTATCGCCATAAACAGAAGATGAACTAGCGTATACAAAACGTTTAATTCCTGAATCTTTTGCAGCAGTCAGCATGTTTAAAAAACCAGTAACATTGGCTTCATTAGTAGCTACCGGATTTTTGATAGAACGCGGAACGGATCCTAAAGCGGCCTGATGCAAAACATAATCTATTCCTTCGCAATTTTTCAAACAGGTTGCATAATCGGCAATGCTGCCTCCAACAAATTCGTAGTTGGAATTATTGAGAAACATTTCAACATTTTCACGCAAACCTTCGCTCAGGTTATCCAACACACGAACTTTTCCGGCACCGGACTTCAGCAAATACTCGACAATATTGGAACCAATAAAACCAGCTCCTCCTGTTACCAGAAATGAATTGCCTGAAATATCTTCGGAATGAAATTTTTGCTCGTACATCTATCTTATAACGTATTGTTGCTCGTAATATTTCTGGTAAGCTCCTGAAGTAACATGATTGAGCCATTCTTCATTGGCAAGGTACCAGTCAACAGTTTTTTCCAAACCTTGCTCAGGCTTTACAGAAGGTTTCCAACCTAAATCATTTTGCAGTTTAGTTGAGTCAATAGCATAACGCAAATCATGCCCTGCTCTGTCCTTCACATAGGTTATCAGTTTCTCTGAATCACCTTCTGCACGACCTAACTTGCTGTCCATTATTTTACAGAGCAAACGAATTAAGTCAATATTTTTCCACTCATTGTTTCCGCCCACGTTGTAGGTTTCGCCAACTTTTCCTGTATGAAAAATAGTATCAATTGCAGAGGCATGATCTTCTACATACAACCAATCACGCACATTCTCACCTTTTCCGTAAACAGGAACAGGCTTGTTACTTTTGATATTATTAATAGCTAACGGAATTAATTTTTCAGGAAAATGATGTGAGCCGTAATTGTTTGAACAATTTGAAATCACAATTGGCAAACCAAATGTGTCATAATAAGCACGAACAAAATGATCAGAACTTGCTTTAGATGCTGAATACGGACTGTGTGGATCGTATTTGGTTTCTTCTGTAAAATGGCCTTCAGCGCCAAGGCTTCCATAAACTTCATCTGTACTTACATGATAAAAAAGCTTTCCTTCTGTTTTATTATCTAAGGATGTATTCCAATGATGCTTTGCAGCGTTTAAGAGTGTTACTGTACCGATTACATTAGTCACAACAAACTCAATCGGGTTTGAAATAGAACGATCAACATGGCTTTCTGCTGCAAGATGAATTACTCCGTCAAAATTGTATTGCTCAAATATTTTTTGAAGAAAGGCAGAGTCAAGAATATCTCCTCTTTCAAAAACATAATTTTGTTTTTGCTCAATATCTTTTAAGTTTTCAAGATTACCTGCGTAAGTCAGTTTATCCAGATTTACAATCTTATAATCAGAATATTTATTTACAAACAAACGCACTACATGTGAGCCGATAAAACCTGCTCCGCCTGTGATTAGAATAGTCTTTTTAAATCCACTCATTATTTATTTTTCTCTTTTAAAGCAAGTTCCCATTTCCAGGCCGTATCAAGCATTTGCTCTAAACCACGTTCTGCTTTCCAACCTAATTCATTGTTTGCAAGATTGGTGTCGGCATACATTTGCATGATGTCTCCATCGCGTCTGCCAACTACTTCATAATTCAATTTCACTCCTGATACTTTTTCAAATGCTTTCACCACATCTAAAACTGAATATCCAACTCCTGTTCCAAGGTTAAACACTTCATAAGGTGACTGAATTTTTAAATTTATCATTCGCTCCAACGCAATGATGTGGGCTTTTGCCAAATCAACAACATGAATAAAATCACGGATGCACGAACCGTCTTCTGTTTCATAATCTCCGCCAAACACTTTTAGTTTATCTCTTTTACCAATTGCCGTTTGAGTAACAAATGGAATCAGATTATTAGGAATTCCTATCGGCAACTCGCCAATCAAAGCACTTTCGTGTGCTCCTGTCGGGTTGAAATAGCGCAAAGCAATACCTTCTAACTTTTCATTATTGGCTGAAATAGTTTCTTCCAGTATTTCTTCACAAAGCTGCTTGGTGTTGCCATAAGGCGAAGCTGCTTTCTTTATTGGTGCATGCTCATCAACAGGCAAATAATCAGGCTCGCCATAAACCGTGCATGAAGAACTGAACACAATAAATTTTATTGAGTTCTCCAACATGCACTCTAATAAATTCACAAAAGAAAAAAGGTTGTTTCTGTAATACAACAAAGGATTATCAACCGATTCCCCAACTGCTTTTTTTGCTGCAAAATGAATAACAGCTTTTATGTCTTTATGCCGGCTGAAAAATTCTTTCAGTTTGTTTTTATCGCACAAATCAAACTGCTCAAATTCAGGCTTAACACCTGCAATTTTTTCAATTGAATCCAAAACATCAGCAGATGAGTTAGAAAGGTCATCAATAATTACAACCTCATAATTCTTCTGCAGCAATTCAACAACTGTATGAGAGCCGATGAAACCTGTACCGCCTGTTACTAATACTTTTGTCATTACAAGCTCCAATAAGTAAGTTTCTTGATTTTGTCTTTGTAGATTCCTTTAATATCAACTACAATTCCTTTGCCTTCAGTTATGGAGTCAAAATAATCTTCAGTTAATGAAAGATAATCTTTATGATTTACCGCAACAATCACGGCATCATAATCATTAGCAATGTTGTCGGTCAATTCAAAACCATATTCGTGTTTTAAATCTTTTGATGAAGCATGCGGATCAACCACCTCTACTTTCACACCAAAATCATTCAACTCTTTTATAACATCAGCAACTTTAGAATTACGAATGTCGGAAACATTTTCTTTAAAGGTAGCACCCATAACCAACACTTTTGCATTACCGGCTTCGCCTGTTTTTGCAATAATTTTCTTTAGCGTTTCACGTGCAATGTATGCACCCATGCCATCGTTTACATCACGACCTGAAGTAATCACCTTTGAATGGTAACCCAATTCACGTGCCTTGTGAGTAAGGTAATAGGGATCAACACCAATGCAATGACCTCCAACCAAACCGGGGAAAAATTTCAGGAAATTCCATTTTGTTCCTGCCGCTTCAAGTACATCGTAAGTGTTAATTCCCATCTTGTTAAAAATGATGGAGAGTTCATTCATCAAGGCAATATTTACATCGCGCTGAGTATTTTCAATAATTTTTGCAGCTTCAGCAACTTTGATGGACGGTGCGCGATGAGTTCCTGCCTTTACAACAATCTCATACACTTTTGCAATATTGTCCAATGATTCAGCATCGCAACCTGAAACAACTTTAGTGATTTTAGTAATCGTATGCTCCTTATCTCCGGGATTAATTCTCTCAGGAGAATAACCAACTTTAAAATCAGTTATGAATTTCAATCCTGACATTTCTTCCAATACAGGGATGCAATCTTCTTCTGTGCATCCAGGATAAACAGTAGATTCATAAACTACATAATCACCTTTCTTCAGTGCTTTACCAACCGATTTTGAAGCTGACAAAACGGGAATTAAATCCGGCAAATTATGTTCATCAATTGGAGTAGGAACGGCAACAATAAAAAAGTTTGCTGTTCTTAAAACATCAATGGAAGAAGTAAACGTAATATCACAACCATCAAAAGCAGAAGAAGGTAATTCTTCACTCGGGTCTATTTTATTGCGCATTAATTCAAGACGTGCATCATTAATATCAAAACCAATAACAGGAACCGACTTTGCAAACTCAAGTGCAATTGGTAAACCTACATAACCAAGTCCGATAAGAGCAACCTTCGCCTCTTTTTTGATTATTTTATCATACATAAATTCTATTTCTTTAAAGAGTAAATGCGTTCAATTATATCAACCACTTTCAGGCCTTCAAGAGCATTAGTGGTAATTGTGCTTCTTCCTTTCAGAGTATCCACAACATTCTGAATTAAAAAATGGTGATTGTTTGCTGAACCTTTGTAATCTCCGTAATCATTGGCTGGAGCAGTTTCTGCTAATTCAGGCAAGGTGTAATCTTTAATGTGGCAATACTCTACTTTATCCATGTATTGTCCACCAACTTTTACACTTCCTTTGCTGCCTATAACGGTAATACTGCTCTCCATATTTTTATCCCAAACAGAAGTAGAGAAACTGATGCTTCCCATTCCACCGTTGATGAAGTTAAAATTCACAAAACCACTGTCTTCAAATTCAGTTAAATCCTTATGGTTGAAGTCTGCAAATTTTGCCTGAATATCAGTGATATCTCCAAATAGCCAATACAACAAATCAATCCAGTGCGAGAATTGCGTGAAAAGGGTTCCGCCATCTAATTCCTGCGTTCCTTTCCAGCCACCTTTTTTGTAATAACGTTCATCACGATTCCAGTAGCAATTCAATTGAACCATGTACACATCACCTATAATTTTGCTGTCTACTATTTCTTTCATCCAAACACTGGGTGGCGAATAACGGTTTTGCATTACACAAAAAACTTGTTTATGCATTTGCAGCGCCTTGAAAATAAGTTGCTCGCAATCCTGACGATGAAGTGCCATTGGCTTTTCAACCACCACATGCTTATTAGCTTCCAGTGCGAGTAATGATTGGCTTGCATGTAAACCATTAGGAGTGCAAACACTCACCACTTCAACTTCGGGATGAGCAGCAAATAATTCTTCGGGGGTGCTGTAGAATTTTTCAGTTAAATCATTCAAACCAATTTTGTCTTTAGATTGAAGATCACAAACCGCAATCAGTTCAGTTTCCGGATTTCTACGAACCATTTCAGCATGACGCTTGCCAATGTGCCCTTGTCCTAAAACTGCAAATTTTATTTTCCTTCCGTCTTTATTCATTTCGTTTTAGAAACTTTTTCGTTTTCTAACTTGTATTTCTCTTTGCTTTCTTCGCAAACTGCTGTTCCACTTTCATCAAAATTCAGGCGGTGACCATATTCACTCATCCAACCTACCTGACGAGCAGGATTACCCACTACCAATGCATAATCCGGAACATCTTTAATAACCACCGTTCCTGCTCCTATGAATGCAAATTTTCCGACATCATTTCCGCAAACAATAGTTGCGTTTGCACCGATTGAAGCACCTCTGCCAACATGTGTATGAGCATATTGTCCTCGCCTGTTTACTGCGCTGCGCGGGTTACGCACATTGGTAAAGACCATTGAAGGACCAAGGAACACATCATCATCGCAGGTTACCCCAGTATAAATAGAAACGTTGTTCTGAACCTTTACATTTTTACCAAGAATAACTCCCGGAGAAATCACACAATTCTGACCTATGTTACAGTTTTCACCTAACACGCAATCAGGCATAATATGCGTAAAGTGCCATATTTTAGTGCCCTTACCTATTTTGCAACCATCATCTACATACGATGATTCGTGGCAGAAAAACAATTCCGTATCCTTTGACATTTAATCTCCTTTTTACTTCGGGCGGCAAATGTAGTAAAATCCTATACTATTCTATTATAGGTGCACGCTCAAAAGGAATGCTTTCGTCCAGCATTTTGCGGCAGGTTATGTAGGTGCGCCATTTAGTACATTCTAAATTATCAATTACTTTGAGCATTTTAGGGTTAAAATCTCCTATCCAGGTCAGAATTACATGCAAATACTTTTTCTTTGGATAAACCACGGTTTCAGCATATTTAATCATCAACCCTTCAATTCCTTTTCCCTGATGCTCCTTAGCAACTCCAAACACAATACTATACATGGTTTTACATTCACCGCGCAACTTGTGATACATAAACTTTACTTTACCCCACCAGTTAAGATTTCCATTTACATATTTGAATAAAGAATTTAATTCAGGAATACTGATATAAAAACCAACCGGAGTTTCATGATGATAAGCAAAATAAACAATGTCCGGATCTAATACAGGCTTAAGTTTTTGCATAATATTCTTAGCCTGAGCAGATTCCATTGGCTTGAAACCAGCATGTCCTCCCCAGGCATTATTATAGATTATTCGAAAATCTTCAGCAAACTTATTCAATTGTTTAGGGTCAAGACAACGAACTGAGTACCCTTGTTCATTAAGGCTTTTTGACTTACGTATAAAAATCTCTTGTGCCGGAAGATAAACCGGACGGTAATAGCAATATTGTTCATAATAAGTCTTAAAACCATAATCATCAAAGAACTTACGGTAATAAGGTGGATTGTAATTCATCCCGTAGGTGGCCGGACTTTCAAAATTGGTAATCATCAAGCCCCAGAACTGGTCTTTTTCGCCAAAGTTGATGGGGCCATCCATTGCCTTCATGCCTCGCTCTGCATTCCATTCAGCGCATTTATCAAACAACATTTTTGCAGCAGCGGCATCATCTATACATTCAAAAAATCCAAAACCGCCTGTAGGTTGCTTAAATGTATCGGAAAGTCTGCGGTTGATAAAAGTAGCTACGCGACCAATTGTTTTCCCGCTGTCATCTTTCAGGATAAAGCGAGTTGCTTCGCCATAGCGGAAAAATTTATTCTTTTTCGGGTCAAATATCTTTTGAATATCCTGACGGATATGAGGTATCCAGTTCGGGTCGTTCTTATAGATAAGGCGAGGCATTTCAAGGAAATCTTCCTCGTGATGGTTGGTCTTTACTTCAATTATTTGCATGGCCGAAAAGTAGGAAATTGTTTGTAATTGAGAATAAATACTACATTTGCACCCCTTAATCAAAAAAAACATAAACAAATGCCTGCAAAAATCAGATTACAGAGACATGGGAAAAAAGGTTTAGGCCTGTTCCACATTGTCGTTGCGGATGGTCGTGCACCACGAGACGGAAAGCTCATCGAGCGCATAGGCACCTACAATCCCAACACCAATCCAGCTACCATTGACATCAACTCCGACAAGGCGTTGACCTGGTTGCAAAACGGGGCGCAGCCTACGGATACCTGCCGCGCCATTCTTTCTTACAAAGGAGTTCTTTATCGCCAGCACCTGCAAGGTGGGGTTGCTAAAGGAGCCTTCACACAAGAAGAAGCCGATAAACGCTTTGAAAAATGGACGAACGAAAAACAAGGTAAAATTGACGCTAAACGCGGAACCCTTGCTTCTTCATATGTTGCAGAAGCAAAGAAACGCATGGAAGCTGAACAAGCCCGCAAAGAAGCTGTATCTCAAAAAGTAGCTGAAAAAACTTCTGCGCTTGCTGCCGAAGCTGAGGCTGCTGTTGCCGCTGCTCCTGTAGCAGAAGTAACTGAAGAAGCTGCTGCTGCTGAGGCTACTGCTGAAAACGAAGCTCCTGCTGCCGAGTAATATCGTGTGAGCGTGGAACGGACGCTGTTTGGCAAGATTGTAAGAACGTACGGTAACAGCGGTGCACTTGTAATCAAACAAGACAGTTTCAGTAAAGCAAAACTAAAAAATGCGGAACCGGTATTTGTGGATATATCCCCAACACCGGTTCCGTTTTTTATTGAACAGTTGCTGCACCAAAGCAACGATTTAATTACCCTCAAATTTGAGTTTGTAAACACGCCTGAACAGGCTGCGCGCCTTTGCGGACTGAACGTTCTTATTGACCGCAAGAAAGTAGTTGCCTCTAAAGAATTTCAGCCGAATGATATAATCGGATACAGCGTTATAGATGCTGAACATGGCGATATCGGCACCATTAGCGGGCTTCTTGAAATGCCTCAGCAAATTCTTTTCCAGATTGATAATAAGGGCAAGGAAATTCTTATTCCCGCCAACGAGAATTTCGTGAAAAAGATTGACCACAAAAATAAAAAAGTGGAGATTGCGGCTCCTGACGGATTAATAGATTTATATTTGTCTTGAAACCAACTCAACGGTACGCTTATGGCAAATCCGTATTTCAAATTTAAACAGTTCGCTATTCATCACGACCGCTCGTCACTAAAGGTGGGTACCGATGCCGTGTTGCTGGGTGCCTGGGCCGATGTTGCGGATGCTAAACGTATTTTAGACATTGGAACAGGTTCGGGCGTTATTGCCCTGATGCTGGCACAGCGCAGCACGGCACAGATTGATGCCATTGATATTGACGAAGAATCAACCAAACAGGCGCAGGAAAACTTTGATGCTTCACCATGGTCTGAACGATTAAGCGTGCATAACATTTCGCTGAATGATTTTACGGCTACTGCAACGGCAAAGTATGATTTGGTGGTAAGCAACCCACCCTACTTCACCGATTCGTTTAAACCCACCGACCCGCAGCGTTTCAGCGCGCGGCATAACGACCAGCTTCCTATAAACGAGTTGGCCGAAAACACCGCAAAGCTGATTAGCGCCAATGGCAGGTTCTGCGTTATTCTTCCGGTAAAAGAAGCAGGCCTGCTGACTGCCGCCTTGCGCAACTTCGGACTTTTTCCCGAAAAGGAGTTTTGGGTGTATTCGTTTACGGGCAAAGAGGTTTTTCGCAAACTTATCTTATTTGGCAAAAACGAAACCAACTGCGTTCGCGAAGAACTAACTATAGAAACCGGCCCTGGGCAAGGTTATTCAAAAGAGTATATTGAACTGACAAAGGAGTATTATTTAAATTTTTGAAGACTATTTCACTTCAAAATCCAGCATTTTTTTATCACCAATAAAGGCTTGCAGGCGGTCGCCTGCTTTCACGGCTGCCACTCCTTCAGGCGTTCCGGTAAAGATTAAATCGCCCTGATTGAGGGTGAAGTATTTAGAAAGTTCAGAAATTATTTTGCTGAAGTTATGCAGCATCAATGAGGTGTTGCCCTTCTGCACGGGAGTGCCGTTTACCTGCAAACTAAAGTCAAGGCTATTCAAATCTGCAAACTCTGTTTTTGAAACAAAATTGCTTACAGGTGCTGAGCCATCAAAGGCTTTTGCTTTTTCCCAGGGAAGACCTTTTTCTTTCAGCTTGCTTTGCAGGTCACGGGCGGTAAAGTCAATACCTATGCCTATTTCATTAAAATAATCGTCAGCAAATTTTTCGGTAATGTGTTTTCCGCGTTTAGAGATTTTCAAAACCACTTCCACTTCGTGGTGCACATCTTTTGAAAAGTCAGGGATATAAAAAGCCTCATTATTGCGCAGCAAAGCTGTATCGGGCTTCAGAAAAAAAACAGGTTCGGCAGGTACTTCGTTTTTAAGCTCCTGAATGTGTGCAGCGTAGTTGCGTCCGATGCAGAGAATTTTCATAATTATAGTTATTTACCGCTAAGGCGCTAAGAACGTAAAGAAATATAAAAACTTCGCGTCTTTGCGGTGAAAAAATTATTTATTGAAAGAGCGCAAACGTATTTCGGTCAGCACTTTTTTAGTGTATTGGGGAAAATCGGCAGTCATCATCCAATTGTAGTAACTGGGCTCGGCACTTAAAATGGCTGTAACAACTTTGCCTTTGTGCTTCCCGAAATTAATTACCTCTTCGTTTTTTTCGTTAAAAATAATGTGTCCTGCAAAGTCAACATTGCGGTTACGGATAGAGAAGTCATGCAGGAATTTCACATCGTTTTGCAACTCAGGATAACGCTCTAACTGCGCTTCTAAAACTTCATATGTTGCCAGTGTATCAGCTTCTGCGCTGTGTGCATTTTCTAAATCTTTCTGGCAATAAAACTTGTAAGCAGCAGAAAGAGTGCGTTGTTCCATTTTATGAAAGATGTTCTGTACATCAACAATTCTGCGGCTTTTCACATCAAAGTCAACACCCACTCTTAAAAATTCTTCCACCAGCAGTGGCACATCAAAGTTCAGGCAGTTGTAACCGGCAAGATCGCAATCTGCAAGATAGTTTTTCAGTTCATGGGCAAAATCCGCAAACAAAGGTTTGTCCTTTACATCAGCATCGTAAATTCCATGCACGACTGAGGCATCGGCAGGAATAGGAATTCCGGGATTTATTCTTCGCGTAATACTTTCTTTATCTCCACCGGGAAGAACCTTAACAACTGAAATTTCTACTATTTTGTCGGTGGCAACTTTTACACCTGTAGTTTCAAGGTCAAAAACGGCTAAAGCCTTATTGAGTTTAATCATGGTTTGGTTGGGGTCGTCTGCACAAGTCCTTTCTGCATCAGGGTAATGTCTTTTAGTATGGTAGGCAGATAACTGCTCTTGTCGAAGATATTCAGGTCTTCTGATATTTTGTCGTAGCCATCAACTTCCACTTCCAGTTTATAGTTTCCGGGCTTAAGAATAATCACATACGTTCCTTTTTTGCCTGGCTTGTATGAGCCAATAATATCTCCTGATGCAGGGTCAAGCACATTAATAGATACCTCTACTCCGGGTTTATTAAGAATAGATTTTGTTTCGGCAGCAACAGGTTTATAATTTGGAATTGGAAGTTTTTTAGAGCGGGTTTCCATCCATTCAAAACCAGATGCATCTTTCGGAAAAGTTTCGGGTGTATATTTTTTTACTTCTCCATTCATCTTCCCGATGATAGAAATTTCCATCACCTGCCCTTCGGGAATTTCCATTTTCTTATCTTCTTTAAATGTCCAACCCGGTTTATCTTTCGGATACCATTCATCTGTAAAATAAACATCGCGAGTGCCATCAGTATAAATATGAAAATTGACAACTTTCTTCTCAGGCTTTTCCATCACCTGAATTTTTCCGGTAACGGCAGATTCCTGCTCTTCCACTTCATTGTAAATAACACGGTAAATATCCAGTTCGCCTATACCGCCCGGACGAAGAGCGGAAACGTAACCATAACGTGAGTTATCAGAACGAGAAAAAGTAAAATTATCCTGTGTGTTATTAATAGGGTAACCCAGGTTTTGCGGTCGCGACCAACGTTTCATTTTAGCATCCCATTCGCTGCGGAACACATCGTAACCGCCCATGCTGTTATGTCCCTTAGAAGCAAAATACAACAGCTTGCCATCTCCTGAAATGTAGGGGAACTCCTCGTCATACTGCGTATTGATGGTTGGTCCAAGGTTTACGGGTTCGCACCATGTTCCGTTTGGTAATTTATGTGCAACATAAATATCTGTTCCACCAAAACCGGGGTTCTCTAAAGGTGTACGAGAGAAATAAATGGTATTTCCGTCAAGCGTTAAACTTGCAGCTGTTTCGGTTTCAACCGTATTAATATACTCTCCAAGGGAAACCGATTTCTGAAATGAAATTTTTGAACCGCGTGTTTTGCTTTCGCTCATCCAGATATCGTCATAGCCTTCAATGTTATCAATACCAATCAGAATGTATCCACCATCTGCCGAAAGACCTACTACCTCTTCCACCCAATCAGTATTAATGGTTGGTCCCAGGTTTTTTGATTTTTGAAATTCTCCGTCTTTTTCAAATGAAACAAAAACGTCAGCGCATTTTGCTCCATCAAAATCAAGATTGCCGCCTGTTACTTCTTTTCTTTTGGTTGAAAAAACTACAAATGATTCATCTGAAGGTACAAATGGATTGTAATCAGATTCAAGAGAGTTTACTTTTTTGCCAAGATTTTCAAATGTTACATTTACAGGCTTTTTCATCAGTTCCTTTGCGTTGGTGCATATTTCAATCTGACGAATGGCTTCTACAACTTTACCTCCCTGAGAAATGGATGTTTTGTATTTAGTAAACGCCTCAATAGCCTGATCAAGACTATCATTAACCAAATAGGCACGACCTAAATCGTAATAAATATCATCATCAGTTTTGCCAAGTGCAATTGCCTTTTTCAGGTACTGAATGGCATAAGATTTATCAATATTGGTATTCAGATAAGATATTCCTATACGATAGTTGTAAAGCACATTATCCTGCTCTTTGGTAATAAGAGCAAGGTATTCTCCTAATGCAGCTCTGTAGTTTCCAAATTCAAAATTATCTCTGGCAACTTTTTTTTCCACTTCACCAACTTTGGGAACAACTAATTGGGCAATAGAAAATTTAGAAAGAAAAAAGAAAGAAAAAAAAAGAAGAGCGAATAATAAACTTCTTTTACTCATTATATTATTTGCTTTGGAAATAAATACTGCAAAACACCTTCAAAAATTAAGGAGTTTTATATTTTTTAACTTCCATTTCAAGCAAAGACTCGGTAATAGCTATGTCTGTATTTTTAAAGCAGAAGATACCACCCCAGTTCCATGTCTTTTTGTCGTAAACTGTAACCGTTCCCTTGTCGTTAATGATATATCTTTTCAGCTTAAAATCTTTACCATCAATATTCTCTTCAGTAAGACCCTCCGGGTAAATCAAAGCGATATCAGAAAGAAATTGTACTCTTCTGTCTTTTTCACTAAGTTGATTATTTTTAGCCCTTTCCTGTGCTTCTTCAAAACGTTTCTTCCTCTCACTTTCACTTAAACGCTTGGCGTCTTCCTGCGCTATTTTGTATTGCTCAGCACGTAATTTTTCTTCTTCCAGACGTTTTACTTCAGCAGCAGCTTTTGCTTTTGCTTCAGCTTCATCACGCACACGTTTTTCTTCTGCTAAACGTACAGCCTCTTCACGTGCTTTCTTTTCAGCTTCTGCTCTTGCTTTAGCATCTGTTTCATCTTTTATGCGCTTTGCTTCGGCTAAGCGAGCAGCTTCTTCACGTGCTTTTTGCTCTGCCTCGGCTTTAGATTTTGCAACAGCCGCTTCCTGTACACGTTTTTCTTCTTCTTTTCGCGCAAACTCTGCTTCTGCCTTAGCCTCTGCTTCTGCCTGCAAGCGCTTAGCTTCTGCCACTCGAGCAGCTTCTTCAGCAGCTTTTTTGTCAGCTTCGGCTTTTGCTTTTGAATCAGCTTCTTCTTTCAAACGCTTAGCTTCTGCCACTCGAGCAGCTTCTTCAGCAGCTTTTTTGTCAGCTTCTGCTTTAGCTTTGGCATCAGCCTCTTCCTTCAATCGTTTTGCTTCGGCTAAACGAGCTGCTTCCTCATCCTTACGTTTCTGCTCTGCTTCTGCTTTTGCTTTAGCATCTGCAATTTCGCTTATGCGCTTTTCCTCTGCCAGTCGTGCAAGTTCATCAGCTTTTGCTTTGACTGCAGCTTCCTCTGCCAATCGTTTTTCTTCTGCTGCTTTTTGTTTTGCTTCTTCAGCAATTTTCTTGATATCTGCTGCTAAACGGGCTTCTTCCCCTGCTTTAGCTTTTGCCGCTTCCTCTTTCTGACGTTTTTCTTCTGTTAAGCGGACAACTTCATCAGCTTTAGCTTTAGCTGCGGCTTCATCAGCTAATCGTTTTTCTTCTGCTGCTTTTTGTTTTGCTTCTTCACCGGCTTTCTTGGTCTCTGCTGCAAGACGTGCTTCTTCCTCTGCTTTAGCTTTTGCAGCTTCCTCTTTCTGACGTTTTTCTTCTGTTAAGCGAGTTGCTTCATCAGCTTTAGCTTTTGCTGCGGCTTCATCTGCCAATCGTTTTTCTTCTGCTGCTTTTTGTTTTGCTTCTTCACCGGCCTTCTTGGTCTCTGCTGCAAGACGTGCTTCTTCCTCTGCTTTAGCTTTTGTAGTTTCCTCTTTTTGGCGTTTTTCTTCTGCTAAACCGTTAGCTTCTTCTTTAGCCTTTCTCTCTTCCTCAATCTTAGCTTCAGCTTTTGCTTTTGCATCAGCTTCTTCTTTTATGCGGTTTTTCTCAGCCAATTTTGCTTCTTCTTCTTTTCTTTTTTCTTCGGCTTCAGCCTTTGCTTTTGCATCAGCTACTTCTTTCAAACGCTTTTCTTCTGCAGCCTTAGCTAATTCTTCTTTTACACGCTTCTCCTGTTCTGCTTTTGCTTGAGCTTCTTCTTTTTGCTTTCCGGCATCTGCAAATAGTACTTGCGCAGCATCTGATTTTGAGGCAAGAATTTCTTTTGATTTTTGCTCAATTTCTACCCTGCGCTTCTCCTGCTCAGCAACTTCAGTTGCTTTCTTCTGTTCAAATGATTTTTGCAGTTGTTGAACTTCAACTAAATCTGCAGCCGATTGAAGTGATCTGAAATCAATACCTATAGCAGGCTGACCACTTTCTTCCGCTTTTTTTACATCTCGTTCATATTGCTCATACATGGCAACCGCTTTTTCTTCACGATAAGGAGCATTAGCTGGTAACGCATTTTTTAATGCGTTGATTGTTGTCTCTCGATTTCCAGCACCTGTAGTAATTGCGTCCTGAATTTTCTTTCCCTGTTCAGACTTTGTCTGTTGCAGTTTTTCTTCACGAACTTTTTCAACTCCAACTTCTGCTTTTTTAGATTCAGCCTGACGCTCTTTGCGTTTCTCTTCCATGGCCATGTAAAGCGCAACTTCGCTATTTTTCATAGCATCTTCTTTCTTTTTGTGCTCAGCATCAACCGCTGTTAATTCTGCTTGTTTACCTGCATTGAAAATTGATTTGTAATCAACTGCAGCATAATTTTTACCTTGCTCCTGCATGATTTTTCTATCTGCTTCGTATTTCTCATACATTGCAGTAGCTTTATGTTCAGCAAAAGGATCATCTTTACCGAATGTTTGTTTAAAGGCTTCTATCATTTTCACTTTATCTCCTGCAGCAGATTTAACAGCTTCTTCAATTTTAGCAACAGCTGCAGCTTCTTCTTTCGCGCTTTTCTCATTTACCTTTTGCATGTACTCATCTACTCTTGCTTTCTGCTCCTGAGATTGTTTTTGCTCTGCTTCATCCTGAGCTTTAATTTCTGCAAAATTAGCAGCAGCAAACAATGCAGAATAATCTACATTTGAAAAGGTTGATCCTGATAGTTTTTGTTTTTCATAAGCCTCATATAGCGCAGTAGCTTTTGCTTCTTTATAAGGGTCTTCTTTCGCGTAAATAGTTTCAAGTTGCTTAATTGTTTCTTCTTTATTGCCTGCACCTGTTTTAATAGCCTGCTCAATTTTTTGTTTTTGCTCGGTTTCTGCTTTTTCGCGCAGTACTTGTTGTACACGTTCTGCCTCCTCTAGTTTTCCTTTCATCTCAACAGCAGCAGCTTCTTTTTGCTTTTCAAGTGCCTGTTTCTCAGTTTTTGCTATTTCTTCTTTTGCAATACGTATTTGTTCCTGAACTTTTTTAACTTCTTCTTCTTTTGCTTTTACTATTTGTTGTTCAGTCTTTTTTCCTTCCTGAAATAATATGCCATAATCAACTGTTCCGTTTGTTCCCTTTTGTTTTTCATACGCCTGATATATTGCTTCTGCCTTTTTTTGGGCAAGAGTATCGGTATCTAGAAATGTTTTCTTTAAAGCATTTATTGTTGTTTGTTTGTCTCCATTTCCTGATTTTATTGCATCTTCAACTTTTTCTTGTCCTAATGTTTTTTCATCTGCTATAAGAGTTTTTGCCTGCATTTCGAGCAACGCCTTGTCTTCTGCAGCCTTTCTCTGAAACTCTAATTTTTCAAGCCTTTCGCGCTCTAACTTTGCTTCCTCTTCCAGTTCTTCTTTTGAGTAATCTAACTGATAGTCAAATTCTTTTTTCCTCGCGTAATAGAAAACATTTGCAACAGGGTTAATATAACCGAGACCATCACGGTCAGGTACAAGGTCAACTATAAAACCAAAAGGTTCAGGCTGATTTGTAAGTGCATATACCTCTGTATCAAAGGTTACTTTTTTTGTGGTATAGCCTCCTACAGCAACTTCAATCATATACTTTCCTTCAAGGTCTAATTTGAAAGAAAATTTTCCATCACCTTTTGTTAATTGTTTTTCAATTTCAACCCATTTGCCGGTTTTATCAATATCCTGATAAAGAATAACAATAACGTTCTTTAGTTTATCCTGAAGTTCCTGCGCAGAGCCATTTATAACTAGTTTCCCGGGAATACTGCCGGCAGGCGGCTTCTCCTGCTCAAGCAAAACCTGTGCAGAAACAGAAAGCGATAATTGAGAAAGAAGGAATAAAGAAAGTAGTATTTTTTTCATCTCAACTCTTAAATTTTTTAAACAACTAATTTACGAACTTTCAGATTACTATAGTTGTCCCCGAAAATTATTTCCCTGCTGTGGTAATAATTTTTTTACCGTCAACACTTAAAATAGTAAGTTCAATTCTTCTGTTCATCTGGCGACCTTCCAGATCATCATCACCATTAGGTTTTAGATTATCAGCAATAGGCTTAGCTTCCCCATAACCTTTGGTAACAACTCTTTTGGCTTTTATACCTCGTTCATCCAACCATTTTTGAACGGATTTTGCCCTTCTTCTTGATAAATCAATATTGTATTCGTCAGTTCCTCTGGAGTCAGTATGACCTGCAACCTCAACAATCATTTCAGGATTTGAGGTCATAAAGTAATATAGTTTTGAAAGTTCAATAACTGACTCATCACGTATATTATCTTTGTCAAAATCGAAATAAATTCTTTCCAAAATAATTTTATCGCCCGGTTTAAATTTTTTGGTATTTGAAATATCTACGTCCATTAGTGATGGATCATAGCCAAGTTTTTTAATCACTTCAAGTTTTGCAAGTTCCTTTTCAAGTTCTACAATTTCATCTGCAAGTGTGAGATTCTGTTGTTCAACTTTAGGTATCTCCATAGTATATGTTTGATCCATTCTATATTTTGCATTTGGATCCGGACGCATGGTGTAATCTTGTATAATCTCTGAAATGAAAGAACTTTGACCTAACACTTCTACAACACCCATAGTATCAAAGTAAAGTGGGTTTTGAATATAAACACAATACTCGCCCGGCTGAAGTATTTGAACATAATTACTATTCCGGGAATTTGGTTTGTAGTAACCTATCAGTTCATTGGTTTCCATATTTGTAACTGACATTATAAATTCAGGCAGTTTCATGTCGGGATTTTTCTTCAACGAGTCTGCTATGTTTGTTATTGATCCTCTGACTAAACTCCTCTCCGGATCTACTTCGTTAAATGTTACTTTATAAATATCCTTTTCTCCAAATCCTTCCGGTCTGAATTGAGCAACATATCCATACCTTCCTGTAGTTGACATTGAAATATTATAATCTTCATCTACCGTATTTATTGGGTAACCAAGATTTCTAGGTGTTGACCAGGTTTGGGTAAGTTCGTCCCAAACGGAAGTAAAAATATCAAAACCTCCCATACTTACATGGCCTTCTGAAGCAAAATAGAGTGTTTTCCCATCTGCTGCGAGGTGCGGGAACGTTTCGTTGTATTTGGTATTAATAATCGGACCAAGGCTTACAGGATTTCCCCAGTTACCATTTGGCATTCGATACGACATAAAAATATCAGTGCCTCCATTAGTCGTCTTATCTTCACGTGAGAAGAATAGTTTACTAGCATCTGTAGATAGTCCTGCAGATGTTTCAATACCCTCTGAATTAATATTTGTTCCGAAAGTTTTATATTCTTCATAATACCTGCCTTTTCTTTGTGAGACATAAACATCATCGTATCCGTCAAAGTTGTCAATAAAAACAAGCATTTCTTCACCATCAGCAGAAACTCCAACTACTTCCTCATACCACTCAGTATTTACTGCTGAACCTATATTTCTTGCTTCTCCAAATTTCCCTCTTCGTTCATTTGCCCTGTAAATATCTGATGTTTTATATCCGTCATAGTCAATTTGTATACCTAAGCAATCTGGTCTTTTTGAAGTAAAAACAATGAATTCTTCATTTTCCGGAATAAACGGGTTATACTCAGGATAAGGTGTGTTGATGCGGCTACCAAGATTTTCAAAAGTAACATCTAACGGATATTTAACAAGTTCCTTAGCATTAAAACACATTTCAATAACGCGGTCTCCGGCAATAATATTATCATTTGCGGAGCGCAGAATGTCCTTATATTTATTCAAAGTAATAATAGCCTCATCAAAACGGCCTACAAACTGATATGCACGTCCTAATTGATAAAGTGCTTCTTTATCAAATTTTGGTTGCTGTGTAACAAATTCCAAATAGCTGATGGCTTTAGACTTATCAATATATGTTTCAAGATAGCAACAACCCACGTAAAAATTATAATCTACATTCTGAGGATCATTTGCAAGAAGTAATAAGAATTCATCCAAAGCTGCTCTGAAATTTCCATTCCAATA
Source organism: Bacteroidota bacterium (assembly GCA_947479755.1). Classification (GTDB taxonomy): domain Bacteria; phylum Bacteroidota; class Bacteroidia; order SXHM01; family SXHM01; genus SXHM01. The sequence goes on from CANKAM010000005.1 coordinate 91,355, forward strand.
ATGTTCTAATCCCTTCTGTTTAGTTGGCTTATATATTTTATCTTCTTTTTCTTTTTTAATTTTATCCTCAACTTCCTGAGTAGTAGTAATGTCTCTTGACTGCGAAAACACAGCAAGAGGCAATGCTAATAGCGTAAAAACAAAAAATAAGAATGAAAAAGTATAGGTCTTTAACATCTAGTTATTTCACATATTTATCAGCCTGTGAAGCCTTTTTAATTTCGGGTTAATAATACCAAATATTTTAAAACACGCAAAAAATTTAAATCTTCGTTATTAACAATTTTATTAAGATTTAGGTTTTAAATCCTTTGGAACATCAAAATTTTCAATCTTAACATTCTTTGCATCAAGGTTCAAAATCCTGATTTCAATTCTTCTGTTTAACTGTCTTCCTTCAGGATTATCTGATCCATCAGGATTCTCATTTATAGCAATTGGTTGACCTTCTCCCATTCCAACAGCTTTAAAGCGATTAGCATCAATACCTTTTCTTGTAAGATACCTTACCACTGCATTTGCTCTGTCTTTTGAAAGCTCTACATTATAATCATCATTCCCATGAGAATCGGTATGACCACTAACTTCAACTTTTATGTCCTTATTATCTGACATATAGTTATATAATTTCTGTAGTTCTTCCTCCGACTCTTTCCTGATTATTGATAAATTATAATCAAATAAAATATTTTTAAGTACAACAGACCCACCCTTTTTAAATGATTCGAAATCAGTTTTCATAACTGCTGCCTGATATTTTTGCTGCTTCTGAATTTCTTCAAATTTAGCTAACAACTCTTCGTACTTTTTATTTTGGTCCGTAACCTGCTGTGTCAACTGATTAATTTTATTACCCGATTCAGCTATTTGCTTTTTAAGTTGTTCGTTTTCTAAAATCAGTGCTTGATTCATTTTCTTCAGTTCCTCAATACTCTTTGAATTGTCAAGTGCATCTGCTTGATTTTTTGCTTCCTCCTCAGCTTTAGCTTTGGCGACTACCTCTTCTGCTTTCCGTTTTTCCTCAGCAATCTTCTGTTGCGCTTTAACAAATTCTTCTTGTTTCTCTTTTTTAGCGGTTTCTTCTAATTTAAGTTTCTCGTCAGCAAGTTTCTCGTCAGCAATCCTTTGCTCTTCCGCTTTCCTTTTCACTTCTTCTTCTTTTTGAGCAGCAAGACGAATTTCTTCCATTTTAGCTTTATTAGCTGCCTCAAGAGACGCTTTATCTTCAGCATCTTTTCTCTCAGTTTCCTCCTTAGCCTGTAACTTCCTTTTTTCTTCAACTATCTGTTGGTCTTCTTGTTTCTTCTTCTCTTCATAAGACTCCTTAGCGAAACCTGATGCCAGTTCTTCTTTCTCTTTAGTTATTTTTTGAGTTTGTAATTTCTTAAGTTCCTCTAAGCGCTTGACAATTTCATTTTTTCTAGCAACTAATGAATCTTCAAATGCTTTTTTCGTTTGGTCGGCAATTAGCTTTTGCTGCTCTTCCTGTTTTTTCTTTTCTGCTGCAAACTTTGCTGCTTCATCAGCCTTACGTTTCTCTTCTGCTAAACGTGCGGCTTCCTCGGCAAGTTTCTTTTCCTGTGCTGCTTTATTAGCTGCAAGTTCTTCCGCTTTTTTCTTTTCCTCAGCTGCTATACGAAGTGATTCCTCAGCTTTGGCTTTTGCTGCAACTTCTTCTGCAAGCTTTTTCTCTTCAACTGATTTTGCTGCGGCAACTTCTTCTGCCTTTTTCTTTTCTTCTACTGCCAAACGGGCTGTTTCTTCTGCTTTAGCCTTTGCTGCTAATTCCTCAGACAGTTTTTTCTCATCAGCAGATTTAGCTTTAGCAAGTCCTTCTTCCTTTTTCTTTTCTTCTGCTGCTAAACGGGCTATTTCCTCAACTTTGGTTTTTGCTGCGGCTTCCTCAGCCAATTTCTTCTCTTCTGCTGATTTAGTTGATGCAAGTTCTTCTGCTTTTTTCTTCTCAGCTGCAAGGCGTTTTTCTTCTTCCGCTTTCTGCTTCTCTTCTGCCAGCCTACCTCTCAGAACAGCTTCTTCAGAAAGTCGTTTTTCTTCAGCCGCTTTTGCTGCTTGTTCTGTTTTGCGTTTCTCTTCTGCTAATAAAGTTTCCTGCTCTTTAGCAGATTTCTCCATCGCAACAAGTTGCTCTTCCAATGCCTTCAGCTCTGATAGTTTTTCGTTTTCAGGTTCTTTATTATCTGCTATCTGATTCACTTCTTCAACTTTCTTTTCTTCTTGTTGCGCAACTTGTTTTCCGCAAATTACAGGATCAAGCATTATTGCTTTTGTTATCTCTGCATAGCTTGAATTTTCAGGAACTACTATTTTATCGATTTTAGACTGATAACCATCACACTCATAGGTAACATTATACGTTGCTCCAGGTTGAAGAATAAAAATATAGCTTCCGGTAGATTTATTAGGTTTATAAATTCCTGTAACAGCATTGGTTCTGGCATCAGCTACAATAATATTTGCAAGAATTTCCGGACTATTTTCAAGAATAACAACACCTTTCATAACGGTAAGGCTTTCTTTCTTTTTTTCGGTAAGCTCAATCAGATAAATATCTTTTTCACCCATCCCACCTTCCATGCGTGAAGAGTAATAAGCATAGTGTCCATCCGGAGTAGTAACAAAAAACACATCGTCTTCAGGAGAATTGATCGGATAACCAATATTAACAGGTGTTGACCAAACTCCATCGATATTTTCAGAAGTGAATATATCAAAACCGCCCATACTATTGTGACCCTGAGAACTGAAGATAAGTGTTTTCCCATCAGCTGCAAAAAATGGTGCTTCTTCATCAAAGGCGGTATTTATAGTTGCTCCGAGATTTTCCGCTTTACCCCAAGTGCCATCAGGAAGAAGTGAGATTTTGTAAATATCTCTTCCGCCTAAACTTCCGCTTCTGTTACTGACTATGAATAAATTTTGTCCGTCTGCCGAAACTGTTGCATGGGTTTCCCAAGAACCGGTGTTTATTTCACCGCCTAACTTTTCAGGTTTTGACCATTCTGCACCATTTAATTTACTCATGTAGATATTACCATCTCCATTGTCATCTTTGTAAATAAACAATTGCTGTCCGTCAGGAGAAAGGCCTATTGTGGCTTCATGTCCTTCCGTATTAATATTAACCCCTATACTTCGTGGTGTTGTCCATTTACCTTTTTCTTTTTTTGCAATGTATATGTCCTCATAGTACTTTCCGTCAAGAAAAAGTTTCCCGCCAGTCCCTTCTCTGCGTGAAGTAAAGATGAGTGTATTGCCATCTCCTGAAATTACAGGGCTATATTCTTCATATTTTGAATTGATAACCGAACCCAATGATTGAACCTTAATATTTACAGGTTCTTCTATAAGTAATTTTGCATTTTCAGAATATTCAATCTGATGTTTTACTTCAGAATACGTATTTACATCTTCTAAATCAACAAATGACCGATAATTATAATAATTTGAAATTGCATCATCAAAACGGTAAGAAAAATGGTAGGCTTTTGCAAGATTATAATATGTTATACCTGGTGCTGTTTTTTCCTTGTAGTCGCTTTCTTTATACATAGGCGATGGGGGTGAAAGCATTATTGCCTGCTCAAGATAATAGATTGCTTTTTTTCTGTCAGGGCTAGCACCAAGATAGGATGTACCCAACATGTATGCAATATTTGCGTTTGAAGAATCGTAAGCATATAATTCCTTTGAAATAGGCAGGGCTTTGTAATAGTCACCGTCAAACAAATAACCATCAACCAAAGCGAATTTCTTTTTAAAATCCGCTTCGTTGGTAACTTGTGCGCTTACTGTGCTGAAAAGAAATAAACCTAAAACTACTAAAAGTAAACCTGCTCGCATAAACTGTCCGTAAAAATACAATAATCTATCATTACATCGCAGAAAATAATCACGATATAATATAAAATAAATTCAATAAAATTATAACATTCGAGCAATAATAAGCAAAATAACAAGATTAAAGCGTCATTATTTGCAAAAAGAAAGAAATTACTTCTTTTTAACCTTCATAGGTTCAAGATTTACCGCCTTATTTATTTCAAAATAAGAGGTTCCGACAGGAACTGTCAAATTCTCGGAATGGAATAAGTAACCATTTGCTTCGTAAGCAATATTATAAGTAATTCCTGGCTTTAGAATTAGGGTAAAACTACCATTATCAGCGCGGTTTCTGGAAGTTCCGTAGAGTTCACCTGATTTGTTATCTGTTACGTTAATAGTAACTTTGGGAATAGTACCATTTTCATCTTTTTCAATCTTTCCTTTGTAAAGAGTAAGCGGCTCCTGAATTTCAAGTTCAAGGTTAATCAGGTAAATATCTTTTTCACCAAAACCACTGTCCTTTGATGAGGAATAATAAGCTCTTTTTCCATCGGGTGAAGCAACAAAGAACACCTCATCATCTGCTGTATTGGTTGGATAACCAATGTTTCTGGGCTGTGTCCATTTCCCGTCATCCTGAAAGACAGAGAAGAAAATATCAAAACCACCAATACTGGTATGTCCTTTTGAACTAAAGAAAAGTGTTTTGCCGTCAGGATGCATGAAAGGTGCATCTTCATCGTACTCTGTATTTACGACATCGCCAAGGCTTTGTGCTAATCCCCAGTCACCATTAGGTAATTTTTTACAGGAATAAATATCCAATCCACCTTTTCCGCCATTGCGATTACTGGTAAAAAACAAGAGTTGTCCGTCCGGTGAAACAGAAGCATGCGTTTCCCATGCTTTACTGTTAATGTCAGACCCAAGCAATACAGCTTCGCTCCATACATCATTCTGCAATTTACTAACATAGATGTTTCCATCGCCCCAGTCATCGCGATAAATATAAAGTTGCTGCCCGTCTGCCGACAAACTGATACAAGCATCATGTCCGTCTGTATTAATTGCAGGGCCAATGTTACTTGGCGTAGACCATTCACCGTTTTCATTTTTTACTGAAACATAAATATCTTCAAAGTATTTATCATCATCGGCTTTAAGGTTTCCGGTTGTTCCCTGCCTGCGGGAAGTAAAAATCAGCATGGTTTCACTGGCATCAATAACAGCTGAATAATCATCAAAAGCTGAGTTAATTTTCTTTCCTAAGTTTTGGATTGAAAAACTTACTGGTGTCTTAAAAATTTCTCGTGCATTATCGCACATCTTTATCTGGCGTTCAACATCTTTTGTAAGTTCAACTTCGTATTCAGGAATGTATTGTTTGAATTGTTTGTATTCTTTGATAGCGCTATCAACCTTAAAGTCAATGTGATACGTTTTCGCCAATTTGTAAATTGCATCGGGAGGAGCTTGTGTTTCCTTATAAGTTCCTTCGGCAAATTCTTTTGAAATATTTTTAGATGCTGCCTTAAAATAAGGAATTCCAAGCGATTTACGATTAGTAGTACTGAAATAGCACATACCAATTTTGTATTTCACATGAGCGTTTTCCGGATACAGTTTTTCCAGCTCAAGAAAATTTTTCAGGGCAAGATCAATCTTACCTGCTGCAAGGTGCTGTTCAGCAACAGGAAATATTTTTTTCAGATAATCTTCGCCTTGCGCAAACGAATGCAGCGTGCCGAATACAGAACATAAAATGCAAATGAGGAAAACTTTCTTCATAGAAAAGTTTGTGTTTAGGTTTTTAATACCAATCAGACTTATCATTAGACAAGAACCAATAAATAAGCACTCAATACGCTTATTTTCTTAAATAGTTCTGTTTATATCGAATTGTTCTAAGTAATCAGCCACTCTTCTTACAAAACTTCCACCCAAAGCACCATCTACTACCCTGTGGTCATAGGCATGAGACAGGAACATCATGTGGCGAATTCCAATGGTATCGCCAAACTCTGTTTCTATAACTGCAGGCTTTTTGCGGATAGCTCCAACAGCCAAAATTGCTACCTGAGGCTGATTTATAATTGGCGTTCCCATTACATTTCCGAAAGTTCCAACGTTAGTTAAGGTATAAGTTCCACCTTGTATTTCGTCAGGCAAAAGTTTGTTATTTCGCGCTCGGTTAGCCAAATCATTAACTGTTTTTGTAAGTCCGTAAAGGTTCATACGGTCTGCATTTTTTATTACAGGAACTATCAGGTTACCACTTGGCAAAGCTGCTGCCATGCCTATGTTAATGTTTTTACGGATAATGATTTTTGTTCCATCAACAGAAACATTCACCATCGGAAAGTCTTTAATTGCTTTTGCTACTGCTTCTATAAAGATCGGGGTGAAAGTCAGTTTCTCACCTTCCCTCTTTTCAAACTGGTCTTTCATTTTATTGCGCCACAAAACAATATTTGTCACATCTGCTTCAACATACGAAGTAACGTGGGGCGAAGTATGTTTACTCATTACCATATGCTCGGCAATGATTTTTCGCATACGATCCATTTCAATTATTTCATCACCTGCATTTATGCTTACAGCCGGTTTATTTACCATTGGTGCTGACTGCTGTTGCTGACCATTTGAAATAGTTTTTTGTTCTTCAGCAACTTTTGGCATTGACACAGGTGTAGCTACTTTTCCTCTGTTAGGCAAATAAGCAAGAATATCATTTTTGGTTACACGACCTTCTTTTCCTGTACCCGGAATAGTATCTAATTCTGCCTGAGCAATGCCTTCTTTTTGCGCAATGTTGCGAACCAATGGAGAATAAAAACGATCTGATTGTATTACAGAAGAAACAGAACGAGAAACCACAGGTTGAGAAACACTTACTGCTTCTTGTTTAACTACAGGAATAACCGAATCAGAAACAACAGTTTGTTGTGAGCTTCCAGCCTCTGCTTCGCTTCCAATAAGGCAAATAACTTTACCTACCTGCACCACATCGCCTTCTTTAAAAAGTAGTTTAAGAATTTTTCCAGATGCTGGTGAAGGCACTTCGCTGTCCACTTTATCGGTGGCTATTTCCAATACGCTTTCATCGGCTTCAACGTTATCGCCTTCTTTTTTCAGCCATTTAATAATGGTTGCTTCAGCTACACTCTCGCCCATTTTGGGCATTATCATTTCAGTATTCGACATTTTATAAAATCAAAATATGTTCACGGACAAAAGTATAGATTATTGTGAATTTCAAACGTTGCCCGTTCTCCCCGTCTCCCTTAAGCCTTTCCACAAAATATTTATATCATTCCACAAGCGGTAGTCTTTAGCATAAAGCATATTCAATTTTTGAATTGTTGCTGTATCTACCAACTGCTTATCAAGTGCGTCCAAAGGGTTTAAAATCCCCGCTTTTATTTTCGGAAGATTCCATAATTGTTTGTCTTCTTCACGAGGAAAATAATATCCAATCCAAGATAATGTTCCAAACAAAACTTTGAAACAATTTTTAATTAAACCGAATGGCTTATCAACTATAAAAAGAAGAATTGGGAATAATGTCAATATTATCAAAGCAGCTGCTAAATCAAGCATGCGTTTGTTTCGCATATTCACTGTTTTGGTGATTGAATTAATATCAATTACATATAACTCACCAGACGAATTGATAGAGTTACTACCTATAATATAAAGGCTTTCGGGTGGTGCAATTTTGTAATCAACCTGCGAATTTGATGAAACAGACATTTTATCTATTATCACATTTGAAGGCAAATCTTTTGCACAAAAAATCACTTCGTTAATTTTATAAATATTTATGATTTCTGAAAGTTGATTAAGTGTTCCGATATAATCTGAATTCTTGCTTTCTCCTGTTTCTGATGGATGAATAAATCCCGAAAAAGCTGGCTGCACTTTCGCCTGATTCAACAATGCTCCTACCCTTTTTGCTTCATCTTCTTTGCCTACAATAACGATACGCTTATTTGTTCCGGAGCTTAAATCAAATCCCTTTATTTTCAAAAAGTGGAAAAGCAACCGTAGGGCAAGCATCGAAAAAATTGCCCACAATGTTCCGAGCAAAATCAGTGCGCGTGAAAAGCGATACGTTTCGGGAAGCAGTGCATAAATAACCAATATAACTGCGGTTCCTGCAAAAATACCGCGAACAATTTTTGATGCTTTTACTGGCTTATCATAACCGGCACTCAGGAATATACTCAACAACCAAACAGCTATGTAAAGCGGCAAAACACCAAACAAGAACTCTGGTGGATAATGCACACCTTCACCTGCTTTCACCGTTTCTTCCCAATAATTGGCAATAAAATAAAGTCCCGAAAAAAGCAATAACGAATCAATTGCAGGGACAAAGATTTGCTCAACAAATCTTCTCAGAATTGCAGCACCTGCGCGGATGTAAATAGCAATATTAATAAGGAAAGAAAATGTCTTTGCATTCTGTTTAGAAAAATGTTTGCGCGCAAAAATTATCATTGCATTGTAGAACACGAATACAAAATTTACGCTGCTTTTTTTAGTGCTCTCGCCTTTGTAATGGATGATTCGTGCTTCAGGGAAGTAATAATTTTTCCAGCCACCTTTAATGATGCGGTAACTCAAATCAATGTCTTCGCCATACATAAAAAAGTCCTCGTCCAGCAAACCCACTTTATCTAAGGCATCTTTGCGCATAAGCATAAATGCACCTGAAAGAATCTCAACTTCGTTCGTTTGTTCTTTGTCCAAAAAACCAAGATGATATTTACCAAAGCGTTTTGATTTCGGGAACAATGCTGAAAGCCCGAATATCTTGTAAAAAGCCACCATTGGTGTTGGCAAGCCTCGTTTTGATTCAGGAAGAAAGTTGCCTTTCCCGTCCAACATTTTTATTCCCAAACCACCTGCATCAGCATGCGAATCCATAAAGGAACCACACTTACTGAAGGTATCGGCTTCCACAACTGTATCAGGGTTTAGCAGCAGAACATATTTTCCGGAGGATTGACGAATCGCCTGATTATTTGCTTTTGAAAAGCCAAGATTTTCTTTATTGGCAATCAGCTTTACTTCCGGAAATTTTTTGCGAACCATTTCCACAGAACCATCCACCGAATTATTGTCAACAACAAAAACTTCAGCCTCCAGATTAGTTAATGCGGCACGAACAGAATGGAGACATTGTTCGAGAAAATACTCAACATTATAATTGACAATTATTATGGATAGCTGCATCACTTAACGAACAAGAGAATTTTCGTAAGGAACACGATTAACAATACTTCTACCTAAAGTGATTTCATCGGTATATTCCAGTTCACTACCAACTGCAACTCCGCGCGCGATAGTGGATATTTTTACATCAAAACCATTCAGTTTTTTGAAAATATAAAAGTTGGTAGTATCGCCTTCCATGTTAGCACTCAGCGCCATTACAATTTCTTTTATACCACCACGCTTCACACGATTAACAAGGCTTTCCACATTCAGTTCTGCCGGACCAATTCCATCCATTGGAGAAATAATTCCGCCCAAAACATGATAGTGACCTTTGAATTGTGCTGTGTTCTCAATAGCAATTACATCACGAATATCTTCTACCACACAAACCAACGAACCATCGCGTGAATGACTCGAACAAATACCGCAAAACTGCATTTCTGAAATATTATGACAATTCTCACAATACTTGATCTGCTCACGCAAGCGAATAAAAGTATTTCCGAATTTCCGCACTTCAACTTCATCTTTCTTCAACAGATAAAGAACGAAACGATATGCTGTTTTCCTGCCGATACCAGGCAAAGCAGCAAACTCGTCAACGGCTTGATCAATCAGTTTTGAGGAAAAATTCATTGGCCAAAAATAAGAATAAACCATCAGCAAGAAAGCAGATTTTAGTAGTTTCGCACCATGTCGCCTACCCTCATCATTTCCTGCATAGCTGGCTATTTCTCTATACTGCTGCTGATAGCATGGTGGACCAGCCGCAATGCCGACAGCAAAGGTTATTTTCTTGGCAATAAATCCTCACCCTGGTATGCTGTTGCATTTGGCATGATAAGCGATTCGCTTTCGGGCGTTACATTTATTTCAGTTCCAGGCGCAGTTGGCGCTTCCAACTTCTCTTATTTACAATTAGTGCTTGGCTACGTTGTTGGTTATTACGTTATCGGAAGTGTGTTACTCCCGTTATATTACAGGTTAAACCTCACTTCAATTTACACGTATTTATTACAACGTTTCGGAGCTTATTCACAGAAAACAGGTTCTTTCTTTTTTCTTTTATCGCGCACATTAGGTGCTGCCGGAAGACTATTTCTTGCAGCTGGAGTAATACAACTATTTGTTTTCGACCATTTCGGAGTTCCTTTCTGGCTTTCGGTTTCGGTGATTATTATTCTGATGCTGGTTTACACCTACAAGGGTGGAATTAAAACACTGGTATGGACCGATACTTTTCAATCTGCATTTTTATTACTTGGTGTTGTTTTGTCAATAGCCGCAATCAGTTCTGAGCTTAATCTCAGTTTTGCCGGAATGACCGAAACAGTTGCTAACAGCGCCTACTCAAAAGTATTTTTCTGGGACTGGCAGGCAAAATCATTTTTCCCTAAACAATTCTTTGGTGGAATGTTCATTGCTATTGTTATGACTGGCCTTGACCAGAATATGATGCAGAAAAATCTAAGCTGTAAATCATTGGGCGATGCGCAGAAAAACATTTACTGGTTCAGCATTGTGATGGCAATTGTGAATGTATTTTTTCTTTCATTAGGTGCTTTGCTTTATGCATATTCCGAAAGCAAAGGCATCGCAATTCCTGCAAAAACAGACAATCTCTTTCCGATGCTGGCACTGCAACATCTGGGAACTTTTGCGGGTTTAGTTTTTATTATCGGTTTAACGGCAGCTACTTTTTCAAGTGCAGATTCTGTTCTTACAACACTCACCACATCTTTTTACATTGACTTTTTAGATGCGGAAAACAAAGACTATACAGAAAAGAAAAAGACAACCATTCGACACATTATTCACATCAGTTTTGCCGTGATTTTATTATTAGTGATTTTAGTTTTCAAAGCCATGAATAATTCGGCAATCATTGACACTGTGTTAATGCTTGCTGGCTATACGTATGGACCGTTGTTGGGTATGTTTGCTTTTGGACTGTTTTCAAAACAAAAAGTGAATGACAAATTAGTGCCGCTTGTTTGCGTTTTATCACCATTGCTTTGTTACTACTTCAATCTTAATTCAGTTGAGTGGCTGGGCGGTTATAAGTTCGGCAACGAACTATTGCTGCTTAACGGAACATTGACTTATCTGGGGTTATGGGTAATCAGAAAAAAGTAAAATCGCAGTGATCTATTTTTTCTGCAGTTCGTGACCGAACTTAGCACCGTTATTCTTAAACAGATTATAAAATTTCATGCTGTTATTCAGAGTTTGCATGAGGAATTTCTTGTCCTGTTCGTTTTCTGTTTCAAAGGCTTCCTCAAACGTTTTTTCGGTATCGTCCTGAACCCAATCCAAAAGTGTACGACCATCATCTTCAACAAAGTTCATGTTCACTTTCATATCGTAAACAAGAAAGAAAGCAACATTTAATGCATTTTCCAGCACACATTTACGCAACATACTTCCACCTGAAAAACCAGGCTGTGGTTTGCAACGAATGCAGGCATAATTTGCCTGTGTCCAGATTTTAACTTTTTCTAATGAATTCTCTGCGCTGCGCTTCTGCAACTGAAATTTAACAAGCGATGCCTGATTATTTTCAATATTGCTGCAAATATTTTTTTCAAAAATAGAACCAAGGTTACAGGGCACTGCCTGCTTTGCAGCAGCGGGTGTAGTAACAGCAGTTTGTGCCAACAGAGTTGAGGCACAAAAGAAAAATAATAAAAAATTAATTTGAAACGATTTCATTCGGGTTGCAATCATACAATATTTACTTCACGCTCCAACGAAACGCCAAATTTTTTCTGCACCGAATCCATCACTTCCTGAGAAAGATTGTAGAGCTCATCTCCGCTTGCTCCGCCATAATTAACCAAAACCAGAGCCTGATTTATATGCACACCAAAATCATTTTTTCGATAACCCTTCCAGCCGCATTGTTCAATGAGCCAGCCGGCAGCCAGCTTCACTTCATTACCCGAAGTATAACCTACTACATTGGGAAATTCCTTTTTTATTTTCTCATACAGTTCTTGAGACACAACAGGATTTTTAAAAAAACTGCCGGCATTTCCTATTTGTTTCGGGTCTGGCAATTTGCTGCTGCGAATGTTGCACACAGCTTTGCTGATAGCAGCAATACTTAATTCCTTAACACCCATTTTCTCCAGTTCCTGCTCAATTGCTCCGTAACTGATGTTGAATTTTGGAATTTTATTAAGTCTGAAAGTAACAGAAGTAATGATAAATTGATTGCGGTGTTTATTTTTAAAAACACTTTCGCGGTAGCCGAAATTACAATCTGCAGCAGAAAACTTCATCATTTCACCTGTAGTAATTTCCAACGCTTCCAATTCGTGAAAAACATCTTTTATTTCCAGTCCATAAGCACCGATATTCTGCATGGGACTTGCTCCCACATTTCCGGGAATAAGTGAAAGATTTTCAACTCCTGCATAATTATTTTCGATACAATGCAAGACAAAGCTGTGCCAGTTCTCACCCGCTCCAACCTTTACAAAAATATGTTCGGCATTTTCTGATGAAGCATCCATTCCTCTGAAATTATTTTTGATAACAATGCCATCAAAATCTTTGGTGAAAAGAATGTTGCTGCCTCCACCGAGAATCAGTTTGTCAGCCTTGACAAACTGATCGTCAGTGCATAACTCGCGCACGTCTTCTGCAGAATTAATTTCAGCAAAAAACCTGGCTATTGCTTCAATTCCGAAGGTGTTGTATTTTTTCAGAGAGAACTTTTCGCGGACTATCATTCAGTAAAAATCTTGCGGACGAAATTAACTATTAATGGAAGTTTTAAGTAATTTTTCAATCCCTTTAACTACTTGCTGAGTGGCGCCTTTCTTTGTATTCATGTATTCAGCAATTCGGGCTTTGACAGCTCTATCACTACCTTTTACAAAAAAGAAGTCTGTAATTTTATTATTCATCTGTCGGAATTTTTCAATTGTAAAAGCCATGCTCAGATTTACCATTTCCACTGCCTCATTAAACTTTTTGTAGTTAGGGCCAATAATTATTGGCACAGAAAAAGCTGCAGGCTCAAGAATATTGTGAATTCCTTTTCCAAAGCCACCGCCAACATATGCCACATCACCGTAGCGATAGAGCTGCGACAAAATTCCAATACTGTCAATGATCAGCACATCGACATCTGAAATATTGTTTTCATTCGCTTGTGAAAAACGCAATGATGAGACAGGGATATTTTCAATCAATTCAGCAATTCTATTGTCATCTGTTTCGTGTGGAGCAATAATATATTTCATTGTTTGCTTCCGTTTTTTAATCAGTTCAATTATAATCCGTTCATCCTCTTTCCAGGTGCTGCCTGCAACTATTGTAGTTGTAGTATTCTTAAATTTTTCAATCAATGGAAAATCAATCAGGTTTTCAGCTATTTGCATAACACGGTCAAAACGAGTGTCACCGCAAACTATTACATTGTTAAACTTAGCTTTACTCAGCAGTTTGCGTGACGCTTCATCCTGAACATAAATGAGATTAATCTTAGATAAAATCCTGAGAAACCACTCGCCATATTCCTGAAAAAAGTATTGGTCTTTTCTGAAAACAGCAGAGAATACTACAACCGGAATATTATTTTTTTGCAACTCCTGAAGGTAATTAAACCAGAAATCGTACTTGGCAAAAACAGCAAGTACAGGCTTAATCAATTGAATGAATTCTTTTGCATTGGTAACAGTATCTGCAGGCAGGTAAAAAACATAATCTGCGCCAGAATAGGTTTTGCGAACCTCATAGCCTGAAGGAGAGAAAAATGTGAGCAGAATTTTAAAAGAAGGATTACGTTTCTTAAATAATTCAATCACCGGCAAAGCCTGCTCAAACTCGCCAAGTGACGCACAATGGAACCAGGCATTACTTTCTTCGGCATTTACCTTGCATTTTATTTCATCAAAAACAGATTTTCTGCCATCAACCCATTTGCGGGCTTTGCTGTTCCATAACGCTGCAATGCGAATGGAAAGAGTGTAGAAGAAAATTGCAAGGTTGTATAGGATATTCAATTGTTTCTCACAAAGGCGCAGAGGCGCAAAGTTTAGTAATAATAAGTTTTTCCGGCCCGTTTATAAAACGGAATTATAAACCCGATACGAATTCCGCAAAGAACATCGTAACGACTTTTGGTATCGCGCTGCATGGTATCCCAGTTATAGCTTCTGCGGTTTTGAGTAAACGCTTGTGTGAACTCAAAGCCGCCATAAAAATTCATCAGTCGCTTATTCCCGAGAAACATATATCCGAGAAAATGATCCAGCAGAAATCCGTTGGTCAGTCGGTCATATCCTTTCTTGGTTTCTTTTGTTAGTTGTGGTGCGGTGTTATTGGCAATATCAAAGCGAATTTTGTGCTGCATAAAACCTGCTCCCGTTGTAAAAATTATTCCTGAATTTTTGTTTGGTTTTCCAAGCGGGAATATTTTTCCGATTTTAGCACAAGTGGTATACCCTCTTTCTGAAATAGCAATGTCGGCATATTGTCCATCCTGACCAATAATTTCACCTTGATTGGTTTTCATTCCGTCAAGAATACTGCTCTCCTTTATATCTGATCCGAAGATAAAATGAAAGTCGGCACCAAAAACCCAGTTCTTTTTGTTCTTGACCATAAAATCAGCTCCAACACTTGAGCTAACTCCGAAACGATCTTTCATATCACCGGCTGGAATTTGAAACGCATAAGAAAAACAAAACATGGGAGCTGTTACAATGCTGTCCTTTAGGTTCAGTTGCGCAAGCGAAGTAAAAGAGTGGGAAAGTGAGAAGGTGAGAAAGAGTAAAACTGCTTTTTTCATTGCAGCGCAAAGCTAATAGAAATCTATGTTCACGAAAAGAGAAAGAATTATACTTTTGAAAACCTTACTTCGATAAATGAGCCTCATTAAAATAAGATTTTCAATCGCCATAATTTTTCTGTTCTTCCTGGTTAGCATCAGTTCCGCTCAACCCTGGTATCAACAGACTACCATTTACCAAATTTATCCCCGCTCCTACTACGATACCAATGGTGATGGCATTGGCGATATAAAAGGCATTATTCAAAAACTAGACTACATCCAATCACTGGGCTTTGAAACCATCTGGTGCTCACCGTTCTTTGGTTCACCACAGAAAGATTTCGGGTACGATATTTCTAACTACACCGACATAGCGCCTGAATACGGAACATTGGAAGATGCACAAACATTAGTAAATGAAGTACACAAACGCGGAATGAAAATCGTGTTTGATATGGTGATGAATCACACCTCGGATGAAAATCCATGGTTCAAAGAATCGGCTGCTTCTAAAAATAATTCGAAGGCAGACTGGTATATCTGGCGGGATAAACCTAACAGATGGAAATCGGCTTTGAAACAAAAAGGCTGGCACTATTCCAAAGAGCGCGACCAATATTACTGGGCTAGTTTTCTGCCTTTTCAGCCTGATTTGAATTACCGCAACCCGGAAGTGAAAGAAGCCATGTTTGGAGTCGTGAAATTCTGGCTTGGCAAAGGTGTTGATGGTTTCCGGTTGGATATGTTCAACTCTATTTACAAGGATTCTATTTTCCGCAACAACGCTGCATCACGCAAGGCAGTAATGAAAAAACACGATGCAAAAGAATACCGCAAAACCATCAAAGGTATTACCAATCAACCCGAAAGTTTCGGCTTTGCAAAAGAGTTGCGTGCCGTTTGTGATTCATTCGGAGATAAAGTATTGCTGGGCGAAGTATTCGGAAACCACCAGATGATAAGGCGTTTTCTGGGCGAAGAAAAGAATGACGGAATTGGACTTGCTTTTGAATTTGAAATGCTGCGCTTCAAATTCAAGGCAAACTATTTTCACGAATTAATTGAAAGCATGGAAAAAGATTTCCCTGCGCCCTTCAATCCCGTTTACGTGTTCAGCAACCATGACCGCAGACGCATGGCAAGGCGACTGAAAGGTAACCTGGATAAAGCAAAACTTATCCATCTTTTACAATTCAGTGCAAGAGGAACACCCTGCTTTTATTATGGTGAAGAAATAGGTATGACCGATGTGCGCATGCCCTACCGCAAAGCGCTAGACCCTGTGGCACATTTATATCCCGGGCTGCCTCGTTTTCTGGTTGACATGGCAGGAGAAACCATGAACCGCGATGAAATGCGGACACCAATGCAATGGGATAGCACAAAAAACGCAGGCTTCTCAACTGCGGATAAAACCTGGCTTCCGGTTGGAGAAAATTACAAAATCGTAAATACTGAAACAGAAAAAGCTGATGAAAACTCCATGCTTAATTTCATCAGCAAATTGGTTGAACTGCGCAACAACCACCCTGCCCTGCAAAGCGGAAAGATGGAACTTATTCCTGCGAAAGAACTTCCTCAAAATGTGTTGGGTTATTACAGAACAGATGCAAAGGAAAAACTAGCAGTTCTGATAAATTTCAGCAAACAGGAGAAACAATTTCAATTAAAGGAAGAGCCTACGCGCAAATTACTTTCAACAGAACCAAACATATCTGAACAGCCTGATAAATCAATTATCCTAAAACCTTTTTCAGGTATACTTGTTTTAATGAAATAAGCCTGATTTTATTCATCAAAAAAATCCGCTTTTTTACTTTCATAAATTATTAGCTTTGCACCCGTTTTAAAAAAATCTTTAACAAAATTCAAGCAATGAAAATATTAGTCTGCATCAGCAAAGTGCCTGACACCACCACAAAAATTTCCTTCGTTGATAACGATACAAAATTCAATGAAGATAAAGTTCAGTTTATCGTAAATCCTTATGATGAGTGGTATGCGCTTGTGCGTGCACTTGAGCTCACCGAAAAACAAGGTGGAACTATTACTATCATCAATGTTGGTCCAGCTGACAACGACCAGATTATCCGCAAAGCATTGGCAATTGGCGCTAACGATTCAGTTAGAATTGACGGCAATAGCAACGAATCATTTTATGTGGCTTCGCAAATTGCAGAATATGCAAAAACACAGGGCTACGACATCGTTATGACCGGAAAAGAAACCATTGATTACAATGGCGCAGAAGTAGGCGGTATGATTGCCGAACTGATGGGAGTTCCTTACGTTTCTCATGCAAGCACACTGGATGTTGATGGCGGAAAAGCAACTATGAAACGAAACATTGAAGGCGGTTACGAAACCGTAGAAGTTACCGGAACATTTGTAGTAAGCTGCCAGAAAGGAATGGCTGAAGCACGTATCCCCAACATGCGCGGAATTATGGCGGCACGCACAAAACCATTGACAATAGTAGCTCCTGTAAACGTTGCTCAACTAACTTCTATAAAAGTATTCACCTTGCCGCCTGCAAAAGCTGCGGTTAAATTGATCAGCCCTGATAATGTTGCTGAACTGGTGAATTTGTTGCACACGGAAGCAAAAGTGATATAAGAAGCCCCACCAACCTCCCCAAAGGGGAGGCTTGCAAAACCGCCTAAATAACAGACTTTAAACATTAAACTTTACAACTTTAAACTAAATAAAATGTCAGTTTTAATATACGCAGACACCATCAACGGAAAAGTAAAAAAATCATCACTGGAAGCAATTCACTATGGAAGCAAAGTGGCTTCATTGTTAGGAACCAACGCAGTTGCTTTGGTGGTTAACTCTTCTGATAACCTTGCTGAACTTGGAAAATACGGAGCAGCAAAAGTTCTGAAAATAACCAACGATAAACTTAACGCATTCGACCCGCAACTGTTGACTGCTGCCATTGCACAGGCTGCAAATTCAGCAGGAGCAAAAGTGGTGGTGTTCGCACACGACTCAACCGGAAAATCATTGGCATCACGCCTTTCGGCTCGCTCAAAAGCAGGACTGGTAAGCGGTGCAACTTCATTGCCCAACCTTGATGGCGGAAATTTTATCCTCCGTAAAAATGTTTTCTCGGGTAAAGCATATGCAGATATAAACATCCTTACCGATGAGAAAGTAATCTCTTTAATGCCTAACTCATTCCCTGTAGTAGCAACCGATGCAAGCGCAGAAGTAGCTGATTTCAGTGCCGACCTGAGTGCAATAAATTCAACATTAGTGGTAAAAGAAGTAAACCGTGCTTCAGCAGCCGGAGTAGCTCCGCTGCCCGAAGCAGAACTGGTAGTAAGCGCAGGGCGCGGAATGAAAGGTCCTGAGAATTGGGGAATGATTGAAGAACTTGCCACTTTATTAGGTGCAACCACTGCCTGCTCACGCCCTGTAGCCGATATCGGTTGGAGACCACACCACGAGCACGTAGGACAAACCGGTATCGCTATCCGTCCTAACTTATACATTGCTATCGGAATTTCGGGAGCTATACAACACCTTGCGGGTGTAAACCAAAGCAAAGTGATTGTAGTCATCAACAAAGATCCTGAAGCGCCTTTCTTTAAAGCAGCAGACTACGGAATTGTAGGTGATGCTTTTGAAGTAGTTCCTAAACTGATTGAGGCATTCAAGACACTGAAAGCAAATAATTAAACTTATTCACCACAGATTACACAGATTAGCGCAGATTTAATTTGTGTAATCTGTGGCAAAAACACTACTTTAGATTCTGCTTTCTGCAACTGCCGAATGGAAAAGACAAAAATAAAATTAGACATCATCGGTTTATCCTACAGCCAGACACAATCCGGTGCTTATGCGCTTGTATTGGGTGAAGCAGAAGGCAAAAGACGATTACCTATTATTATTGGCGGACCCGAGGCACAATCCATTGCCATTGAACTGGAGAAGATGCAGCCCACCCGTCCGCTTACACACGACCTTTTTAAATCTTTTTCTGAAGCCTTTAATATCAAAGTGATTGAAGTGGTGATTTACAACTTAGTGGAAGGGATTTTTTATGCCAATCTTGTTTGTCAGAATGAATTGGGCGAAGTGCAGGAAATTGATTCACGCACATCCGATGCTATTGCACTGGCAACACGTTTTAACTGTCCGGTTTACACGTATGAGTTTATTCTTTCTTCGGCAGGAATAATTATGGAAAACGATGGTGCTTTTGCCGAAACCGAAAAAGCAGAAAAGAAAACACCCAAAGCCGGCAAAGGCGATAAGGGTGATAAATACTCAGAGATAACTACCAGTGAGTTGGAGACGATGCTGAAAGAAGCCATTGAAGACGAGGCTTACGAAAAGGCAGGACGCATAAAGCAGGAGTTGGATAAACGCCAGCAATCGTAATCCGTCATTGCGATCCGCCTGAGGCGGAGAAGCAATCTCCTGATTGAAATACTACATTTATTATGAGATTGCTTCTGGCGCGAAAAGCGCCCTCGCAATGACGAGAAGCCGCAATGACGTTAACTGATTATCCCCGCAATAGTAGCAGACAGATACGAAGCCAGCGTTCCGCAGAACAAGGCCCTCATGCCCAGTTTGGCAAGGTCGGCCCTGCGCTCAGGGGCTAAGGCACCGATGCCGCCAATCTGCATACCCACGCTGCTGAAATTGGCGAAACCGCAAATAGCAATACTGATAATGAGCAATCCTTTTTCGCTGACAACCGGAACGGCATTGCTTGTTAAATTCTTGAAGGCCACAAATTCATTCACGGTAAGTTTTTGTCCCAACAGGGTTGCGGCATTGTTTACATCTTCCATAGGAATACCCATGCTCCAGGCAAAAGGGAAAAACAGTTTCCCGAAAATATAATCCAGTGTAAGTCCGTCCCAAAGGTGGCCGAGCGACCAGTTAATCATTGCAATCAGTGCAATAAAACCAATGAGCATGGCTATCACATTCATGGAGATTTTAAAACCTTCGGCAGCACCGTGACTGATGGCATCAATCAGGTTGCTGTATTCGCTTTTCACTTCCAGCTTTACGTTGCCCATGGTTTGTGATTCCTCTGTTTCGGGGAACACAATTTTGGAGATAACCAAGGCACCGGGTGCTGCCATCAAGCTGGCAGCAATCAGGTATTCGGCCTTCGCGCCCATGTTGGCATACACAATCAGGATACCACCGGCAATGCAGGCAAGACTTCCGCTCATGGAAGCAAGCAACTCGCTCTTGGTCATTCCTGAAAGATAAGGGCGTATCATTACCTGCGCTTCCACCTGCCCCACAAAGGCACTGGCTACATTGCTCAGCGCCTCGGCACCGCTAACGCGCATAATGAAGTTCATGGCTTTGGCAATCACCGAAACCACGCGCTGCATAAAACCGATATGGTAAAGTATGGCAACAAGAATACAAACCAGAATAATGGTGGCGGTGATATTAAACGCAAAAACAAAAATGCCGGGACTGCCGTAATTCTGCACCTCACCAGTATATTTTACTGCAGCAATGCCTCCATAGGCAAAGTTGGCGCCCTCTTTGGCAAACTGTTCTATCTTTTCCATGCCCTTGCCAAGCATCTGGAAAAAGCGGGTAACGGGTGGTATCTTAAGCACCAGCACCGCAATCAGCACTTGCAGCGCAACACCGCTCAACACCAGGCGGTAGTTGATGGCCTTACGGTTGTTGGAAAACAAAAACGCGAGTAGAAAAATTAAAGCTATGCCGACTAAACCTTGAAAACGTTCCATATATATTGATTGGGGTTGGGAGAGCCAAAGATATATTTTTCTTTAGTTTGTCACCCTGAGCATAGTCGAAGGGTTTTAACACAGAGGGCACGGAGAAGGCACAGAGGTGCACAGAGGAAATAAATTAGTTTAATTTTGGGTGGGATTAACGAAATGGAGTGAACAGAAAACTTCGGAAAGCCTTCCAGAATTTGCGGTAGATGTAAATGACACGACAATGACATTAAAAGAATTTATAAAACAGTTTGACAAAGACAATTCAATTATTCTTCTTGAAGGCAAAAGAATTGTATTAGAGGCAGACAAAGAGAAGCTAACTGCATTAGGAAAATTGTTAGCGTCAAAAACATCAAGAATTACTTTCAGAAGTGGTAATGCAGAAGGCTCAGATCAATTATTTTCTGACGGTGTAACTTCTGTCGACAATAAAAAATTACAAGTTATTACACCATATTCCGGACATAGACAAAAAACTAATCAAGCGTACCCGGCTGAGCATAAGCAGTTGTAAAAGCAAATAATAAAACAAAAGGAAGTAGTAGTTTTTTCATAAAAAGGGTTTTGATTTTAAGAGTTCAAAGCTACAATTATTTCAAATGTGGGGGGATTGCAAGGCAAGCCAAACAAGAAAAGTTGCGTTGGTGCGGTGGAGTAAAAGCGTGCGGCCTTCCCTTTGCGCACTTTGCGGTAAAAAAATTACACTAAAAATTACTCCGCAATACACAACCTCACGGTAGCTGTTTTTCCGTTGCTCATCTCCACACGGGCAAGATAAGTTCCGGCAGCAAGTCCGCTCAGTTGCAGTTCAATTTTATTGCCTTCTGTTGCTTTTGCATTCAGTGTTTTATACAACACCTGTTTGCCTTGCAGTGTAAGCAATTGAATTGCTTTTGGTGTTAGTGTAACATCGTTCACACTGATTACAAAACTTCCGCTAGCACTTGGATTAGGATAAACGGTTGTCGTGCTGAGCGTAGTCGAAGCATCATCAATACCCACCGCACCAATTTTAAACGGTGTAGTAGTTTCGTATTTGCCCGTAAGCGTATGGTCAATAGAATACGCTGTTATACGCAGCCATACTTCGGTTCCGTAACTCACCCCTGCGGCATCCCATGCAGCTTCAGTTTCTGTAATACCTGTGGCAATAGAACTCCAGCTTTGTTTGTTATCAGTACTGTATTCCACATCGTACCAGATGTCGCGTCCGCCTTCAGGATTAGCCAGTTCCCAGTCAACAAGACCCGGTGCCCAGCTTATTCCGTCAGCAGGCACAATAGCATTTACAATTGGTTTTGAATACGAGTGCAGCAACTCTGCAAAACCCACACCGGTAACCGGTGTGTTGCCCACCATACCGGTAACGGAAGTGGTGCCTTCATAAAAACGGAACGGCAGTGACACCTCGCTGTTAGGATAAAGGGTAGTAATCATAATGTCAATGCTGTCATAAACAAAATGCCATTGCTGCGGGTACACCTTTGCGCTGTCGGGTGTGTAAACAAAAGTCTGGCGGTCAAACTCAAAGTCATGCGTATTGATATCATGCGTTTCGTCTACATAAATACTGGTAAGCTGGTAGGTAGGCAGGTCAGGAATTTGGTTGTTGCTATCAAAAATGTTCCAGATGTTCATATCCATTCCATTATCCAGCTGCACACAAAACCACTCGTATTTCTCACCGTTGTTAGGGTTAAATTGTCCCCACTGGCGGTCAATCCAGGCCGTTCCTGAAACATCTTCAGTAACACCGTCAATGGTCATGCTGCCGCTTACGTTCAGCATCGTTTGAGAATAGTAATACGTATAGCCTGTTGCTCCCTGATAAAAGAAACCGGTAGTATCCAATATCAACGGACGTTTTACCGGCTCATAATCCAGATTGATAGAACCGTTTGCCTGAGCAGCTTCAACATGGTAGCTGAACGGAACAAGGTCAAGACCTTCAGTTCGTGTTACCCATTGTTCAGTTCCTGCTGTAACAACATTGGCCACAATTTCAAGATGGTCTTGCGCCATAGTGCCATAATTTACAGGTAGTGTTTCGGCAAAAAATGTTTCTGTAACATCGTCACTTAAATTGAAAATACGGAAACCGTCAAACCCGAATTGCGGATAATAAAAATAGGTGAGCATATAGCTGTAATCCTTGCCGGAAGTGGCTCCCACAACATGTCCTATCGTGTACCACCACTCTACAGGTTCACCCGGGTGATACCCTTCATCAGCAGGAAAAGTGAGATTAGTTCCGGCAGGTGCATACGGATATTGATTCCATGTTTGCGCTAAAGAAGTAAGAACATAGAAGAGTGAGAACGTAATAAGGAGTAAAGATTTTTTCATGGTATTGGTTTTGGATGAAACAAATGTAGAAACAAAATCGGAACACAACTTTTTTCCGATATTGCACTGATTTTACAAAAAGCCGTGTTCAACAAACTCGCCACCTACTTCCGCAACAGTCACGAAACGCTGCAACGTATTTTACTGTTTGCAATAAGCGCATTTATCATTGTGCTGCTGCTGCCTGCCGAAGGAAAATTTAAATACGAGTACCAGAAAGGCAAACCCTGGAAACATGATAATCTGGTTGCGCCTTACAGTTTCCCCATCAACAAAACTGCCGAAGAACTGGATGCTGAAGTGCAAACGGTAAAGACAAACACCAAGTTATACTTCCGCACCGATAGCCTTGTAGCTGCAGCTAAAATTGCGGAGTTCCGCAAAGCAGCCGAAGAAAAAGGAAAAGAAAAGAAAGACGGAAAAGTTCCTGAAAAAGACATACAACACTGTGCCGAAATACTGGAAACCATCTATGCAAAAGGCATCATCCGCCTTGGAGAAGAACTAGAAAATAAAGATGCTGAATTTGTTTTTCAGTTAGTGGATGGCAATGAATCGCGGGATGCAAAATTCGGTGAATTTTACACCATACAAGCCGCCTACAACCAGGCACAGGAAAAGTTAAAAGGTATGAGCGAGAGAGAAAAAGATTTCTTTGCAGACCTGCTGGCAAACGCAATTACGCACAACATCTTCTACGACCAAGAAACCACTTCCAAAATAATGGAAGACGAAATGAATGCCATCTCCCGCGATCGCGGTATGGTGGAAGAAGGAGTGCGCATTATTGACAAAGGCGATATTGTGGATTACGACAAATTCCAGAAACTTGAATCGCTTCGCGCCAACTACGAAACCAAAGGCGGAGTAAACTCAAAGTTCTATCTCATCTATCTCGGTCATTCCATTATGATTGGTTTGTCGCTGATGGTGCTTTATCTCTTTCTCGTTCTGTTTCGCAAACAAATTGCTATTGATAACCTGAAAGTTAGTTTTCTCTTACTCATTGTTTTGCTCATGGTGTTTGCCGCACGCATGATTAACAATGTTTCCACGTTAAGTATTTACATTGTACCATTTGCCTTGCTGCCCGTTATTGTCCGTACCTTTTTTGATACACGGGTTGCATTGTTTACACACCTTGTTACAACCCTCATCATCGGCTACTTTGTGCCCAACGGATACCAGTTTGTTTACCTGCAACTGATGGCAGGAATTGTATCTATTTTCAGTTTTGTAAACATGCAGAAACGGGTGCAGTTGTTTCTCAGTGCAGGTCTTATTTTCATCACCTATTGCACAGCTTACTTTGCCATGTCGGTAGTGCAGGAAGGCAATATCACCACCATTGACACCATGTATTTTGCTTGGTTCGGCATCAGTGTATTGCTTACCCTGTTTGCCTATCCGCTCATCTTTATTTTCGAAAAAATATTTGGCTTTGTCTCCGAAGCCACTCTGTTGGAACTAAGTAACACCAACGGAAAACTATTGCGCGAACTGGCCACAAAAGCACCGGGAACATTTCAGCATTCATTACAAGTAGCTAATCTTACCGAAAGTGCACTGTTTCAGATTGGCGGTAATGTATTGTTAGCCCGGACAGGCGCACTCTATCACGACATCGGGAAAATGGATGCTCCCTCCTACTTCATCGAGAATCAGGTAAGCGGTATAAACCCCCATGACGAACTTGAGTTTGATGAAAGCGCACACATCATCATCAACCATGTACTCAAAGGCATTGAAAAAGCCAAGAAGGCCAACATCCCCGATTCGGTAATTGACTTTATCCGCACGCATCACGGCACTACAATGGTGCAATACTTTTACAGAAATTATCTAAAGAATTATCCCGAAGAAGAAGTAGATAAAAAGCTGTTCACTTATCCCGGCCCTATCCCGTTTTCAAAAGAAACAGCCGTGCTCATGATGGCCGACAGCGTGGAAGCGGCATCACGCAGCCTAAAGAGCTACACCAGCGAAACCATTGAAAAATTAGTAGATGACATCATCAACCATCAGGTTGCCGAAAACCAGTTTGTAAACACCGACATCACCTTCCGCGACATCACGCAGATCAAGAAAATATTCAAGAAAAAACTGGCGAATATTTATCACGTTAGGATTGAATACCCAAAGTGACTAAAACCCTTTCCACTCTTTCAGTTCATTCAAACTGAAATGATAGTTTACCACCGCGCCTTTGTGTTCTCCGTTCACCACATCACCCTCTCCTGACTTTCTGCGAAATCGTCTTTTGTCTTTTACCATTTTATAAACTTTTTGAAGGTTTTCGGTATCGCTGTAAAAAAAGCGTTTATCATTTACATCTAATATACACGGGCGGTTCAGCAAAACCCATAACACATAAACTTTCACCTTATTCTTTTCAGCAATTTCAAAATACCGGAGTAAATCACTCAGATTTAATGCAATAGTTTCAGATGGAAGCAAACCGCTTTCCGGTAAAATTTTCTCAACAGACATAAAGGTTCTGCGCTGCACCTTCACCTCAATATAAAACGAGATTTCATCTGTTAATTTATTCGATACTTCAATATCAGGAAACTCTGACGCAGGTGTTTTGCGGGCTTTAAAATCATTCGTGTTATTGATGTGAGCGATTATCTCGTTTTCAAAATGCTCAGAAAAAGCAGAATCATTCTGAAACAGATAAACTTCTTTACTTACTCCATCACAGGGAGTTGGGCAGGTGGCGCAATTGAAACAATTTTCAGAAATCCGTTCATACTTCATAGTTCATGATAATGAGGTGTTCTGCATTCCGTGAATTTCTGCCGCGCACGTTATAGGTATAGGTTTTATCAAACGTATGAATATGCAAATTCGACTTGTCATACAACGAATAAATAAAAGGCGTGTTCTTAATAACCAACATCCATTTGGTCTTTGATTTAAGTAATATTCCGGCCAAACGCTTTTGATCTTCCTTAGTAAAACTATTATTATCATATTCACTAAACTCACTGTCGTAAGGAGGATCAAGAAAAATAAAATCTTTTTCGGACGGTTTCGCTTTTTGAAAAAACGTCTCAAAATCCTCATTATAAAAACTTGTTTTCTCTAAAAGCTTTTTAACAGGCTCACTAAACATTGCATTCACTTTCTGCAGTATATTTTTTTTGTTGTAAGCAATACCACCGTAGGGAATATTGAACTCTCCTTTTGAATTAAAGCGAAACATGGAACCGTAACATAACTCTCGAACTATATACCAGTTTGCTACTCGTTTAGATGCATTGATATTTGTTTTTGCAGCATACATATTTTCATTTAACAAATTCCGAAAATGAATGTAAAAACCACTCTTCACTGCAGTTTCAATGTGGTCTGCCAACAATATTTCTGAAAAAATTTTGCTTTCTCTCTGTTCAATCACCAGAACCCTCGTGAACTTTGAATAAATATTGTTTTTTATTTCAGTCTTAAAACCATCAGGATTTACAGCAAATTTTTTATCAAAAAGAGTAGGGTGGTTATTTATGTATTTCTCTGCTATCTCAAAAATAATCTCCTTCAATTCCTTTTTATCATAACTTCCCTGACGGTACAAAACAAAAAGTGCTGAAAGGTCGAACATCAGATCGTCAACCAGTTTTTTTATATCATTCCAGTTGCGCGCATAAAGGCGTAACTCCTTTTCAAATTCAGGGCTCTTAAGTGTACTGTAAAACTCAATCAGGTCAGAACTTTTATCGTTGAGCAAAGTTTTTACTTGTGGCTGCAACGCAAAGAAAACACCGGCACCACCACAAAAAGGTTCTATGAAACGGTCAAAATCTTCCGGAATTAAATGCTCAAAAAAACTGAACTCACGGAATTTGCCTCCGGTCCATTTGATAAGCGGCTTAATCGCTTTTTCTTTTGCTGGAGTAAATAGATTGCCTGCCGTCATAATTCACGACAAACATAAAAGTTTTCACGCTAAGAAATACAGGTCAACCACAGCAGTTATAAAATAAGCAGCAATGGTTGCAGCACCTGCATAATCTTTTGCAATGCGTTGTCCGAAAAACAACATGATAAAAGCAATCGCAGCTAAAACTGTTCCTGCAAAAGCAAAACAAAAGGTTTTAAAAAAAACTGCTTCAACAACTCCTATGGCTGATAGTGTTCCCGCAGCCAATTCAACGATTGTAACAGTTGTTACCATGATTGGCACAGTGCCTTTCAAAAATGTTTTGGAGAAATGCCCGGTCAACCATTCTAAATTCCCTTTTCGGTCAAATACTTTATCCAAACCCGATTGCAAAAAAAGAATGGCGAAAAATATGGAAACAAAAGCCTGAACAATCCAGAAGCCTTTCAAAACTGAGATAAAATCACATTCTCCGATTAAGCAAAGTAAGGTCATTGTTAAATCAGATTAAACAAGTCGTTTACACCAATGCTGCGATTTACTTTAAAGCCTTCAGCATACTTTGCGCCTATTGGTCTGCCAAAGTGAATATCACGCGCTTTTACAAAATTCAAAAACTCCTTGCTTGAAATAGGTGTTTTAGGTTCCTGATTTGTCGGGTCATAAAACTGTGATGAAAAAGAAAGTATAGCGCTCTTTTTTATTTCGAAAAAATCACTGGTATCCACCACAAAATCAGGATCCAATGAATAATCCTGAATGTAATGATATACTGCTTTAGGTCTCCATTCCTGTTGTTTTTTGCCATCAAATTTTGTTTCAACTTTCAAAAGCCCTGAATAAAAACAAGCATCTGCAACTAATTTGGCTGCTCTTCCGTGGTCAGGGTGACGATCACTTATAGAATTAGCCAACACAATCTCGGGCTTGTATTGCCTGATTTTACTGATAACCGCTAACTGATGTTCTTTATCATTTATAAAAAAGCCATCTGCAAAACCAAGATTATCTCTGAAACTTATTCCAAGAATTTTGGATGATTTTTCTGCTTCTTTTTTTCTGAGTTCTGCACTTCCTCTTGTTCCAAGTTCACCTTGTGTAAGGTCAACAACACAAACTTTTTTACCGGCAGCAACATGCTTTGCAATAGTGCCGGAGCAAGCCAGTTCAGCATCATCAGGGTGAGCTGCAAAAACTAATATATCTACTTTCATTTGCCCAGCCAAGTCAGAATTTCTTCATCAACCGGACTGGTGGTTGCTGCAATTGATTTAGACCAGTTTCCATTTTCATCAATCAGGAATTTGTGAAAATTCCACTCCACTTTAGCATCGGCAACACCGTTCTTATCTTTGTGTGTAAGCCAGTCAAACAAAGGAGCTTTGTCTGCTCCTTTTACTGATATCTTTTCAAACATCTGGAAAGTAACTCCATAAGTCTTCTGGCAGAATTCTGCAATCGTTGTATTATTTTCAGGTTCCTGTCCCATAAAATTATTGGCAGGGAAACCAAGTATTGCAAACTTATCACCGCCAAATTCTTTATACAATGAGTCAAGGCTTGCGTATTGAGGTGTGAGTCCGCATTTACTGGCGGTATTAACTATCATCACTTTCTTTCCTTTTAATTGAGCAAAGTCAAATTCTTTGCCGTCAATAGTTTTCATTTTAAAATCGTAGAAGCTCATATTTTGTGCAAAAATTAGTTGGGTTGAAAATGTAATAAGTACTATCAGAATTATTCGTTTCATTTTATTAATATTTTAGATGTTTAGTATCAAACATCCGTATTTATATTTTGTTTACAAATGTAGAATAAAAGTGTTATCGGCTTTTAAACAGCTTTATTTCTACTTTTGGGCAATCTTATGCTTTTTAACGAAGTAAAACACTTAATCCGAAAAGAAATAATGCTTGAACTGCGCATGAAATATGCGTTGAACGGCATACTGCTTTATGTGATTTCCACCGTTTTTGTTTGTTACCTCTCGTTTCGTTCGGTTATTCAGCCTACTACCTGGAACTCGTTGTTCTGGATTATCATGCTGTTTGCTTCTATAAATGCTGTTGCAAAAAGCTTTATGCAGGAAAGCCGCGGCAGACAATTGTATATGCACACGCTGGCAAGTCCGCAGGCAATAATACTTTCCAAGATTATTTACAATGTATTGCTGATGATTTCGCTTTCTCTGATTTGCTTTCTGTTCTATTCTCTTTTTATCGGAAATCTTGTTCAGGATATTCCCATGTTTATTCTCTGTCTTCTATTAGGAAGTGCAGGTTTTTCATCAGTGCTTACCTTAATGTCGGCCATTGCTTCACGCACCAACGGAAACCTTACGCTAATGGCTATTCTAAGTTTTCCCGTTCAGGTTCCTCTGTTAATGACACTGATAAGAGTTTCCAAAAATGCCATTGATGGTCTTGACCCTTCTGTCAGCTATAAATTCCTTATTATTTTGTTCTTGATCAATGTGGTAGTGGCTACGCTTTCATATATCTTATTTCCCTACCTTTGCCGCGATTAAAAAAGACCCTGAACCGTGCAAAAATTCTTTAACCTGCAATTAGCTTTCGGACTGGAATGGTGGAAATTTTTGGCCATTGCACTGGTGCTTTATGCATTGATTGGCGGCTTACTAATTGATGTTCCTGCTTTACCGATTTTGCACGAAACTATCCGCAACCTTTATTATCACGTTACGCAATGGTTCGGAATGATGATTATTCTTTTTGTTTCGCTCTGGCATAGCATCCGCTACCTCTCCAACTTTAAAATGTACCACGATTTTGTTGCGGCTGAAGCTGCCAATGTGGGGATTTACATGGGAATACTTGGAATTGTAACCGGCTCTGTTTGGGCAAAATTTACTTGGGGTGCATGGTGGGTTAGCGATGCAAAACTCAATGGCGCAGCTATAACTTTACTAATTTATTTCGCCTATCTTATTCTTCGCAACTCAATGGACGAAGAACAAAAACGCGCTCGTGTTGCTGCCGTTTACAACATTTTCGCCTTTACAATGTTGATTATATTCCTGATGGTTTTACCGCGTTTAACCGATTCTTTGCATCCCGGAAACGGAGGAAACCCCGGCTTTGGTGGTTATGATCTGGACAATACCATGAAATTAATTTTTTATCCAGCAGTAATCGGCTGGACATTACTGGGAGTTTGGTTGATGCAGGTTTGTCTGCGCATCAGAACACTGAATCATAAATTGCTTATTAAACAATTCAAATGAAAAAGAAACTTCTTGGCTTTACAATTTTCTGCTCACTCTTGCTCGCTTCATTATTTTCTTTCGGACAGCAAACAGATAAAGTTGACATGGCAGAGGCTATGCGCAGCAACGGAAAAATTTATGTAGTGGTGGCAGTGATTGCACTTATCTTCATCGGCTTGGTAATTTTCCTTATCACTATTGACAGGAAAGTAAAAAAGCTGGAGAAGCAAATGGAAGAATAAAAATGAAGAAGTCTCACATTATAGCCATAATAATTATTGCTGTTGCAATTGGTGCAATACTAACTACGGTTGGCGATTCAAGCACATATGCTTCGTTTGCAGTTGCTACAGAAAATTCGGGAAAAGAATATCACGTAGTTGGAAAATTAGAAAAAGACAGTGCGCTAATTTATAATCCTCAGGAAAATGTAAACCTCTTTACGTTCTACCTTAAAGACACAGATGGTGCAGTAAAAAAAGTATTGTACCACGGCACAAAACCACAGGATTTTGAGCGCAGCGAACAAGTAGTGCTAGTTGGAAAAATGAAAGAGGATGGGTTTCAGGCAAACACAATCCTGATGAAATGCCCTTCAAAATACAACGAGGGCAAGCCTGAAGAAACAGAACACAAGGCTCAAATCTGATGGATATAACGTATGTAGGCGAACACCTGTGGGCAGGTAAAACAGGAAATTTCTTTATTGTTCTTTCATTCTGCGGTGCACTTCTTTCAGCGCTCAGTTATTTTATTTTTACGCAGAATGAAATTCAGAATGCTTCATGGAAATCACTGGGAAGAGCAGGTTTTTTCATTCACGCTTCGGGCGTTCTCGGAATTATAGGCACTTTGTTTTACATGCTGCTCAATCATTTTTTTGAGTACCATTATGTGTGGCAGCATTCGAATACAGAAATGCCCATGCGCTATATTTTATCGTGCTTTTGGGAAGGACAGGAAGGCAGTTTTTTGCTTTGGACATTCTGGCACATGGTGCTGGGTTTTATTTTAATTTATACTGCAAAAAACTGGGAAGGTCCGGTGATGGCGGTTGTTGCGTTGGTACAAATTTTCCTTGCGTCTATGTTGCTGGGCGTTTATGTTTTCGGATATAAAATAGGAAGCAATCCATTTCTTCTTTTGCGTGATGTGCCAGATTTTGCCAATCTTCCTTTTCTGCAAAACGAAAACTATCTTACCAAATTAGATGGCCGTGGTTTAAATCCACTACTTCAGAATTATTGGATGACCATTCATCCGCCAACATTGTTTTTAGGTTTTGCTTCTACACTTGTTCCATTTGCCTACGCTATTGCTGGTCTTTGGAAAAAGGATTTTAACAGCTGGATGAAACCTGCTCTGCCATGGACTTTTTTCGGTGTTATGATTTTAGGAACCGGAATTCTCATGGGCGGTGCTTGGGCTTATGAAGCGCTGAGTTTTGGAGGTTTCTGGGCTTGGGATCCTGTTGAAAATGCTTCGCTTGTCCCGTGGTTAACCTTTGTAGGTGCGGCTCACGTAATGGTTATTCACAGAAACAAAGGGCAATCGCTGCTGGTTACTTTTGTTCTCACCATTATCACATTCATTCTTATCCTCTACTCTACTTTCCTTACCCGTAGCGGTATTTTGGGTGATAGTTCTGTTCACGCTTTCACTGATTTAGGTATGAGCGGACAATTGCTGATTTACCTGCTTACCTTTCTATTGCTCGGAATAGTTCTGATTGTCATTAACTGGAAACATTTTCCAAAACCGGAAACAGAAGAAAGTGTGTGGAGCCGTGAATTCTGGATGTTTGTTGGAGCAATGGTGTTATCGGTTTCTGCTTTCCAAATCATTTTCACCACTTCCATTCCGGTTATCAATAAAATTTTCAGTTCAAATATTGCTCCACCAACAAATCCAATTCAACACTACAATTCATTTCAGGTTTGGGTAGCGGTAATTGTTGCATTGCTTATTGGAGTTGGACAATATTTCAAATTCAAGAACACAGAAATGAATGTTTTTCTTAAAACTATTGCAGTCAGTTTTTTCGGAGCAATTGTTATTACCGGACTGTTGACAGTTATCCTTGACCTGTTGAGTGTTCAACAAATTCCTTACATCATTTTACTATTTAGTTCTGTGTTTGCAATTGTTGCAAACGCCAGCTATTTCATCTCTATTCTTAAAGGAAAAGTAAAACTAGCGGGTGCATCAGTGGCGCACGTTGGCTTTGGAATGATTTTGCTTGGCGCTTTAATCTCTATGTCTAAAAGCGAAGTGATTTCACGCAACACTTCCGGTGTTGATTTGCAGAAATTAGGAGAAGACTTTCCGAATGCTGAAAATATCATGCTTGTAAAAAACGACACATTGAGTATGGGCGGATGGTTTGTTACTTACAACGGAAAGAAAAAAGAAGGCGTAAATATTTTTTACGAAATTGATTATTTCTCCAAAGATGAAAATGGAAAGTATGTAAAAGATTTCACGTTAAACCCGCGTGTGCAAATCAATCCGCGCATGGGAAATGTTGCGGAACCTGCCACCAAACATTATTTAGGTAAAGATATTTATACGCATGTTACCTATGCCGAGCTTGACGAAGAAAAAGAAAAGAAGCCGGAAGAATTTAAAAAAGCAAGAACCGTAACACTTGCACCTGGTGATACCGTTTTCGGGAGCAACAGCATCATAATTTTTGAAGGATTAGATAAGAATGTGGACAAGACAAAATACAATCTGGGCGAGAAAGATATTGCAGTTGCAGCTCAAATGCGCGTGGTTGATATAAAGAACAATTCGTTCACCGCACGCCCTGTTTATAGTATTCAGAGTGTTTATGCCGTTCCGTTTGCAGATGAAATAGCCGAGCTTGGATTGAAATTCATCATCACCAAATTAATTCCGGAAAGCGGAAAAGTTGAGATAGAGGTTTATGAGAAAAATTCAAATCTGAAAGAATTCATAATTCTGAAAGCCATTGTATTTCCGGGCATTAATATTCTTTGGGCAGGTTGCCTTATCATGGTTATCGGAACGGTGCTGGCTATCCGCCACAGGTTGAAACAAAGCAACTAAACTCAACACTGTGATGGACAGAAAAAATATTGTCATCATCGGTTCCGGAAATGTGGCAACGCATCTTGCCATTGCTTTTTTAAAAGCTGGTCATCGTATTCTTTCTGTCATTAGTAGGAATCAAAACAATGCAGCGCAGATAGGAGAGAAAACGCGCAGCTCGTATTCATCAGATTATAATTCCATTCCTGATGAAACAGATTTTATTATTGTAGCTGTGAAGGATGAAGCAATTGCTGAGATTGCTTCAAAGTTGAATGCGGGCAATGCAATAGTAACTCATACTTCAGGAAGTGTTGAGATGAATGTATTTGAAAATCATGCACAGAATTTTGGTGTGTTTTATCCATTGCAAACTTTTCATAAAGAGAAAGAACTGGAGATACGCGAAGTTCCTTTTTGCATTGAAGGAAACAATGAAACAACTGCAAATGCTTTATCAGAACTGGCAAAAAGCATTTCAAACAATATTCATTTTGTAAACTCTGAGAAGAGAAAAGTGCTGCATGTAGCTGCTGTTTTTGCCTGCAACTTCACCAATCATTTTTATGCAATTGCTGAGAGTATCCTGGCTGAGAAAAATCTCTCACTCGATATTTTACGACCACTGATAAAAGAAACTGCTTTGCAGGTAATGGACAAAAATCCTTCGCAATTACAGACAGGACCTGCTATTCGCGGTGATGAAAAAATTATGCAGCAGCATTTAAATTACCTTGCAGCAAAGCCTGATCTTGCAGAACTTTATAAAAAACTGAGCGAGAGCATTAAGAACTATAAACGATAATTATGTCGGCTAACTTTAAACAATTGCTAAAAAACGTAAGCACCTTCATGTTTGATGTGGATGGTGTTTTTACAGACGGTTCTGTTTTTCTTTTTGAAAACGGACAGCCTGTAAGACGCATGAACATTAAGGACGGTTATGCAGTTCAACTCGCAGCAAAAAAAGGATACCGCATTGTTATAATTTCGGGCGGTCGCTCTGAAGCAGTGAAAACACGACTGAAAGGCTTAGGAGCAACAGATGTTTTTCTGGGAGTTGCAGACAAAATAGAAACCTATACTGATTACATCACCGAAAATAATATTGATCCTGCTACCATACTTTATATGGGAGATGATATTCCGGATTATTCGGTAATGAAAAAAGTGGGTGTGCCTGTTTGCCCTGCAAATGCGGCAACTGAGATAAAAGAAATCTCCGTTTACATTTCACCCATTGCAGGCGGACAAGGTTGTGTGCGTGATGTGGTGGAACAAACGTTGCGCATTCAGGGTAAGTGGATGGATGGTGATGCGCATCAATGGTAAAAGACAAATTCCTGTAAACAAAAAGTCCCACACCTGAGGTGTAGGACTTTTTTGTTTGTTGTAAGGTGAATTACTTTTTGTTCACTTTACCAGCAAGTTCAGCACCAGCTTTAAATTTCACAACTTTTTTAGCTGCGATTTTAATAGCTTTTCCTGTTTGTGGATTACGTCCAGTTCTTGCAGCTCTGCTAGAAACTGAGAAAGATCCGAAACCTACTAAGGCAACTCTATTACCTTTTTTCAGTGCGGCTGTTGTGCTTGATACAAAAGCGTCCAATGCTTTTTTTGCATCAGCTTTTGAAATTTTTGCACTTGCTGCGATTGCGTCAACTAATTCTGCTTTGTTCATTTTTTTTTGGTTTTAATGGATTAATAATTAACAAATGTTTTCGGGAACAAATATGTGTCGGAATACCCTATCCATGCAAGTTTTAAGTAAAAAAAGTGTGTCTTTTGTTGATAAATCGCACTTTTTGTTAATAACCACGCTCTGAAATGCCTATAAACAGGGACAAAACAGAGAGAATAAAAGTTGAAACGCTGATTATATCAGTAAATAATTCAACCCGCAATCCAGTTTCCCTCTATTTTAAAGCCAAGCAGGAAATCTTTTACGGGAAGTTTTTTCTTTCCTGAAAGTTGTAATTCTTTTACAGAAATAAAACCACCTTTTGCTGCTATATATATATAGGTGCGATTATCACTGGTGATAGTTCCGCTTTCAAGCGAATGTTCTTTCAGAACTTTCTCGCAGTGGAATAGCTTAACTGAATACTTTTCACCTGCAGGAGAAACAAACTCTGTGAATGCATTAGGATACGGGCTTAATCCGCGAATATGATTATGGATATTATCTATGGGTTTGTTCCAATCTGTTCTACAATCGTCTTTAAACATTTTGGGAGCTGCATTTAAGAGCATTCCTTCTTTTACAAATTCATGCTGCTCGGTTTGTTGGTAAGTGTTGGTTTCAATTGCGTGCAAGGTTTTTACAACCAACTCCCCTCCTATCATCATCAGGCGGTCGTGGATTTCGCCTGCGGTTTCGTTTTCGCCAATTTGAATTTTTTCACTGAAGAGAATTTTGCCGGTGTCAATTTCTTTTTCAATTAAGAAGGTGGTTACTCCGGTTTCTTTTTCACCGTTCATTATGGCACGGTTGATTGGTGCGGCACCGCGATACTGCGGAAGCAATGATCCGTGCAGATTAAATGTTCCTTTAGGTGGCATGCTCCAAACTACTTCGGGTAACATGCGGAAGGCAACGACAACAAATACATCGGCATTTAATTGTTTGAGCGCTGAAAGAAAATTTTCGTCTTTTAGTTTTTCGGGTTGAAGGATGGGGAGGTTGTGGGCGAGTGCATATTCCTTCACTGCAGAAACAGAAAGTTTTTGTCCGCGCCCTGCTGGTTTATCGGGGACGGTGACAACTGCTGCAACATTATAACCTGCTTTTACTATTGCATCTAATGATGCTACTGCAAAATCGGGTGTGCCCATAAAAACAATCTTCATTTTCTCCATCCTCCGTATTTTAAATACAAAAACGACATGACTCCTATGAGTGCAAAATAAATGTATTCAACTCCCCAAACAACAGCGAGTGACATTTTCCATTCAACGGCAAGGTAATAGGTTGCTATAAGATAGAACAGGACAGTGAATATTTCAATGATGAGGGTCACTAATGTATTGCCTGTTCCGGAAACACCTGAGAGCAACATATACGCAATGGAGAACATAAGCAATGAACCCGAGATTACATAGGTAAGTATTACGGACTCCTGCGCAACATCTGCCATATTTGTAAAGAGATAGATGGTCATGTAGGGAAAGATGGCATTGATGCCGACAACAATCACCGACAAGACAAGACTTAAAACAATGATGCGTTTGATGAGGGGAATTACTTCGTGCTTTTTGCCTTGTCCTATTATATTGCTGACAAGTGTATTTGTTGCTGAACCAAATCCGAGCAATGGAACCATGAGTATCATGTAAACGTTGCGGGTTATGTTGGAAACGGCTAATTCGCGCTGACCCATTTTTTCGATGATGAGGAAAAAGATAAACCAGGAGGTAACGGATGCGCACATCTGAATCATAATCGGTGCGCCAAGGCGGAATATTTCCATGAACTTATTAAAGTCGGGAGGGGAAAGTTTGAGCAGGTTAAACTTTTCCACCTTCTTATTATAGATGGTATAGAGAACCATGTAAACAGTTGCCAGTGCTTCGGAAATGGTGGATGAAAGTGCAGAGCCTGCAATTCCCATTTCGGGGAAGCCGAAGTTGCCAAAGACAAGACAATAGTTGAGGATGATGTTTGCCACGGCCATTACTATAGTAGTGTAGGAAATGATTTTGGTGTCGGCAGTGCCGGAATAAAAGGAACGGAATGCAATGAGAATAAAGACAAAGAAAAATCCGAAGGAGCGGACATTGAGGAATTGGATGCAGGCTTCGAGGACTTCGGGGGACTGAACGAACCAAGAGAGGAATATTTTTCCGGTGAAGAGGCAGAGTGCGATGAGCACCAATGAAAGTGCGATGAGAAAGTAAAGTGATTGGTGGGCGATGCCTCCTATCTCGCTTTGTTTTTGTTCGCCATCGAGGCGGGCGATGATGATTTGTGCGCCAATTCCGAAACCGAGACCGAGCATGAGCAGCAGAATAAAAAATAATCCGGAGATGGCTGATGCGCCCATAGCCACTTCGCTTACTCTTCCGAGAAAGGCGCTGTCGGTTACGTTAATAACGGCCTGGGCCATACCGCCTATGATGAGGGGGTAGGAGATTTTCCAGATGTCTTTATAGGAGTAGGTGCCCTGCATGAATAAGGGCGCGAAGGTAGGAAGGTTTTTTTACCGCAGAGACGCGGAGGCGGAGAGGTTTTATTTCCCGCAAAGGGCGTGAAGGTTTTTCACCACTAAGGACATTAAGAACACTGAGAATAGTTCTCGTTAAAGATTAAAGGAGCAGAATTTTTTGCTCCCACAAAGACACGGAGGGCACAAAGGGTTTTGTTCAGCAGAGGATTTTTTTACCGCTAAGGCGCAAAGGGCGCTGAGGGTTTTGTTTACAGATTCAAAATCACAAACTCCAGCATGTGCTGCATATCCTGGTTAATGCTGTTGTTTGGATCGTTGTGAAAGGTGGTGAAATAGATGTTGCCGCTGTTGCCTTGTGAGGTGCCGTTGCTGAAATCGCTTTTGCGGAGCATGAGGGAGGGCAGGCCGTTGGTGGATACTACTACTTCCCAGTATGTGGGGTCGAAGTTTTGGATGATTTCCCATTGATTGAGGTCGTAATAGATGCTCATGATATTGGTTCCCATGAAGGCCTGGAAGTCGGGGGCTACAATAGTTCCGGGAAGGGTAACAGTTGAGCCGGATTTTGAGCTGCAGAGTTTGGTATCGGGAATGAAGCCGAGGGGGCGGTTGCAATCGCCTGTGTGCATTCCGGTGAGGTAGCTTACTGACCAGTCGGAAACGTAGATGCTTCCGCCATCGGTTATGTATTGTGCAAGGTTATCGTAAGCTACAGGGTCGGTTAGGTCGGGGGCACCGCAGTTGATGAAGATGGCATCAAAATCCTGCATGGCGGTTAGCGAAGAAAGCAGGTTATTAGGAATGGGTGTGATGGTATAGCCGAGTGAGTTGGTGATGATGTTTTGAATGGCATCGTAGCTTCCGGGGATAAAGGCTATTGCTCCTGATTGTGTGAGTTTACTCTGGAGGGTGGTAAGGGTGGTGGTTTGGTTTTCGGTGATATCTATTTCAATGATGGTTTGAAAGAGTTTGCCATCGCCTGTTTGGATAATGAGCTGGTGGTGACCAACGGGTACTTCGAGACTGAAGAAGCCAAGGGTGTTGGATGTTGTCTGGTACTTAACTCCTTCATAGTTTACAAATACGCTTGCGCCTGAAATGGTTTTGCCGGGGAGGTTGGCATATACGGTGCCTTCAACGGTGCCCATAAGTAAATCATTAGCGGGGTCTTCTTTTGAGCAGGAGGTGATAAAAGCAAAAGAGATTGCGAGGAATAAGTAAAGGGCGTTTTTCATTTGGGAGATATAGTTAGATAGTACAAACATGCGTAAAAATAATTGAAGCACATAGGGACATAGTTCACATAGGCAATTAAGTTTAATGTCCGCTGCCTTCCACCTGCGCATCGTAATCAATTCCCTGCCGTTTTAAAATTCCTTTTGCGGCAAAGGCAAAAAATGCGAGGTAAGCAAAACATACCACCGCTATCCAATACGATTGATGAATACCGATAACGTCAGCCAGTTTGCCTTGTATCGGGGGAATAATTCCTCCGCCCAAAATCATCATAATTAAAAAGGCTGAACCTTGTGTAGTATGTTTTCCCAAGCCGGCAATGGACAGGTTAAAGATAGCAGGCCACATGATGGAACAGAATAAACCTCCGCTCAAAAATGCATACACTGCAACTGTTCCCGTGGTCATGATTCCGACTATCATGGCAGCAACGCCCAGCAGACTGAAGATTAATAAAGTCCTTACTGGTTTTTCTTTGCTGATGTAGAACGCTGCAATTTGCAGAAGCACACACACAACATAATAGTATAAGGGCTTCATATTGTATTGTGCAATGGTGTTAACCCCGATAATTAATGCAAAGGCAATTAGCGGCATTGCCACCAACAAAATAGTCTTGGTGGTTTTGGAGAAGTTGAACGCAGAAATAGAACCCGCCCATCGTCCTATCATTAAGCTGCCCCAATACATGGCAATGTAAGGCGTAGCTTCCGATGCCTGAAAACCGCCAAACTCGGTTTGCTTCAACAGTTCACCTAAGTTACTGCCGATGGCAACTTCCACTCCCACATAAACAAAAATGGCGAGCATACCCAATACCAATTGCGGGTATTGCATGGCTCCCCATCCCGCACTTTTCTTTTTGGCGCTGAAATTCGCGATGAGCAAACCTACCACCACAACGGCTAATGCGCCCAGCAACCAACGCATGCGATACATATTCATGGCATGAACTTCTTCGGTGCTTGAATTGGTCATGTCAATTTTATAACTGTTGAAAACGGGCGCGAACATCACGATGAGCAGTCCCGTCATAATTAAAAGCATGTATAATGCCTTATTTGAGTTCTCCGTTTTTTCAATGGAAATACCCGCAGGCACTTTCTTGGAAAAATAAAACAAGGCAGCAGCAGCAATAAATAATAAGCCTACGCAGGTATAGAGCACAATCACTTTTCCGAGGCTGAGGGCTGCGATCTGTTCGTCAGTAATTGCTGCGGTAGAACCAAACAAGGCAATGGCCACTACAATAGGACCTATGGTAGTACCGAACGAATTAATAGCGCCACCCAAATTCACGCGACTGTTTCCTGTTGAGGGATCGCCTAAATTAATGGCAAAGGGATTGGCCGCTGTTTGCTGTAACGAGAAACCCAGCGCCACCACAAACAAACCGATGAGCATTCCCGCAAAGGTGTTTGCATTTACCGCGAATATCATGGCAGCAGCGCCAAAAGCGGAAAACAGCAAACCATACACAATGCTTTTTTTATAGCCCCACTTGCCCACCAGGTCTTTGCCGCCAAAGGCTCCGTAGGCAAACAAGCCCAGCGCACCCACATAGTAGGCGGTGTAAAATGCAAAATCAATGAGCTGGCTTTGGAACTGGTCTAAACTGAAATAATGCTTGCAAAAAGGAATGAACACACTGTTGCCTGCTGCAATAAATCCCCAGAAAAAGAATACGGTTACCAAGGTGCTTAGTGCGCTGTAATTTGTTTCCTGCAAGGTGGTGGTTGATTTGCTCATACGGTTTGGTTTTTAGGAAAGCAAGTGTATGCAAAAAATAATAGCCCGTAATAAACGGGCTGGTTAAAGTATAAACAGGGGGGTGTTGGAACATCGGGAAGCGCAACACCTCAAAGTTTACCGAAATAGATTTTCATCTGATGGCATAAAACTAACAAATCATCTGGTATTTATTTATTACGAACCTGCTAATGCTAAGGGTGAGCGTGGTTGCGCCAAATTGAAAGTGATTTTTTCCAAAATGAAATTCATCATTTCCAAAGTGAAAATGAGGTTCGCCAAAATATAATTTGGGAATTCTATGGTTGAAATTGGGGATGGGAAAGAGAAAGAGGGGTGTATTAAAGAGGGAGTGAACCTTCCTAAAATAACTTGAGAATTTATCAGGTAGATTTCTTTTACGGGAAGGGGGAAATAAAAAGAGCGGTACGCCTGAGGCGCACCGCTCTTTATTTATACAGTAGATTTTTTTGTGATCCCAATTGGATTCGAACCAATGGCCGCAGGTTTAGAAAACCTGTGCTCTATCCAGCTGAGCTATGGGACCGGATATAAATGTTAAAAGTTTAAAATTTAAAGTTAGACAACCTTAAACTTTAAACTTTTAACTCAAAAAAGTCG
>CANKAM010000006.1 GCA_947479755.1 Bacteroidota bacterium
TGTAGCAAGAGGCAGGGTAACAGAATCTGATGCATTGGTTATTAAAGAACCTGTCCAGTTGTAAACACTTGCAGAACCACCATCAAAATTGTAATAAATATCAGCAGTTGTAAGGGTAGCTGTTCCTGAGTTTTTAATCACCACCACCGGGGTAACATCAGCTGTGCAATACACATTATTATCTATTGGTTCATTAATACCGCTAATTCTGGCATCAAAAGAAACAGAAGGAACATTGGGATCCCATCCATCTACTGCTACTACTCCCGTATTGTCCGGGTCAAGCCAGTGTTTTAATTGTGTTGAATTTGTTCCTCCTCCTAACCATGAAAGTGAAAACTTTCCATACAAATCAGACAAATCACTTCCCCCGCAAGCTGAAGCGCCTCCATGCAATTGCCCAACTAATCTGTGGTTTTGGTCCCACAAACCTGAACCTGATGAACCGCCTTCGGTAACTCCATCATCCCAGCCCGGCACCATCCAGTGGCTGTTAGCATATGTTCCTGCCCAGGTATTGGATGTAAGTGTATTGTTTTCGCGTGAAATCTTTTTTACATCACCGCTCGGATGATGAATTCCTGTTGCCTGTGTTGCAGCCAAACCATCATTTGTCCAACCTGCATAATATACATTGTAGTTTGCCGGTGGTGTGCTGCTTAGTTCCATCAATGCAAAATCAGAATTTGCAGAACTTGCTCTTAGAGTAGACCCAGTTATAGATTGAGCAACAGGCGTTGCACTTTGATTGCAAGTAATGTGCTCGTAGTTAAAACGAAAAACCCATGCACTCTGACTTCCGCCCATGCAATGGTTTGCTCCCAGAAAATAAGGTGTTCCTGATTGCGGAACATCTACCACCATGGTGCCTGTGCAAAATCCGCTTCCTCCTGAAATCATGATACCAACAGAACGTTTATCATCCTGCCAATCTTCCCAACCTGTGCAGTTTACATCGTTGTTGCAAGAACCAGAACCACCTCCGTTAAGATCAAAAATATTGATGTAGCCATGTGTTACTGTTTTAAGTTGTATGCTGCCTTGCCCGCGAACCTGATTGGGCTCATAGTATTCCAAAACAGACATATCGCCTTTGACTACATCTGTTCCAAATACACGGTCTTCACGGTTATTCTGCGAAGTAAAAGCTCCCAGCACATAATCCTTTTGCTCGTTGTAAATAAAAAACTTGGCACCGGCAGGCATAAAGAAATCACTGAAAATAAGGTTGAGCGAAAACGCTCCTTCTGATTTTATTGCCAGTCTCCATAATCTTCCGTTTTCCAACTCTTCCCACGTTCCTGAGTTTTGTAAAGAGTAATCAACATACATATTTTCACCAAACTTATAAGGACGGGGTTCATCACCACGCGCTGCCTCTGTAGCTTTAATAGCAGGGATATCCAGCACGGGCATGGTCTTTACCTCAATGGCTTCGCTGAGGGTTGGTCTTGAAAAAGATTCGGGTTGGCCACCTGCACTTATCTGAGCATTTGCACTTGTGCAAAAAAGAGCTGCGGCAAAAAGAAGCGTGTAAAGTTTTTTCATGTTAGGTTTTGAATGTTAAAATTATGGGTGCAATCTATAAAAAATTTATTTCGATTTCATCAGCTTTTCGATGGCGTACATTTCATCACGCAGACGAGCTGCTTCTGCAAAGTCGAGTTCTTTTGCTGCTGCTTCCATGGCCTTGCGGGTTTTGTTAAATGATTTTTCCAGATCGGCTTTACTCATGTATTGCATTACCGGGTCCGCAGCCAGATTAAATGATTCATTCTCCACATATACTTTGGCTTTGTGCATAGATGCATGACTGCGTGCCAGGCCCGTTCCCGACATAATTGATTCCTTTGACTTGGTGGTGGAGGCCGGAGTGATGTTGTTCTCTATATTGTACTTCACTTGTTTTTCTCTGCGTCTTGTGGTTTCTTCAATGGTTTGCTGCATGGAAACGGTTACTTTATCGGCATACATAATTACGCGGCCGTTTAAATTACGTGCAGCGCGACCGGCAATCTGCGTAAGTGAACGTGCCGAGCGCAAAAAACCTTCTTTATCTGCATCAAGAACGGCAACAAGAGAAACTTCAGGCAAATCCAATCCTTCGCGCAAAAGGTTTATACCAACCAATACATCAAAATTTCCGAGGCGTAAATCGCGGAGTAATTCCACACGTTCTAATGTATCCACATCGCTGTGTATATAACGACAATTAACGCCAAGATTAGCAATGTATTTTGATAATTCTTCTGCCATGCGTTTGGTAAGCGTTGTTACCAAAATACGCTCACCATTTTTGATAGTGATATTTATTTCATCCAATAAATCATCCACCTGATTTAACACGGGACGAATTTCAATGGGTGGATCCAACAAACCTGTCGGGCGAATTACCTGCTCCACCACTACCCCATTTGATTTCTGCAATTCAAAATCAGCAGGTGTTGCGCTTACGTAAATTACCTGATTTTGTAATGCTTCAAACTCATCAAACTTAAGCGGTCGGTTATCCATTGCAGCAGGCAAACGAAAACCATATTCAACCAGATTTAATTTGCGCGAACGGTCGCCACCATACATGGCGCGAAACTGCGGAAGTGATACATGACTTTCA
The DNA here is from genome assembly GCA_947479755.1 of Bacteroidota bacterium. Classification (GTDB taxonomy): domain Bacteria; phylum Bacteroidota; class Bacteroidia; order SXHM01; family SXHM01; genus SXHM01. The sequence goes on from CANKAM010000006.1 coordinate 2,615, forward strand.
TCAATCACCATCAAATAATCCTCAGGAAAATAATCTATCAAACAGAACGGACGGGTTCCCGGCAAGCGCTGATCAAAGTAGCGCGAGTAATTTTCAATGCCTGAACAATAGCCCAGCTCACGCATCATTTCCAAATCAAATTCGGTGCGCTCTTTCAAACGTTTGGCTTCCTGCACACGACCTGTATCATTGAAATATTCGTATTGCTTCATCAGGTCGTCCTGAATTTCTTTGATGGCAGAAAACATGGTGTCTTTAGAAGTAACAAAAATGTTGGCAGGATAAATCACCATGTGTTTCAAACCCTCTAACCTTCCACCGGAAGCAGGGTCAAACATTTCCATCTCCTCAATTTCATCACCGAAAAACATGATGCGGTAACCGTAATCGGCATAAGCAGGATACACATCTACAGTATCACCTTTCACGCGAAAATTTCCGCGCGAAAATTCTGCTTCAGTGCGCGAATACAAGGATGATACAAGCGCATGCAGCACTTTATTGCGGCTTATTTTCTGATGCACTTCCAGCGTAATAATATTTTCGCGAAAGGCAACAGGATTACCAATACCGTAAATACAGGAAACAGATGAAACCACAATTACATCGCGCCTTCCCGAGAGCAATGCAGAAGTTGTACTCAACCGCAACTTCTCAATTTCTTCGTTGATGGAAAGATCTTTTTCTATAAAGGTATTTGTTGTTGGCAGATAAGCTTCGGGCTGATAATAATCGTAGTACGACACAAAATATTCCACAGCATTTTGAGGAAAGAATTGTTTGAACTCACTATACAATTGTGCAGCCAGCGTTTTGTTATGGCTCATAATCAGAGTAGGCTTCTGCACCTGCTGAATTACGTTAGCAATCGTAAATGTTTTTCCTGAACCGGTAACACCCAACAGCGTCTGGTTATCATCTCCACGGTTTACACCTTCCACCAATTGTTTAATGGCTTCGGGCTGGTCGCCTGTAGGCTTATAATCTGATGTCAGCTGAAAATTCACTGCGTAAAGGTAACAACTGAATTACATCACCCAATGGGCGAAGAATGCAAGAAAAAAGAACCAGGCTTACTTTGAAACTACCAGCTTCCTGGTAGAAATGGTTTTATTATCAACCACCAGCGAACAGAAATAAATTCCTGAGCCAACATCTTCCAACGGGAGTTTTACCGAGCCGTTTTTTTCTTTCAGGTCAATAACCTTTACCAATGAACCAAGAATGTTGTGGATTTCCAATTTAAAACTTCCTGCATCTTTTTTAACTGAATAAATCAGCTGTGCAGTTCCGTTAGAAGGATTTGGGAAAGCATCAGTAATATAATTTCCCTCAGGTAAAATACCGGATTCAATTCCGGTAGCTGAGGCATTGAAGTAAGCTGTTACGCAAATGGAATCAGTAAGAACGTCTTCGTCAAAAAAGCAATATTTAATAGAACTCAAACCAACATTTCCGTTGGGCAAAAAATCAGCATAAAAATTAGTATAAACGCTATCCGGAACCATGGTAACTGAGTGAACCGACTCACTGGTATAAGATGTGTAACATACATCCCAGCAAAAAGAATGCGATGAACCCTGAACTACGCTTATAGGATACCTTCTTACTTTTACATGCAGGGTATCATTGGTTATATTTTTGATATATGCCCTACCTGTCATTTGGTCATTTGCATTACCCCAAAGGTTGGTTTGCAGGTTGGAAAACTCAAAATTTGAGTTTTGGCTGAATGTTGCTGTTGTAAATAAGCTAAGTACAGTTATTGCAATTATTTTTCTCATGCCTGAAGTTTTTTAATTTGCACAAAGATAAAAAAGAATGAGAAAAAAACAGTGCTTGAAAAAATCGAGTTAGATAAGCCTGACATAAATCACAAAATAATAAAAAGCAAAATGCTTAGAGTATTAATAAAATAAATACTTTTGACATCATAAATCAATTTAACAATCATACACTTTACTAAAAATGAAAAAACAATTACTATCAATTCTGACAAGTCTTTTTTTTCTGCTTCTATTAATAGGACAGGATGCAAAAGCACAAATGGCAACAGGATCTATTTGCCCTGACTTTACAGGAACAGACCTTAACGGAAACACCTGGCATCTTTACGCATTATTAGACCAAGGCAAAACCGTTGTAATTGACGTTTCTGCGGCATGGTGTGGTCCTTGTTGGGGATTTCACGAAATGCATACATTAACAGATTTATGGAATCATCATGGTCCGAGTGGAACTATTTCCCAAGACATGGTTTGCCTTTTTATTGAAGGCGAAGGTCAGAACACAACAGCTCAATTATATGGAACTTCCGGAAGTGGCGCTCTTGCTTCGCAAGGGGACTGGGTTACAGGTGAACCTTATCCATTTATTGACGGAACTGATATTGGAAATACTTTACAAATTAATAGTTTCCCAACTATTTATGTTGTTTGCCCCGACAGAAGTGTTACAGAAATTTACTGGGGAGATGCGACAGAAGCAGCTCTTGTAGCTTTAAATGGTTCATGCGCTCGCTCTACAACTACGTTGGATGCAGGTGTAATGGAACCGGCACTGCTTAACCCATTGCTTATAGACTGTGACAATGTAGACGTTTCTGCCCGCCTTTGTAACTATGGTTCAACAGCCCTGACTTCAGCAACTATTGAGTATGTTGTTAATGGCACTGTTCAAGACTCTTATGCATGGACAGGAAACTTAGCAACCTATTCCAATGCACTTCTTACAAACCAAGGAACTGTAACAAGTTCACCAGGTGATCACACGGTTACTATCCGAGTTACCAATCCGAATAATGGCAGTGATTTAGTTTCATCCAATAACTCAAAAGACCAGGATTTTCATATCTACGAAACAACCGGTGGAGGTGCTTTCTCAAATGACATGGAAAGTGGTAATTTAACTCCATCTGGATGGCACTTTTTAAATGCTGAGAGTGATGGCTATTTCTTTATTGCGGGCAATGCTGGTTATGATTCCGATAAAGGAATAGTTGCAGAATTTTACTACGCTGCTAACGGAAACACTTATGAGTTATATGCTCCTGAAATAAATCTTAGCACATTTACCAATCCGGTAGTTGAATTTGATGTGGCTCACGCAGCTTATTCAAACAGTGCACAAGACAAATTGAAAGTTATGGCTATGACTTGCAGTGGAACCTGGGTTGAACTTTATAATAAAAAAGCTAACACAAATCCGAGCGCAGTAAATGCCCTGTCTACTGTTGGGCCAGAAACAAGTGGAGAATGGGTTCCATCATCAGACAGTGATTGGAGACATGATGTAGTTCCTCTAACCCAGTTTAGCAACGACCAATCTGTTGTTATTAAATTTGTTGCAATAAGCGGATATGGAAACACGCTTCTTATTGATAATATTAACGTAAGAAATGGTGGTGTTGGCATTGAGGAGTCTAAAGCTGAAGTTGGCTTGCAGGTTTACCCAAATCCATTCAGCAACCAGACTAATGTTTACTATAATGTAGAAGGAATGGAAGATGTAACTGTTCGTGTTTACAACCTTACCGGTCAGGAAGTTTACACAAACGATTTTGGCTTACAAACAGCAGGTCAGCATAACTTCCAGATCAATGGTGAAAACTTTGCTTCAGGAATGTATGTAATGAATCTTAACATCGGTAACAAAACAGTTTCACATAAACTTTCGGTTACTAAATAATTTCAGTCATTTAAAAACCTGTTCCGTAATTATGCGGAACAGGTTTTTATTTTTTACATCAAATTATGAAGCTAAAAATCACCCTTCTTTTTTTTACTGCATTTATTCAGTTTTCCTATGCGCAGAATACCAATTCGCTTATAGATGCAGTTCGCTCCATGCCTTCTGTTGATTTAAAAACGCTGGATGGAAAAACTGTTAACTCCGCCAATTTTGATAACGAAGGCAAGCCGATGATCATCAGCTTTTGGGCAAGCTGGTGCACGCCCTGCAAAAAAGAGCTGAATAATATTGCCGAGGTTTATTCTGACTGGCAAAAAGAAACAGGCGTAAAAATTATTGCTGTTACCATTGATGATTCGCGCAACGTTACTAAAGTGCAACCTTATGTTGATGCTCAATCATGGGAATACGAAGTGCTTTCTGATGCCAACGGAGATTTAAAACGCGCACTGAATGTGAATACGATTCCACACACATTTCTGGTAAACGGTGACAAAAAAATTGTGTGGCAACACACCAGCTATGTTGAAGGTGATGAGTTTCATCTGTATGATGAGGTGAAGAAACTAGTGAACAAACAATAATCTGTCTTCTCCGTGAACTCTGTGTTGAAATTTTTTCTCTGCTTTTCTTTTCTCTTTTTCTCCCTTTCCTCTTTTGCGCAGGAGACAGCACCACAAACACCTGATTATGGTGAGTTGCACGGGAATTTTCAGGTTGATGCACAATACTACAATCAGGATTCGGCTATTGGCGCTCCTGATGTTCCGGAGAAAATCAGAATGAATGCTTTCGGAAATGTAATTTATACACGAGGGCGTTTTACTGCCGGAGCGCGAATTGAAACTTACCTCAACGCTATGCAGGGCTTCGACCAACGCTACAAAGGCATAGGAATTCCTTTCCGTTTTATCACCTACGACCACAAAGGACTGGAAATTACAGCCGGTAATTTTTATGAGCAATTCGGAAGCGGAATTATTTTACGTGCCTACGAAGAACGCGGACTTGGTTACGACAATGTGTTTGATGGCATGCGCATAAAATACATGCCCGTAAAAGGTCTTTATCTCAAGGGTTTTATTGCGTTACAACGAACATTCTTTGACCGTGGTCCGGGAATTGTGCGCGCATTTGATGGCGAAATAAACATCAACGAACTGTTTAAAAAACTGGCAGAAGCAAAAGCCAGATTTAGTATAGGCGGAAGTTTTGTAAGTAAATTTCAGCGTGATCAGGATCCTGTTTATAAACTACCCGAAAACGTTGGCGCATGGTCGGCAAGACTTACTTTTATTTACGGCAAATTCAATCTTTCGGGCGAGTATGCTTACAAAATAAACGACCCGTCATCGGTGAATACGTTTATTTACAAACCGGGAAGCGCTTTGCTGCTTAACGCTTCATGGTCAACCAAGGGATTAGGAATTGTGGTTGGCGCTAAACGCATTGACAACATGGATTTCCGCAGCGACCGCACTGCAACGGGAAATAATCTTAACATCAATTATCTACCTGCTTTAACACGACAGCATACTTACAATTTACCTGCAACCATTTATCCTTATGCTACGCAACCCAATGGTGAGTTGGCTTTGCAGGCTGAACTTACTTACACCATTAAGAAAGAAACAAAACTAGGAGGCAAATACGGAACCACGATTACAGTTAACTACTCAACCGTAAACGGATTAGACACTACCACACTCAACAATGGTTTAGGATATGAATCTAAATTTTTAAGCACAAAAGGTCAGGCTTATTTCCGTGATTTCAATGTAGAAGTTTCACGCAAATTCAGCAAGAAAGTAAAACTCACTTTGCAATATCTGAACTTAGTTTACAACAAAGATGTTGTGCAGGGACTTTCGGGATATGGAACTATTTATGCTGATATAGGAATAGCTGATGTAACGTATAAGTTTAATCAGAAATATGCATTGCGCCTGGAACTTCAGAGTTTGACAACTAAACAAGACATGGGCAACTGGGCAATGGGCTTACTGGAGTTTACGCACAGCAAATATTTTATTGCTGTAATGAACCAATACAACTATGGAAATAGTGATGAGAAAAAACGATTACACTATCCCAATATTTCATTGGGTTATCTGATGGATAAGGTTCGTATCACTGCAACTTACGGACGGCAGCGCGCAGGTATTTTCTGCGTTGGTGGTGTGTGCAGAGTTGTTCCTGCTTCCAATGGTTTGACGCTTTCTGTTTCCATGAGTTTTTGATTTTATTAATTTTACAGGCAATGAATTTCTTTAAAACATACGTTCCCTTAATCATTATTGCAGGATGTATTTTTTCGCTCAGCTCGTGCGACATTATTGAAGCACCTTATACAGAAGGAAATCCGATTGATACGGTTCTTTGTCCTCCCCAGGATTTTGTAGCTAACACCACTCATGTTAGAAAAGTGCTGATAGAAGACTATACCGGTCACACATGCGGCAACTGCCCGCGTGCCGCTGAAACAGCAGCAGCACTCGTAGATTTATATGGTGAACAAATTGTAGTGATGGCGGTGCATGTTGGTGATTTTGCTTTGCCGCATAATTTTACAGATGGTTCATTTCCTACTGATCACCGCACACCTGCCGGTGATGAGCTCAATGTTTTTTTCGGAAACGATGCATCCGGTTTGCCCAACGGAATGGTGAACCGCAAAGTTGTAACCGGAAGCCCTGTGCTTTCTTATAACTCATGGGCTTCCATTGCTGCAACGGAAGTAGCACTTGCTCCTGAAATTGATATTTACATCAAGCCTCAATACGATGAGGACAACGCAACTGCCTGCGCTGATGTTAAAGTTGAATTTCTGACCGACCTTTCCGGTGAATACAAACTGTCTGTTTTTCTTATTGAAGACAGTATTGTTGACTGGCAGAAAGATTATAATTTCAATCCGGCTAATTTGCCAAATTATGTTCACCGCCACATGCTGCGCAGTTCCTTTAATGGTACCTGGGGCGAGACAGTAGGCACTGCACCCATTACCAACGGAAGCAGTGACATTAAACGCTACAGCATTTCACTTAACAGTGCATGGAACAGCGAACATCTGCACGTAGTTGCCTTTGTTTACAATGCTAGCAGCTACGAAGTAATACAGGCAGAAGAAGTAAGTTTAAGATAGCTGAAAGCGCATTCTTAAATCTGATTAATTAAAACACTTTGCCCGATAATTTTTATGCCTGATAAAAAAGAGGAATCACCCGAGAACAAATTATTAAGAAAAGCGCAGCAAGAAATTGTGCGCAGTCAGGTGGAACGTTTCCGCAGAGATTATGACGACTATTTTAACCGCAAGGACACCGAAAAACTGGTGAAATTTTTCTTTGAACAGATTTATGACCTGGAGGCACAGGACACCATTATTCAAATCGCCATTAACACGTATCAAAAAGTAAAAGGAAAACTGAACGAACACACGCGTGAGAACCTTGAGAACCTGATTGAACTAAATCAACTCACGCATGCGCTTGACAGAAGAATGGCTGAACTGCTGATTAAAAAAGGCTGGAAAGATGGCAAAAAAATAAGTCTTGACGAATACTTTGTGCTTTACAAAGAACTGGGAATGGAAGCCGAAAGACGCGAGCAATTATTGTCTTCTTTAAAATGCATGCTGGTAAGTCATCAACTGGCACACCGCCCGTTTAATGAAGTGTTGCTGAAAGCTGCCTACGGCTTTGCCATTATGTTTGGCGTTATGCCGCTTTATCATTTTGCAAACGATGGTTACAAAGCAACTGCTGCTGTCAGCAAAGAAGTATTCAATAAATTTATTGACCGCGTTACGGAAGTAGAGCTGGGAAATATTAACAAGGCTTTCGGGGAGTAGAGGCTCACCACTAAGAACACTAAGTTCACTAAGCAAAAAATCCTGCATTGCTGTAGGATTTTTTTTGAGTCAAGGTGTTACCTCAGCACTTCAAACTTCTTCACTCCCACTCCATCATTGCTTTGAAACTGCAGGTAATAAATACCTGATGACAAAGAGGAAATGTCAATGGTTTTGTTTTGCCCTTCGACTACGCTCAGGGTGACAAGCTGTCCTTGAGCATTGTAGATTTTTATTTGCCCTTCGACTAAGCTCAGGGTGACAAAATTACTAGCCGGATTTGGATACACAGAAAAATTGATTTCGGAGTTATGCTCTGTTACTGAAGCAACAATGCCCGGGTCGTTGATGATATCATCGTATTGTGATCCCTGACGAACATACACCGGAAACTCGCTTAACGGAAAATTCAATGCTTCGGTGCTGCCTCCTGTTTTTACTACGGTGGTATCAAAAAGATAAATCCAGTTATCGCCTGCAGGGAAGTGAACGGTAAGATTTCCTCCTGCATCCATTAGCGGTGTTACAAAAATATCGGGGCCCAGCATAAAGCTGTAATCTGTTTTATTGAAAAACTGCATGAGTGAAACTCCGGCAGTATTTGCAGCATCGCTTTCGGGCATCAGGTAAGGAATAAGTGAGGTATGCAGTTTTGCAAACCTGCGGTAGATGTTAGTAGTTTCATCATCAAACATCCAGGGACGGTGTTCTCCTCCACCGCCATTTTCCATTAGCGGAGAAAGCGCACCCAGTTGTGCCCAGCGGATAAACAATTCTTTATCGCGGCCAAGACCGGGATACAAATCTACATCGGAACGATAACCACCAATATCAGAACCAAAAGCAAGATAATTATAGGCATCGGAATGATACATGTTGTTAAGCGCATCTTCCATGCCGCCCCAATCGCCATCCTGATCTCCAACCCAGCACGAGTAACAAATTTCACGAGGAGTAAAAGCTACAAAGTCACCGCCAATATCAAACTGTGCATAGTTATCAATGGGGCGCGACATGTTTACCCGTTTATTGCCCAGGCGTTCGCGGGTATAATCATGAAACAACTGATAGTATTTATGCGAATAATCCAGACGCGGAACATTAGCTGCGAGATAAGGGGAGTACTTTGCTCCTATGGCATAATAATCAGTTCCATCGCATTTCCAGCCATCAATTCCCATGTCGAGAATGGGATCCATCAAACCTTTCCACCAGGCAACGGCATCGGGATTATAAAAGTCAATGATGCTGCCTGTGCCTTTCCACCAGTCAATAAGTGCAGGTCCGTCAGTTGCGTTTTCCTGCATAAAATATCCCAGCGCTGCAATGCTGTCGTAAAGTGGTTGCACTTCTACATTTATAATTCCGGTAATCCAGAATAAGGTTTTTACATTTTTAGAATGGAAATAATCTATCATTCCCTGCATATCGGGATACAATGAATCTGATACCACAAGGGTATTGTAACCCGTTTCCCATGGGCTGTCAATTATAATAGCTCCTACCGGAATATCGTGCGCCAGGTAATCATTTGTTATTTGTGTTGCGCTTGCAGTAGTGCCTTCACCTTCCCATATCCAGTGAGAGAAAACCCAGGCAGGCCATTCTAAATTATAATTATCAATGGTATCGGTAGGATCATAAGCAGTAGAAAAATCAGGAGCGGGAGCTTCGTTATTCTGCGCCTGCAAAAGCAAAAAAGAGAAAGCAAAGACAATGGAGAGTACAAGTTTTTTCATGCTATAACGTTTTGATTTGTTGCAGCAAGGTGAGAAATTTTTTTGAAACTTACTGCATCAGCTTTTGGCGTATGGTGGCCACCAGCATATTTACGGCTACTTTGTTTTCGCCACCCTGCGGAATAATAACATCGGCAAAGCGTTTGGTAGGTTCAATAAACTGTATGTGCATTTCTTTTACCAGCGTATAGCGTTCAATAACCTGATGGGCTGTGCGGCCTCTTTGCTGCATATCGCGTTCAATAATTCTAATCAGACGGTCGTCAGGTTCGGCATCTACAAATACTTTGATGTCGCATAATTCGCGGATGCGCTTATCAGTAAAAAGTAAAATGCCTTCAATAATTATTACCTGTTTGGGTTCTATATTATTGGTTGCAGCAAGGCGCACAGAGGTGATGTAATCATAAACAGGTTCTTCAATGGCAATGCCTTTGCGCAATTGTTGTACATGATTTACGAGCAGATTAAATTCTATGCTGTCGGGATGATCAAAGTTGATGCTTCTGCGCTCTTCTTCAGAGATGTGGCTGCTGTCTTTATAATAACTGTCTTGCGAGAGTATGGCTACCTGAGCAGCAGAAAAAGAATTCATTACTTCTTTTACCACTGTTGTTTTGCCCGAACCCGAGCCACCAACTATACCTATTATGAGCATATAAAAATTTTGCGCAAGATAGTAAAAGTGTTTGTCGGCCGGTTAAGCAACAAACAAGGTGTTAAATCATTTCACAGCGGAAGCAGGAGGTTGACACAAAGGGGCACAGAGGTAAAGCAAACACAAAACATTCAGCCCAGCATGGGGAGCTTCAAATTAATATCTGGCTTCGCTCCACTTATTCCAGCAGAAAAACTTCGCGTTTGCCGCCCTCTACAAGGTCTGTATATCCTTTCATGATTTCCTGCAATTCGGGTGTTGCTGTTGACCCGCGTAAGTCTGAAAAATAGGCCCCCATATCTTCTACTTCGTATTCCATTACTACGGTCCAGTAAGTGCTCACCGCATCGGTCATGATCTTGTAGTTTTTACCGCCTTCTGTTTTTTCGAAATGAGGAATAGCTTGCTTAAATTTCTTTACAAGCTCTTTTGCTTTGCCGGGCTTGGCATTAAATAATTCACGGATAAGATACATGGTGTTTTTGTTTAAGAGGTTAAACAAAAATAAAAATTATTTTACTATGCAGTGCAGGTGCATTGAATAGTATGCCGGACAGGGTATCAAATCATTTCACAGAGGAAGAAGGAGGTTGACACAGAGGGGCAAAGTGCCCCGCGCCTGCGGGCGTATTAATCCAGTTTATGCACGGCAGCAAGGTATTTTTGTAATTCTTCTTTTTTCTGGGCTTCTATTTCCAGTTGATTGCCCTTAAGCATGGAGTGGGTAATAAAGGTATTCATTTTTACAAATTTGAGCGATGTAATACACGTACCCAAGGCTACACCGTTTTTTGTAACTGCAAATATTTTCCAGATGCCGGGTGATACTTCTTCCAGATTTTGAAAGGTGTATGCCGTATGGTTATTCATAAATGTATGCAACAGCACTTTTGGTTCTGTTATTCCAAAGTTCATGCGCTCGTTATACCGCTTAAAATAATGAGTTGTAAAATAAAGCAGATATTCACTATTCGGAAATGCTTCAATTCCGGCCAATCCGCGGTCGTTATAATACCAGGCCAGATAATTGGAGAGTATGCCTTTTTTATCAAGGTCAATACGGTATATCCAGTTGTTTTTATGTTTTGACACATAATCACAGGTTTTTATAATTCGTTTACTCCGCAGCGGTGCATTGGCTTTTCTCATATCTTCGGCTACAAACATTGATTTGCGGACTACAATATCCAGGTCTTTGTCTATCTCTTTGCGGATTTCGGAAAGGTTCATGGCGGGAACTAACATGGAAAAACTGTTTTAATTGTTTTGACATCTTAATCAGATAACGAAAATAATAAAATTTTATTTTTCAGGCAACACAACGTTTAACTAAACGGATGAAAGAAATAAAAGAAGCTGGCCGGATGGCTTATTAATAAAAGCGTAGCGGAGTTCTATGCTTAATGGTTACAGACTGCACTTAACCTGAGATTTCTTGCAACACGTTTTCTTTTATAACATCGTTTCATAAAATGAGATTTCTTGCAACACGTTTTCTTTTATAACATCGTTTCATAAAATGAGATTTCTCGCAACACGTTTTCTTTTATAACATCGTTTCATAAAATGAGATTTCTCGCTGAAACGCTCGAAATGACAGAGTGCTGTTTTGTGGGAGGGGGAGAGAGAAAGGGCGCGAAGCGCCCTTTCTCTCTCCCCCTTTATAATACATCTAAGTGCTGTCACCCCGATCCGCCTCTGGCGGAGAGGGGTCTCTCCGTTTGAATCGGTTTCATATAACAAGATTCCTCAGTCGCGAAAAGCTCCTTCGGAATGACAGGGGGAGCGCGGGAAAAAGAGATGGGGGATAAAGAAGGGCGCGCTTCGCGCGCCCTTCTTTATCCCCCATCTCCCAACAACCAACAAGCCCTGTCATTCCGAGCGTTTCAGCGAGGAATCGCTTACAATGAATCAGGATTTATATTTTTTATCTGACTTTCAGAAAGCGGCAATTTTATTTTACCGTTATCATATAAATCAATCCACTCAGAGTTTACCTTGTTAATCAGGTCCTCCTTCTTTTTCCTTGAATATCCTTTTATCTGTTTCTCTCTCCTGATTGTTAAATCAATAAAATCAAACAATTCAAAATAAACGAGCTTGTCAACATTGTAGTTTTCTGTAAATCCTTTTATCAGTTTGTTTTTGTGTTCATGACAACGTCTTGCTAAATCATTAGTAACTCCCGTATAAACAACTGTATTGTTTTTATTAGAAAGAATATAAACGTAATAAAGATGGATTTTCATTTCAACCCACTAAGTTATTTTCAATAAACCTATAACTTATTTTTAACCCTCCCCGATAGCTATCGGGGTGCTATGCTCAACATCACATTCCGCTCAGCAGGGGCGTAGCTATGCTTAATGTTAAACTATTATTTAATCGGTAATTATTATTTTAGAAGTACTGATTGTTTTATCCTGTTCAGTAAACACAATATAGTAGGTGCCATTTTGCAGGTTCTCACGATTTATAGTTACTCTGTCGCCTGATATATTAGTTATAGTTCTTATTTTCTGTCCGTAGATATTGTATATGGCCAGGCTTATATCATTAACCGCTGATTTAAACTTTACTGTGGTTGAAGCATTAAAGGGATTGGGATAAACAATATGACTTTTTGCGGCAACCAGATTTTCAACAGCGGTTAAGTAATCACAAGTATCTGCAGTGGTAATTATTGCTCTTATAAATATAGAGGAATCCAAGCTACCTCCTTCAATGGTGAGGCCAGACGATTGTTGCCATACATTGATGTTGATATGAGATGGCATGCCTGTATTGGACAATGCTACCTGATTAGTATCGTCTAATTGCCACGCAATGTGATTATCAGAACTAAATGCAGGAATATCAGGAATAAAAACATTGTTATAGCTACTAAAAAGGATATTGTCATAACCGTTATAATCATTTACCAGTTCATAAAGAAGATTAACATTATTTACATCTGTTTTAAAAACACGGTTACCAATATTAAGGTAAAAGCCTGATGGTGCAGCGTTGTATTGATAATCTGCTACCTGTGCCATTGGATTATTATCAACTGCATTAAGGTCGTAAATAACTTTACCGGTTATTGAATCGCCAACCAGAACATTGCCCTGTAAAAGGTTGTCTAAATCGTCAACATAGGTAACCGAACCCTGAATACAATATGCTTTCATCTGCGAATATGAATTGTAACTGCAGAATTGCATTAATAAAAGTATACCGGAAATTTTGTAGATATTTTTCATTCTGTTCTTGTCAGTGTTTAACGTGCTGACACCGCACTTTAAGATTAAATTATATGTTGGTTTGGTTGTTTCTGGTATTGAAAAATAAGACCGGAAAAGATTAAAAAATCATGCTATGCAAATATACTAAATCTAAGGCTTCTTTTAATAGATAGCTGGCCATATTGAATAATAAGCCTGACAGGGTATTAGCTTTTTAAAGCACATGCTTCGTTAATAAAAGCGTAGCGGGAGCTACGCTTAACTGTTACTACCTAAGCGCAACCGGAGAATACGGCATGATGCCGGTTAAACTGGAGTAGCGGGGCGCTACGACCGACCTGCAAGCTACGCTCAACTGGGCTCAACTGTTACAGACTCCCCTTAACTGATAGAGCCTATGCTGAACAGGGTAAGATTAATCCTTCACGCAACGCACAGAAAACGCATCTAACGTACTGTAGTTGAGCTGGAGTATCATGCCATTAGCGTATTCAGCATGTCTAATATATGCATTGTATGAATCATACATCGTAGAACTCCACCAGTACCCTTGTTTTCCAATATAGTAGAATTTTCCATCACCAGTGCTAAAGCCACCCGGAAGAGCAGTAAAACCGCTTTGGTTGGTTGCTCCTTCATTAGGGCTTAGCCAGTGGGAGATGTCAGTTTCTTTGAGTTTGTAACCTGCCGAACCCATACCACCCAAATAATCTACAAGTATTTTCCATTCGGCATCAGATGGTAAATGCCAGCCTGTTGGACAAGCATCTTGAGCAGCTTTCCAGGTGTACAGGTAACCATAAACCTCTACATTATTCTGGCTGTTGTCATAAGCCCAGCAATCGCTTGCTGCCTTAAAGGCAAGGTTTTCGGCCAGCCATGTTTGGGTACCGATGGTTACCGTTTTATAAACTTTACCGTCTCTTGCATCGGTAAATGTTCCGGGTGCCTGTGCTATAGATTTGATTGTACTAATCAGAAGTACAATTGTAATGAAGCTTAGTTTGTTTTTCATTTTTGTTGTTTATGTATTCATATTTTCAAAAACCCCAACTCATAAACCATCGGCTGCAACTTCTCTGTTAATGCTTTATACGCCTCTTCAAAGGGTTTGAAACTAACGGGGGCATAATCACTATTGCTGTTGCGGGCTTGCAGGGCTTTGCGTATTTGATACCAACCTACATCGGCACGGTTTAATTTTAATTCATCACGCACGTTGCGGTTATCGGTGTGGGCAAAATAGGCTTGCCATAATACCTTGCCTTGCTTTAATACTTCTTTTGCTTCGGCACTCAGCTTTTTATCTTTAAGGTATTGCACCATAAAATCACTTTCAAATCTGTCGGGGGCATTTACCTCTGCTTCGGCATAGGGTATAAAGTGGTTTACTATGCTCCATGTTTTACCGTTCCATTCTAAATCATTGGCGCTTGCGGTTAGGTTGCTGCCATTAAAAAGCATCCATAACAAACAATCGCTTTTAAATTCTTCGGTTAAGGGTGCGGTGGGTTGTAAGAATTGGTCGCGGTCATTGAGCCAGGTTTGTTTTATAATTCTACGAACTGTATATAGAATTGCACATTTCCAAACGTTTTCTGGAGTAATATAAATCGCTCCTTTATGACCAATACCTTGGGCTGATGATAATATTAATGTATAAAGATTTGCATTTTGAAAATCATTGCTATCACAAACCAAATGACCAATTGCGCCATCAGACCATTTTGTAGAACCACTTTTAGTTTTTGCAGGGGTTACTGCATTACTCAAAGAAATTACTTCTTGTTTATTTGCTTTTGGTTTTTCAATCCAATTACTTAAAAACAATTCATTGGGCAGATTGTAAAATGTTTTTTCACCAATCGGTTTTGCATTTTTATCTAAAACATCTGCAATTATTTCTGTGATTGGTGTTTTTAAATTTTGATTTGTTTTCCATATTAAAAAGCCAATTGGAAAATTCCCTTTCAACCCGTCAAACGATTTACTATGCACAACAAAGCCTCCTAAATACTTTGCATTCCAAGTTTGTCTGAATTTTTCAAAATTTGAGCCATTAACATATTTCAATTTACTGAACATAGCTAATGTAGCAGTAGGTATTTCTTGAGCAAGACGTGCTACAAACTGTGTAAATAATTCATTACTTGCTTTGCCATATTCTTTCATTGCAGTTGCTGCAACTTTTGTTTTGGCAACACCTTCTTTATTTCCTGCACCCAACCCTTCACCGCTCTCCGCATAAGGCGGATTAATCAATACCAAAAGCTTTTTGCCATCTGCAATTGCTTTGCGCAAACCTTCGGGTATTTTATTGGTAAGGGTGTAATCTATGCGTCCGTCATCGGTAATATCATCGTTCAGGTAATCGTATTGAAAGCGTTGCGCAGCAACGCAGGTTTTGGTGGCACGCATTACATCTACATCTTCGCTGTCCAGCGTGCTCATATAAATATTGCGCGGGTTGCTGTGCTTTACTTCCAGATTGCCCACACCGCAGCACATGTCCCAAACAATGTATTCGCGCTGCCAGTTTTTCCCCAGTGTTTCGGCTAACTTATCATAGGCTTTGTCCACTACATTAAGCGGAGTATAGTATGCACCTTTAAAGCTGCGCTCGTCCAGCGGTATAAGGCTGTCGCGCCTTTCTAATAAATAATTGCGGTATTCAGACTTTGGTGGCTTATGATAAATAGCCCAGAACTGACGGTAGCCTTCTTTATTGCCTAATTCATAGATTTTTCCTTCAAGGGTAAACACGGGTGAAGTTCCTCTGTGCAATAATTGCGCGGTTAAATCATCATGCGTAGCGGTGGTGCCATCGTGCATAATGTCAGCAAAAAATAACAACGCATATTTATCATCGGGCACACCTTTAATTTCGCGCCCTATCATTTGTACCCATTTATCAAACACCTGTTTCAGGTTGTCGGGCGTTATCTGCGTCCGTATTATATCGCCTTTTAAAATAGCATCTTTAATGGTGCTGATAAACTCCTCTTCGTGTGTTTCAATTTTAAAAGAAACAAAGTGGGTGCCTATGTGTGTTGAAACAGCATCAAGGGCTTCCTGTGTATAGCTGCTGGCGCTCTTTCCCCACTTAATGGTTTTCTTTTCAAGAAAGGGTATCACATCGGCACTCTTCATTATTGCCGCTTTTTTGGTATCAATTACGGCAAGAAAAGGTGGTAGTGTTTCGCCTTTATTCAACGCCTGCTGCACATAGTGCATGAGCTGCGTAAACATGGCGTAGGTTGATATGTTGCTGTTGTCCTTTGCCTCAAACCATATCTCTTTGGTTTGTATATCCAACAGGTTTTTACTGTAGTCTTTTAACCCCAGTGCTTTTATGTAGGCATCTTTTACATCTTCTTCGCTGCGGGCGAGTTGGAGTTTGGCGTAGAGGGTCATGTTATTTGATAATTGCGATGCAATGTAAAAAAACAATGTTTTAACAAACAAAAAATTATGAAACTATTTTTTTTACGGTATGATAAAAGGATTTAATTCCTCGCCTGATAAAAATATTTTAAGAATAAATCATTTGCTGCAACGCTAATACCTAAGTCGTTTAATAACAAATCCTTCACAAGGCAGGCATTTGCCGTTCAAGGCAGGCTTTGCAGCAGCTGCTTCATATACGGGCTTCATTTTTGGAAAATCAACATAGTTGCCGTAGCATTCTACAATGTCTAAAACCGTATAATATTTAGGAAAACCTTTGTCATTTTCCAGCTCGCTGATGGTTGATAGACTATAACCTGTTTTTTCTTTCACCTGCTCATGTGTCATGTTTGTGCGTGAGCGCAACTCCTTCATTATTTTTCCAAGGCTTGGTTCTTTTTTTGCCATGTTGTTATTAAAAAGATATAACAAATATAATTAGGACACCATATTTCATAACATCGGCTACAGGCGATGTTGTTTTTTGCTAAAGCAGCATAGTATTGCAACCGCAAAACGCAGTAAGCCCTCTGTTTTTGGCAGCGTAAAACGTTCTTTGAATACAGAAAAAGCCAAACCAGTTAGTAAAACCGTTTAACCAGTTAGTGAAACCAATTAAGCAGTTAGTAAAACGGATTTAACCTTTAGTAAAACGGAATAATTAGTTAGAGAAATAGAATAACTAATTAGTAAAACGATTTAACCAGTTAGTGAAACGGAATAACTAATTAGTAAAACGAAATAACCAGTTAGCGAAACCGATTAACCAGTTAGCAAAACGGATTTAACCTTTAGTGAAAGGGAATAACCAGTTAGTGAAATCAACTAATTAGTTAGTGAAACGGATTAACTACTTAATGAAATTGAATTAACCTTTAGTAAAACCAATTAACTAATTAGTAAAACAATTTAACCGGTTAGTGAAACGATTTAACCAGTTAGTAAAACGGATTAACTGCTTATAGAAACCAAATACATAGTTAGTTGAGCTTTTAAGCTGTTTAGCATAACAATTTACCCAACTTTTTATACATAAAAGATAATCCTCAAAATCATTTAACCCTTTAACACCAAAACAAAAACATGATACATTGTAACAAAGACTACCGCAGAATGTACGGCACCGAATTAAAAACCTTCGCAGATGGTGTGGTAACCGGCTATTATGGCAATAACCCGCCTTTTACTATTCAGCCTTTAACCGTGGCTGTTTTCCAGGCATTGATAGATGATTATGAAGACAAGCGCTCTGCCTATGAAAATGGCGGTGAAGTCCAGAAAGGTCCTTACCTCATAGCTAAAGATGCATTGATAGATGCACTGGACCTGCTATCACCCGAAACAGATAAAGTAGCAGAGGGTGATGCTGCTGTTATTATTCTTGCAGGCTTTGAACCCACTAAAGAAAGAGGCGAAACTACCATCCCCGGTCAGGGAGTGGTTACAGTTAAAAGAGGGATAGCCGGTGAGCTGATTGCTTCGAGTTCTATTGTAGAAGGTGCAAAGCATTATGGCTGCATCATGGTAGAAGGTGCTCCCCTGCCCGACTGGGTAGTGATAAACGGTAACGGAAGGATAGTGTGGGTAAGCGGGGCTCAACCAACTCCCGGCCCCCCAGCAGGTCCCACACCTGCGCCTGGCAGCCCTTCCAGCTTTCAGTTAGATTTTACTGTTAAGCGTGTAAAGCATTTTCAAAATCTAACACACGATGTTACTTACTACTTTTATTTCTATGCGGTAAACTCCAAAGGTGTTGGCCCGTTGAGCGAAGCGGTGAGCATGGTGTGTTGGTAGCCCCGTCATGCTGTCCGCCTAAGGTGGATTCAGCATCTCTGCCCAACTTCAAGACCCTGAAATAAATTCAGGGTGACGCACTACCTACCCTCATGCTGAAGTTGTTCTCCCGTCATGCTGAACTTGTTTCAGCATCTCTCCTCTCAACAACAAGACCCTGAAATAAATTCAGGGTGACGCACTGCCTACCCTCATGCTGTCCCGATAGTTCTCGGGATTTCCACTAAACTTGCAAAATGATTTCATCACCAAAACAGCGCCCCCTAAAACAGGTTTACAGCGATTATACTCCTGAAGATTTCAAAGTGTGGCACACCTTGTATGAGCGCCAGATGGAATTATTAAAGCCACTGGTGTGCAAAGAATATCTGAGCGCAATTGATACTATAAAATTCAACGCCAATGCCATTCCTGATTTTAAGGAGATTGAAAATATTCTGAGTTCTTCAACCGGATGGAGTTTGCAAACAGTTCCAAACATCAGTGCGCAAAAAGAGTTTTTTGAATTTCTGTCGCAGAAAAAATTTACGGCTACCTGCTGGCTGCGCAGTATGGATCAACTGGATTACCTGGAAGAGCCCGACATGTTTCACGATGTGTTTGCGCATGTTCCTTTGCTCAGCAATCAGCAATACTGCAACTTTTTTAAAGGCATAAGCGAGATAGCGCTTGAACATTTAACTAATCCCGAAGTGATAGAACTGCTTGGCCGCGTTTATTGGTTTACCATTGAGTTCGGCCTGATACGCGAAGAGGGTGCACTTAAAATTTATGGTGCAGGTGTTATATCCTCAAAAGGCGAAACCATCAATTGTTTGAGTGACACAACCACCAAATCCGATTTCAATATTTCAAAAATTTTCGATACCCAATACCGCACCGATATTTTGCAGGACAAGTATTTTGTTATTGATTCGTTTGAGCAATTGTATCATTCACTGGATGACATACGAAGTGAACTGAAAAAGAGGTATTAGGGGTGAGGTAGTACAAGGTGGTTGAACCTTATAACAACGAGATAATCATCTCCGGAAACAATCCCAGCGCAACCGCCAACACCGCAGTAATAATCATCACTGCTTTTTGCACCGTGCCTAATTCAACAGGAGTTGAATCGGTGCCTTCAGAATAAACCGCAGTAATAACACGGAAGTAATAATAGATAGCAATACAAGAGTTAAGCACTGCAATAATAGTAAGCCAAAGATGCCCTGCTTTTACAGCACCCGAGAACAGATAAAACTTTGCAAAGAAACCCGCAGTTGGCGGAATACCTGCCAATGAAATAAATGCAACGGTAGTAATAAACGCAAGGAAAGGACTGCGTTTGGATAAACCTTTAAAGCCATCTACTTCTTCGCTGCCGGTAGTATGTTGTATCACCATCAGCACGGCAAAAGCACAAACAGTAGAAACAGCATACGCAATAAGGTAATATAACACCGAACTCGCAGGGTTGCTGCTGATGGAAACAAATGCAATCAACAAATAACCTGCGTGTGCAATACCTGAATATGCCAACATACGTTTAACACTGCTCTGGAAAACGGCAGTAACGTTACCAACAGTCATCGTCAATGCTGCAAGCACCGAAATAGTTGGTATCCACTCGGCAGTAATGGCCGGAAAAGCGTAAGCAAACAAACGGTAGAACGCTGCAATACCTGCTGTCTTCACAACCGTTGACATAAACGTAGTAACAATGGTTGGCGAACCCTGGTAAACATCCGGTGTCCAGAAATGGAAAGGAGCAGCAGATATTTTAAAGCCTAGTCCTCCAATAAGCATGAACATACCGGCTACTAAAAGTGCAGGCGGTTGTCCGTTGGCATTCTTTATATAAGCAGCAATTGTTTCAATATGAAACGATGCTGTAACACCGTAAATCAAAACAATACCAAACAATAAAAAGGCAGAGGCAAATGCGCCCAGTAAAAAATATTTTATCGCAGCTTCGTTAGAAGTAAGCGTGTGTCTTTTGCTTCCTGCCAAAATATAAAGCGGAATGGAAAGTATTTCAATGCCTAAGAAAAGCATCAGCAAATTAGAATACGAAACAAGCATTACTCCGCCTGCCAATGAGAAAAATAACAAAGCAAAAATCTCTGCATTCGGCACTTCAACGCTCTCTTTATAATCAACAAACAGGGCAACTATCAGCAACATGGTAAGCGCCATTACTCCCGTAAATGCGATGGCATAATTATCAACAAAAATCATGTCGTTGTAATAACGCACTGCTGTGTTCCAATCCAGAACATTAACCGTAAAAGCAACCGCCAAACCAAGCAACGAAACAATAACTGCCAGTTTCTTATTGTGCGAGAAACCTGAGAAGAGAGCAGCTAATCCGGCAATAGATAATACAAGCAGCGCGTTCATTTCTCTTTAGTTTATTACTGTTTGTGTTACAGGTGAAAGAATGTTTTCAATAGCAGGTTTTGCAATGTCTATAAAAACAGAAGGTTGCACACCCATCCAGAAAATAACTACCACAATCACCGATAAAATAATTCCTTCCTGCAATGTTACATCGGTAAAGCTTTGTGTAACCGCACTTGTTTTTCCAAGCATACTTGCCTGATACATGCGCAGCATATACACAGCGCCCAATACAATTGTCAATGTGCTGATGGTTCCTAACACCATGCTGTATTTGTAAACACCAAGCAGCAATAAAAATTCACCCCAGAAACCATTGGTCAATGGCATAGCAATGGTGCTGAGAATAAAAATTAAAAAAATAGTAGCAAACACAGGCGCTTTACTTGTTATTCCTCCAAGCGAAGCAATTTCCATGGTTCCTGTTTTCTCGTAAATCATTTCAATCACATAGAACAAAGCAACCGCTCCAATTCCATGACTCAGCATCTGAAACATTGTGCCCTGCAAGCCTTCTGCGTTCATTGAAAACACACCTGCCGACATCAATCCAACGTGAGCGATAGAAGCATAAGCAACTAATCTTCTCAGGTTTTTCTGAACAATAGCAATGCACGAAGCATAAATAATTCCTGTAACTGAAAGTATTATAACAACATTCCCCCAGTCTTCAACAGCAAGTGGAGTAACAGGCAATATCCAGCGGAACACACCGTAAACAGCCATCTTCACCATCAATGCAGAAAGCAGCATGGTAACCGAAACCGGAGACTCGGCATACATATCAGGCTGCCAGGTATGAAAAGGAAACACCGGCATTTTAATAGCAAACGCAATAAAGAACGCCCAGAAAACCCAGCCTTGTGCCTCACGGTCTAACTGCACTGACTGCAATGCAGCCATATCAAACGAACCTCCCGGAGTTTGCAAGTACAAATAGATAAACCCAAGCAGCATAAAAAAACTACCCAGCACCGTATAGATGAAAAACTTAAACGTAACAGCAACTCTTCTTTCGCCTCCCCATAAGATGGCAAGGAAGTAAACAGGAATTAAAACTGCCTCCCAGAAGAAGTAAAACAAGAAACCATTGAGCGAAGTAAATACGCCAATCAATCCGCTTTGTGCCAGTAACAGCAAGGCATAAAAGGCCCATTCTTTATCGTAGTTTTTCTTAAACGAAACATGAACAATAAACGGCATCAGGAAAGCAGTAAGCAAAACCAGCAATAAACTGATACCATCCATTCCCACTTTAAAATCAATACCTAAAGAAGGTATCCACGAGTAGTTGGCAAGAAACTGAACCGATGAATTCTGAACAAACTGAACAGCGGCAACAACTGCAATTACCAATTCGGCAATCGTTGCAACCAAGGCAATTTGTTTGGCCATTGCGCTGCGCGAAATAAGCAGAAAAATCGCTGCAAGTAGTGGTAAACAAAGTAGTGATATCGTTATCATCCCGCGCTAAAACATAAAATTAAAAAACAACATAGCCGTAATTCCTGCTACCATTATAAAGAGGTAAAACCCAAGTTTACCGGTTTGCAGCAAACGTGCAACACCACTTCCAACTACCACTAATTCACCCACAGAATTTACAATGCGGTCAAAAATGTTTTTGTCAAACACATCATTCAATACCGATGAAATCCAATCCAGCGGCTTACGGATAATCATATCGTAGAATTCATCAATATATCCTTTGCGGCTTGAAAGACGATACAGAAATGATTGCTCTTTTTCTGAAGCAGCAGGCACATGCGACTTAGTTAAGTATCGCGAATAAGCCACAGCAAACATCACTAATGTTCCTGCAATAGCAATTGCCATCAACATATATTCAGTGGCATGTGAAGGCTCTTCACTAAAGATAATTGCCAATGACGGACGCAACACAGGCTCCAGGAAATTCGCCAGTGCATGATGCCCGAACAATGTTTCAGGAACATTGATAAAACCACCTGCAACAGCAAGAACAGCTAAAACAATCAAAGGCGCAGTCATCACCGCAGGTGATTCATGTAAATGCGATTTTTGTTTTTCGCTTCCTCTGAAACCTCCAAAGAAAACAAGAAAGAACATTCGGAAAATATAGAAGGCAGTCATCATAAACGTGATGACCATTACCACCGCAAGCACCGTTGAATGTTCAAATACTTTAGCAAGAATTTCGTCTTTCGAAAAGAAACCGGAGAAAGGCGGCAAACCAACAATAGCCAAAACTCCGGCAAGAAAGGTAAGATACGTTACAGGTAAATCTTTTTTCAATCCCCCCATTTTACGAATGTCCTGCTCACCGCTCATTGCGTGAATAACACTTCCTGCACCTAAGAAGAGAAGTGCTTTAAAAAATGCGTGTGTAATCAAGTGGAACATTCCGGTTGAGTATGCTCCTACTCCAACCGCAACAAACATATAACCCAACTGACTAACAGTAGAATAAGCCAGCACCTTTTTAATATCGTTTTGTGTGATGGCAACAAATGCTCCGAGCAATGCAGTAGCCACACCAACATACGTGATAACCTCCATCGTGATCGGTGCAAGTGTGAACAGAATGTTGGAACGCACGATCATGTAAATACCAGCAGTTACCATCGTTGCAGCGTGTATCAACGCTGAAACAGGAGTTGGTCCCGCCATTGCATCAGGCAGCCAGGTGAACAAAGGAATTTGTGCGCTCTTTCCGGTTGCACCAATAAAAAGGAGCAGCGTAATAGTAGTAATAACAGCTAATCCCGCAGGCATAGCAGCCGCGCTGCTGAATACCTGGGCATATTCAATACTTCCGAAGGTGATAAAAATTAAAAAAATTCCTGTCAGAAAACCAACATCACCAATGCGATTCATCACGAATGCTTTTTTTGCAGCATCGTTATTTGCATTATCGCCAAACCAAAAACCGATAAGTAAATAAGAACAGAAACCTACGCCTTCCCAACCAACAAACATCAGGATATAATTAGCTCCCAACACCAGCATCAGCATCGAGAACACAAACAAATTCAGGTAAGAGAAATAACGCGCAAAGCCTTCGTCATGGCTCATATAGCCAACAGAATAAACATGAATAAAGAAACCAATTCCTGTAATAATTAAGGTCATCAAAACAGAAAGCGGGTCAATCAACAATGAAAGAGAAACCGAGAAACCACCTGCATTCATTAATTCTCCAAGGCTTAGTGTTTGAGCACCTGCGCCACCCAATAGCCCAATAAAAATTCCTGCTGCAATTACAAATGAACCAAGAACGCTTCCACATGCAACAACAGAAACTATGTTTTTAGAAAGCCATTTTTTCCCAAGCGCGTTGATCAGAAAACCAACTAAAGGCAGTAAAGGAATAAGCCAGGCTGCGTTTATCATTACCACTTCAATTTGCTCAGTTCGTTAATATCAATGGAATGAATATTCCGGTAAATCATGACAATGATTGCCAGACCAACCGCTACTTCCGCTGCTGCAACAATCATGATAAAGAAAACAAAAATCTGTCCTGCTGCACTGGAATGAAATGCTGAAAATGCTGCCAGCAAAAGGTTGCAGGCATTCAGCATCAACTCAATGGACATAAACATGATAATCACATTTCTGCGAAGCAGAACTCCTAAAACACCAAGCGAAAACAAAACCGCACTCAACAGAATGTAGTGTTCGAGCGGGGCAACCTGTGTTATCTGTGCAGAAATATTTTCCATTATTTCAAATCGTGTTTTACCAAAACAACTGCTCCTATAATTGCTGAAAGCAGCAGCAACGCTGACACTTCAAACGGCAACAGAAAATCATTAAACAAAACTTTTCCAAGTGCCTTTACATAACCAATCTGGTCATCAAAAGGCTGAGAAGCAATAATTGATTCAGTGCCCTTAAGTGTTCCTGAGAACGTAACAAGCAACAAGCCCGCAGCAACAACAGCAGCCAGTTTCAGCACATTTGACTTTGCAGGTTCATTGTCTTTATTTAGATTCAATAACATGATTACAGAAAGAAAAAGAACCATGATAGCACCCGCATAAACAATGATGTGAACAATAGCGAGGAATTGCGCATTCAATAAAATATAGTGCCCGGCAATAGCGAAAAAAGCAATGATAAGATACAGCACGCTATGCACCGGATTTTTTGCAGTAATCACCATCAGACCTGCCGATACAGCTACAAACGAAAGAAAATAAAAAAGAAACTGTGTCATAAATTTATCTTCTTCTTATCTGTTGTGTGTAAGTTTTTTATTCTTTTTAAATTCCAACACTTCAGGTGTCTGACGTATTGAAACATCAATCGGGTTTTCAAGAGTCTCTACTAATTTGTCTTTCCCGTAAACAAATTCATTCCTTTCAAAATCTGAAGGAACAATCCTGTCAGTAAGGAAAATAGATTCTTTCGGACAAGCATCTTCGCAATCTCCGCAGAAAATGCAACGCAGCATATTGATCTCGTAAGTTGCTGCATATTTTTCTTCACGATATAAATTCTCTTCCCCTTTTTTGCGTTCTGCAGCAACCATTGTAATCGCTTCAGCCGGACAAGCCACAGCGCATAATCCGCAGGCAGTGCAGCGTTCAGCACCTTTTTCATCACGCTTCAACACGTGCATTCCTCTGTAAATCTGACTGAATTCACGCTTCTGCTCAGGATAACTGATGGTAGCTTTCTTTGTAAAAAAATGTTTGAGTGTAATTCTCATTCCACCTAAAATAGCAGGCAGATAAAGTTTTTCAACCCAGGTCATTTCCTTTTTCCCTACAACTTTTTTCCTGTTAGTTAATGACTGCATTTCCCTGAATTAATTATTGGTCGCGAATATAATTGCTCCGGTAAGAAGAATATTAAAAATTGCTAGCGGTATCAAAACCGTCCAGCCTAAACGCATTAATTGGTCGTAACGAAATCTTGGTATTGTCCAACGTACCCACATGAAGAAAAAGATGAAAAAGAAAATTTTAGCAAAAAGGAAAACAACTCCAAGAATAGCGACAGCATTGGATGACAACCCTATGCTATTCATGAACGGAAAATTATAGCCACCGAAATAAAGCGTTGAAATAACTGCTGAAGCAATAAACATATTGATGTATTCAGCGAAGAGATAAAAACCTAACTTCATGCTGCTGTATTCAGTATGATAACCTCCCACCAGCTCAGTTTCGCACTCTGGTAAATCAAAAGGTGCACGATTGGTTTCTGCAAAAGAGCAGATGATAAAAATCAAAAAGCCTAAAGGCTGCACAAAAATATTCCAGTGAAAACCTGCTTGTGCAGCAGAAATTTCTTTCAGGCTCAGTGTTCCTGTTGACATGATTAGCGCAATGATGGCAAGTCCCATCGCAATTTCATAACTTATCATCTGCGAAGAAGCGCGCAATGCGCCCAACAAAGAATATTTGTTGTTAGAAGCCCAGCCTCCAATCATAATTCCGTAAACACCTATTGATGTAACCGCAAAAACATACAACACACCGATATTCAAATCTGTCACCTGCAACGAAAAATCTGTTCCTGCAATATTGATGTTGGAGCCCCAGGGAATAATAGCGCTAGTCATTAAAGCGGTTGTCATAGCAAGACAAGGGCCAAGAATAAACAACACTTTATTAGATATATCAGGAATTAATTCCTCCTTCATAAACATCTTCACACCATCAGCAAGTGGTTGCAGAATTCCGAAAATGCCTGCGCGGTTAGGACCAAGCCTGTCCTGCATAAACGCTGCAACCTTACGCTCACCATACGTTGAATACATCGCAATCACCAACGTAATTACAAAAATTGAAAGAATGAGAATTACTTTAAATATAAGGTCTGGCGTGAACATTTTATTTAGTGTTGCCGTTAGTTTTTTTCTCCGGCAATTTTGCTTTTATTCTCTGCGTGTCTAATTTCATCTGTTTCAGATTTTCATAATGATTTTGTGAAATCACCGAATGTCTGTCAACATGCGTTGGTTGCTCAATCACCCAATCCGAAACACTTTTCTTATCGTAACGACACTCGTTACAAATAAACTCTTTCACTTCTCCCCACTCATCTTTTCTTCCTGTAACACGAAGAACATCTGCTCCTTTAAACCACAATCTTACATTACCTGAACACTTGGTGCAATTACGATGCGCCTCTACCGGCTTGGTAAACCAAACGCGGCTTTTGAAACGGAAAGTTTTATCTGTGAGCGCTCCGACAGGGCAAACATCAATCATGTTTCCGCTCATTTCATTGTCAATCGCTTTTTCTATGTAAGTAGAAATCTCTGAAACATCGCCCCGATTCATAACACCATGCACACGGCTCGGGCAAAGCTGATCAGCAACTTTCACACAACGGTAGCAAAGGATGCAACGTGTCATGTGCAATTGAATTTTATCTCCTATATCTTTCTTCTCAAATTCTCTTCTCTCAAATTCGTAACGGGTTCCGTCTTTTCCGTGCTCGTAACCGAGATCCTGTAAATTACATTCACCTGCCTGATCGCAGATGGGGCAATCCAGCGGATGGTTCATCAACAAAAACTCAACTACTCCTGCACGCGCTTCAATAACTTCGGGTGAAGTAATGTTCTGCACTTCCATTCCGTCCATAACAGGTTGACGACATGATGCAACCAGTTTAGGCATCGGGCGCGGATCTTTTTCTGAACCTTTCACCACCTTAACCATGCAGGTTCTGCAATAACCGCCTGAAGTTTCAAGACTTGTATAATAACACATTGCAGGGGGAACAATTTCTCCGCCAATCATGCGCGCTGCATTCAGGATACTTGTTCCTTCAGGCACTTCTATCGTTTGTCCGTCTATCGTTACTTTAGCCATCGCTATGCGGGTTGCAAATTATTGACTCTGAAATAATGTTTCACATCTTTAAAGCTTTCTCCCTTATTAATGTATTCTTCAAACTCACTTCTGAAATGTCTGATTGTGCTTGCAACAGGCCATGCTGCGGCTTCTCCAAGCGGACAAATTGTTCTGCTATCAATTTTAGATTGAATATCCCAGAGCAAATCAATGTCTTTAACCGTGGCGTGACCATCCAGAAATTTGTGAAGAATTTTTTCCATCCAGCCTGTTCCTTCACGGCAAGGAGAACATTGTCCGCAACTTTCGTGATGATAAAAACGGGTGAAGTTCCAGAGATTTTTTACAACACTTGTGTCTTCATCCATCACAATAAATCCGCCCGATCCAAGCATCGTTCCGGTTATAAATCCTCCATGATTTAAACTTTCGTAAGACATTAAGCGAGGTTCGCCTTTCGCAGTTTTCAGAATTAATTCTGTTGGAAGAATCGGAACAGATGAACCTCCTGCAACAACTGCTTTCATTTTCTTTCCATTTTTTATTCCCCCGCAATAAGCATCTGAATAAATAAATTCTTCAACCGGGACACCTAATTCAATTTCATAAACTCCGGGCTTATTAATATGTCCGCTTGCGGAAATTAATTTGGTTCCTGTTGATTTTCCGACACCAATTTTTGCATACTCATCACCGGTCATATCAATAATTGGAACAACAGCTGCCAATGTTTCCACATTGTTTACAACTGTAGGACATTGCCAAACACCTTTCACTGCAGGAAATGGCGGCTTGATGCGCGGGTTTCCTCTTTTACCTTCCAGTGATTCTATCAACCCTGTTTCTTCTCCGCAGATATAAGCGCCTGCACCGCAATGAACATATAAATTCAAATCGTAACCCGTTCCGAGAATATTTTTTCCAAGATAACCTGCATCATACGCTTCCTGAATTGCTTTCTCTAAAATGTGAAACTGATACATCATCTCACCACGGATGTAGATGTAGGATGTATTTGCTCCCAACGCGAAAGAAGAAATAATCATTCCTTCAATCAGGATATGCGGCTTACGCTGCATTAAGTAGCGGTCTTTAAAAGTTCCGGGCTCGCTTTCATCTGCATTGCAAACAAGGTAACGCGGAACTCCGGGAGGTTTTGCAATAAAACTCCATTTCAATCCCGTTGGAAATCCTGCACCACCTCTTCCGCGCAAACCTGATTTCTGAACTTCAGATACCACCTCTTCAGGTTTCATCTTCAGCGCTTTCTCCAAAGCAGCATAACCGCCATTAGCCTTGTAGCCCGCAAGTGTTGCGATACCTTCTTTATCTAAATCATTAATTAAAAGCTGTCTTCCCATTATTGCTTTATATCAGAATGATTTGTAATCCGTTCCTTTCTCCAGTGCGAAACGTTTTCACCTTTCGCTTTGTAACTATCAAGAATGTCAGAGCATTTTTCAAATGTCAGATTTTCATGATAGGTCTCTCCTATCTGCATCATAGGCGCTGTTCCGCACGAAGCGAGACACTCAACTGTTTTTAAGGTGAACATTCCATCCGCAGTTGTTTGTCCTTCTTTTATGTTTAGTTTTTTCTCAATGAATTTCACTAAATCTTCAGCACCCATTAACCAACATGGTCCTGTTCTGCAAACTTCAATCACACATTTACCAACCGGTTTCAGATTATACATGCTGTAAAAAGAAGCTACTTCATATACCTCAACCGGTTGAATTGATAATAGTGAAGCAACATAATCCATAACAGGAGCACTCAGCCAGCCGCCTAATTCAGCCTGCGCCAAATGCAGAACCGGCAGTATTGCCGACTTCTGTTTTCCTTCGGGATAACGTTTCATTATTTTGTGGCTAAGCGCTAACGCTTCGTCAGAAAATTTTATGGGTTTAATCTCTGCCATTTTTTATGCGTCTAATTCTCCGGCAATCACATTCAAACTGCTCAGGGTTAATATTGCATCACTCAGCATTGCGCCTTTAATCATTTCGGTATAAGCCTGGTAATAAATAAAACAAGGTCTGCGGAAATGCAGGCGATACGGGGTTCTTCCGCCATCACTCACCAGGTAAAAACCAAGTTCTCCGTTTCCACCTTCTACTGAATGATAAACTTCTCCTTTAGGAATTTCCACTTCGCCCATCACAATTTTAAAGTGATAAATCAACGCTTCCATGTTGTTGTAAACTTCTTCTTTAGGCGGCAAATAAAATTCAGGAACATCCGCATGAAAAACTTTTTCAGGCATCTGTATTATTTTGTCCATTGCCTGACGGATGATGCTCAGACTTTCCCACATCTCCTGCTGACGCACCATAAATCGGTCGTAGGTATCACCACTGGTTCCTACCGGAACAACAAAATCAAAATCCTGGTAACCTGAATACGGATTCATTACACGCACATCGTAATCAACTCCTGTGGCGCGAAGATTTGGTCCGGTAAATCCGTAGTTCAAAGCGCGTTCGGCAGTAATAGCACCAACACCAATTGTTCTGTCCATGAAAATGCGGTTGCGCATCAACAGGCTTTCAAACTCTTTTATAACGGCAGGAAAATTTTCAAGAAATTTCTCAATCTTATCAATACACTTTGGCGAAAAATCTCTTTCCAGTCCGCCAATGCGTCCAACGTTTGTTGTTAAACGTGCTCCGCAAATCTCTTCGTAAATCTCATAAATATGTTCACGTTGCTGGAACACATAAAGAAAACCTGACAATGCTCCGGTATCAACACCGATAACACTATTGCAGACAATATGGTCGGCAATACGCGCCAACTCCATAATCACTACGCGTAAATATTGAACACGTTTGGGAACTTCAATACCTGCAAGCTTTTCGACTGTCATGTGCCAACCCATATTGTTGATGGGTGATGAGCAATAATTCAGTCTGTCGGTAAGCGGTGTGATCTGATAATAAGGTCTGCGCTCTGCAATTTTTTCAAAAGCGCGGTGTATGTATCCGATTGTAGGAACGGCATCAACGATAATCTCACCATCCATCTTCACAATATTCTGGAAGATACCATGTGTAGCCGGATGTGTTGGTCCGAGGTTAAGGGTAGTGTAATCTTTTTCTGCTACTGCTGTTTGAGCAGTTTTAATTTCGTTCATACAATTTTATCTTCCAAACATTGTATCATTCTTATCTTCCCTTGTTCCATCTTCCAGAGGATATTCTTTCCTCATCGGATGATAAGTCATATCCTCCATATTCAGAATTCTGATAAGGTTAGGATGACCTTTAAATATAAAGCCGTAAAAATCAAACGCCTCACGCTCCATCCAGTTTGCTGTTGAAAATATTCCGGTCAGCGTTGGATATTCCATATCATTTGCCGGAGTATAAACTTTAAGTCTTATTCTCCAGTTCTTAGGCATATTGTGCAGCTGATACATGATGCAAAACTCACCTCCTTTATTATCAGGAAACTGAATGCCGCACATAGTTGTAAGAAACTGAAACCCCAACTCTTCTTCATTATAAAGGAAGCTGATGATCTCAATAATCTTTTTCTTGCTTACTGTATAAACCGAAAAATCATAAGCCTGTTCAGCGGAGATAATATCTTCACCGAATTTGCTTTTCAGTTTATCGTGAACGATATGAAGTAAAGTATCTTCCATCAGTCAACCTGTATTCCATAAGTGGCAAGCATGTCTTTGTATTCAGGAGAATTTCTTCTTCTTAATGATTCATTTCCTATAAGGTCCTGAATTTTTAAAATTCCATCTATCACTTGCTCAGGGCGCGGAGGACAGCCCGGAACGTAAACATCCACGGGAATAATTCTGTCAATTCCCTGCAACACACTGTAGGTATCAAATATTCCACCGCTGCTAGCACAGGCACCCATTGATAAAACCCAACGCGGTTCAGCCATTTGTTCATAAACCTGTTTTAGTACAGGAGCCATTTTCTTAGCAATTGTTCCCATCACCATCAGCAAATCAGCCTGACGGGGTGAAAAGCTCAAGCGCTCAGAACCAAAACGTGCAAAATCATAATGTGAACCCATCATTGCCATGAACTCAATTCCGCAGCAAGAGGTAGCAAAGGGTAAAGGCCAGATTGAATTTTTACGTGCCAAGCCCACCGCCTTATCCATTGAAGTAGCAAAAAAGCCGGGACCATCATGACCGGCAGGCACTTCGGCAATATTAAAATTAGGCTTTATTATTTCTGACATTTTCTTTCTTTAAAAATCACTCCCACTTTAACGCACCCTTCTTAATGATGTAAATAAGTCCTGCAAGCAGAAATGCTATAAACACCAGCATTTCAAGAAAACCCTGCAAACCAAGTTCCCTGAAATTAACTGCCCAGGGATACATAAATATAACCTCCACATCAAAAAGAACAAATAATATAGCTACCAAAAAGTATTTGATAGAAAAGGGAACGCGCGCATTTCCTGTTGATTCAATTCCGCATTCAAAAATTTCGTCTTTTTTCTTCGATTTTCTTTTAGGCCCGAGCAATGCTGTTGCAACCATGGTGGTTACCACAAAACCCAGTGCCACTATCAGTTGTATGCCTATAGGAAGATAATCGTTCAGTGAGTTCATTTTTCTTTAAAAAACTGCGCAAATCTATAAACTTTTTATGTGCGCCACAGGATTAAAAAATTCTTTTTCAACAACAATACCCACAATAAATAAAGGCTGTGTTTTACACTAAACAAAAAAGCACGACACATGTTTAGAATAGCCCGATGAATTCAGGTTATGTTTCGGTTGAAGAATTACAAAAAAGTAACCTATTCTTTAATATTTATGAAGTTGGGATTACTACAAACAAAAAAGTCTTCCCTTTTGAGGAAGACTTTTTGCGGGCTGGACGGGATTCGAACCCGCGACCTCTGCCGTGACAGGGCAGCATTCTAACCAGCTGAACTACCAGCCCAAGGAGAATTTTATCTTGTATGAACCCGAGGGTTCAATAATCACATTTTATCTTAAAGAACTACCCTGCCTTTCGGTAAAAGAGGGTGCGAAAGTAACTCATTTTTGCATTCCTGCAAAATTATTTATCAGTAAGATGATAAGAGATGGATTCTACGCCATTTACACGGCTCTGTCCCATCTGATGAAACAGCTGAACGTAATAACTTCCTGCCTTTTGTACCTCCAGATCCGGAAAATCAATCTTCACCGTCTTTCTGCGGAAAGGTATATTCTGTTCTTCGTTTACCGCCAGTTCTTTGCTGAAGAGCAGAATGCCCTGAGCCGGACTTACCACTTTTATTTTCAGATACAGTTTATCAAACTCGTAATTTTCGGTCAGTTCCGCATCAATGCTTAGTTGCTGCTTTTTTTCGTCCGGTTTGGCAATACGGAAAAGCGGTAACTGGTCGTCTTTCCAAATAGTTCCCGTAAAGCGGCATACCTCGCCTGTTGAAGTCATATCCACACCGGGACCGGCATTTACTGAAAATGAACCTTTAAGATTATCAATCTTCCCGGGTTCTTCGTTATTAAGGTAAATATATGCCTGCACCGAATCACCTTGCTCCAGATAAATTTCCTTGATTGTGCCGGTATAGCCTTCGCCAAAATAAAGGTAATCATTCAGCGTATCGCTGCCGATAACATAACGCACGTTCAGATAAATATCCAGTTTGCTTTCTTTAACGTTCTTTACCGTGAACAGAAACGAAACATTGATATTCTTCTCGGCTGTATAGCTTACCATCAGGGGGTTTTCGCGCACAAGCGAAGTAAACTCCACCGCTGATGAAACAAGAGCAGAACATAAAAATAGAAATACTCCAGAAGCTTTCTTCATAATCAGGTCATCTTTTTACGCTTCAGCAAATAGGGCAATAAAACCTGGCGATAACCTTGTTTTATATCCGCTTCAATAAAATCAATATTGAATTGTCCGCAGCGAAGCATCAGTTCTTTTTTAAATTTTTGAGCTGCTTCTACGTAGGATTGACGGATTTCGTTCGGAACTACGCGTAATTCTTCTCCCGTCTCCAGATCTATAAAGCGATACGGGCGGTTATCAAACTCAAAATTAAGCTCTTTTGAACTGTCGTTTACGTGAAATAAAATAACCTCGTGCTTATTATGACGCAAGTGCTGCAAGGCAGAAAAAATTGCCTCGTTGGCTTTGCCACTGTTATCCATCATATCACTGAAAATAATAACCAGCGAACGTTTGTGAATGCTTTCGGCAATCTGGTGCAGGGCATCTGCAGCCCCTGTCTTTTTCTTTACGGTAAGTTCACGCTGCTGCAAAATATTTTCCAGTTCATGAAACAGCAGTTTGCTGTGCATGGTGCTGGAACGTGCAGGCGTGTGAACATCTACACTGTCCGAGAAAATGCTGAGACCAAACGCATCGCGCTGCTTTTTGAGCAAATGAATTAATGCCGCTGCTGAATGCACCGCAAACATCATTTTGTTTTCGTGCCCGGGTTTATTTTTCTCGCTGTAGGGAAAATACATAGACGAAGAGCTGTCAATAACCAACTGACAACGCAGGTTGGTTTCTTCTTGGTATTTCTTTACAAAAAGTTTTTCGGTGCGACCATAAATTTTCCAGTCCATATGTCGCGTTGACTCGCCTGTATTGTAAAGGCGATGCTCCGCAAACTCCACCGAAAAACCATGAAAAGGGCTTTTGTGAAGACCTGTTATAAAGCCTTCAACTACCTGTTTAGCTATAAGCTCCAGGTGGCTGAACTGCTGAAATTCTCTGTTATGGAGAACCTGCGACATACAGGGTTAGCTCATCTGAGCGTCCAGCTTGCCAGCAAGCACTGTTTTAGGAACGGCTCCTACTTGTTTGTCAACTATTTCTCCTCCTTTGAAAAACAAAATAGTAGGAATATTGCGGATACCAAAACGAGCCGAAATGCCGGGATTGCTATCTACATCCACTTTGCCAACAACGGCTTTGCCATCATAGTCTTTTGAAAGTTCTTCAACCAAAGGACCAACCATACGGCATGGACCGCACCATTCTGCCCAAAAGTCAACTAATACGGGTTTGTCTGATTTGATGACTAATTCATCAAAGTTTGCATCTGTTAATTCGATTGCCATAATTTTTTCTGTTTTTATTAGGTTACAATATTAAATAATTTCTGCTTGGGTTTTCAATTATCCTGCCATTGGAAATTTCATGACAGGATGACGTAATGTTGTATAAACAGTTCTGTTTCGGTAATGTTTAATTCAGTTTACAAACAAGGTTCATTCCTTTCTGAATTATTTCCAGTAATTCGTTATCGGGACTTACTTTCAGTCTGCGTGAAGGCATGTCAATTGCCAGATTTGCATCGGGGTCAACCACATGAAATTTTACAGAGCAAGTACCTTTTGTCTTCTTTGCATTTTCATCCAGAACACCCGTGAGTTTGGCTACAAACTCATCCGAGATATCGGAAAGCGAAAGGGTGATAGTAATGTTCTTCAGCAGTTTGTCGCGCACCTCTGAAAGTAGCTGCATGGAGGTTATTTTAAACTCCATACTGTCAGGGCTTCTCCAACTCGTCTGCACTTTTCCGCGGATAAAAACAAAATAGCCTGGAGTCATATAAAGTTTGTATTTCACATAGTCTTCACCAAAAAGCATAAACTCTGCTGAGTCATCGTAATCCTCCACCGTTAAATTTCCGAAAGGCTTACCTGTTTTTCCTACCCGGTGATTTACAGCGGTTATCATTCCTCCGAATGTAAACTCCTTGTCTTTAGGATAGTTGTTTATTTCACGTAATTCTGAAAATTTATTTTTACAAAACCCCATCTCTACCCGATAGGTATCCAGGGGATGCCCTGAAAGATAAAAGCCGATTACATCCTTTTCATACTTCAATTGTTCTAATGCTCCCCAGGGCTCCATCAGGGGAACAGTAGGTTCTTCAATCTGAACTTCACTGGCTTCACCAAACAGTGAAACCTGCGAACTGTTTTTTGCATCCTGACTATTGGTGCCATATCGCATGGCTTTCTCCAGAAAAGAATTTCCATCGCCTTCCGTTGCAAAATAATTGGCGCGGTGCAAACCGAATGAATCAAATCCGCCACCGTAAACCAAACTTTCAAATGTTTTTTTGTTGGCTGTGCGCAGGTTAATTCTTCTCACTAAATCAAATATATTTCTGAATGGTCCGTTAGCTTTACGCTCCTCCACAATAGCTGCCACAGCCGCTTCACCAACACCTTTTACAGCGCCTAATCCAAAACGGATTTGCCCGCTTTTATTTACGGCAAAACGGTATTGCGATTCATTGATATCAGGACCAAGAACCGGAATTCCCATGCGCTTGGATTCTTCCATGAAGAAGGTAACTTTATCAATATTACTAAGGTTATGTGTAAGCACCGAAGCCATGTATTCAGCAGGATAATGCGCTTTGAGATAAGCCGTTTGAAACGCCACAAAAGCATAGCACGTGGAGTGCGATTTATTGAAGGCATATTGCGCAAACGCTTCCCAGTCTTTCCATACTTTTTCGCATATCGTTTCATCCAGACCATTTTTCTTGATGCCATCAAAAAATTTGCTCTTCATCTTATCCAGCGTGGCTTTATCTTTCTTACCCATTGCTTTACGAAGCACATCGGCATCGCCTTTGGTAAAGCCCGCCAATTTTTGAGATAGCAACATCACCTGCTCCTGATAAACAGTGATACCATATGTTTCCTGCAAGAACTCTTCCATCTCAGGAAGGTTGTAGCTTACCTTTTCCTTGCCGTTTTTTCGCGCAATAAAATTCGGGATGTACTCAATAGGACCCGGACGATACAGGGCATTCATGGCAATTAAATCTTCAAACTTATCTGGTTTAAGATCTTTCAAATGCTTCTGCATTCCTGGCGACTCAAACTGGAATGTTCCGTTGGTTTCGCCACGTTGGTATAGCTCTAATGTTTTTTTATCGTCAAGAGGGATGGTGTCCAAATCAATTTCAACTCCGTGATTTTCTTTAATCATAATCAGCGCATCACGCAAAATGGTCAGGGTTTTTAAACCCAGAAAGTCCATTTTAATAACACCTGAATCTTCAATTACTTTGCCCTCAAACTGCGTAATCAGTAATTCCGTTTCCTTTGAAGTATAAACAGGAATAATATCCGTAAGATCTGAAGGAGCAATGATGATTCCAGCAGCGTGAATACCTGTTCCGCGCACTGAACCTTCAAGTATTACCGCCTCTTTCAACACATTTGTTAATACACCTGTTCCATTGTAAATCTCACGCAGTTTAGTTACACCTTCCATGTCTTCGGCAGAAAGATTTTCTTTCTCTTTCAGGCTTTTGTCACCTGTAAGCGGAGCAAGAATTAAACGATTGAGCTCAATACCCGGACGCTCAGGAACAAGTTTTGCCAACATATTAGAATCAGCCAAAGGAATATCCAACACGCGCGCCACATCTTTGATACTCATTTTGGCAGCCATAGTGCCATAAGTAACAATCTGTGCTACCTGATTTTTACCGTATTTCTCAACTACGTAGTCAATTACTTTTTGTCTGCCCTCGTCATCAAAATCCGTATCAATATCGGGCATTGATTTACGGTCAGGATTCAGAAAACGCTCAAACAGTAAATTATATTTTATCGGATCAATATTGGTAATGCCTATACAATATGCAACAACAGAACCTGCAGCAGAACCACGGCCCGGACCAACAAAAACTCCAATATCTTTTCCGTGATTAATGAAATCAGCAACAATCAAAAAATAACCCGCAAAGCCCATTGTTTTAATCGTGAACAATTCAAAATTCAGACGCTCTTCTATTTCGGGTGAAATATCTACGTAACGCTTTTTAGCTCCGACAAAAGTCAGGTGGCGTAGATATTCCCACTGATTTAAGGTATCAGGTGAAAGTGTTGTCTTTTCATCTACTTTTTCGGATTGTGTGTGTGTTTGAAATTCAACAGGAATAGGAAAATTGGGCAGCATGATATCCTGCTTCAATTTCAGCATTTCAACTTTGCCTACAATTTCGTTGGTATTATCAATTGCCGCGGGCAAATCACTGAACAACTGATTCATTTCAGTGGTTGACTTGAAATAAAACTGGTCGTTAAAGAAAGCAAAACGTTTGCCTTTTGAACTTACACTATCATCGTCACCAAAATCTTTTGCAGAAGGCGTGCTTTGCTTTTCACCGGTGTTAAGACAAAGCAAAATATCATGGGCATTTGAATCTTTCTGATCTACATAATGCGAATCATTGGATGCAATAATTTTCACATTATATTTCTTGGCAAACTTCAACAGCACTTCATTCACCTTCATTTGCTCGGGAATATAATGGCGTTGCAATTCCACATAATAATCTTCACCAAACAATTCAAGCCACCACTGGAAAACTTTTTCCGCTTCCTCTTCGCCTTTACGCAAAATGGTTCGCGGCACTTCAGCTCCCAGGCAGCAGGTTGTCGCAATCAAACCTTTATGATATTTCAGAACCAGTTCTTTGTCAATACGCGGATACTTTCCATACAAACCTTCCATGTATCCAAGTGAACAAAGTTTAATCAGATTCTTATAGCCTTCTGCATTTTTGGCGAGCATCAATTGATGATAACGCACATCTTTATCGTCTTTGGTAAACTGTCTGCGGTGGCGGTCTTCCACCATGTAAAACTCACAACCTACAATGGGCTTTATTTTATTAGGGTTATCGGGTGTATTATGCTTTGAAGCCTCAGCCACAAACTTAAATGCACCAAACATGTTACCGTGGTCAGTAATAGCAAGTGCGGGCATTTCGTTGTCTATGGCTTTTTTAAATAGCGAAGAAATATTAGCAGCTCCATCCAACAATGAAAACTGAGTATGGACATGGAGATGTGAAAAAGCGGGCATGGAAAAAAATTAGGAGAGAAAAAACTTATCAGCAAAAATAAGTTTTCAAGTTCTGAAAAAAGCAGATGTTGAAAAGTTTTAAAAGCTGATTTTTGTTTTAACACGATTTAGTTGAAAATAAAATTGGAAATATAAAATTGCTATCCGCGAATTTCCCATGTTTGTTCTGCATATTTTCATTCCATGAACTATACTAAAGTAACACCTCAAATTCTTGAACTATTCAAAAATATTGTTGGTAACGAATTTGTCTTTGTTGATGCCGAAACGCTCGAAATAAATGCTTCTGACGAAACAGAAGATCATAAATTTATTCCTGAAGTAGTAATAAAACCTGCTAATGCCGAAGAAATTTCGCAGATAATAAAAATCTGCAACGAGGCATTTATTGCCGTCACACCTCGGGGAGGCGGAACAGGTTTAAGCGGTGGCGCTTTGCCATTGGCAGCAGGTGTTGTGCTCTCCACCGAACGACTTAATAAGATTATAGAAATAGATGAACGCAACCTGCAGGCAACTGTTGAACCGGGAGTAATCACCGAAGTTTTTCAAAATGCCGTAAAAGAAAAAGGCTTGTTTTATCCGCCCGACCCGAGCAGCCGTGGAACTTGCTTCCTGGGAGGAAATTTAGCGGAGAATGCAGGCGGACCAAAAGCAGTAAAATATGGAGTTACCCGCGATTATGTTTTGAATATGGAAGTGGTTTTGCCAACAGGTGACATAATAAAAACTGCGGCCAATGTTTTAAAAAACTCAACAGGTTATAACCTTACACAACTGATGTGCGGCAGCGAAGGAACGCTGGGCATCATCACCAAAATAGTTTTCAAGCTTCGTCCGCTGCCGCAGAAAGATGTAACGCTGCTGGTTCCATTTTCTACTTCTGAAGAAGCGTGTCGCGGCATTACTGCGGTATATATGGCCGGAATAAATCCATCAGGAATGGAGTTTGTAGAGCGCGAAGCAATCGTAAAGACAAAAAAATATTTAGAAGATTTAGGCAAAGGAGTAAATATTGATTTACCTGACGGAATCAATGCACACCTGATTATTGAACTGGACGGAAATGATGAAGAAGCCTTGATGAAGGATGCCGAAAAAATTATGACAACGCTTGCTGATTATGAAACCGGTGAAATTCTTTTTGCTGATTCGGATCAACAGAAAGAAGAGCTGTGGCGACTGCGCAGAAATGTTTCTCCGGCAGTAAATGCATATTCCCTTACCAAAGCAGAAGATGTGGTGGTTCCTCGTGCTGCACTTCCCGCATTGATTACTTCTGTGAAAGAAATCGGAAGCGAATATAAATTCAACTCGGTTTGTTACGGACACGCAGGTGACGGCAATCTGCACATCAACATCATGAAAGAACAATTGAGTGATGAATGGTGGAACAAAGAAGTGAACGAAGGAATTGCAAAAATCTTTAAACGCGTTGTAGAATTAGGCGGAACGCTTTCAGGTGAACACGGAATAGGAATTGCCAAACGTCCCTACATGTCGCTTGCAATGGGCGAAGTAAACCTGAACCTTATGCGCGGCATCAAAAAAGTATTTGACCCGAAAGGAATTTTAAATCCCGGAAAAATTTTCTGATTAGTCGGCTTACCCCTGCTCTATTTCTGAAAAACTGATAAAAATCAGCAAACAATGATGATGACGGTCATCATTGCAGCCCTTTGCGTCCCATAGTTTTGTAAATAAATACAAAGCCATGATTATACGTAACTATTATAAAGAATTAGGCAAACTGCTTTATGCAGTTGCCAAAGCAGACGGAAAAATAAATCCACATGAAGCAGAAGAACTGAAGAGGATTATAAAATCTGAATTGGTCCCTGCCGAAAAAGAAACAGATGAGTTTGGAACTGATACTGCTTTCTATATCGAATTTGAGTTTGATATCTACGAAGAAATGGACATAGATGCTGATGTGGCATATGATTCATTCATTTCATTTGTAAAAGAACACAACAACTATGTAACGCTGGAAATGCGGGAGAAAGCATACTATTTAGCTACAAATGTTTGTGATGCTTTCAAAGGCAAAAACAAAGCTGAGAAAAATCTTATTACACGTTTAAAAAAAGATTTACAACTGAATAAATACATCCTATAACATGAACAGAAAAAACAAAACAGGCATTTGGATTGACCACAAACGTGCTGTAATCATAAACTTCAATGAAAAAAATGAAGAGAAAGACTACTTCATTGAATCTGGATTTGAAGGAAAAGAAAGGGAAGACGGAGAAGACCGCAACAAAAATAATGCACGCATGGGTTCGCATTATATAAGTGATGAAACAGGATTTGAAAACAGACATAAAGAGTTGTTGCGCAAGTTTTATCTTGAAGTAATTCTCCGCATCAGCGAAGATGCTGAACTGTATATTTTTGGTCCTGCTGAAGCAAAAAATGAACTTGCTTCAAAAATCAGAAATTACGAGTCTTTAAAAATACTCATCACTAAAATTGAAGCTGCAGACCGCATGACAGACAAAGAGGCAGCTGCAAAAGCAAGAGAATATTTTCACGTTGAAAAATTAGCAGCCTGAAATGAACAAGTTGCTTATCAGCAAATACAATGTTCCGGGTCCACGCTATACGAGTTACCCTACTGTTCCCTATTGGGAAAATAATCTTACAACGGAAACATGGAAGGGACAAGTATTAGATGCTTTCCGTCAAACAAATGATAGTGAAGGAATAAGCCTTTACATTCATTTGCCTTTTTGCGAAAGCCTTTGTACTTATTGCGGTTGTAATACACGTATAACCGTTAATCATGCTGTTGAGCGTCCTTATATTGATGCTTTGCTGAAAGAGTGGGCAATGTATCTGGATACTTTTCAGGAAACTCCACGCATCAAGGAAATACACCTTGGCGGTGGAACTCCTACTTTTTTCAGTCCCGAAAATCTTGCTGTTTTAATGGAAGGAATTATTTCTTCCGGACATCTGTTAAAAGATGCGCAACTCAGTTTTGAAGCACATCCCAACAATACAACAAAAGAACATCTTGAAACGCTTTATTCAGTTGGCTTCAGACGTTTGAGTTTAGGAATACAGGATTTTGATACGCTTGTACAAAAAGCAATTCATCGTCTGCAAAGTTTTGAGCAGGTGAAAAATATAACAGAGCTAGCCCGCGAAATCGATTTCACTTCTGTGAACTACGATTTGATTTACGGCTTGCCTTTTCAAACTGTAGAAAGTATTACCGATACAATTGACAAAGTAAAACTGCTTCGCCCCGATCGCATTGCATTTTACAGCTACGCCCATGTTCCATGGATAAAACCTGCACAGCGCGGCTATTCTGATAGTGATTTACCGCAACCCGAAACTAAACGTAAACTTTACGAGACCGGAAGAGAGATGCTTGAATGGGCTGGATACTTAGAAATTGGAATGGACCATTTTGCACTACCCACTGATTCGCTTTTCAAAGCAGCAGGAACAGGAAACCTGCACCGTAATTTTATGGGCTACACTTCCGGCAAAACACGTTTGCTGATTGGTTTGGGGGTTTCATCCATCAGCGACAGCTGGACTGCCTTTGCTCAAAATGTAAAAACTGTGGAAGGCTACATAGAAAAAATAAATGCAGGTGAATTGCCTGTTTTTCGGGGACATTTGCTCACAGCAGAAGATTTAATTTTGCGACAACACATTCTCAATATTATCTGCAAAGGCGAAACATCATGGCAACGAGAAGATGAGCAATGCAATGCTCTTTATTCCACGCTGGAACAACTGGAAGAATTAGAACATGATAAGTTGGTTAACATCATTCCCTTTCATTTGAAAGTTACAACTACCGGAAAAAATTATATCCGCAATATCTGCATGGCATTTGATGCAAAGTTGCGCAGAAGTCAGCCGCAAGCGCAGCTGTTTTCTCAAACGGTTTAGGTTGTTGTGTCAGCCCAATAAGCCCATGCAACCAATAACCACAAGGAAAAACCTGCATAACTGATTGCCGCTTCCGATGGTGGTGGCGGACCAAAAACATTCATCACATACACAACCAACAGAAAAATAATCAGACTCCAGAAAATGATATTGTGCTTTTTGTCAAGCTCTGTGTTTGAAATGAAGAAATAAATTCCGGCAGCAAATAATCCTACTTCAGTTGCTAAAGTAAGCGGAATATTATTCCACAAGCTTAAACCTACTTTCCAGTCAATCCAGGGAAACACAGGTAGATCTGGTCGATGAGTAAGTAAATCCAAAAACCAGTGACTGAGCACAAGTGCGCCAAAAATCACTGCGCTTCTCAAATCTTTGCGGATAAAATAAAACAACGTTGCAAATAACATTGCCCAAACGGCAGCGTTGACAATACTGTGCGAGAAAGGATAATGAATAAAATTAAGTGGTGTGAATGCGGTATTGCCGGGTTCAATTTTTACCTTTTCAATTCCGATAAGCAGAAACAGTGGCCAAAGCAAATCTAAAAACTGAACTGCTATAAAGGTTGTTCCGAGTGAGAGTTTAGGAGCTGCTTTTTTTGCTCCGAGTGCTAATGCAAAGTGTCCGATGAACATGGTTATTTGTTATTATTTTACCCATTTAAAATCTTCTTTCTTCAGCTTTTTCATTCGCTTCCAATACTGAAATGTAAACCCAGGCCAGATGGAAGTATTCTTTCCTTCTGCTGTCTGATACCAGCTTACGCAACCTGAATTCCAAACGGTATGTGATAAACGTTTCTGAATTTCGATGTTGTAGTTTTCCTGCACATCGTCTTTTACATTCAAATATTTAAAGCCATTCTCTTGCAAAGTTTTAATACATTGAACAATATAATTCACCTGCGCCTCAATCATAAATATCATTGAATTATTTCCAAGTCCTGTGTTGGGACCAATGATAAAAAACAGGTTAGGAAAATGTTTAACCGCTATGCCGAGATACGCTTCCGGCCCTCGCTTCCATTCATCTGCCAATAGTTTTCCGTTCAAACCCTTTACCACAAAATCCTTTGGATAATCTGCTGCATTAAATCCTGTTCCGAAAACAATTGCATCCACTTCACTTCGCTTACCGTCTTTAGTAATGATTGTGTTGCCTTCTACTCTGTCTATACCTACTGATATAACCTGCGATTGCGGCAACGTAAGTGCTTTGTAATAATCATTAGAAAGCAAAATACGCTTGCAACCCAAGATATACTTTGGTGTGAGTTTTTTTCTCAATTCTTCATCAGAAACTGATTTTTTTAAATGCCTCAGCGAAATTATCTCCAACAATTTTGTCCATTTAGGATTAACAACTAATCCCAGTGCACTTGACTCTAATACCCAATAAATAAAATAGCGATAAATTTTTTGTGTGAACGGTAAAAAGCGAAAAAGATTTTTTTCAAACGCGCTCATATTACGGTCAGGCTTAGGCAAAATCCATGGCGCTGTGCGCTGAAAAAGATACAGTGCTTTTACTTTCTTCACAATGTTGGGGACAATTTGAATAGCGCTTGCACCTGTGCCAATAATCGCAACGCGATTTCCTGTCAAATCAAAACTGTGATCCCATTCTGATGAGTGAAATGTTTTTCCGGTAAAACTTTCAATGCCTTTCAGGTGCGGGACTACTGCGCGATTTAGTGGACCCATTCCGTTAATCAAAGTATCGGCAATTACACTTTCACCCGATTGTGTGTGAATAGTCCACTGCGAATTTTTCTCGTCAAACTCAGCTCCAGCAATATTGGTGTTGTATTTTATAAATGAGGCAAGCTCATATTTTGTAACACAAGCTTTGAGGTATTGCAGAATTTCAGCTTGTGGCGAAAACATACGACTCCAGTTTGGATTAGGCTCAAAAGAAAACGAATACATATGCGAAGAAACATCGCATGCAACACCGGGATAAGTATTGTCGCGCCAGGTTCCGCCAACTTCTGAAGCCCGTTCAAAAATCAGAAAATCGGTGATGCCTGCCTTTTTCAGTTGTATGCCCATGCATATTCCTGAAAATCCGCTGCCGATTATTGCAATGCTGGTTTGAGTTGTTGCCATACTGCAACAAAGTAAATAAATTTAAGCTACAATGCAGCCAACTCTGCTTTTACAAAAGCAGCCAATTCATGGACATACTCTTTAGAGAAGTTAAAAGAGATATCTGCAGTTTCATATATCTCGCGTATCGGACGCGAATAACCAAGACTTAGAGCAGCCA
The DNA here is from genome assembly GCA_947479755.1 of Bacteroidota bacterium. Taxonomy (GTDB): domain Bacteria; phylum Bacteroidota; class Bacteroidia; order SXHM01; family SXHM01; genus SXHM01. The sequence goes on from CANKAM010000006.1 coordinate 47,247, forward strand.
TGTAATTATCGATTGTCTGTGTTGGGTTCTGTTTGTAGTTTTTCCATAAAGCAATTGCACCTAATTGCGCAATTGCATATTCTACATAATAGAATGGAACTTCAAAAAGATGTAACTGCTTTTGCCACATTGTTGCACGTGCATCTTCGTTTCCATTCCAGTCAACCACTTTGGTGTCGAATTTATCAAGAACATTCTGCCATGCAGTTGCTCTTTCTTCAATGGTGTGGTTTGGATTTTCATAAACCCAATGCTGGAATTTATCTATTGTTCCAACCCAAGGGAAAATATGCAATACTTTTTCCAGGTGTTCTTTTTTAGCTCTGCGTAAATCATCTTCATTCTCGAAGAAAATATCCCAATTATCCATCGTCAACAGTTCCATTCCCATTGATGCCAGTTCTGCAACTTCAGAAGGCAAACTCTTCATTTGTGTTACAGGAAGATTAGCGCTAAGGAAGGAATGCACTGCATGTCCTCCTTCGTGAATCATCGTAATCATATCGCGGAATGAACCAACAGAATTCATGTAAATGAACGGTGCGCTGGTTTCGTAAAGAGGATAGTTAAAACCGCCCGGCGCTTTTCCTTTTTTCGATTCAAGATCAAGGTTGCCTTTGGCTTTCATAATCTCCAAACACTCTGCAAAATAAGGACGGACGCGGTAAAACAACGCAATAGTTTTATCAGTCAACTCGTTTCCGTCAGGTGTAACCGTCAATGCATTCTTTCCGCTTTTATCCACTTCCATATCCCAGGGATGAAGCGAATCTAATTTCAACAATTGCTTGCGTTCCAAATCAAACTCGCGCATGATCGGAACAATTTCCTGTGCAATGGCATCATGAAAATCAAAACAATCCTGCACGGTGTAATCAAATCGTCCAAGGTCTGCAAACTTATAGTCGCGGTAATTTTTAAAGCCTGCGTTTACAGCAATTTGATTTCTGAGATTGATAAGTAATGAATAAAGCTCATTCAGTTTTTCAACATCTGCAAGTCTGCGTGCTTTTAATAAACCATAAACAGATTCGCGAACGCTGCGTTCGGTCTGTTTAAGGAAATTACTTGCCTTTTGCATGGTCATTTCCTCCCCGTTATAAGTAACAGTTTGCATTGCCGAAATGCTTCCGAATTTCTGCTGCTCTTCATTCACTTCTCGCTCCAGCGAAATATTTTCATCACGGAAAATTTCTAATTGCTTTTTTATTCCGCGCAGGTAAACAAAATATTTTTTGCTGTCTAAATCAGCTGCAAATGGGGAATTGACAAGTTTCTTATTCATGTCATTTTCAAAAGGCGCAACTTTAGGTTGAATCTCATTGATGTAAAACAAAAACTTCTCAGCCAGTTTCTGGTCGGTAGTGTCAATGTTCATGCGAATGTATGCCCAACCTGTTTCTTCTTCGGCAACAGCTTCCACCTCACTGCGGTCTAAAATCCAGTTTTCCAAATCCTGAACAGAACCGATCTGTCTGTCGCGCAGATTCAAAAAATAAGGTTCAAGAACTTCCCACGAAATGATTTTAAAATCTTCGGGAAGAAAACGTCTTTTCTTTTTTAGGGATGTTTCGAGAGTTGCTTGCATGGGAATAATATTAACCCCTCGACTGCGCTCGGGGTGACAGATTTTCTTAAATAATAACTAAGCTGTTCCTGATTTTCTAACGCCAACAGTTGTGCTGATTTTAGGTGCTGCCGATTTTGGAGTTACCTTCTTAACGTTTGCAACCGGTTTATTGGCTCCTTTATTATCGTGTGCATGTGCCACATCAATATGTTTCTCGTCTGCTTTCTTTTCTTTGGTTAGCAAACCTCCATCATGCAGCATGTTATACCATTGGAAAAGTTTTTTGATATCTGATACATACACACGGTCTTTGTCATATTCCGGCAATACGTTTTCCATTTGTTTTTTCAACTCATCGTTTGATGCTTTTCCGGCATCAAATGCTTTTTCGCCTTTCAGGCTTTCCATTACTTTTTTCAAAACATCTTCGAGCGGCTGATCTTCGCCTGTTGTAAAAATGCTGATATTCTCCAGAGAAACTACTTTCTGTGAAGCGTAAACGGGAATTCGTTTTTTGTCGGTTAATGATTCCGCAATAAAACCATTTTTGGTCTGGCTGATAACTTTAAAAAGTCCGCTTTGTCCTGCAATTGAAACTATTTCGCTGATGTCCATCTTTTATTATTTGTGAATTTTTGAATTATGTTGGCAAACCTACATGAAAAGGCTGAAATACGCAAAAACAGAAAGAAGATGTAAAAAATTAGTGTCAGTATCTGACTATCTCACCACCACAATCTTATTACTGAATGATGCTTCATCTGTTTTTACAGTACAATAATAAATTCCTGCTGCAAGCTGAGAAACATCAATAGTCTGAATATTATTTCCTTTTAAAAGATTAAAATTTCTGTTGCCAATAATTTCTTCACCTACTGCATTAACAATAGTGATTTGTGCTTTTGAAGTTGTTATTGATTTCAACATTAAACTTATGCTGTTACTTGTCGGGTTGGGGTAAATCATCATACCGTTCTGCGCATCTTCTTCAACCATTCCAACCGGGCCACATATAGTGCTGGTAAGAGCTGCGTATGCATTCACTCTTCCCGTTCCTGTTTTTCCTGTGTATGGAACATTTTCAGGAATTCCGTCAATATTATCTGCTGTGCACTTGATAAGTTCCACAACCTGCAAAGCATTTAGTGATGGATAATATGAACGGATTAATCCTGCCAGACCAGAAACCAGAGGCGCAGCAATAGATGTTCCGCCCTGAGGTGGTGAGTATAGTGTCGAACCATTATATGTTGCGGTTGTATAAACATCAAAGCCGGGAGCAGTTACATCCACAGAATCATTCCATGAAAAAGGAGGATTTGAAGGTGGGTCAAAACGATCAAGGTTGTCAACACCAGAAACACTGAGAACAAAACGATATGAAGCAGGATAATAAGCTGTGTCATAGGGAATATTTCCTGCTGAGGCCACAATTACAGCATCATTAGCAATTATTGCATCATCAGTAACATCCTGTGCTAACTGGTTAAATGTTGTATTTCCCCACGAGCAGTTTACAATTTTAGCTCCATGGTCAACGCAATATGTAATTCCTTCATAACCCTTTGTAATAACCTGTGAACTGTTGGCAACTTTAACCGGAAGAAACTTGCATTTGAAACCAGAACCTATAAAACCAACGCTATTATCACCGGTTGCTGAACCAACAGCTGTAACAGTAGTTCCATGAATTTCATTATTGATAAAAAAGGCATTGTCGTTATCCACCATATCCCATCCACTGAAATTATCTGGATATAAATCTCCATCGTTATCCCCTCCTCCAATTGTATCGGCATAATTGTGTTTTATATTTCCGGAAAGATCCGGATGGTTGATGTCAAAACTTGTCTCCGTATAACCAATGACAACATTGCTGTCGCCTTTTGAAACATCCCATGCATTGTACAATTGCATGGTATTAAAATGATAGGGATTGTAAACCGACAATTGTACATCATTAGGTGTATAAAGTTGATAACTCACATAATGCGGCTCAGCATAATCAAAGTATCCGCTACTCATCAATTGTTCTGATGTTTTAAAAACATCTTGTTCTGCGTTGTAATCCAATTCATAAATCAATGACAAATCAGGCAATTTTCTGCCGCTGTCATTGTATTGTTTTGCCAAAGGTTTTCTCTGCGGAAACTTTCTGCGCAAACCTGTTATTTCAAGCGATTCAAAACCGGGGATAGTATTTTTTAATTCTGAAAAGTATGTTCGAAATTCGGGTTTAACTTTCAGGTTTATTCTTCCTTGAATATAATCAGACCCTTTTGGATTGTTCACTACCACAAGGTTATCTTGTGCATGAGTACTAAATTGAGAGCAGAAAAGAGCGAAAAGAAGTATAAGTTTTTTCATAGCTAAAATATTATGCTGCAAATTACAGAAAAATTAAACTAATAACCCCAACCATGTGGCCGGGGTTATCAGTAAAACAGATTATATAAACTATTGTTTAGTGAACCACCATTACTTTTCCGTTTGCAGATACGCCTTCAGATTGAATGCTGAAGAAGTAGCAAACTGTATTTACCTGCTCTACATTCCATTCAAAGCTAAGTCTTCCTGCTGCCGTAAGCTGGATTTGCTTAGTATGAATAATGCTTTGTCCCAATACATCGTAAACAGTTAAGGTATAAGTTCCTGCTTGCACCTGATCCATATTAATATACACGCTTGAATTAGCAGGATTAGGGAATACTTTTACGTCAGACAATGTCTGCTGTTCTGAAATGCCTGTAGTCTGGAATTGCTGAGGGTCTGGTGAGCAGAAAATAGTTGCTCCGTTAGTCCATGCTGAGCTTTGGTAAAACAACTGCTCGCCATTTTGTTTGTAGAAATTAATATCGGCAAGTTGTTCAGCATTGTCAATAATAAGACTAAGGCGCTCATCAGGCTCATTTGTATTGAGGTAAACACTCAGCACATTGTTAGCCAGTGTGGAATAAAAATCAAGTGTGTCACGCTCCTGCCAGAATTCTCCAAATTCCTCCATTGGAAGAACAAGTGCTGATTCGGGAAGACTGTCAAGATACATTTCTTCTGCAGTAACCTTCCACCTGCGGTTAGGGTGAATGAGTAACACTGTTAGTGCATTATTTGCATCATTTTTTCGTGTAACAGAAGCCCATACAGCAACTTTCTCAGGATAATTGGTGCTGCTGATAGAAGGTGACCACACATCCGAAATGGTCATAGGTATTTCAAGCACTGTTTGTTGTGCACCTGAATATTTTTTTCCGTCAACAGTATAATAAGGGAAGTTGGTCAACACATCATTTGCTGAAAAAGTAGAATTAAATTTATAACCTGTTTGAGCTAATGCAAATGCTAACGTCTTGTTGTAACACAATTCGCCAGCGCGGAATGTTTTTATTCTTATACCAAAGTCAGCCTCAAGTAAATTTTTTGAAACTTCAACTTCGCCATACGTAGAACCACCAGTTGTAGTGTTTGTAGTTGTTGAATATACTGGACGATATGTACTTGTTGTAAGCCCACGAACACCTATAGGGAATCTAGAGTCGGTTTCAAAATCAGGAAAATGCCCTACCGAGTGCGAACCCACTATATGATTGTGGTCCAAAATATATTGAACAGCAGCGTGCGAAGTGGTGTAAAAACCGCTTATCCAACCGTTTGAATAATAGCTGGTAGTAACATTGTAGGTTGCTCTTGCTCCTCTTGCATATTCCATATCAACAAAAAATCGGCTGGTATCCTGACAGGTTCTTGAATCATAGTCATGTGTAATCATTATGCTGGAACTGCTGCAATTTGGGCTGGTGTGAATGCGCACTGTATTTGCAATATGGTGACGGATAATATTCTGAACTAACATCATAAACACATCTGAACCCGGCTCAAAACTATTGGAATAAACCTCCTGAGCATTACCATCATCATCAATCTGAAAACGCAGAACTACATCGCGTAAATCAATTCCAAAGGTATATACATGTCCTTGCCCTGTTGCTTTATAAACAAAAGCAGACTTTCCATCTTCGTATTGTGCCAGTGATGTACCTCCGTTAAGTGTGTAGGAACGACTTGTGCATGAATATCCACTGGAAGTCCCTAAAAAACGTATGCTGGTTTCAGAAGGGTCGCTGATACGCTCAAATAACCATGGTAAGCTTGAAGTACTTGAGTTAAAATATTTGCGCGTATCTGATGATTGAACAGCCGATACTCCACACAAACTAAAAAGGGTTGAAGCCTGCATGGATGAACAGATAATTACACCTCCGTTGTTTACATAATTGGTAATAGAAGTTCTTTCCGCTGAGTTAAAAGTGGTGCTTTTTACAACAGGGCTGAAAAAAATAACCGGGTAAGTGAGCGCTGTTGTTAAACTGGTGTTGTAGCATACTCAACACCAGCTGTGTTTAAAAGCCACTGAGAAGAGCGGAAACGTGAAGTATTGGCTTCTGCATTGCGTGTTGAAAGATCCAACAGAGCTACCTTACTTTGCTGGGCAATGCCTTGCTGGCAAAACAGTAATACCGAGCAGCAGATAATGAAGAAAATTTTAAATTTGCTAAAAGCCTGAATGGTAGATTTTGAATGCATATCAATATTAATTATTTGTGTTTAAAATTGCAAAAGAAGGCGCTAATGTACGAATAAAAGGCTTTGAACAAAGCGATTGCGCTATTTTGTCTATCAAAAAGAGGCATTAATCGACAAACAACACTTATTTCATGTGTATATCGACTTAATGATAACTATTACTTAATGAAATCATAACTAGGAATGTCTTTTATAAAAACATGCTCACCATTTTCATAATCCATTTTGCAACAGAAATGGTTAATGCCATTTGTAACAACCAGATAATTCATTTTCAACGGTGCGTTGTAACGTGCAATCTGAAAGAAAACATCTTGTGTAATTTTTACTTCGGGAGCTTTGCATTCAATAATCATCCGTGGTAATCCATCATTAGTATAAATAACAATATCACCTCTTTGTTTTTTGGTTCCGCGATTAAGCGAAACTTCAACTGCAATTAATGAAGATGGGAATTTTTTTTCTGTAATAAGAAATGTAATAATGTGCTGACGCACCCATTCTTCGGGAGTAAGTGCAACATACTTCTTCCTTACGGTGTCAAAAATTTGTGTTCTTTTGTTCTCCTCTTTTATCTTGAATTGATAGTCAGGAAAATTGAGTTTTTGCATAAGGAATTTGAACAAAGATAATCGAAACAAAACTATGGATACTAAAAAAGCAATTGTAGAAAACTGGCTGCCACGCTATACCGGGACTGCGCTTAAAGATTTTGGTGATTATATTCTGCTCACCAACTTTCAGAACTACGTAAATTATTTTGCAGAGAAGATGAAAGTGAAAGTAAACGGGCAGGATAAACCAATGCCCAACGCCACCAGCGGAAGAATTACCATCATCAATTTTGGTATGGGCAGCGCAAATGCTGCTACCGTAATGGATTTGCTGAGCGCGATAAAACCAAAAGCAGTTTTGTTTTTGGGCAAATGTGGCGGACTGAAAAAGAAAAACCAACTGGGCGATTTGATCTTACCGATTGCTGCCATAAGAGGTGAAGGAACTTCCAATGACTACATGCCGCCCGAAGTGCCTGCACTACCCGCTTTCAACATGCAAAAAGCCGTTTCAACTTCAATTCGTCAAAACGGAATGGACTACTGGACAGGCACTGTTTTCACGACCAATCGAAGAGTTTGGGAACACGATAATGAGTTCAAAAAATACCTGCGCAAAATCCGTGCAATGGGTATTGACATGGAAACCGCCACCATTTTTACGGCAGGCTTCCGGAATGAAATTTCATGTGGTGCATTATTATTGGTAAGCGACCAACCTATGATTTCATCCGGAGTAAAAACTGATAAAAGCGATAAAAAAGTAACACAGAAGTTTGTGGATAAGCATATAAAAATTGGCATCGATTCACTGAACGAGTTAATCAATAACGGGCTTACGGTGAAGCATCTGAAGTTTTAGTGGCTAATTGATAGTTGATAATGGGTAAATGGTGGAAAGTATCAGTAGTTTTTATTATCAGTTGTCAACTATCAATTATCAATTGCGAAGCTCAGCACCCAAAAGACTTCTTCCGATCCCCGCTTGATATTCCTCTTTTTCTGTCGGGTAACTTTGGTGAACTGCGCAGCAATCATTTTCACTCAGGCTTAGATATAAAAACACAGGGCGTTGAAAACAAGCCAGTCTATGCTCCTGCCGATGGTTTTGTATCAAGAATAAAAATTCAACCAGGAGGCTACGGCAATGCTATGTATATTAAACACGCCAACGGATATACCACTGTTTACGGGCATCTCAATACTTACAACGACAGCATTGCGAAGTATGTAAAAGCAGAGCAATACAAAAAAGAAAGTTTCGAAATTGAGTTGTTTCCTGACAGCAATTTATTTCGTGTAAAAAAAGGCGATGTAATTGCTTACACCGGAAACACCGGCAGTTCTGGCGGGCCTCATCTGCATTTTGAAATACGCGATTCCAAAACCGAAAGTGCATACAATCCTTTGTTCTTTGGTTTTGTAGTAAAGGATAAAATTCCACCTGCAATCACTTCATTAATTGTTTATGCCTTTGATGAAAGTTATCGAAAAGGCTGGACAAGCAAGAAAACATATGCTGTTACAAAATCAGAAAATAAGTATGTTGTGAATGGTGGGAAACCAATTGCAACATCGGGAATAACAGGCTTTGGACTTGAAGTATATGACCAGTTAGACGGAGCAGATAACCACAATGGAGCCTATTCAATTGAGCTTTTAAAAGACAGTTCCCGAATTTATTTTCACAAGATTGACGAAATGCCTTTTCATCTTTCACGCTTTATAAATAGCCATATTGACTATGAAGAAAAAGTGCTGAACAAAAATGCAGTTCAGAAAAGTTTTGTTGAACCGGGTAATCAATTAAAAATTTACGACACAAAAATTACAGCCGGCAAAACACTGATTGAAACCGGAAAGAAATATACGTTCAGTTACCTTGTTACAGATGTTGCAGGCAACTCTTCTTCACTTAAATTTATAGTAGAAGGAGCTAAAATATCTGAGCCGCAAAAGAAAGACACGCTTGCTGCAAAAATATTTTACTTCGATTCTGTCAATACATTTAAAGCTACCGGAATTGAATTACAGATGCCCGATTTCGCACTCTACCACGACATTGATTTTCTCTATTCGGCAAAACCAAATACAAAGCAAACGTATTCCGCAGTTCACCACATTCATAAAAATACAGTGCCGCTGCAACGCGAATACACGCTTTCCATAACACCCGATTCTGTTTCCGAAAAAATAAAAGACAAATTGCTGATTGTCTCCTTTAACAGCAGCGGAAACCCTGTTTCTGAAGGAGGAAAACTTGAAAACGGAATAGTAGCCACCAAAACAAAATCATTTGGCTCATTTGCTGTAATGGCCGACACAACCAAACCAAAAATAACTCCTGTAAACATTACCCATGATGGCGATCTGAGTGCAGCAAAAACAATTAAAGTAAAAATCACAGATAACCTTTCGGGCATTGGCTATTACAGAGGCAGCATTGATGGAAAATGGATATTGATGGAATACGATGCTAAAAACAGTTTGCTTACTTACACCTTTGACCAAATACTTTCAAAAGGAAAACATTATTTTGAGCTTATCTTAACCGATGGCAAACAAAACACTGCTAAATATGAGGCACATTTTCACCGGTTGACCAAAGTTAATATTGCTCATACCAACTAAATTTATCTTGAACAATTTGTGCTTTTTCTTCTTTTAAATGATTCAAAAATGATAACGAAACCGGAGAATGCTTTTTACCTTTCAACCATATTAAACTCCATGTAGTCTTAATTGGAAGTCCTTTGATTTGAATAATTTGAAGTTCATTGTTGTGCAGTTCATTTCTAATTCCAATCAAAGGCATAATAGAGTAACCTAATCCGGCCAATAAGGCTTGCTTAACAGCTTCATTAGAGGTTAACTCCATCTTCTTTAAAACTGATAAGTTATTCCTTTCAATAAAACCCTCCATTGCGTGTCTTGTGCCAGAACCTTTTTCTCTAAATATTAAAGGCAAATCTTTGAGCATTTCTTTTATTTTGATATCCTTCTTAAATTTTGTTTTTGTACTTCCTACCAAGTACAATTTATTTTGAAGTAAATCAAGTTTCTCGGTATTTAGTGTAGTTGGCAAAATAGAAACAAGTGCAAAATCAACTTCATTATTTTCTAAATTCTCAACAACTTTGTTCTTGTTAGTAACATCCATCATTAATTCTATTCCGGAATGCTGTTGCATAAAATCAGCTAAAAAGTAAGGCATTACATACTTTCCAGTTGATACCACTGAAATCTTTAAACGTCCTGTTAATTGTCCTTTGTAAGCTAAGGTTTTATGGTTTATGGCATAAACTTGATTGATTATATTTTCAGCCGCCTCTGCAATCTCTAGTCCAAAATCAGTGATGTAAATTCTTCGCCCAACCACTTCTGTTAAGGGTATGTCAAACTGATCTTGGAAATTCCTCAACTGAATAGATACCGCTGGCTGAGTAAGGTGCAATTCTTCCGAAGCCTTGGTTACGCTGGAAGAATTCATTATACCCGTTGAATTTGATTCGCGCACTATAAATGAAAATGAAACAGCATCATTTGCAATACGGGTTGATAGTATTAGAGAATCGCATCCTGCTATTGCTATTTCAAAGTTTAAAATTTCACGCCTTGAAATTGAAAGAAAATGGAAAGCAGAAAAACTGAAACCAACCTTAAATATAAATTACAATGCCATTTCTGTGCCTGTTAAAAGTGATGTTTTCAGTAATTACAGCATCAATAATTATAAATGGGGATTAACATTCTACATGCCGCTGCTTTTAAGAAAAGAGCGCGGTGACCTTCAGCTAACAAAGCTTAAACTCAGGGATGCAGAATTTGAACTTCAAAATAAAAATCTGGAATTAATTAACAAAGCAAGAGCAAGCCTGAATGAACATACTGTCTCGAATCAGCAGATTAAACTTTATGCAAACACTGTAAAAGATTACAACTCCTTGCTTCTTGCTGAGAAAAGAATGTTTGATGGAGGAGAAAGTTCATTATTTATGATAAACGCAAGAGAAATGAGTGCCATTAATGCAAGACTTAAACTTATTGAATTAATAACAAAAAACAGAAAAGCATTGCTTGCTGTTGAATATGCATTTGGTGAATTAGGCTTATTAAATTAAGCTGTAAAGTTCAGAAACTGTAATTTTTGCTATCCTTGATTGCAGATTTGCAAAAAATAATTCTTGCAGAACGATAAACCTTATTATTTTTGTTCGCGTTTCAATCTCGTTTTTACAATTAATCACTACTATGAAAAAGACACTATCAATTTTAACAGTACTTATTTTTGCCTTGGTTTCCTTTGCCAACGCTCAGTGTATTGAAGGCAACTGCTTTACCGGAAGTGGTAAATTTATTTTCAAAAGTGGCGACAGCTATAATGGTGCCTGGTTCAAAGGTAAACCCGATGGACAAGGAACCTATACCTGGAAGAACGGTGATGTTTACAAAGGCGCTTTTATTCAGGGTGAAATGGAAGGGCGCGGAAGTATGATTTGGAATAATGGCGACCGCTACATCGGTACCTGGGAAGCAAATAAAATGCAGGGACGTGGTCACTACATCTGGGAAACACCGGGTGATGCCATGACGCAGAATAAATTTGAAGGCGACTGGATTGATGGCGTTCAGCGTTTCAGCGAAGTACAGCCTGTAGGTGAAGTGGAGCAACAGGAACAATAAACAATATAAACAAACAAATTTTTAACAGAGCAATTACCTGCTTTGTATGTTACCTTTGCAGCCGTGAAAAGGAAATACAAAATACTTCTGCTCCGCTTTTTCAGTGCACTGCTGTGTTTTCACTTTTTGAACATTAGCATTGAAACACACAAACACTTTCTTTCTCTCAATTCCTCAACAAATAGTGTTACCCCTTCGGCCGGCAATGAAACAGAAAGCCTGATTAACTTAGTAATGCTTGCAGGAGCAGATATGGAAAACCCTGCACCTGAAAACAACGCCAATACTCCGGACACCGATGGTGAAGAAGAAGAAAAAAAATTCACCGGTGATGAGTTCTGTTTTTTGCACCTCAACTATTTTATTGCTACTGATAGTCAAAACGCGCACCGCTTTCACGGTGTAAGCGATACAAAAGAGTTTATCTCTGAAATAATCCCCCCGCCTCCAAAGGCTTAGTTTCTCTTTTTATTTTTCGCTTTATTTTTTGCACATGGAGTAAAATTCATGTGCTTCTATTAATTTTATAAAACTTTTCAATGAAAGGAAAAACAGATTTTGAGTTATTGCCCGGTGGATATAACGCCACACTTTTCGGCAAGGATTTATCCTCCGGACTGGTAGTATTTTTAGTTGCACTGCCTTTGTGTCTGGGTATTGCGTTGGCCTCGGGAGCTCCATTATTTGCAGGAGTTATTGCTGGTATTGTTGGCGGAATTGTAGTGGGTTTAATGAGTGGTTCGCCTTTGGGTGTCTCTGGCCCTGCTGCGGGTTTGGTGGTAATTATACTCACCGCTTTGCAAACACTGGGAAACTACGAAGCCCTGTTACTGGCCATTGTTATTGCAGGTATTATTCAACTGCTTGCCGGTTTTGTAAATGCAGGAATTATAGCCTATTATTTTCCTTCCGCTGTAATTAAAGGAATGCTTGCCGCAATAGGATTAACCCTTATTCTGAAAGAAATTCCGCATGCACTGGGCTACGATGCCGATTTTATCGGTGATGATGCCTTTATCCAAAAAGACGGACACAACACCTTTACCGAAATCGGATATGCCATTCAGTATCATAATGACGGTGCAGTAATCATTGCAATTGTTTCCATTCTGTTACTGGTGCTGTTCGAACGGCCTTTTATGAAAAAAATAGGCTTATTCAAATTCCTGCCGGGTGCCCTGTTTGTAGTTATGATTGGCATAGGACTAAACCTCTTGTTCAATTCCGTTTTTCCAAAATGGACAATGGGCGAGCATCACTTGGTTGAGTTGCCCGTTGCCTCCTCCCCTGCTCAGTTCTTTGGCTTCTTCACCTTGCCCGACTTTACTGCATGGAAAAATCCGCAGGTATATCTTACTGCTTTAACACTGGCAATTGTGGCAAGTATTGAAACGCTGCTCTGCGTTGAAGCCACCGATAAACTGGACCCCCATCGCAGAACCACACCAACCAACCGCGAATTGAAAGCACAGGGAATCGGAAACATTATCTCCGGTTTAATCGGTGGAATTCCGGTAACACAGGTAATTGTTCGCAGCTCGGCCAACATCAACTCAGGAGGACAAACAAAAGTGGCAACCATCATTCACGGTGTTATTCTGTTGCTGTCGGCTTTAATTATTCCGCGCTTTCTGAATATGATTCCGCTGGCTGCTTTGGCTGGTATATTGCTGATGGTGGGCTACAAACTTTCCAGACTTTCGCTTTACAAAATAATGTTCCGCAACGGCTGGGATCAGTTTATCCCTTTCCTTGTTACCGTAGTTGCTATACTTGCCACCGATTTGCTCAAAGGCATTGGCATAGGTATGGTGTTCGCATTCTTCTTTATTCTGCGCAGAAATTACAAATATGCCTATCATTACCAAAAAGAAAGTGTTCACGAAGGCGAAGTAATAAGGCTTACACTTTCCGAAGATGTTACCTTTTTGAATAAAGGCAGTCTGGCGCTAACACTCACCAACCTGCCCGACAACTGTAAGGTAATTATTGACGGCTCAAAATCACAGGCAATAGATTACGATGTGCTCGAAACAATTCACGATTTTAAAAAACACACGGCACCGTTCCGTAATATTACAGTCGAAACAATTCATATTAAAGACATAGTGGCATCATCAGGCCACTGATAAAAACCATTTAAAAAACTATACATCATGCAACAGTCCTATTTAAAACTATTAGACAACAACAAAGTTTGGGTAAAAGAAAAACTGGCTAATAACCCCAATTACTTTTTAAAACTATCACAACTTCAGGCGCCCGACTATTTGTGGATTGGCTGTTCAGACAGTCGCGTTCCGGCCAACGAAATCACAGGAACCGAACCGGGCGAAGTATTTGTACACCGCAACATTGCCAACATGGTGGTGCATACGGATATGAATATGCTCAGCGTATTGGACTATGCCGTTAACGTATTGGAAGTAAAACACGTTATCGTTTGCGGACACTATGGCTGCGGAGGCATACTCGCGGCTATGGGCAACCAGCAATTCGGTCTTATCGACAACTGGCTGCGCCACATCAAAGATGGCTACGATAAACACCGCGTGGAGTTAGATGCCATTGCCGATAAAACCGAACGCGCCAATCGCTTTGTAGAACTCAGCGTTATGGAACAGGTACACCACGTCAGCAAAACTTCCATCATCCAAAACTCATGGAAAAACCACAAACGCCCTTCTATCCACGGCTGGGTCTACGACCTCAAAACAGGTATCATCAAAGACCTCAACGTGCTGATGGACGGCATGGAAGATGTTTCGGGGGTGTATAAGTTTGATGATGCGAAATCTTAACAAGCTCTGAACCTCAAAAACAAAAAAAGGGAACCGTTTGGTTCCCTTTTTTGTTGATTCATATCAAAACAGCATCCATTTACATCAGAACTGGATCCAAATTTTTTACAACAGCATCCATTTACAACACAACCGGATCCATATTTTTTGCAACAGCATCCATTTACAACGCAAATGGATCCATATTTTTTACAACAGCATCCATTTACAACGCAACTGGATCCAAACTTTTTACAACAGCATCCAATTGCAATGCAATTGCATCCTAATGCATCGCTTTGAAGAAAAACTCCTTCAGCAACTCACCATGCTCGGTGCTCGGGTTATCCACCCCTTTTGATTTAACATCCATTTCGCGCAGCCATCCAATAATCTGGCGCACCTTACGCTCATTATAATTACGTGCAGCCGTTTCATAATCTTTCATATAATAAGGATTAACCCCCAACTCACCCGCAATTTGTGCCGAAGGAACAGAAGCCTTCAGAAAATGATACTTCATCAACTTCGTAAAATAACCATACAGCGTAGCCATAATCAAAGGCAGCGGATGCTCCTTCTGGTTCTGCGCAAAATAATGCACAATACGCGTAGTCTTCAAAACATCACGCTCACCAAAAACCTTTTGCAACTCAAAAACATTGTAGTCTTTGCTTATACCAATGTTGCGCTCAATAATATCCGAAGTAAGCGCAGCCCCTTTAGGCAAACTGATAAACACCTTACCCGTTTCGTTCACAATCTTTCCCAAATCATTTCCCAGATACTCCGCCAGCAAATTCGCATTCCGCGCATCAATCACATAACCCTTGCGCTTCACATAATCCGCAATCCATTCCGCCACCTTATAATCCTTCAGCTTCTCCGATTCAAACAAAACACCCATCTTGTCAATCGTTTTAG
Source organism: Bacteroidota bacterium (assembly GCA_947479755.1). GTDB lineage: Bacteria > Bacteroidota > Bacteroidia > SXHM01 > SXHM01 > SXHM01. The sequence continues at coordinate 62,339 of CANKAM010000006.1, forward strand.
CCAGCGCCTTGCGCTTGTCAAGCTTCTTATATTTATAGCAAATCACCAGCAGCGTACTTTTCTGCGGCTTCTCCACATACGCCAGCAAAGGGTTGGCATCCTCCGACTTTTTAGGTTCAAGGTTCTTGATATTCTGCGCCTCCTTCACAATCACCACCTGATAATCACCCATCATCGGAAAACGTTTCGCCTCACTGATAACCGTCAGCAAATCCACATCACCACCGTAAAGCACACTCTGGTTAAACTCCTTCTGCCCCTCGTCCAGCACATGCTCCGCAATATAATTCGCAATCACATCAATATAAAACGGCTCCTCTCCCATCAGGAAATAAACCGGTTTATAAATCCCGTTCTTTAAATCTTTTATAATCTGCTCGAAGGTCAAAGCGTGTTCTTTTTTATCCGCCCAAACTTAGCAAAATCCTACGTCATGCAGATAATGTCACATCGAGCGTAGTCGAGATGCCAACTCAAAAAGTAAACCCTAACTTTGCCGCAAACAATTTATAAATGAAAAAGCACACACTCCTATTTTCTATTTTCTATCTCCTATCATCTATTTTCTATCCTCTCACCTCCACCGCCCAAGACAGCCTCAACATCCACCTCCTCTACCACTGGCAAGATACCACCCTCACCGATTTCACCTCCCACCAAAGCATCTACAACGAAATCTTCGGCTTTGTGCAAGATGGAAAAGAATACGGTGTAATAGGCTCCACCGTTGGTGCACACATTTTTGATGTTACCGATGCACAGAATATCTTTCCGGTAATTACCATACCTGCCGCATCACAAGGTGCATCCGTTGTAAACCGCGATTACGATTTCTTCAACGGCCACCTCTACATTGTAGGCGACCAGTCTGGCGCTCGTTTCCAGATTGCCGATGTTTCCTTCCTCCCCGATTCAGCTCCCATCGTTTATGATTCTAATTCGCTTTTCTCACGCGCACATACCATCACCGTTGATGCACCCACCGCACGCCTCTATGCCAATGGCGGAGATGGCGAAATGAGTATTTACGATATTTCTAATCCTTCGCAGCCATCACTCCTGCTCAACTGTACAACTCTTCCCGTCTGGAGTTCCATACAATATGTACACGACTGCTTTGCAAAAAATGATACCGTTTATTGTCATGCCGCACAGCGCGGTTTGTTTGTTATGGACTTTACCGATATACAAAACCCTGCCCTGCTGGGTTCGGTAACACAATACCCGCAGCAAGGCTACAACCATTCAGGCTGGCTGCACAACGATGGCGCAATGTATGCGCAGGCCGATGAAAACCACGGCTTTGATGTAAAACTCTTCGATGTTTCCAACCTCAGCGACATCACCCTCATTGACACAATCGGCTCCGGCATCAGCGAAGCCTACTCCATTCCCCACAACGTAGTGTGGCGCGATGATTTTCTCTATGTAAGCTACTACCACGATGGACTTTACATCTTCAACTGCTCCGACCCCGAAAACATTTTCATCAGCGGCTTCTACGACACCTGCGTGTTACCCGATACCAATAACTACCGCGGCAACTGGGGCGTCTATCCCTTATTGCCTTCCGGCAAAATCTTAGCCTCCGATATGCAAAACGGATTTTATGTATTTGATGTTAGCGCAGCTACAGGCATTCATGAATCACCATCAGCCGATGATCTTACGGTTGTCTTTCCAAATCCTTTCCGCGATGGATTTAATATTTCCATTCCAGATGCAACCAAAAATAATTACACCTATGAATTGCTGGACATAAATGCAAAACTACTTCAGCAAGGAACAATAAGCCGCACTATTTCTTCCATCAATACCGGAAAAGATATTCCGTCAGGAAATTATTTTCTAAGGATTAACGCAAACAGAAAATCGTTTACTAAAAAATTAGTGAAGCAATAACAATCAGTTCATCTGAAAATGAAAAAGTCCCGCGGTACCGCGGGACTTTTTCATTTCACACTTAATTATTCCTATTCAAATATAATCGTCATCTCTACCCTGCGGTTTTTCTGGCGGCCTTCCGGTGTTGCATTGTCTGCAATCGGACGGGTTTCTCCAAAGTATTCTACAACAATTTTATCTCCGTTTGCACCACGATCAGTCAGGTATTTTTTAATTGCAGATGCACGTTGATTAGACAGAGTCATATTCTTAGCATCATCACCTGAGTTATCTGTATGCCCCGCAAGTTTTAATCCCCACTTAGGATTTTTAACAAGCAGATCGCCCAGTTCACTCAGTGAAGTGAATGATACCGCACGTATAATATCTTTTCCGCTGTCGAACTCAAGGTTGTCAAACGCACGTTTGATAATTGCCTCTTCTTCTTTCTTCAACTTAGGACAACCGCGATTTTCAGGATCTCCGGGAGTTTTAGGACAATCATCATCTTTATCCAACACCGTGTCACCATCGGTGTCAAGATACGGACAGCCCTTGTTTTCGGCAGGTCCAGGAGAGTCAATACAACTGTCGTCTTTATCCAATACACCATCAGCATCTTTATCACCATAGGGGCATCCTTTGTTCTCAGCAGGTCCGGAAACATCTATACAATCATCTGCATTATCAAGAACACCATCACTGTCTTTATCACCGTATGGACATCCGTTATTCTCAATAGGACCGGCAACATCAATACACTGGTCGGCATTGTCTAGAACACCATCACTGTCTTTGTCACCATAAGGACAACCGTTATTTTCAACAGGGCCGGCAACATCAATACACTTATCTGCATTGTCAAGAACTCCATCAAGGTCAATATCACCATACGGGCAACCTCCGTTTTCAACAGGTCCGGCAACATCCACACATTTATCAGTTTTATCCAATACACCGTCATTGTCAATGTCTGAAGTTTTACGTTTGCTGTCACCACCAAAAGCAATAGGAACTTTTAATCCTCCATATATATTTACACCACGAATGTTTTTGCTGAATGCCAGATTTAGAATATCCGAAGAGCCTATAAATAAAGGCCCAATTTGCATAAATGCACCGGCATTCAGGTATTGCATACCGTAATACGATACAGGAATACCAAAGCTAAACCAGCTGATTTCAAATCGGGGAGTAATGGTGTATCTTGAAATTTCACGCACTTTGGCATCGTGACCAAAATTGCTGGTTGCCATAAAAGCGGTGAAGTTAGTATAGAAGCCCACCTTTTTAAACGGGCGGTAGTCCAGCGTAAGCATATACGAGGTAGGCAGCCTCATTTTATAGGTTTCTTTATTGTCAGAAAGTTTGGTTGCACCCAAGCTGTCCAACCAACCACCATCTGAACTCAATTCTGCATTATTAATGTTATAGTTCTGCCAGTTAATAGCAAAATCATAAATTTCGGGATGCTTGGTGAACTTTATGCTTCCTATATCAAGAGCCGAAATTCCCACTTTAAGTTTGTATTTATTTTTGTTGCGCGGCTCATCTTTCATATCACTTTTGCCACTGTTGTAATCAGCAAAATCAGGGCGATATTCATACACCACACCAAAATCAAACCCCACACCACTTCCGCTGATGTATTTATCAAAACTGCCACCGTTAAGCGGAATATTATCACTCACACCTGCACGGATAGTAGCGTTATTAGCTGTAAGCTCAGGTTCATAAAGCGACAGACTATCATTGGCATAAAACTTAACCGAAACATCCTCATTGTAGAAATATGCCGAAGCGATACCCATCAGGTATTTTACCGTAACACCGGCTTTCAGGAAATGAACATCTTTATTGAGTATCACGCGGCCATACGTTAAACCAATCTCGCCCCAAGCCATGGAACTTATTCTGGATTTATTCATATTAAACTCTCTGTTATACAAGAGGCTATCCGAAAACTCTGACAGACCAATATTCACAAAATCCTGCAAAAAATTATCTACGTTAACAATAGCTCTTACCCTTGAAGTAACCGCAATCCCGTTTTTACGATTAATTGAAAACATAAAAGAAGGACCCATTATGTCAGAACGGAACATAAGATTTTTTGTAGATGAGTTTGTTTTCTGAATTAACTCACTTAGTCTGAAATCCTGAAATGAGTATGTAGAATCAAACGTGGGCAGGTTCTTAGGGCCAAAAACATATTTTCTGTTTACCTTTATGTAGTTATTAGAAAACAGATTATCACCTGTGAACAGATTAATCTCAACCTGCATGCGATTATCCGCTACCTCAGCCGGCTGATAAAGAACACCGTTTAATCCGCTGAAGTTGCCTTGCGAAAAACCAAGATAGCCCTGAGCAAAAGAACTGCTGATTGAATATAAAAGGAATGCAAATAAAAATAATAAACGAAGATTTGTAGCTGTTTTTTTCATAATGGTATAGTTTGGATGCCAAAAGTAGAAATATCCTACTAAAGGAGTAGCGCAAAAATACCAAGTTACTAACAGAGCAGGGTGAAAACGAAAACTGCTTAATCAATAAAAGAAAACAATCTGCCCCAGCGAATCTTCTTCAGGAAACTCTCATTTTTATCTAACGAAAGCCAGATGAAGACTGCTTTACCTACAATATGGTCTTCGGGAACAAAGCCCCAGAAACGGCTGTCGGCTGAGTTGTGGCGGTTATCACCCATCATAAAGTAGTAGTCTAATGCAAAGGTGTAGCTGGTTGCTTCTTTACCGTTGATTAGGATTTTTCCGGTGGAAGTATCCAAGGTGTTGCCTTCATAAACAGTAATAATACGCTCGTAAATAGGTAGATTTTTTGCAGTCAGTTCAATGGTTGCTCCTTTCTTAGGAATTACAAGCGGACCAAAATTATCCACGTTCCAGGGATAAGCAGGTGTATGAGGAAAAATGTAATCAGCAAAAACATCTTTGCTCATGTTAGCTTCTTCTACGCTGATTACATTATCAAACTCTTTTACTTTTTCTGCAACGGGCTTGGTCATTCGTAAGCTCCACTCACCCAGATTGGTGATGGGCGAACCCTCTGTAATGTCTAGCTTTTTAAGATTTTTTGGATTGAAACCGGTACCGTCAGTTTTTACATTGTAGGCAAACTGCATGTCAGCCGGATTCTCATTTGCCTTGCTGTTCAGGTAAACCTGCTTGTCAACAATGAGTAATGTATCACCGGGAATAGCAATGCAACGCTTGATATAATTCTCGCGCTTATCAACCGGACGAAAATCTTCCATCGGATAATTGAACACCACTACATCGTTGTTTTTTATTTTTCCGAAACCCGGCAAACGTCTGTAATCCCATTTAATCCAATCGAGATAGGATTTAGTGTTTTTTGTCAAAGGCATGGTATGATGCGCAAACGGAAACGACAACGGAGTATTTGGAATACGCGGACCATAGCTCAACTTGCTCACAAAAAGAAAATCGCCAATCAGCAATGATTTTTCCATTGACGAAGTGGGAATAGTATATGCCTCAATGGTGAACATACGAATGAACGTAGCAGCCACCACAGCAAATACAATCGCATCAACCCATTCGCGGGTAGCTGACTTTTTCTTCTTAGGGTCAATGGTCAGATAAAAAAGAGTTATCAATCCCTGAGAAACGATGAAGAAGGTAAGCGCCTGAACCACACTTACTCCGGCAGAACCGATGAGGATGTATAAAAACATCAGTACACTCAATACCGAAAGTGATACAAACCAGATTTTCTGTTTGGTTGTCAGTCTGTCAAAACGTTGTTTCATTATTTTATTTTCTAATTACTTACTTCATCATAAAACTAAGCATGTCGTGCATGGTAAAAACGCCACGCTTATCACGCACCCACTCTGCAGCCATTACTGCACCCAGCGCAAAACCTTTGCGGTTGTGTGCAGTGTGTTTTAATTCAATATCGTCAATATCTGAGGTCCAGGTTACGGTGTGCGTTCCGGGGACTTTATCTATACGCTTTGAAACTATTCCAAGCACATCTTCTTTATCTGTTGCTTCATTCACCCACGATTTTTTTCTGTCGTACTTTTCAATAATGCCTTCGGCAAGTTTCAGTGCTGTTCCGCTTGGCGAATCTAATTTTTCGGTGTGGTGAATTTCTTCCATTGTCACATTGTAACCATCCTGCTTCTTCATCATCAAGGCCAGTTTGTTGTTGATTTCAAAAAACAGGTTCACACCTATGCTGAAGTTGGAAGCATAAAACAAAGTCTGACCGTTTTTTTCGCATACCTGCTTTACATGGTCTAACTGTTCCATCCAGCCGGTTGTGCCTACCACCACCGGAACATTTACATCAAAACTGTGGAAGATATTCTGAATAGTGCTTTGCGGGGTGCTGAATTCTATGGCTACATCAGCACTCGCAAGCAAAGTTTTTGCATTTGTCCAGTCACTTTCAACATCAATTTTTACAACAATCTCATGCCCTCTTTCAAGCGCAATTTTCTCAATTTCCTTTCCCATTTTCCCGTAGCCGAGAAGAGCAATTTTCATAGAATTATTAAATTATGAATGGCAAATGTAAAGGATAGAACGCTGATTGTTATGTTTATTAAGATATTTTATGATTCGTTCTACTTCAGAACAAACGTAACTCTTGCGCCTGTATAAGGCTGCCGGTTAAAACCCATATCCCTGAACTCAGGCTGTATGCGCATACTCAGATTATCACTTACATCAAAATCGTACAGGTGAGCATCCACAGCCGCATCAATCAGGTTCATTACGTAGAGTAATCCAATGCCGATGTAACACAAGTCACGGTTGCGCCTGTAATAATCAACATTACTGATTAATTCTGCATCTGAGACAAGCCCGTTAAACTCATCAACGGTAAGCGAGTCGGAATCTACACGATATCCGTAAGCAGATTTAAAACGGCCGTATTCGGTATGATTAAAAATTACACCGTAAGTAAGCGCAGCAAAACCACCATAAATGATAGGAACTTTCCAGTATTTTTTGTTGTAGCACTGACCTAATCCCGGTAAAGCAAGCGACAGCAGGGTTGCTTTGGTGGGTGAGTGTTTTTTCTTTACGGCAAGGGTGTCGTTCTTCTGGGCGAAAACCTGAAGCGAGAAAGCCAATACAAAAAATATAGCAATTATTTTTTTCAATTACTCTGTATTTCTTAGCGCCTTCGCGCCTTCGCGGTTATTTTTTTACCGCTAAGTCGCTAAGATGCAAAGTTTTTAAAGTAGACGTTTTGCCTTACGACTCTATTTTTGAAATTATATTTCTCAACTCACGTTCTGAGTTAAACTGAATGGTAATTGTTCCGTTTCCTGCGCGGGTTGCTTTCAACTTTACTTTTGCGTCTAGAATTGTTGAAAGGGCTTCATTCATTTTCTGCAACTCAAATGACAAGGGCATTGCAGAAGCAGGCGGAGTTTTCTTCACATGATTTTTCAATCCGCGAACCACATCTTCCACTTCACGTACCGAAAGTTCTTTGTCTAAAATCTGCTGAAAAGCTTCTTTCTGTTTTGCAGGGTCTTCAATATTAATCAACGAACGGGCATGACCCATTGAAATCTTTTTATCACGGATTGCCAACTGAATTTCAGGCGGTAGTTTCAATAAGCGCAAATAGTTGGCAACGGTTGAACGCTGTTTCCCAACTCGCTCACTCAACTCTTCCTGTGTCAATTTTACCTCTTCCACCAATCGTTGGTAGCTGATGGCAATTTCAATCGCATCTAAATCTTCGCGTTGAATATTTTCAACCAGGGCCATTTCCAGCATGCTCTGGTCGTTGGCAATGCGGATAAAGGCAGGTATTTCTGATAAACCCGCCAGTTGCGAAGCACGAAATCTTCTTTCGCCCGAAATAATCTGGTATTTATCATACCCCATTTTGCGCACAGTAATAGGTTGAATAACCCCTAACGATTTAATAGAAGCTGCAAGTTCTTCCAAGGCTTGTTGCTCAAAATGAGTTCGCGGCTGAAAAGGATTTATCTCAATGCTGCTGATTGGAATAGCGCTTACTCCCCCCGCCACTTTCGTAGCTGCACTTGAATCAATTCCCGCAGTTATATCGGTTCCGGCATCTTCAAGCAAAGCACTTAATCCTCTGCCCAGCGCACTTTTTTTATTGTTGCTCATTTTCTTCTACGTCAATTATTTTTTCACTTTCCTTCATGCGGGTCAATTCATTCTTCTGAAGAATTTCGCGCGCAAAGTTAAGGTAATTGGTTGCGCCTTTTGATTCGGCATCGTACATAATAACCGATTCGCCAAAGCTTGGAGCTTCGCCCAGCTTAGTATTGCGGTGTATGATGGTATCAAACACCATGTGTTGAAAATGTGTTTTTACTTCTTCTACTACCTGGTTACTCAAACGCAAACGCGAGTCATACATAGTAAGCAAAATGCCTTCTAAATCCAAGGCAGGGTTCAGGCGGGTTTGCACAATTTTAATGGTGTTAAGCAATTTGCCCAGACCTTCCAATGCAAAATATTCGCACTGCACAGGAATGATTACCGAATCGGAAGCGCAAAGGCTGTTGAGTGTAATCAAGCCCAATGAAGGCGAGCAATCAATGATGATGAAATCGTAATCGTCTTTTACTTTGGCTAACTGCGCTTTCAGCATCTGCTCGCGATTAGGCAGGTTCACCAATTCTATTTCCGCTCCTATCAGGTCAACATGGCCGGGAATAAGGCTAAGGTTAGGTGTGCTGGTTATAAGAACAGCGTCTTTAGGCTCTGTTTCACCTATTACTACCTCATAAATACTCAGTTTAATGTTCTTGGGGTCAAAGCCAACGCCCGAAGTAGCATTTGCCTGCGGGTCGGCATCTATCAACAACACTTTATGCTCCAGCACAGCAAGACTGGCTGCAAGATTAATAGCAGTAGTAGTTTTACCCACCCCACCTTTTTGATTGGCAATTGAAATTATTTTGCCCATTTAGTTTTCTCCTTTTTAAAATTGAAACGCAAATTTAATTGAAAAAAGCGGTATAGGGTTTATTGTTGAAAAGTTGTTGGGGTGAAAAGTAAAAGCCGGGGCTAATGCGCGGGCTTTTTGCAATAAATAAAAAACGCTGATTCACAACAACAATTTCATTTCCTTGAGCGCTTCTTTTGAAACTCATTGTATTTCTTTCGGAACGTTATTCTTTTCCTGAAGAACGTATATTAATTCTTGAGGAACGATTACTGTTGCAGGCGGAACGTATATCGTTTCATGGAAAACGATGACTGTTTCTTTTGAAACGATTACTGTTGCAGGCGGAACGCATGTCACTGCGTCAGGTGAAGGGAGGATTTCCTAACTTGAAATGAGGATTTCGCGAAGTGAAACGAGGTGTTCTTGATGTGAAGCGAGGTTTTCTTTAGTTGAAAGGAGGTGTTCCTTACCTGAAGCGAGGTGTTCTTGACTTGAAGCGAGGTGTTCCTGAGATGAAGCGAGGTGTTCTCAACTTGAAGCGAGGACTTCCTGACTTGAAGGGAGGCCTTTTTTGAGTGAAGCGAGGATTTCGGGAAGTGAAACGGGGATTTCGGGAAGTGAAACGGGGATTTCGCGAGTTGAAGCGAGGTTAACCCCGGTGACAATGAATGATTTATAAATCAGGGTGTGATTTTATCGAATCTGACATTTTGTCAATAAAAAAGTCCCCTCGCCTAAGGCGAGGGGACTTTATATTTATTAACCCTCTACTAAATCTTATTTATAGATATGCACCCAAGCTTTCTCCTGAAGACCTGAAGCACGTACTTTCTTCATTTCCTTCAAAGCAGGATCCAATGCATCAAAACGCTCAGAATATACATAGTACCAACCTCTTTGTGTGTTGTGTACAATAATAGCTTTCACGTTTTGTTTCGCCCATATTGCTAAGTCTTTATCTGCACGTTTAACATCTTTAAACGATTCAATAACTACATAATATCCTTTTTCAAGTGATACCTCTTTATAAGTGCCGTCTTCACCTTTTATCATTCGTTTCAGAATGTCTTTCACCTGATTGGTATCAAGTTGTGCCGGTTTCTGAGTTTCAATTTTCTTGTTCAGATCATTGATGTCTTTTTCCAGTTTTTCAATGCGCTGCTGGTGGTCATCTAATTTACCATTTTGAGAAGCATCGCTTTCTTTAATTCTGGCTTGTTCAGCTTTCAGGCTGTCAAGTTGCTCTACCATGCTAAGCTGATTATTTTTCAAATCATCAATAGCTTTTTCCAATTCATCATTTTTGTTTTTGTTGCCTGACAAACGGAAACCTGCCATTATCTCGTGTGTTCCGTTTCCGCGTGATGAAATTCCGCTGCTTCCTGCAAACTCATAAGCATACGCTACGGTAAACTGATCGGCCACTTTAAATCCTAATGAAGGAATAATTCCTCCTGATGTGCGGTAAGTAGCACCCAACCAGATAATGTCTTTGTAGCTAAGGTTCAGGCTACCATCAATCTGAGTTGCTTTTGAACTGTTGCGCAACAATACCGAAGGCTGTATAAACCATTTGTCTTTGATTATGAATTTGTAGCCCAAGTATCCTACCATTGCTCTGCGCAACGTAAATTTACGAGCATCCTGACTTGCTTCTGCATAGCTTATTTGTGTTTCAAAAAGCTGTGGAATAGCAAAACCAAGTTCCAGACCTTTAATGTTGTAACGCAAACCGAAATCAATATTGAAAGCTGTTCCGTTAATAGAACTTCCGTTTTGAAGAAGCGGATCAGAGTTATCATCAACAACTGCACTGCCAAGGTTTATTTTATTGTCAACAAAACCTAAAGAAGCTCCGAAAGCTATGCTGTGAACTATCTTTTTAGAGAAATGAAAACGGTGTGCGTAGGTAAAACTTCCTGCAATGCGCTGATATAAGTCAGTGCGGTCGCTTGAAATTGTTCCTCCTAATCCTATGTTTCCTTTTCCGATAGGGCTGTGAACGCTAAGGGTGTTAGTTACCGGTGCTCCTTCTAATCCAACCCACTGTCTGCGGTGGTTAAGGAAACCTACAAGGTAACCTTGGTCACCTGCGTTGGCAGGGTTAAACAGGTAACGATTATTGTAATACAAATCGTTCAACGGAAGTTGTTGCGCAAAACCTGCAAATGCTATGATGGAGAGGCAGAGTGCGCTGATTAATTTTTTCAGGTAGTTATAGTTCATAATGCTGTGTTTTAAATTCGTTTATATGGTTCTGTTACCTGTCTGTTAGTTTTTGTTTCTTAAAATTGAAATAGCTCCGTCATATTCTTTTTCGGTACCGCTGCAGGTTACTACATAGTAATAAGTGGCTTCCGGAAGCTTTTCTCCTTTGTAAGTTCCGTCCCAATCATTCTGGTAAGCGGTTGAAGAGTAAACTTCAATACCCCAACGATTGAAAACTTTAACTACGCAATCTGAATACAGATTTACGTTTTTGATTTTCCAGAAATCATTAAATCCGTCACCATTAGGTGTAAAAAGGTTTACTGTCTCAAATGTGTAATCAGCATTTACCGTTACGATAACATCGGCAGTATTTACACAACCGTTATCATCAGTTCCTGTAACCGTGTAAGTAATGGTTTCAAGCGGAGAAACTGAAGTTGGGTCATATACATTAGCATTATCTAAGTAGGTTTCCGGAGACCAATTGTAGAACGTGGCACCAGCAGCCCATAAAGGAACATTGTATCCAAGGCTTACCAATGTGTCATTACTTGCAGTAACGTTAGGCAAAGCCCAAACTAAAACATCAATGGTATCTTTTTGCTGACAACCGTGTTCATCAAAAACGTTTACAATATATTGTCCTGTTACGGTAACTGTTATTGTTGCTGTTGTTTGCGCATTTGACCAGATAGCGCTTTGTCCATCTTCAAGGTCAACCGAGAGGTCAACACTTCCTCCATCGCAGAAAGCAAGTGGACCTGCTGCTGCAATATGCGGAGTTGGCAATGCCCAAACATTTACGTTTGCTGTTGCAGTATCGCGGCAACCTTCGGTGCTTGAAACAACCAGCGTTACAGGGTAAGTACCTGCCCAGCCATATTGGTGTGAAGGACTTTGTGCAACACTTGCATCGTTATCACCATACGTCCAAAGGTAACCTTCAATAACTGAACCACCTGATGTTGATGTATTCACAAAATCTGTGATAAATCCTGTACAAACTTCATTGTAAGTGAATGAAGCACTTGGACCCGGATTGATAGTTATTGATTGGGTAGCTGAGTTCACGCAACCATAAGAAGATGTTCCTGTAAGATTGATTGTATATGTTCCTTCAGAAGCATAAACGTGTGAAGGATTAACAATACTTGAAAACTGAGTATCTCCGAATGACCACAAATAATCTATTGAACCAACCTGATTTGAACTTTGATTTAAGAATTGAACCGGAGCACCTTCGCACTCACCTGTGAAGTTAAAAATAATAACCGGAAGCGGAGCAATTGTTACAAAGTCTGTAGTTTCAGAAGAGCATCCCTGATCTGTAGTTACACGCAGTGTTACAGGATAAAACCCGGCACTCAGAAATTCAAAATCAGCTTCTTCACCTGTCTCGTCACCAAAAATATTGTCGTTGTTAAAATCCCAGGTATAACCTGTAACTGTGCCTGATGTTACATTTGCTGATGCAGTGAAATGAGTAATGTCACCAATACAAACGTTTTCAAATGTAAATGTTGCATTTGGCAGAGGATTAACAGTAACTGTATTATAAACCTGTGATACACATCCAAGGTTAGAAACTACCTGCAAACCTGCAGTATATGTTCCAGAATTCTGGAAATCGTGTGCTACGGTTTGTCCGCTTCCATCATTGAAGAAACCGTTGTTATCAAAATCCCAGTTCCATGAAGCAATACTGCCCGGTGAAACTGTGCTTGTGCTTGTTAATGTGGTTGGCTCTCCTTTGCAAACATCATTTGCTGTAAAAGCTGCGTTTGGAAGAGGATTTACAACTACGTTTAAATATACAGTTGCTGTTTCAGACAAATTGGTTGTTACTTCCAATCCTACAGGAAATGTTCCCGAAGAAGGAAGAATTCCATTGATGACTGAACCCGATGCATCATCAAAGCTGCCGTCATTATCCAAATCCCAGTTCCACGAAATAATGGTTCCGCTGGTGGTGCTTGATGTGCTTGTTACAATTGTTGTACTTCCCTCGCAAACTGTTGTTGAAGTAAAACTAGCTGTTACGTTTCCTCCCGCAAAACTTTTTACGGATAGGATAGATAGCAGCCCCATCCCTATTGCTTTAACGTATGATTTATTCATTCTTAATTTATTAGTTATATGATAATTTGTACCTGTAGAATATGCTTATTAATAAACCTCCCCGTTTTTCAATGAAAAACGGGGAGGTTATTTTGTTGACTATTTGTCAACTGTAATTCGTTTAACTTCTGTTCCTGTTTGTGATATAAACTGAACGATGTAAATACCGGCTGCCAATTCAATATCAGAGTAGTTGCGGACAAATGTATCTGCATTTACTGTGAACTGTTCTGCCATCAGCAATTTACCTTCAATAGTCATCACATTCACCTGAATGTCTCCTATAATTCCTGTGCTGGTGTAGTTTAAAGTAAACTGACCATGGTTAGGGTTCGGATAAACATTCAATACACTTGCATCAGCATTCGGATCGTTAATACCGATGTTGTTGGTATCAATAACCCAGATAACTGTGTCGCTTCCGCAAGCATTGGTTACAATCAGAGTAACTGTGTAAGTTCCTCCTGCTGCATACGTATGAACTGGATTTTGGTCTGTTGAAGTTCCGCCATCACCAAAGTTCCAATCGTAGCTTGTTCCGTTATCTGACTGGTTGCTGAACTGAACCACTGAACCTGAAGCAAACCAATTAAATGCTGCTACAGGAAGTGGGCTGGTATAACCAACTTCAACTGAAATACTTGCAGAACAACCTGATGCATCCGTAACTGTAACCAGTTGTGTACCTGAAGTTACATTAGTGAATTCTCCAGTGCTGTTGCTGTTTCCGTTTGAAGTGTAAGTATATGGTGCTGTTCCGCCAGCAGCTTCAACAATGAACGAACCGCTATCATCACCTTCGCATGATGAAGGAGAAGAAGATACTGCACTCACTGTAAGAGCAGCAGGTTGTGTTACTACAACTATAGAAGCTACTTCGCAACCGTTTGCATCACGCACTACAACTGTGTATGTTCCGGGAGCAAGGTTAGTAAATGAACCCGAAGACTGATAAGTAATACCTCCGTTGAATGAATACTCATAAGGAGCATCACCACCGGTTGCAGTTACATCAATCATTCCATCACCTTGTCCGTTGCATGATACAGGAGTTGCAGTTGTTTCTATAGTAAGCAATTCAGCCGGCTCTTCCACAGTTACATCAACAGTAGTTGAGCAACCGTTTGCATCAGTAACCGTGATTGTGTAATCACCTGCCGCCAATTCACCAAATACATTGCTGCTTTGTGTGGTTGTTCCTCCATCGCTTGAGTAGGTGTAAGCACCTGTTCCGCCTGTTGCAATAACAACAACTGAACCTGAAGCATCACCTGTGCAGGCAATATTCTGAACATCAGCTGTTGCAGCAAGTGCTTCAGCTGGCTCTGTTATAACCACACCTTCTGAAACAGAACAACCGTTCTCATCTGCAACAACTAGAACATACGTTCCTGCTGCCAGTCCGCTGAATGAAACTGTAGGCTGGAAAGTATTACCACCATCAACCGAGTATTGTAAAACACCTGTTCCACCGGTTGCAGTAACCTCAATAGAACCTGATGCATCACCATTGCACAACACAGGTTGTGAAGTAGCATCTAATACAATAGCCGCAGGTTCACTTATAGTAACCGTAACAGTTTCTGTACAACCGTTAGCAAGTGTAATCACATAAGTTCCCGCAGCAAGTCCGCTGAACACATTACCTGATTGCGCAGGTCCGCCATTAAGTGAGAAGGTTATAGGAGAATTTCCACCTGTAACGTTAATTGTAATGCTACCATTTTCGTCACCGTTACATGTTGGCTCAACTACATCTACAGTATACACCGGAGGATCAGAAACAGTAACTGTATAAGTAACTACTGTTTCGCAACCCCAATTTGTTGTAACTGTTAAGGTTACATCATAATCACCGGCTGTGTTGTAAACGTGAGTTGGGTTTACATCTGTGTTAATTCCGCTTCCATCACTAAACTCCCACTCATGACTAACAATTGATGTACCTCCACTTGGATCAACTGTTGCAGTTGAAGTAAAGTAGATAATCTCACTTACACATGAAGGTGCATATGTGTAGTCAGCAACAGGAACAGGAGTAACATTTACATCAAAACTGCATGTAGCTGTGTTACCTGAAGCATCTGTTACTTCAAATGTATTAGTAGTTATACCCAACGGGAATACTGAACCGCTTGGTAAACCTGCTGTCTGAACAAGAGTTTCACCCGGGCAATTGTCAGATGTAGTAACCGTGAAGGTAACAACATCGCCATCGCATGCAATGATATCATCTGAGCAGGTAATAACCGGTGCTTCTGCATCATTAACTGTTACCATAAACTCGCAGAAAGATATGTTTCCGTATTGGTCTTCAGCTGTGTATTCCTGTAAGGTAGTTCCGACAGGGAACACATCACCTGTAGTATAACCTGTTCCATCTGTTTGTGTAACAGTAACCGGACCAGTGCAGTTATCAGGTGTATTACCACCTTCATTAAGACTAAATACGAAGTCAATACCTTCTGAGTCATCCCACGGACCTGAAGTTGAAGGAGCAAGAACTCCTTCGCTGCCGTAATCGCCAGCTGTACTAACTTCCCAGAAGTAATCAAATCCGGCTGTTCCGTTTGCAACAATACTCATCCAATACTCCGTTCCGCCTGCGCTGCCACAAAGAGTAACTGGTGTTGAAAGATTGAAATCATACTCATAAATATCAAAGCCAAAGTTTGATCCTTGATAAGAAGTAGTCCATTCTGATGGTGTAACGTTAACAGTGTTAAGGATATTACCCGGCTCTCCGTTGTTATCATCGTAGAAAATAACATCAAAATCAGAAACCGCAGTTGGAGAAGTAACAAAGAAATTAGCTGTTACATTGCTGATATCGTAACAATCTCCGTCAGCAACTACAAAATTGTCAGCTCCAATGTTCGGGAATGTTGAATTAGAAACAAATCCGTTTTCCAAAGCATTTCCTAATTGCTCCATAATCTGTTGGAAACCTGTTGGCGCATCATATATAACTGTTGCACCGCAAACACCTAGGTCGTTATCAACCTCAATGTCGCCAGGACAAGTAATTTCAGGTGCTTCCACATCAGAAACAACTACATCAAAACTGCATGTAGAGGTATTACCCGATGCATCCGTTACTTCAAATGTATTGGTTGTAGTTCCCACAGGGAATTCTGAACCGCTTGGCAAACCTGCTGTTTGAAGTGGTGCAGGTGTTCCTCCCAAGTCAAGGAATGTAAGTGTCCAGTTATTAACCGTACCCGCATCAAATCCAACATAGTCATAAGCATATAATGTCCATGTTCCGTTAGGATCTGTTCCGGTTGAAAGAGCAGCTAAATCACCACCTTCCGCAGTAAAATCTCCGCTGTAAGCCGGTGCGTTAGCACAAGTACCTCCTACAAGAGGGTTTCCTGTTCCGGGAACAAAGCAAACATCTAAATTATCGCCTGCGCACGGAGGCTGCACCATCAGGGATATCAAATCTCCGTTTGGCGATTCAAGAACAAACTCAAGATCATTAACCCATGTATGAGACACATTCAGACAAACACTTTGTAAGAATACATCTGTACCAAGGTTTGTTCCTGTAACAGCAACTGTTTGCTGAGCCGAAGTTCCGGATGGATCTCCGTCAGGTATAGAAAGTCCACTGTTGTCAGCGAACTGAGCAATAGCAGGCAAAGGACAGTTGTCAGTTGCAGTTGGGTCAGCAAACGTTACAATTGCTCCGCACTGACCTTCATCATTGTCAGCAAAAATTGGAGAAGGGCAAGTAATTACAGGGAATTCATCATCTGTAACAACTACTGTGACTGAACATGAAGCTGTGTTACCACTTGGATCTTCTACAGTCCATTCAACAACTGTTGTTCCTACAGGGTAGAAATCAGTAGCATCGCTTGTATTATTATAATCGTTGGTAAGTGTTACAGGGCAGTTATCAGAAGTACCCGGAGCAGCAATAGTTACAACAGCACCGCAATCACCGATATCATTTGATTGTGCATAAACTGTTGTTCCTCCTGTTCCTGTGCAAATTTCAAGGCTCCATGAATCCAACTGTCCAACATCACCTACTGCGGCATCAGTAAATGTGATAGACCAAACTCCATTAGGATTTTCACCGCTCAATGCTGATAAAGGGCTGCTTGGCTGGTATGACAAACCATCAGTTGGAGGGCAAGGATATGTTCCTGAAGCTAAACCTGCATCATCAAAACTGATGTCAAAGTCTGCATCAAAACCGCAAGCATCTCCAAAATCAGTTAATGATACTACAGTGCCTGAAGGGCTTGTTAATGTTACTGATAAATCGCCAACAAATGTATGTGTTCCGGTCAATCCAAGAACATTAACATCGCTAATACTAACTCCTGCACCACTAACTGTAAGTGTAGAAGTAGAGGTAGTTAAATCAGCTAAAGCAACAGGCACGTTTGTGCTTGCATATACATCACAAACAATAGGGTCAGAACCGCAATCAATTGTTGGTACTTCAATATCATTTACAGTTACAGTAAAGCTGCATGTTGCAACATTACCATAAACGTCAGTTGACTGGTATGTTTCTGTTGTTGGAGCCCCCGCAGGGAATGTTCCGCCTGTTCCCAAACCTGCTGTTTGCTCGGTAAGGGTACCTGCGTTAACATTTAATACCCAGTGCATATCAGGGAAACCGATATCAGCAACACTGGTTGGATCAAAAATTCCACAATCAGCAGCAGTAAGGTATGTATCACCTGTTTGTCCAAGGTTATTTGACCCAACAAAAATTAAATTACCATCAACCTGACCGTTTGGTGTAAAGAACTCAACTACTAATATAGTTCCGGCAGGAACAGTTAGTTGGTTAGTTAAAGGAATATTCAGAACAGAAGCTGTCTGATCTGCTACTGTAACTGCTTCTGTTGCCAGTAAAGTTAAATTAGCAAATAACAAAGATCCGGTCAATGAATAAATATTTACTGTTGCCGGTTGAGTTCCTCCAAAACCTACAGCTTCTTCAATACCTACATCAACTGAATTGATGTAAAAATCATTTGTATATCCTAAAGCAGGAAGATCAAAAACACGCATGTAGCTATTATCTGTATGTCCAAAGCCATCATTACATGAAACTGAATTGCCACCTAAAATAGATTGACTTAACGATTGTGTAACCACAGGCTCACAGTTGTCAACACCTACAGGAGGTGTGTATGTTACAACCGCGCTGCACAATCCAGCATCGTTATCCTGAACAATGTTTGCAGGGCAAACCAATGTAGGCTCTTCTATATCTGAAACCGTTACGTTAAATGTGCAGGTTGCTGTGTTGCCTGCTGCATCTGTTGCAGTAGCAGTAACCTCAGTTGTTCCTACAGGGAAGAAACTTCCGTTTGCAACTGAATAAGTAATCGTTTCGCCAAGGCAGTTATCAGTTGATGTAGCATCATTAAAGGTTATCACCGCACCGCAATCACCGGGGTTATTATCTACCACCGTATCGTTAGGGCAGGTAATAGTTGGGTCTTCTGTATCCTCCACAACAACATTAAATACACAATTAGAAGAATTACCTGCTACATCCGTTGCAGTAATAGTAACAGCTGTTGTTCCAATAGGGAATGTTGAACCGCTTGCTATTGAATAATCTATTACAACTCCAGGGCAGTTGTCTGTAACACCAGTTGCGAAGCTATATGAATATCCTAAATCAAACAAGAAGTTAGCATATGAACCAAAAGAAACCGGATCGATGGTTGACCAGCCTCCAAAATAGTCCCAAGCTCCATTATCTCCGTAAGGAGCGGATGCATTAAGGCCCCAAAAGAAGTCACTGCCAACTAAAGAATTAACTGCCTGAACAGACATCCAATAAGTAGTACCCGCACCTGAACCGCATAGAGAAACCGTAGAAGGGAATGTGAAGTCAAATTGATTAATATCATAACCAAAAGAATTTCCTACTACTGCGGAAGTCCAATCAGCTGAAGTTAATGTCTGTGTGCTAACGATAGCACCCGGTACACCTCCTGCATCGCTGTAAAAATTAATAATCATAGCAGAAGCATCCGATACATTATTAGACCAGAATGGCACCGATAAGGTATTGAAATCATAACATAATGAGCCGGGGATAAAAATATCATCAGCGCAAGTCAATGGGAAAACTGTATTTGAAACTAAACCATTTTCAAGAATATCTCCTGTTTGAACAATGTTGCCGGTACCTGATTGAGTTCCCCCAAATGAAGGGTAAGTAACATCTGCGGAACAAATTCCAGCATCATTGCTTACTGTAATATCTTGCAAGCATCCAAGAAATGTTGGTGCTTCTGTGTCTTCAACTGTTACATCAAATGAACAGGTAGATACGTTATTATCATCATCTGTTATAGTCCATGTTACTGTTGTTGTTCCTACAGGATAGTTATCAGAAGCATCGCTGGTATTGTTCCAGTCGTTGGTAACGGTGTAACCTGAGCACTCATTAAGTACCAATGGTGATTGAATAGTTACAAAAGCCTCACAAACCCCTAAATCATTTTCAACTGTTTCTGAACCAACAATAAAGAAAGGGAAGTCTTGACCACCAACATCAGTTACAGCGGCAAAGGCGCCACCTGCTAATGATTGTAAACCATTTCCGGTTGTGCTTTGACCATTAATAGTTATTGGAGGAGCCCACGGACCTGAACCCAGCGTTCCGTCAGTCTGCCAGTCTAACCAATATGTTCCTGCTGGTAAAGTAAGGCCTCCAAGATCAATAGTATTTTTCATGATTGGGCGGTTTGTTGCTCCGGGTCCTGATTCTAAACCTCTGTATATTCCACTCCATTCTGATTGAACTAACAAATTAGTTGAGCCATCACCAAAAATTACAGCTCCTCCGCCATCAGGCACTCCATCCCATATACGAAGGTTAACTGCATTTATAGTAGAAGTTGTGGTTGAACCTGTCTGGTAAGCATAAAATGAAATCTGGTCAATTGTCCATCCATTAGGATTAGTAATTGTAAAGTCATCCGCAACTCTGTTGTTTGCTGATACCTGATGGCCAAAGCCAAACGTTCCCATTCCCAAACTAGCATCTTGCAATAAACTCTCATCTGCACCGCCAAATCCTGTTCCAGCGCTGTTTACCAATGAACCGTTATCATGCAATAATTGTGGTGCACATGTAAACTCAGGTGCATCAATATCTGTAACTATTACATCAAATGTGCAGGTAGCATCCGTTCCGCAAACATTCGATGCTGTTGCAGTAACAGTAGTAGTACCTATGGGGAAAAGTCCTGCTGCCGGTGAAAATGTAATTGTTGGATCAGGAAAACCGCCCGAAGTAGTTATTTGTGCCAATAGTTGTCCATTACTAACAGTTGCAAAACAAGTTCCTAAATCATTATCCAGGTTTAACGGACCACCACATGTAATAAATGGATCAATACAAGGAGACTCAATAAGAATATCATCTATTAATAGTAAAAACTTGTCGTTAGAGTTATTTCTGAAAGCAATTCTAACTGTTTGTCCTGTATATGCCGTCAAATCTACTGAACGTGGTGTCCATGTGCTATTTTCAGCAGCTATTGTTGCTAAAACAGTTGAATTAATTACCATATTACCTAATGAACCGGTAGAACCTGTCGGAACATCTGGGGCAACCATAATCCTTACCTCATATCCATCCTGGAATGAAGGGTCGTAAGCTATAGCATTCCATGAAAGAGTAGGAGTCCCCCCCAATGTAATCGGAGGTGTCCACATCCAGTCGTCTGCTGCACCAACTGGCGAATACCATGAAGTGCTGAATGCAGCTGAGTCTCCTACATTATAGGCAAAATCTTCTCTTCTTTCCCATGCATCATTAACATAAGCTACAGCAGGATCAGGAACCCTGTTATCAACATTCACCAATATCCAGCCTGTAGGAAAGCTATACGTTCCCGCACCGCCTCCTGTTGACCCGCTGATACCATCAAAATTTTCACTAAAAATAGTGATTTGTGAAAAACCGACCTGACTGAAAAGCAGGCAAATTACAATTGCGATACTTGTTTTTAAAGTATTCTGGAGTATTGATTTTTTCATAATATTAAGGTTTAGAATTGAGGACAAAAGGGAATTTAGGATAGAACTATTTTACTAGTCCTATTTTTATTTTTGAATAGTTTTTTGAACAGGTTCTACTTTCTGATTAGCTCCTCCTTGTTGGAGTTTTTCTGCTAATTTTGCAGCGGCTTCAGGATTTTCTGCCACCCAAAGTTTTCTTGCTTCTTTTGGGTTGTGGATACCTTTATAATTTAAATACGGTTGATTTTCTGATACTTTTACTTCAACCGCGGTTTCCGCCTTGGTATTTTCCACAACTTTAATTTCAGGTTTAACAACTGTTACTTCTACAGCATTATCAATAGTCTCTGCTGATTGGGGAGTAACTGCTTGCTTTGCAGAAGTTACCGGTGTAACATTTTTTACAGTTTCTGTTTTTTTCTGAGTTTCAACAACTGCGGGTTTATCAAAAGCAGGTTCGGTGAATTTATTTTCTTCTCTTTTTTGTTCTTTTAATCCTTCTGGTTTTGAAACGGTTTGTCCTTTAGCAGAAATAACCAAAGATGATTGTGTTTCTGTTTTTGTAACAGTAGTTTTTCCTTCTGAATTTGAAAAACCTTGTGCAAAAAGAGCTGTGTTTGTAAAAACAAAAACAGCTGTCATGCAAATAACAGCCGCCATAATCTTAAGATTTTTGGTAGTGCGATTTGTTGTGTTGGTGTTGAGTAATAATGTATTCATAATCTTGGTTTTTAAGTGATTACTATTAAAGATAAAAAGGTGAACGAATTATAAAAAACGATTAAACTACTCAATAATCAGTTTAATCACGGGGCGAAGATATAAAAATAAGATTTCGACAAACAACACTTTTGTTAACTATTTTTAATGACTTTAATCACTAAAAAAAAAGAGCATATTTAATGTGTTGGTAAAAAGCTAAAAATTAATGATTTAGGCCAATCGAAATATTGGCAGGGTAAATGGGTTGTTAATAACTTTTTTCGGATCCTTAACAACTATGAGAAGAAAGGAATTGAGGTATGATGACATTATCAAACCCCTTTTCCTGCAACTTTACTTTAAAGCTCAGCATCACTTCTTTATTACCGTGAACCACAAAAAATGTTTTTACCTTTTTAACATCCTGACATGAGAGGAATTGCAACATTTCATTGTAATCACCATGTGCACTAAAAAAATCAATCACATGAACCTTGGCTTTTACATCAAACTTTTTCCCGAAAATACTGATGCTTTTATCTCCCCGCGCCAGTTTGCCTCCATTGCTTGATGGTTCGCAATATCCGATGATCAAAACTGCGTTGTTTGGATTTTCAATGTTATTGGCAAGATGATGTTTTACTCTGCCTGCTTCTGCCATTCCCGAAGCAGATATAATGATGCAAGGTTCATGAGATGAATTAATGGCTTTTGAATCTTCAACCTTGCGCACATATTCCAGTCCGTTAAAACCAAAAGGCGATGGGTCTTTCTTGATGTATTCATTTACTTCATTACTATAACTTTCAGGATGGTTGCGCATAATGTCAGTGGCATTAATAGCAAGCGGACTATCCACGTACACTTTTATGGGTGGCAGCTTTCCTGCAAATTCTAATTGATTGAGTTCATAAATAAGTTCCTGCGTTTTTCCGATACTAAATGCCGGGATAATCAACTTGCCTTTATTCACCACGCAGGTTGCGTGCACTACCTCCAATAATTTTGCTTTAGTATCGTCAGCCGACTCGTGCAAACGGTCACCATAAGTTGATTCGCATATAATAGTATCAGCCTGCGGAAAAGGTGAGGGTTGTTTTAAAAGCCTGTTTACATAGCGCCCTATATCACCTGTAAAGCACAGGTGTCTGGTTTTACCTTCTTCCTTTATGGTAAGATTAACGGCAGCACTTCCCAGAATATGTCCGGCATCGGTAAACAGCAATTCAAGATCATCTGAAATTTTAAATGGTGTATTGTATGCAACTGTAGTTAAATGCGTAAAACTTATTTCAGCATCTTCAATCGTATAAAGAGGCTTAATCGGTTTCTCACCTTCTTTCAAACGGTACTTATTAAAATTTGAAGCCTCGGTTTCCTGAATAAAAGCACTGTCGAACAACATTATTTCTACCAGGTCGCGCGTAGCGGGGGTGCAATATATTTTTCCTTTAAATCCTTGTTTCACTAATCGCGGAATACTTCCTGAATGGTCAATGTGAGCATGTGAGAGAATCATGCAGTCAACCTCATTCGGATCAAAATGAAATGTCTGGTTCAGTTCATAACTCTCCTTCCCTCTTCCCTGAAACATTCCGCAATCAAGCAGAATTTTTTTTCCGTTCTTCAGTGTTATTAAATGTTTACTCCCTGTAACCGTTTCGGCTGCACCGCAAAATTTGATTTCCATTTCATTAAATTTAGTACAATGTTAAGGATTAAGAGTTACTTAAGAAAAACAAAGCGCCAGCATTTAATAATGCTGGCGCTTTCATATTGTCTTGCAAAAAGAATTAATCTCTTTTACCCATATACTGCATTACAAAATAAAGCAGTGTTGTAACTGAAGCAAGTGCAGCAACTACATACGTTCCTGCAGCCCATTTCAAAGCAGTAGTAGCTTGTTGCTGTTCTTCGCCTTTAGTAATACGTGAAGTGTTTAACCAAACCAATGCACGCTGACTGGCATCAATCTCAACAGGAAGCGTTACCAGACTGAACAATGTTATAGCAGCCTGTAAAATAATAATCACTAATAAAATCTGATTGTACATAGAGGAGATAGCACCAAAAATAATCATGGCGAAAAAGATATAATTCATTGCTTTGTTGCTGAAGTTAACAGCCGGCACCAATGCCGAACGCAAACCTAACCAGGTATACGCAGTGGCATGTTGCACAGCGTGTCCGCACTCGTGCGCAGCAACAGCAGCAGCCGAAATACTTCTGCCATGATACACATCGTGACTAAGGTTTACAGTTTTATCTAACGGATTGTAGTGGTCGGTCAGTTGACCTTCAACCGAAATTACTTTTACATCAAAAATATTGCTGTCGCGCAACATTTTTTCTGCTACTTCTTTTCCACTTAATCCGGATGAAAGCGCAATCTGCGAATACTCATTAAAAACATTTTTCAGTCTTCTGCTTACCAACCATCCTATCAGCATGAAGAAACCAATCATTATCATATAACTTAAATCAAATCCGTACATTTTTCTGTTGTTTTTTAAGGTTTATAAAAATTTATTGCTGCTAAATCAATTTATGTGCCTGCACAACTTTTGTCAGGTTTTACACGACAAAGTTGCATTCTTTCTGTCAAAAAAGGTAAACCCTTAACATTTTTTAATACATTTGTTATTCACTTACCCCTAAAATACAGATGAAAACCGCCCTGAAGATTGCCCTGAAGGGCATTTTATTTTCCCTTCTTTTAACCAGTTATTCAGCATCTGCACAACGACTTTATTTCTGTGAAAGTGTATCAGAAAAGGGAGACCCCATTGGACTTAATCAATTCTTCTATATTCCGCAGGAAGGCATTACCGTTGCAGCATTATTAAAACTACCCTACTCAGTTGAAGCAACACAAATTGAGATGCGATTTTTTAAACTAGACTCCCTGAATAATGAAACCTATGTGTCAACCGTTCCTTACGATGTTGAAAAAACATGGACATGGTTTTGGAAAGGTGTAGATTTTAAAGAGCCTGCACGCTACAAAGTATACGCGTATGCAGATAAAGAACGCTTTCTTTGTTCTGAAGTTGTGGATGCTTACGTGAAGTAAGCTTTTTTCCGGCTTTCAAATCAAGGGTTGAGTTAGCTCAACTATCTCTTTTTATTGCAACTTCATAGTCCCCATAATCTAACCCCCTCTGTGGTGGCCACAGCAATTTTTTAAAAACCGCTACCCCCTCTGTGGCGGCCACAACGTTAATCGGGATAAGCCAACTGCTTCTGTGGTGGCCACAACGAAGCGGGGAATAAGTCAACTCACGTTGTGGCGACCACAACGGTAATCGGGATAAGCCAACTGCTTCTGTAGCGGCCACAGAGTTAATCGGGATAAGCTGATTGATATCATGCACCACCACAACCATTTGGGGCTTATCCGGAATCATGATGTGGCCGCCACAACGTTAATCCGGATAAGCCAAACTCTTCTGTGGCGGCCACAAGGTCAATCGGGATATTGGGATTGCTTCTGTGGCCAAACCACGTCCATTTTTTAAAAGGCGTTTTGTTTTTAATAGTTTTGCAACCAATGAAAACCAAAAAACCAACCATACTCGTTACCAATGACGATGGCATAACCGCTCCTGGCATTCAGGCACTGATAGAAGCCATGAAACCCCTCGGACATGTGTTTGTAGTAGCACCCGATAGTCCGCAATCAGGTATGGGTCATGCTATTACTATAAACAAACCTTTGCGCTTAGACAAAACAACCTATCACGGTGAAGTAATCGGCTACCAGTGTTCAGGCACTCCCGTTGATTGTGTGAAACTTGCCATAGATAAAATCATTCACGGCAAACCTGATCTATGTGTTTCTGGTATCAATCACGGAAGCAATTCTTCCATCAATGTAATTTATTCGGGAACCATGTCAGCAGCAATGGAAGGCGGCATTGAAGGCATTCCTTCCATCGGTTTTTCGTTGCTCAATTATTCATTGGATGCAGATTTTACTCCTGCAAAAAAGTATGCACAGATAATTGCAGCGAATGTTTTGAAACATGGTTTGCCGGAAGGAACTTTACTCAACGTAAACATTCCTGACAAAAAACTGAAACAAATAAAAGGCATAAAGGTGTGTCGCCAGGCCAATGCAAAATGGCAGGAAGAATTTGACGAACGCATGGATCCCTACAAACGCAAGTATTACTGGCTTACCGGCAAGTTTCAGAACTATGATAAAGGCACTGATACCGATGAGTGGGCGCTTGACAACAACTATGTTTCGGTAGTTCCGGTGCAGTTTGATTTTACTGCACATCATGCCATACCTATTCTAAATAAATGGAAGTTTAATGGTAAATAAGAACAGTGTTATAACGGGAATAATCTGCGGAATAATTATTCCTTCCATTGTATTCTTTTTGCTGCACTCGTTTACATTTAACCGTGTAACACCTGAATATATTTTCAGTTCACCTGGCATAGTGGCAAAACTATTAAGCCTAAGTTTACTTGGCAATCTTGCAGCATTTTTTCTTTTTCTGAAATATGATTTTGAGTTATCGGCACGCGGTGTATTATTTGCAACATTTATTTTCGGAGCAGGAATAGCAGTGTTAAAAATACTGGAATGGAACGGGATGTAATCACCAAATGAAATACTACCTCATAGCCGGTGAAGCCTCAGGTGATTTGCACGCCAGCAACCTGATGAAAGAGTTGAAAAAACTCGACAGCAATTCCGAATTTCGTTGCTGGGGCGGTGATAAAATGCAGGCAGCCGGAGGAACAATAATTAAGCATTACCGTGAACTTGCTTTCATGGGCTTCACCGAAGTGCTGCTGAATATCCGCACCATTTTTGCCAACATTGACCTCTGCAAAAAAGACATTGTTGTGTGGAAACCCGACACCGTAATTTTTGTGGATTACCCCGGTTTCAATCTGCGTATTGCACCGTTTGTAAAATCATTGGGAATAAAAACCATCTGGTATATTTCTCCTCAAGTGTGGGCATGGAAAGCATCACGTGTAAAAAAGATAAAAGCCTGCGTTGACAAAATGATTGTCATCCTTCCGTTTGAAAAAGAGTTTTATAAAAAATGGAATTTTGAAGTGGAGTATGTGGGGCATCCACTATTAGATAGCCTCACCCCTAACCCCTCTCCCGAGGAGAGGGGAACAGAGAGGCTCATTGCACTGCTTCCCGGTAGCCGCAAACAAGAAATCTCAGTCATGCTTCCCGAAATGCTGAATGTTGTTATAAAGTTCCCTGATTACAAATTTATAATTGCCGGAGCACCATCTGTTGACGAAAGTTTTTACAAACAATTTACCACCGGAAAAAATGCTTCCATCGTATTCGGACAAACCTATTCATTGCTTGAAAAAGCAAGCGCAGCATTGGTTACCTCAGGAACAGCAACATTAGAAACTGCACTTTATGGGGTTCCGGAAGTAGTTTGTTATAAAGGAAGCGGAATTTCGTTTCAGATTGCAAAATGGCTGATAAAAGTGAAGTATATTTCGCTTGTAAATTTAATCATGGATAAAGAAGTGGTGAAGGAATTAATTCAGGAAGAAATGAATGCTGCCAACATTGAAAAAGAGTTGAAAGATTTATTAGAGAATAAAGATCGTATTGCAGAAATAAAAAAAGAATATGTCTTGTTGCGTGAGAAACTTGGCAATAATGGAGCCTCTCAACGAACAGCAAAAATTATAATTGATTTCTTATTATTGCAAAAAACTAAAACATGAAGTCTCACGAATACAATAAAAAATAATTAAACCATGAGCAAAAACACACTTCTATTTACCTCCATTTTCTCTCTCATAATCTTTGCATCAAGTTGCAACAATTGCTACGAATGCACTAAAAAATGTGGCACCTGCGAAAAGAATGGTTTAATTGTTGCCGGCTGCGAAGGAGACTCTTCCCTTAACGGATTTTCTGTAGAATCATGGAAGGCCTATTTTGAAAGTCAGGGTTATGCCTGCCAATATAACAACGATGTTATGGATGACATTTGCGGAAGCGAAAACAAACAAACAATGGAAGCCAATCATTATGATTGTTTGACAAAGTAAAACCCACGTCATTGCGAGCATAGCGAAGCAATCTGCTGGTCTTGAGAGATTGCTTCGGGTGAAAAACCCTCGCAATGACGAAAATAAATTATCTGATGAAAATTGTTTCTTACAATGTAAACGGCATCCGTTCTGCCTTAAGTAAAGGACTTGCTGATTGGATAATAGCTGCCGAGCCTGATGTGATTTGTTTTCAGGAAATAAAAGCTGACCCTACACAATTTGATGCCGGCATTTTTGAACACTTAGGTTACAAACATTACTGGCATCCCGCAGAAAAAAAGGGATACAGCGGTGTTGCCATTCTTACAAAGCGCGAACCCGATAACGTTCATTTTGGTTGCGGCATGGAAGTTTATGATCGTGAAGGAAGAGTTATCCGCGCAGATTACGGTGATGTTTCAGTTATGAGCGTTTATCATCCTTCGGGATCGAGCGGTGAAGAGCGGCAGGCATTTAAAATGCAATGGCTGGTCGATTTTCAAAACTACATTGACGACTTGAAAACAAAGCGCCCTAACCTTATTATTTCAGGTGATTATAATATCTGTCACAAACCGATTGACATACACAACCCAAGAGGAAATGCAAATTCATCAGGTTTCCTTCCCGAAGAAAGAGAATGGATAGGGAAATTTATTGACAGTGGTTTTGTTGATTCATTTCGTCATTTTAATAACGAACCTCACAACTACACTTGGTGGAGTTTCCGAGCGAATTCACGAGCCAAGAACCTTGGTTGGCGTATTGATTACCACATGGTGAGCAAACCATTAGAAAGTAGTTTAAAACGTGCCGCTATTTTTCCAATGGCAAAACATTCTGACCATTGTCCTCTGCTGGTGGAAGTGGATTTTTGATATTCGTCACCCTGAACTTGTTTCAGGGTCTTATTATGAGATGCTGAAACAAGTTCAGCATGACGAATTAATTTTTTCATCTTTACACAACAAAAACGCAATTTGTTGGTTTATATAAGTATGAAGTTGCTTAAACATATCTATTTCCGTATTCTCATTTTCGGAGTACTGTCAATGGTTTTGGCCGGCTGCTTTACATACACAGCACAGAAGAAATTCAATAAAGCATTATACCAAACTCCGTACGATGCTATTATTGTTCCCGGTGTTCCGCTTGAAAACGGAATGTGGAGTCCAACAATGAAAGCACGTGTTTACTGGTCGGTTTACCTTTACCAAAAAGGCATTGCAAAAAATATTATTTTTTCGGGATCTGCTGTTTACACAGCTTACACTGAAGCTAAAGTAATGGCCCTGTATGCCGAACAATTGGGTGTTCCTAAGGAAAATATTTACACTGAAAACAAAGCAGAACACAGCACCGAAAATTTATTTTATTCTTATAAACTTTCACAAAATCTGGGCTTTACTAATGTAGCGCTCACTACTGATCCTTTTCAATCTAAAGTATTGGAGAAGTTTGCTTATAAATATGATTTACCTGTTGACTTCCTTCCGGTTGTTTTTCCAATCCTGGATTCAATTCCAAAGATTGATCCGGACATTGATGAATCAAAAGCCTTTGTTGAAAATTTTGTTTCCATTGAAGAACGTGAAAGTGCATGGAAACGTTTTGCAGGAACGCGCGGAAAAAATATCCGCCACGACTTTTATAACGACAACACTACCTCAACTAAGCAATAGTTGAAACATAAGCCGCCAATGCTCTTTTGGCAATCGGCAATAATGTAGCAGAAACAGGAACAACCAACTCCGACTCTACTGCAAATGTTGCAGGATTAGGAAGTTTTTTGTGTGAGCGAATCAAGTCGCGTTTAATATTCTCGTTGGTGTTGATGATGCTGCGCTTGTACGATGTTATATACGTTGTATGAATGGCTCTGAATTTCTCTGTTGCCTGTTCAAAAACGGTCATCTGGTATTCGTAAACCAATGTCTGTAAATCTGCACCATTACTCAACAACATATATCCCTCGCCTGAATAAAGCGGCAGCAAACCAACCTGAGTGATGTGCAGTTTTTTCTCCACAAAATCGTAAATCTTTTTTCCTTCTTCCAGATAAACTTCAAACTGAGGAATAGAATAATTGATAATATCATTCAATTCTTCAATCAAATCATCATTCTCATAAAGTTTCTCGTAAATCAGGCGATATTTCTGAGTGTCAAACGACTTTAACTTTTTTGGAAAAGAAGAAGAAAGTTTTTCCGTGTCGTGCTGAAATGTTTTCAGATTCATGTAATGCTGAATCAAATCAGCAAGAAAAGGATACAGCATGTTGCGGTCAAAATTATTGCTCACTTCCTGTAAATACGCCAGCAACACATACCGCTTGTATTCAACATCAATATGATTTTCAATTAACCAGTCTTTACTTAATGTTTTCATAGCGTTGAATTATATGTTGCATTCAAATCTCATAATTATAAACGCAAAAAATCAGGAAATGTTATCTGAATATTAACATACGAATGTGGATTAACGGCAGAGCGAAAACGATTTGCGCCTTTTCCATGCATCTATCTTTGATGCAAAATCAATAACCATGCTTAAACACCGTATTAAACAAATTGCCCTTTCTGTTACTGCTGCAACCCTCTTTTCCTCCTGCGTTCCTTCGCGCCAGTATGAAGAACTGAAAAGCAAACAGGCAAAATGTGAGGAGGACAAAGCCAACCTGATGGATGAGAATACATCGCTTAAATCAAAGGTTACGGAGCAGGAAGAGCAACTTGCAGATATTTCAAAACGCATAAAAGCGCTTGTAAACGACACCACCATCATGGGAAATTCATTACGTAAACTAACAGTGAACTACGACAAGCTTGATGAAACCTATGAACGCCTGCTGAATCAACTTGCAAAAATTGAGGAAGGAAGCAAAGAAGACAACAAAAAACTGATGGCTGAACTGCAAAGCACCAAAGAAGATTTGCAGAAAAAAGAAGACGAGTTGAGAAAATTAGAATTAGCACTTAACAGCAAGGAAACCAACCTGAACAACCTGAACTCAGACCTTTCTAAAGCACAAAAAGATTTAGAAAAATCACAGAAAGATTTAGAAGAGCGCGAGAAAAGATTGAAAGAACTTGAAGGCGTTTTAAGCCGAAAAGATTCAACAGTAAAAGCATTAAAAGATAAAATTACCGAAGCCCTGCTTGGTTTTAAAGAAAGCGGCCTGACCGTTGAAATGAAAAACGGGAAAGTGTATGTTTCGGTTGAAGAGCGTTTGTTGTTTGCTTCGGGAAGTTGGGCAGTGGATGTAAAAGGACAAGATGCTTTGAAAAAACTGGCAAAAGTTTTAGAAACCCAACCCGATGTAAATATTATGATTGAAGGACACACCGATGATGTTCCTTACAACGGAAGCGGAAATGTAAAAGACAACTGGGATTTAAGTGTTATGCGTGCCACAGCAATTGTTAAAATACTGACAGCAAGTAGTAAGATAAGTCCGAAACAACTGACTGCAGCAGGGCGCAGCGAGTATCTGCCTTTAGATGCAGCTAAAACTGCTGATGCACGGAAGAAAAACCGCAGAACTGAAATTATCATTACACCTAAATTAGACGAACTGTTTCAGATACTTGAAAGTAACTGATAAAAACAACTATTCGTCCGCTGTTTATTTCTTTTGCAATTTTTTAATTTGGTTTGTATTTACTTTGTTTTAAATTCGCCTGATTAATTTTTTTAACAAAGTGAAATACTACTCATTTATCTGCTTTGTTTTTGTGCTTTTTCTTTGCGGAATTGCCACAAAATCTTCAGCTCAGGCTCCCGGTTGCCCTAACATAAATGTTGGCCCCAATCAGAATTTAACCTGTCAGAATAATTGCACCAATCTAACTGCAACTATTTTACAAACAGGACAAACAACAGCTTACACCGTTTCTTCTATTCCTTATGCGCCTCCGGCTGCTTTTAATGCAGGTACTGAGCTCACAGATTTGTACGTAGATGATATTTGGGGAGACGTCATTAATCTTGGTTTCAACTTTTGCTTTTACGGACAGATGTACAATCAAGCCGTTGTGGGGGCAAACGGTTTAATCACCTTTGATTTAACAGAAGCTACGCAATTTTGCGCATGGTCATATACAGCAGCCTGTCCAACACCGGGACCACCACCGGGGGGGCTTTATAACAACTCCATCATGGGTGCTTACCATGATATTGACCCAAGTGTTTCGGGAAACATTTATTATTCACTGATTGGTGCTGCACCTTGCCGCACCTTAATAGTAAACTATAATAACGTTGCGCATTTTGATTGCGATTGTACTATCCCTGTTTTTCTTGGAGGAACCTGCAGTCACACTACACAACAAATAGTTATTTATGAAACGACTAACGTAATTGAGGTTTACGTTCAGAAAAAAGAACAATGCAGCAGTTGGAATGATGGGAATGCAACAATTGGTATTCAGGATGCAACAGGAGCAAATGGAGTAGCCGCACCGGGAAGAAACACGGGAGACTGGACTGCAACTAACGAAGCATGGCGCTTTACACCAAGCGGGCCGCCTAATTGGACTGTAACCTGGTATGACCAAACAAATGCAGTAATTGGTAATGGACTTACTGTTAATGTTTGCCCAACCGGAACAACTACTTATACAGGTGAAGTAGTTTATACTAATTGTGATGGAGCAGTTGTAACTGTTACAGATGATGTAACACTTTCGGTTGCAGGCGGATTTACAACCAATCAAAATGTTACCCCTGAAACCTGCTCAGGAACCTGCGATGGAGCTGTAACAGTAACAACAAATGGCGGGACAGCACCCTATACTTTTAATCTGGATGGCGGAGCGAACCAAAATAACGGAACGTTTGGTAATCTTTGTTCAGGAAATTATGTTGTGAATGTTTCGGATGCAGGAGGATGCACAGGTACTGTAAATGTAGTTGTAAATGCAGGAGGAACAATAAATGTTGTTGAAGCTTTTACTGACGAAACCTGTCAGGGTGCTGATGACGGAACCATTACATTAACAGGAGCAGGAGGAACTGCGCCTTATGGTTATGATATTGGCTTCGGAGCACCAAATGCAACGGGTATTTTTACCAATCTTCCCGCCGGAAATTATAACTATACTGTTGCCGATGCTTCGCAATGCCCTACAACAGGAACAATAACCATTGCAGCAGGACCCAATTGTTGCATTATGACTAACACGGTAGCATCAACCGATCCGCTGTGCGATAACGCCTGTGACGGAACAATCACCTTGACTCAAAACAATGGTGCTGCTCCGGTTCAATTCAGTATTGATAATGGTGCAACTTTTCAGAACAATAATGGAAACTTTGCAGGAGTTTGTTCGGGCAATTATGATATTCTGATTGAAGATGCAAACGGCTGTCAGTACACCGATCAGGTTACGTTAACTGACCCTGCTGCCGTAACCTATAACTCAGCAACTGTTTCTGCCAACTGCGGAAATGCGGATGGGGAACTAACTCTTACCGGAGGTGGCGGTGATGGCGGACCTTACCAATACAGCGTTGATAATGGTGCAACTTTTCAGGCAAGCGGAAATTTCACAGGATTGCTTCCCTTAACGTATGATATTGTTGTTGAAGATAACAGCGGCTGCCAGCTAACTGATCAGGTAGTAGTTCCTAACAATGCAGGCTTTACGGTAAGTGTAACCGCTTCAAGCAATGCAAGCTGCAACGGTGTGTGTGACGGAACGGCTGACATGACTGCAACTCCCGGCTTTGTAGGAACACTGGATTATGATTGGATTGATTTGGCAACCAATCTTTCAACCGGACAATTAACAGCTAACGCTACCGGACTATGTGCAGGCGATTATCTTGCAACCGCAACCGATGATGTTGGCTGCACCACAACCGATAACGTAACCATTACAGAACCAACGGTTG
The DNA here is from genome assembly GCA_947479755.1 of Bacteroidota bacterium. GTDB lineage: Bacteria > Bacteroidota > Bacteroidia > SXHM01 > SXHM01 > SXHM01. Next base: position 96,149 of record CANKAM010000006.1, read on the forward strand.
TTGCCGTTGTAACTTCGGCAGACGCTACTATTTGCATTGGCTCAACCACTAACTTATTAGCTACACCACAGGGAGGAACACCCGGCTATACCTACTCATGGACCGCTGCTCCTGCCGACCCTACTCTATTAACACCTGCAGTTGCCGGCCCAACGGTTGCACCAATTGTTACCACCGTTTACACCATAAACGTAGATGATACTAACAATTGCCCCGCTCCTGCCGAAACGGTTACTATTACTGTAAATCTTCCGCTGGCTTTAAACATGCTGCCTCCCGGACCAATTGATATTTGCCCGGGCGAAACTGCTGTTATGGACATGAATGCAACAGGCGGTGATGGTAATTACACCTTTACATGGGATGGCGGGAGCAATCCTGTAAATCCTCCTGTCTCTGTTACACCAGCTTTAAATACAACTTATAATTTTACTGTGAATGATGGTTGCGGAACACCTCCTGCAACACAAGCGGTTGATGTGAATATTTTCCTGCTTCCCGTAATTAATTTTACAGCAAGCATCTATGAAGGCTGCGAACCACTGAGGGTAACATTTACAGACAACACAATGCCTCAACCGGCAAATCTTCTCTGGAATTTTGGCGACCCTAATTCGGGAACAAATAATACCTCAACAGGCACTACTCCTACTCACGCTTACAACGACCCCGGAATTTTTGATGTAACGTTGATTGTTACTACCCCTGATGGCTGCAAAGATTCGCTAACCATGCAGAATATGATTACTGTTTATCCGCTGCCGGTTGCTGATTTTTCTGCTTTGCCACCTTCAACTGATATTTTTAATCCTGAGATTACTTTTAATGATAATTCAAATGGAGCAGCACAGTGGTCATGGGATTTTGGAGATAATACAACTTCAACTATTGAAAATCCCAGCCACATCTATGGCGATACCGGAACATACACCGTTTGGCTTTATGTAGAAAGTTCAGAGGGCTGCTTAGACAGCACTTCAAATCTTGTAGAAATAACACCAATTTTCACCTTTTATGTTCCAAGTGCATTTACTCCAAATTCAGACGGAACAAATGATACATTTTTCCCTAAAGGCGAAACTATTGACCCCGACAATTATATATTCCGCATATTCAACAGATGGGGACAGGAAGTTTATGCAAGCCACACTCCAGGTGAAAAATGGGATGGTACAGTTGCAACAGGCAATAAAGCTCAGGAAGAAGTATATGTATGGGTAGCTGAAATGCTTGACCTCAACGGTGAAAAACACAAATTTTACGGGCGCGTGACACTTTACAGGTAAAATAATTTTGGAGTTATTATATTTTACCTATTTTAGCAGCCCCAAATTAAAATATTTATTAAAGAAAATATGAAAAAATTATTACTGTTTGCATCTGTAATGTTTATTACACTAGGTGCATTTGCGCAAGGCAACAATGTTGGTATCGGAACTACTACACCTGATAATAGTTCTATTCTTGACCTTTCAACTACCACCCAAGGTCTTTTAGTTCCACGGTTGAACACCAACCAGATGAATGCAATTACCGTTGGTAACGCACAAAACGGATTATTAATCTATAACATTGACTCATTGTGTTTCTGTTACTGGAATACTACTGCATGGATTTCAATGTGTGGTGGCGGAAGCGGAAACTCAGGTACTACAGGCCCAACAGGACCCGCAGGTGTTGCCGGACCTACAGGTGCAGCAGGCGCTAATGGTTCAACAGGTCCACAAGGACCAGTTGGAGCAAACGGATTGCAGGGAGCAACAGGCGCTTCAGGTGCTGATGGCGCTACAGGACCTTCAGGAGCTGATGGTGCTACAGGACCGGCAGGTGCTCAAGGCCCTTCAGGTGTTGATGGTGCTACAGGACCGGCAGGTGCTCAAGGACCTACAGGTGCAGCAGGTGCTCCAGGAGTTGCTGGTCCAACAGGACCTTCAGGCGCTGCTAATGTTTTGGCCGTTTCATTAAGTACTCAAAGTGCTCTTACAGCTGGTGATCCAGGGGGAACTAATATTGTTTATACAGCTATTCCTGATTTATCGTATTCATTTACTGTTCCAGGTGGAGCAACATGGAATATTTTTGCTCATGCATTCGGAACTACATATAATGCAGGACCTACTTTTTCAGATTGTACAGCTCAGTTCGAAATTTTTGTTGATGGCGCTCAATCAGGCAAACTTCAACGTGTTTTAATGATGGATGGTACCAGCCAATTAGGTTTTTCGCCTGAAGGTTGGGGGATTAGTCACGCTGCACAATTTACAGCCGGCTCACACACTATTGATATACGAGGTGCATGGGCTGGAGACGCTTCTGGAGATTGTCTTGTTAACTTAGGCGCTGCTCCAGGTGGTTTCCAATCATTTTTAAACCTTAACGTTTCTCAATAAGCATTATGAAGAAATTATTTATTTCAGCAGTTTTCACTCTTGGTTGTTTTACTGCAAGCTATTCTCAAAATTCTGAAAAAGTAACAAGAGGTGGTTCTTCTATGACAATTACAACTTTTTCTTCTGAGAAAAAAGTAAATCCTGACAAACAAATGCCTGCTGACCGTTCTATGATTTCTTCCGGAAAAACTACAACTGCTTTAACAACAAATAATGCTGTAGTTCCAAGAAATAAGAAAGTAGATGTATCTCCAAGAAAAATTGAAGTGGATACAAAAACTAAATAATAAAGAAGTCTCTGCACCAAATAAAAAGCCCCGCGATAATTATCGCGGGGCTTTTTATTTGGTGCAGATTAATGCTTAAACATCAATTCGTGCATACTTCGCGTGCTTCTCAATAAAATCTCTGCGTGGCGGAACATCATCGCCCATAAGCATTGAGAATATTCTATCAGCTTCGGCTGCGCTGTCAATAGATACTTGGCGTAATGTTCTGGTTGCAGGGTTCATGGTAGTTGACCATAACTGTTCTGCATTCATTTCTCCAAGTCCTTTATAGCGCTGGGTATTTACACTGTCATCTTTACCTTTTCCTAATTCTTTAACTGCTTCTTCGCGTTGTTGTTCGTTCCAGCAGTATTTCTCTTCTTTTCCTTTCTTTATCAAATACAAGGGTGGTGTGGCAATATAAATGCGCCCTTGCTCAATGAGAGCTTTCATATAGCGGAAAAAGAAAGTAAGGATAAGTGTGGTAATGTGGCTTCCATCTATATCCGCATCGCACATGATGATTACTTTATGGTAACGAAGCTTTTCAATGTTCAGGGCTTTGTCATCTTCCGGTGTGCCGATGTGAACGCCTAATGCGGTGAACATATTTTTTATCTCCTCATTATCATAGATCTTCCATTCCATTGCTTTTTCTACGTTCAGAATTTTACCTCTGAGCGGAAGTATTGCCTGGAAATTACGGTCACGACCTTGCTTGGCTGTTCCACCTGCGGAGTCTCCCTCGACTAAGTAAATCTCACAGTTCGCAGGGTCATTGTCTGAACAGTCTGAAAGTTTTCCGGGAAGTCCGCTTCCTGTAAGAACATTTTTGCGTTGAACCTGTTCACGTGCTTTGCGGGCTGCATGACGGGCTTCAGCAGCAAGTAATACTTTCTCTACGAGGCGTCTTGCATCCTTTGGGTTTTCTTCGAGGTAATTGTTGAGTGTTTCGCCTACGGCTACATCTACTGCGCCAATTACTTCGTTGTTTCCGAGTTTGGTTTTTGTTTGTCCTTCAAACTGTGGTTCCTGAACTTTTATGGAAATAACGGCTGTTAATCCTTCACGGAAATCTTCTCCGCTGATTTCAAATTTTTTCTTTTCGAGCATACCTGATTTCTCAGCGTATGTTTTCAATGTACGTGTAAGTGCTCTGCGGAAACCGGCAAGGTGGGTTCCACCTTCAATTGTATTGATGTTGTTTACATAGGAGTGAACATTCTCACCAAAAGAAGTATTGTATTGCATGGCCACTTCAATTGGCATACCTGTTTTGTCGGTGTCTAAGTAAATTGGTTTTTCAATCAACTTTTCACGTGTTGAATCAAGGTATTCCACAAATTCAACTAAGCCGCGCTCTGAATAGAAACTTTCTGTTCTGTTTGCTCCGTTTTCATCCTTGGTGCGCAGGTCGGTGATGTTGAGCGTTATCTTTTTATTGAGGTACGACAACTCACGCAAACGAGCTGCGAGTGTTTCGTAATTATAGTCGGTGGTGATGAAGATAGTAGCATCGGGCTGGAAGGTAACGATGGTTCCTGTTTTATCGCTTTCGCCAACAACTTTAGTTGGGTAAAGAGGTTTTCCTTCGCTGTACTCTTGTTGGAAGATTTTTCCTTCGCGATGAACTTCTGCTTTAAGCAATGTAGAAAGTGCATTAACGCAGGATACACCCACACCGTGGAGACCTCCTGATACTTTGTAACTGTCTTTGTCAAATTTACCACCGGCATGAAGCACGGTCATAACTACTTCAAGGGCAGAGCGCTTTTCTTTGGCGTGCATTGCGGTTGGAATTCCGCGGCCGTCATCTTTTACTGTGATTGAGTTGCCTTCGTTGATAAATACATCAATGTTTTTGCAATGTCCTGCGAGTGCCTCGTCAATGGAGTTATCCACTACCTCGTAAACCAAGTGGTGCAGACCTCTTACTCCCACATCACCGATGTACATGGCAGGACGTTTACGAACGGCCTCTAACCCCTCAAGAACCTGTATGCTATCTGCCCCGTAACCTGAGGCATTTTTAATTTCTTTTACTTCATCTTCTGCCATATTTTCTGTTGTTTGCACGTATATTTAATCTGAATTTTTGTGTTGTTTTTAAATGTCGTGCGAAGATAGTAAAATATGTAGCAGAAATAACATGGAAGTGCCTGTAAAAACAAGTGTTTTTATAAACATTTATTAACATTCCCACAGTCTATGGGTTTGGCTTCCAAGTCAGGGATTTTGGCTTCCATGAGAAGGGTTTTCGTTTCCATGAGAAGATTTTTCTTTGCCCCCATGCGTCATTTTCGTTTCCATGACAGTTGTTTTCGTTTCCATGACAGTGACTTTATCTTCCATGACGGTCGTTTTCGTTTCCATGAGAGGGATTTTCTAAGCCCCCTTGTTTCAATTTCGTTTCCATGACAGTCGTTTTCGTTTCCATGACAGCAATTTTATCTTCCATGACGGTCATTTTCGTTTCCATGAGAAGGGTTTTCGTTTCCATGACAGCGATTTTATCTTCCATGACGGTCATTTTCGTTTCCATGAGAAGGGTTTTCGTTTCCATGACAGCGATTTTCGTTTCCATGAGATTTTATATTTTACTGATTTTCAGCGCATTTTAAAAATCTTACTCAATTACTAAACTTGTAGGGCGGTTGTTTTGGTTCTACATAATGCCTGTATATTTGTGGGTACAATTATGTCTTATGAAAAGAAATTTAACAATTATCTGCGCTTTTATATTCCATTACGGTGTTTTTGCACAACAATCTCTGCACTGCGGAGCAGATGAACTTCGTATTTCTAGTCTGAAGAACAATCACGAACTAGCTAAAGCGGTTTTTGAGCGGGAAAATGAATTGGAAACATTTACGCGTGAATTTATTGCTTCAAAGGCAGAAAAGGATTTAACTGCTGATACTGCGCTGTATGTTATTCCGGTTGTGTTTCATATTATTCACAATTACGGGAATGAAAATATTGCGAACGAACAAGTTTACAGTGCTATTGAAATGTTGAACAAAACGTTTCGCAAGCAACGGGATGATACGGCAAGTATTGTGGAGATTTTCAAACCGCTGCATGCTGATACACGGATTGAATTTCGTTTGGCAAAACGCGACCCTGATGGAAATTGCCATAGCGGAATTAACCGCATTGCTTCATCGCTTTCGGAAACAGGAGATCATGCGGTAAAAAATCTTGTGCACTGGAATCCTACAAGCTATTTGAATGTTTATGTGGTGAAGAATGCAGCTGGATTAGCGGGGCATGCTATTTTTCCTTCGGATGCGGATACGGTTCCGGAATGGGATGGTATTGTGCTTTCACATAATTATGTCGGGACTATCGGCACTTCTAATTTGACACAATCAGTTGCATTTGCGCATGAGTGCGGGCACTACCTGAATTTGCAACACATCTGGGGCGGCAACAATGTTCCGGGTTATTATTTTTTGCCTTGTGCTGACCCAAATCATGATTGTAATGTTGATGATGGGGTGGCGGACACTCCGCCAACTATTGGCTGGCAAAGCTGCAATCTGAATGGAACTTCGTGCAACAATTCTACGGTTGATATGGTTCAGAACGTGATGGATTATTCTTATTGTAATATCATGTTTACTACAGGACAAAAAGACAGAATGCAGGCAGCATTGAACTCATCAATAGGAAACAGAAATAATCTGTGGCAGCCTGCAAACCTTATTGCAACAGGAGTTTACGATGCGCCTGTCTTATGCGGCAGTGAGTTCAGCAGTAACAAAAAGGTTGTTTGCCCGGGTGGGACAATTACGTATAATAATGAAAGTTACGATGCTCCTTTTGATTCTGTTTTATGGACTTTTGAAAGTGGGACACCTTCAACTTCTGCTGATACAGCACCTGAAATTGTTTATAATACTGCCGGGGTTTATGGTGTGAGTTTAACCGTATTTGCAAACGGCAATTCTGTTATAGAAACTAAACAAGATTATATTTCTGTTTTGCCAGAAACAGGTGCAACTACATTTCCTTTTTCAGAATCATTTGAAAGCACTGTTTCGCTTAATGGGATGGAATGGTTTGAAAATAGTTTTGATACGATTTACCTTAATAACTGGTTTGTTGCTGAGGGTATAGCATATAATGGTTATTACTCCATAATTCTAAATAATTACTACAATACAATGGATACTAAAGATGAACTTTACAGTCCGTTAATTGACTTATCCCAGGTAACAGAAACAAACATCAGTTTCAAATATGCATTTGCAGGAAAAACAGATTCAATTGAAGACGAATTACAATTACAAATCAATAAAGGATGCAGCACCTTCTGGTTAAATAAACTTACAATTAACGGAACTGAATTGGAAACTGTTCCACCGCAGATTAATTCTTTTATTCCTTCATCACAACAAGAATGGAAACAAGCCGTTGTAACTATTCCCTCCACCTATTTTGTTGATGATTTCCGTTTCCGTTTTGTATTTAACGGGCGTGGCGGAAACAATATTTTTATTGATGACATAAATATTGATGTCGCTGCAGGAGTTGCAGAAAATCCATTCATAGAAAATCAACTGAAATTATTTCCAAATCCAACCACCGGAAAAATAAATATTGTATTACCGCAGAATGCAGGAAAAATAAAAGAAGTAAAGCTGATTGATTCAAAAGGAGTAGAAGCCTCACCCCTAACCCCTCTCCAAGGGGAGAGGGGAACAGGAACTGCTTCTCTTGATATTTCAGGGTTAAGCAGCGGGTTGTATTTTGTTATTGCTGAAACAGAAACAGGGGTTTACCTCCAACGGTTTGTAAAGCAATAAAACTCAGAAATTAGTTGCTGTGAATTTTTCCAGCTCAGGAAAAAATAAACGGAAATCTTTTTCGTAGTCGCTGTAATCATTAATTAAGTCGGCAGTTGCTTTTTCCATATTGGATTGAAACCTTGCCCTGCGGGCCATTCCGGCCAACACTCGTTCAATGCCTTCGGTTTCTGAATAGTTGAAAAGCAAATCGTATTCGGTCATGTACTGGAAAAACCGTTTTGATTTTTCAGGCATCAGATCAAGATTTTTCTCCAGCATTAAATACGTTTCAGCAGAAAATACCTGTAATGGTTGTGGATGAAATTCATTCCAGTTGGCAGCCAGAAAATGGTCGTAAAAAATATCTACAATTACCCAGGCATATTTATCATACTTCTCATACAAGCGCATACAGCTTTGCTTGAAAACGGGATGCGTATCCGTGAAATCATCAATAGCGCGGTGCATCCGAATTCCCTCAATCACTTTTTCGGGAAAGCGCCCGTCTAATTTTCCGCGCACACCATCGGCAATGTAATTTCCGAACATCAGTTCATCCGATGTGTGCGACAAATAAAGGTGAGCAAGAAAGTTCAAATAATTTGTAATTTTGTATTCCGTTTGATAAATATACAAATACATAACACATGAAGTTCCGTTCTGTTTTAGCACTACTCATCTCTTTCGCATTTTATTCGGCTTCGGCTCAGGAAACCATCAATTGGGTAACATTTGAAAAAGCTGTTGAACTTTCGCAAAAAGAAAAACGCCCTATCATCATGGATGTTTATACCGACTGGTGCGGATGGTGCAAAAAAATGGATGCCTCCACATTCGCCAATCCTAAAATTGCTGCGTATGTGAACCAATATTTTTATGCTGTAAAATTTAATGCCGAGCAAAAAGAACCGATTTTATTCAGAGAGCGTGAGTTCAAATTTATTCCAAACGGACAACGCGGCTATCATGAGCTTGCCGCAGAACTGATGCAGGGAAAACTCTCGTACCCTACTATTGTTTATTTAGATAAAGAACTGAATCTCATTCAACCAATTGCGGGTTTTCAAACACCTCAGGCGCTGGAGCCAATCATTACTTTTTTTGGCTCTGATAAATACCGAAGCATGACCTGGGAAGCATTTTCAGCAGAGTTTAAATCAAACCTGTAAAACAGAACGGTGCTTTACCTTATAGCAATTGCTCTTGCGCCTGCCCTTGCAATAGCTGTTTTCATTTACTTTAAAGACAAGCACGAGAAAGAACCTTTAGGACTTTTGCTGAAATGTTTTTTCCTTGGAGGAGTAAGCATTATTCCTGCTGTTATACTTGAAGTTTATGGTGGACCAAAACTTGCATTGGATGAATACTGGTCACACAATTTTGTTCATGCTTTTATAGTGGTTGGTTTCAGCGAAGAATTTTCAAAATACATTTTCTTCAAACGCTTTGCTTACAACCGTGCTGAGTTTAACGAACCGTTTGATGGCATCGTTTACAGCGTAATGGTTTCGCTTGGTTTTGCAGCCCTTGAAAATGTAATGTATGTAATGGATGGGGGAATTGGTGTTGGCTTGCTGCGCATGTTTACGGCTGTTCCTGCTCATGCCGCCAACGCGGTGATGATGGGTTATTTTGCTGGACTTGCAAAATTTAATCCTAAAAACGAAAAGGCTTTATTGATTACCGGAGTACTTGCCGCAACTTTTTTTCATGGTGCTTATGACTTTTGTTTGTTTGTAAATGAAGTGCCCGTGATTGCATTCGGTGCATTGATTACCTTGATTGTGGTAATTGTTCTTTCACGCAAAGCGATTAATATGCACAGCGACAGTTCGCCTTTTAAGCCTGGTAATGTTTTTAGAACGTAAAACAAACAGCCCCGCCAAACTCACGTTTAACGGGGCTGCATTATTCAACCTCTAAGAGGAAAGGCTTACATCATTCCACCCATTCCGCCCATTCCGCCTGGCATGCCACCCGGCATTCCTCCAGCGTTTTCTTCTTTCTCATCAGCAAGTACGCACTCAGTTGTGAGCAACATTCCTGCGATAGAAGCAGCGTTTTCTAAAGCTACACGTGCAACTTTAGTAGGGTCAATAACTCCGGCTTTCAACAAATGCTCATACACATCGGTGCGTGCATTGTATCCGAAATCACCTTTTCCTTCTTTTACTTTTTGAACTACGATAGAACCTTCACCACCTGCGTTAGCAACAATCTGACGCAACGGCTCTTCAATTGCTCTGCGAACAATTGCGATACCTGTAGTTTCATCATCGTTATCTCCAACCATTTTGTCTAAGGCTTCAACGGCACGGATGTAAGCAACGCCTCCACCCGGGATGATACCTTCTGCAATAGCAGCGCGGGTTGCGTGCAATGCATCGTCAACACGGTCTTTCTTTTCTTTCATTTCTACTTCGGTAGCAGCACCAACATAAAGAACCGCAACACCACCGGCTAATTTAGCCAAACGCTCTTGTAGTTTTTCTTTGTCGTAGTCTGAAGTTGTAGATTCAATCTGCGCTTTGATTTGATTAACACGCGCTTTGATATCGTCTTTTGCACCCGCACCATTTACGATGGTAGTGTTATCTTTATCAATTGTGATTTTCTCAGCAGTTCCAAGGTCAGAAAGGTCAGCATTCTCTAATTTGAAACCTCTTTCTTCGCTGATAACTGTTCCGCCAGTCAGGATAGCGATGTCTTCCAACATTGCTTTTCTGCGATCACCGAAACCCGGAGCTTTTACAGCTGCGATTTTCAGTGAACCGCGGATTTTGTTTACTACCAATGTAGCCAATGCTTCACCATCAATTTCTTCTGCGATAATTAACAAAGGACGACCACTTTGAACTTGTTTCTCCAACAAAGGAAGTAACTCCTTCATGCTTGAAATCTTTTTGTCGTAGATCAAAATTTGCACGTTCTCAAGAACTGCTTCCATTTTCTCTGCATTAGTCACAAAGTAAGGAGAAACATATCCGCGGTCGAATTGCATACCTTCTACTACTTCAACAGTAGTCTCCGTTCCTTTAGCTTCTTCAACAGTGATAACACCTTCTTTTTTTACTTTCTTCATTGCTTCAGCAATCAGTTTCCCGATAGTGCTGTCGCTGTTTGCAGAAATAGTAGCAACCTGCTCGATTTTATCGTTATCGTCACCAACTGACTTAGATTGTTTTTGCAAGTTTTTTACCACTGCAATAACCGCTTTGTCAATACCGCGTTTCAAATCCATTGGATTTGCTCCGGCAGCAACGTTTTTCAAACCTGCAGTTACAATAGCCTGTGCAAGCACAGTAGCAGTTGTAGTTCCGTCACCAGCGATGTCAGCAGTTTTTGAAGCCACTTCTTTCAGCATTTGCGCACCCATGTTTTCAACCGGGTTTGAAAGTTCGATTTCTTTTGCAACCGTTACACCATCTTTAGTGATAGTTGGTGCACCGAATTTTTTGTCAATAATTACGTTACGTCCTTTTGGACCAAGTGTAACTTTTACAGCGTTCGCCAAAGCGTCAACGCCCTTCTTGATTTGGTCTCTCGCCTCAAGATTGAATATAATTTGTTTAGCCATTTTGTTAAATTGTTATTAGTTATTTGTTATTAGTTAATAGGATGATGATAGTGGCTAAGTGGTTTTTCGAATAACGAATAACCATTAACCTTTCACTTCTTAAATGACAGCGAAAATGTCGCTTTCACGCATGATAAGGTATTCTTTGCCTTCAACTGTGATTTCGGTTCCGGCATATTTTCCGTAAAGAACTTCGTCACCAACTTTTACAGCAGGTTTGTTTCCTTTTTCATCAATTTCGCTTACAGAAACAATTTTTCCGCGTTGCGGTTTTTCTTTTGCGGTGTCAGGAATGATGATCCCTGATTTTGTTTTTTCTTCGGCAGCGGCTGCTTCAACAACCACACGGTTTTGTGTGCCGGCAATAGGTCTGATTTTTACTGACATTTTTGATTTGATTTATTGGTTTAACTAATTTGATAATTTATTTTCGATGTGCGCCCATTGTCACTTACCGTGCCAAGCGGCTTTAAGGGACAATATTGCAGTTTTCAGCTAAAAAAAATGTCAGGCTGTGTGACATCCTGACATTTTTAAATGAAAGATATTTATTAACTCTTAGTTTCCTGCAGGAGGTGCGGGTTGCTCTTGTCCTGCTTCCGGAGCAGGTGCTTCCTGCGGTGCAGCTGAAGGATCTTGCGCATTATCAATCTGCTCTTTTATAGCCGATTCGGTTTGCACACCTGCATCTTCACGGTTAATAAAAGCAGTTGAAGCAAGGCTCAATACTAATAATGCAATGGCTAAACCCCATGTTGACTTTTCCAAAAAATCACCGGTCTTTTTAACACCCATAACCTGATTGGAAGCTCCAAAACTTGAAGATAAACCTCCGCCTTTAGAGTTTTGCACCAACACTACTAAAACCAGCAGTGCACATACTATAATGATTAAGATTGAAATGAATAAATACATGTTATTGTTCGTTTAATTTTTGTCTCAGATTTTCAATTCGGGCTGCAAAGGAAAGGCTTTTTTCGGGATATTTCAAACTTAATTTCTCGTAAGCCTTAATTGCCTTGGCAAAAAAGCCTTGTTTTTCATAAATCTGGGCCAGCGTTTCGGTTACCAGCTCATCGTCTTCTATAATACTTTGCTTTGCCATGTTTACAGGCGAAAAGAATTCAGCTTTCTGCGGCTTACTGATTTTTGGTTCTTCACGCAAAAACTTGTCAATCAACGCATCTTTTTGTGATGGCTTTTTCTTCTCGCGCTCAATCTCTACTGCTTTGACCGAATGAAGCGAAGCCAATCTCAACCATTCGGTGAACGTATGTGTTTCATCCACTTTAGGTTGTTGTTTTTTAACAACAGGCTCAACCTTTTTTTCAACTGCAGGCTCAACCTTTATTTCTTCTTTCTTTTTAACTACCTGCTCTTCTGTTTTTACTCTTTCATTTGGTTTTAGTAAAGGTCTTTCCTGCTGAATTTCCTTTTTCTCCTCTTTTGGCAGAACAGATTTTTCTTCCTTAACAGCTATCGGCTCAATTACCTTCTCTTCAACCTCTGCAATTCCCTTGATAAGTTCATATAATTTCTTTCTGTCAGTTGAATAAGCAGCAGCAATTTTCAATTGTGCGTTATAGCGGATATTTTTTTCGTTGTGCAGATTTTTAGCCAGCAAAATCTGAGCAGTCTGGAAATAGGGATATTCCTTTACCAACTCGGTAAGCAGCGGAAGGCTTTGCCCGTTAAGCATTGCAGGTGAATTCAGGAAACCGTTGAACAGTTCTAAATTCATCTCACCAGTTGATTACTGATTTATTAAAAATGTCCTGCACCAATTGGTCATTGATTTCGGTAACGAGTTGGTCTTGCACCGCAGCAAGGCTTTGTGAACTATTAAAGTCAGCAAAACGGGTAAAACTTTGTTCGAAATTTTGCTTCTCGTCTTTGGCGTTTGTGAATGTGACCGTGACTGTAATTGTCAATCTGTTTAAAGCTGCCGTTTCGTTACCCTGAATGGCAACCGGAGCGGTTGCATAACCTGTAACAAAACCCTCAAAATTCAAATCGCCTTTATTGGGAACAAGGGTTAAACTTGTCTGTGAAGTAAATTTGTCGCGCAGTGTTTCTGTAAATTTTTGACTGAACGTTGGTGGAGCCAGCGGAGCATTGTTTTTAAAATAAACAATTGAAACTGTTTTTGATTCACCAGTTGAAGCGCCTGTGAAAGAATAAACTCCACATCCTGTCTGAGTCAGCACTAAAAAGCAAACAACAAGCAGCGCAGAAATTCTCATTTATCAATATTATACTCGTTGATTTTGCGATACAATGTACGTTCAGAAATACCTAATTCGGCAGCGGCATCTTTACGTTTTCCCTTGTGTTTTTCAAGCGCACGTTTAATCAAACCGATTTCCGTTTCTTCCAGTGAAAGCGATTGTTCGGCCACTTCTTCGGGAACTACAAAATGATCGTGTTCGTTATTTTTGCGCTGTACCTGAATACCATGATCCATTTCAGATACAGGCTCCACTTCACGATACAATTTATTAATCAGTCCTTCATTTTTTTCACGGAACTGCTGATTGCCTTCTTCGTTTGAAATCAGTTCAACGACTAATTTTTTCATGTCATTGATATCTTTCTTCATATCAAAAAGCACTTTGTATAACAACTCGCGTTCTGAAAATTCAGGATTATCTTTCGGCTTCTCGTAAACAGCAGGCAGATTAGGTTTGCCATTATCTGTTGGCAAATAATGTTGAAATATTGCTCCTGAAATATTCCGTTCTTTTTCAATAATGGAAACCTGTTCCACAATATTTTTCAGTTGGCGCACGTTTCCCGGAAAGGTGTAGTTTTCCAACATGCGCACTGCATCGTCTTCTAACTTGATTGCAGGCATTCTGTATTTCTCTGCAAAATCACTGGCGAACTTGCGGAAAAGCAAATGAATGTCCTCTCTCCTATTTCGCAAAGACGGAACGTAAATAGGAACAGTGTTCAGCCTGTAATAAAGATCTTCACGAAATTTTCCGCGCTCAATTGCCTGTGGAATATTTACGTTGGTAGCAGCCACCACACGCACATTTGTTTTCTGAGCTTTTGATGAACCCACTTTTATAAATTCACCTGTCTCCAGAACACGCAACAAACGAGCCTGCGTTGCCAAAGGCATCTCCGCAACCTCATCCAGAAAAATAGTTCCTCCGTCAGCTACTTCAAAATATCCTTTGCGTGTTTCGTGCGCTCCCGTGAATGAACCTTTCTCATGTCCGAATAATTCCGAATCTATTGTACCTTCAGGGATTGCACCGCAGTTCACGGCAATATAAGTTCCGTGTTTACGTGAACTCAACTGGTGAATAATTTTCGGAAATGTTTCTTTTCCCGAACCGCTTTCACCGGTAACCAAAACGGTAATGTCCGTTGGTGCAACCTGCATAGCCACTTCAATAGCGCGGTTCAGCAATGGTGAGTTGCCAATGATTCCAAAACGGTTTTTTATTTCTTGCGTTGTCATGATAATTTCTTCTTAAACTGCTTCCCCAATCAAGGTTCCGCCTGTGCACTTGGTAGCCAGCACATTCACAAAATCACCCTTCTTAAAATTGCCTTTCGGAAACACAACAACCGTGTTTTGTGAGTTGCGACCTGAAAGCATATCCTTTGATTTTTTTGAAAACTGCTCCACTAAAACTTTGTGAACTTTCCCTACACCTGCTTTCACTTTTTCTGCTGAATGTTTCAACTGGAGATCTATTACTTCCTGCAGTCTTTTCAACTTTATATTTTCAGGAACATCATCCTTCATGTTTTTCTCTGCAAATGTTTTCGGACGCTCGCTGTAAGCAAACATGTACGCAAAATCGTTGTGGACTTCCTGCATTAATGAAAGTGTTGCCTGATGCTCCTCTTCTGTTTCTCCGCAAAAGCCTGTGATAATATCTGTTGAGATTCCGCAATCAGGAATAATTCTTTTGATTGCAGCAATCCGGTCTAAATATTTTTCGCGTGTGTAGCCACGGTTCATGCGTGTCAACATGGAAGTGCTTCCCGCCTGAACCGGCAGATGAACGTAATTGCAAATGTTCTCGTGTTTAGCAATGGCATAAAGCACATCGTCCGTCATATCCTGCGGATTGGAAGTGCTGAAACGCACTCTCAATTCAGGTGAAACAAGCGCAACCATTTCCAGAAGGTTGGCAAAGGTTGTAGCAGTTTTTTGCTGCTCTTCGGTTATTTCTTTTTTCAAACCACCACCGGCATATAAATAGGAATCTACGTTTTGTCCGAGCAAAGTAACCTCACGATAACCTCGTTCAAAAAGATCTTTTGCTTCTTCTACAATACTAAGGGGGTCGCGGCTGCGCTCACGACCGCGGGTAAAAGGTACCACACAAAACGCACACATGTTATCGCATCCGCGCATGATGCTGATGAAAGCTGTAACACCATTGCTTCCCAAACGAACAGGGCTAATGTCGGCATACGTTTCTTCTCGTGACAACAATACATTTACTGCTTTTTGTCCTCCTTCAACTGTTTCAATCAGCTTAGGTAAATCGCGGTAAGCATCGGGGCCTACCACAATGTCAACTATTTTTTCTTCTTCCAGGAATTTTGCTTTCAAACGTTCTGCCATGCAGCCCATCACACCAACAATAAGTGAAGGATTTTCCTTTTTGGCTTTTTTAAATTCCGTTAAACGCTGACGAACGCGCTGCTCGGCATTTTCGCGAATAGCGCAGGTGTTTATTAAAACTAAATCCGCTTCGGTTTCGTCAGTTGTAGTGGAATAACCTTGTCCCACAAGAATGGAAGCAACAATTTCGCTGTCAGAAAAATTCATGGCGCAACCGTAGCTTTCAAGGAAAAGCTTTTTCAATCCCAAAGGTTGGGAAAGAACAAGGGCTTCGCCTTGTCTGGTTTCGTCAATTGTTTCCTCTTCGTTGAATTCCATTTGTGTTTCCCGAAATAAAAAGGGCTGCAAAGATATTCAAAATCACGAAACGTGACAATATGTCACGAACAAAGAGATAAACCTTTAATCGATTTTTCGTTCGACAAACGTTAAAGTTTGCCCGTTTAGAAAAAAAATACTTTATTTTTGTGACTTAGTGCAAGAAAATCAATTGTTTAAATCAAAATTACAAATAGCAGTAAAAGGTTTTTGCGCAGCAGTTTTTATGCTGTGTTTTTCGCTATTTGCCAATGCCCAACTTACTACAAACAATACGCAAACGCCAACTCAACTGGTGCAGAATGTTTTGCTCGGAAACGGAATTACCGTAAGCAATATCACCTACACAGGAAACTCAAATGCCCGTGGTTTTTTTAACGGAGCAACTTCCAATATAGGGCTTGCAAGCGGTGTTATACTTACCACCGGAGATATTATTAATGCACCCGGACCCAACTCAGGCGGTGGTGAAGGAACAGATAATTCATTATTAGGCGACCCTGACCTTGACCAAATTTCAGGTGTATCAACCTTTGATGCCTGTGTATTAGAGTTTGATTTTATACCTCTTGCAGATTCTGTAAGCTTTCGTTATGTTTTTGGCTCAGAAGAATACCCTGAGTTTGTGGGGCAAACATTCAATGATATTTTCGGATTTTTTATCAGCGGACCGGGAATAGCTGGACCTTATACAAATGGTGCAAAAAACATTGCCATTATCCCAGGAACTTCAACGCCAGTAACCATCAATGATTTAAATAATGGGTCAAATGATTGCCCACCGTTAGGAACAGGTCCGAACGGACCTTGTGCAAATTGCGCTTATTACGTTAACAACTGTAGCGGAACTACGGTGCAGTACGATGGTTTCACAACTGTTCTGGAAGCAAAGGCAACGGTTGTTCCCTGCCAAACCTATCATATAAAACTGGCGGTTGCCGATGGTTTTGATGGGGTTTGGGATTCGGGAGTTTTTCTGGAAGCCAACAGTTTCAGCAGCGGAACAGTGAACATTAGTGCTGAAGCTAGCTACTCCAGCACATTGAATGATACCGCCCTTATAGAAGGCTGCGGTGATGCCATTATTCATTTTGAGCGGACAGGCTCTACCTCCAGCGCACAAACGGTATACTATACCATTACCGGAACAGCCGCAAACGGAACCGATTATGTGCAAATACCTGACAGCATTGTAATACCTGCGGGGCAGACTACTGCCGACTTAACACTTTCAAGTATTGGAGATGGTATTCCCGAAGGCTCTGAAACGATTATTATTACTCTGCAACTGGGCAGCATCTGCACCGGTGCACCACAACCTTTTATTGCACTTACCATCAGCGATGCACCTCCGCTGAATTTAGTTTCGGTGAGTAATGATACCGTGCTGATTTGTCCGGGTACGGTTACGCTGAGCATTACTGTAAACGGTGGAATTCCGGGGTGTAATTACTCCTGGGACAGCGGACAAAACACGCAAAGCATTAATGTAAATCCGGCAGTTACTACTACCTACACAGTAACTGTTTCGGATACCTGTGGAAACCAAAGTATTGTTGAATCAATTACTGTTGGTTTGCCAAATTATGTGCCGATGGTAATTACTGCATCTGATGCTGCCATCTGCGGTGGCGACAGTGCCCTGATTACTGCAACGGTTACAGGCGGTATTCCTAATTACACTTATACCTGGGATAATGGCTTAGGTGATGGACAAACATTTTATGTAAACCCAGCGCAAAACACCAACTACATCATTACGGTTACTGATAGTTGCAGTCTTTCTGCAACGCAAACTATTCTGGTAAGTGTTGACACGGCACATGCGGATTTTGCCTATGAATATCAGGGAGCGAGAACATTGCGTTTTGTGAATCTAAGTATTGATGCAGTGGACAGCCAGTGGTTTTTTCAGGATGGGACGGCTTCTACTGATTACAGTCCTTTACACACATTTACCGATACCGGAACGTACTATGTACTTTTAGTGATTACCAACTCTGCAGGCTGTATTGACAGCGTAATTTATCCGGTGATTGCCTATCCTGATTTTCATGTATGGATACCTAACGCCTTTACTCCGGGGAACGACAGACTGAATGAATATTTTTCGCCCGTAGGACAAGGATGGCGCTCGGTTGAAATGCGATTGTATAATCGTTGGGGCGAGCAGATTTACACCACTTTTGATACACGCTTATACTGGGACGGCAAACGCGATGAAGGCACTTTTTATCCCAACGATGTTTACGTTTACACCATGATTTTTAAAACACCTATTGGTGAGGTGCATAAGAAAATGGGTACGGTTACGTTGGTGCGATAGAAGGCAAGTAGCCAAATAGGAATTAGCCAAATAGCAAAGTCATCCTTATTATGATTGAAGGATTTGAAAAATAAAAATAGTACTATTTGCAAAAGTTTTACCTGACAAAATTTTTCAATCATGTGCTGCAGGAAAGTAATCTTACTTCTGTTTTTTGTTTTCTCATTTTTAGGTGAGGCAGCAGCAACGCACATTGTTGGTGGTGAAATTTTTTACCAATGTACGGGCGGCAACAATTACCTCATCACACTAAAGGTTTATCGCGACTGCCTGAATGGTGAAGCTCCTTATGATGACCCTGCCACCATTTCGGTTTACAACTCATCGGGGGCATGGTTGATGGACTTGCAGGTTTCGCTGCCGGGCTCTACGCCTGTGCCACCTATCATTAATAATCCGTGTTTGCAGTATCCACCTAATATATGTGTGGAAGAGGCGGTGTATGTTGCCGAGGCTATCCTGCCTTCTATTCCGGGCGGTTATCATTTGGCTTATCAGCGCTGCTGCCGTAACGGAACTATTTTAAATCTCAGCGACCCCGGAAATGCAGGTGCTACGTATTACTGCTTCATTCCCGAACAGAGTGTGGTAACGTGCAACAGCAGTCCTTATTACAATGATTTTCCGCCCATTGTTTTGTGTGCAGGCGATCCGCTGAATTTTGACCACAGCGCCACCGACCCCGATGGCGATGTGTTAGTGTATGAACTCTGCGAACCTTTTACCGGTGCAAGCGCCTTAGACCCGCTGCCGGTCCGCCCTACCAGTTTGTGGGCTGGAATAATCCCTATTCAGGTACGTACCCTTTAGCATCCTCGCCTGCGCTGACAATAAACGCCAACACGGGTTTGCTTACGGGAACGCCCAATACCATTGGTCAGTTTGTAGTGGCTGTTTGTGTGAGCGAATACCGCAACGGAGTTTTGCTGAGTGTAAACAAGCGCGATTTTCAATTCAATGTTATGAATTGCACTTCCAATGTATTTGCGGCCATTCCTTCACAAACAAATTTCTGTGACGGGCTAACGGTGCAGTTCTCCGATGCCAGTACCAACGGCACCTATTACCACTGGGACTTTGGAGTTATACCTGTTTTCAATGATACTTCTGATGTGCAAAACCCCTCGTATGTTTATTCCGATACGGGAACGTATACCGTTACGCTGGTTGTAAATCCGGGCTATACCTGTGCCGATACAGCCATTTCAACGTATCAGATTTACCCGAATTTGCAGGCAGACATTGTGCCTGTTGCCGACCAGTGCTTTATCAATAACAGTTTTAGTTTTCAGGCGGCAGGGCAGTTTGGGGGCAATGCCGTTTTTGCCTGGGACTTTGGAAGCAATGCTTCGCCTCAAACTTCAACGGCACAAAACCCTGTGGGTATTTCGTTCGGACAAATGGGTTTGCAGCAGATAGAGCTTACCATTTCGGAGAACAATTGCAGCAGCACCGCCACTACTTCGTTTACAACGTATCCGCAGCCCGTGGCGGCCTTTGACCCCGAGCCGCTGATTGGTTGTGCGCCTTACACGGTGCAGTTTACCGACAGCTCGGTGGCGGGCACTACCTTGCAGTATGTATGGACTTTTGGCGATGGCGCTACCTCTACCGATGCCAACCCTATACATATATATGAGCAACCCGGGTTGTATGATGTCAGCCTTACCGTAGTTACTACCAACGGCTGCATTGATACCAACACGTTTTTTGTTGCAGACCTGATAACGGTAAATCCGCAACCGCTTGCCGGCATGAGTGTAGACACACCGGAGGTTTCCATTTTTGACCCTGAGATTACCTTCTTTGATAACTCGCAGGGCGGTATTGATTGCTGGCTGTTTGCAGGTGATGGCACTGATTCCATTCCCCACTGCAACTACGAATATGCGTACTTGGACACGGGCAACTACACCGCTTACCAGATAGTGATAAACGAGTTGGGCTGCACCGATACAGCATATATTACGGTGCGCGTAAATCCCGAATTCCGGTTTTTTGTGCCCAACGCTTTTACGCCCGATGGCGATGGACTGAACGATGTGTTTGTAAGCAATAACATGGGCATAAAAGAATTTGACATGACCATTTATAACCGCTGGGGACAATGTGTTTTCCGCACGCCATCGCCCGATGAGGGTTGGGATGGCCGCACCTTAGATGCCAACACCATTGCGCAAAATGATGTGTATGTGTATTACATCCGTTTCAGGTCGGTGTTTAATAAGGAGAAGGTTTATGTGGGGGCAGTGACGTTGGTGAGGTAGAGGAATCTAAGACAGAGGCAAAAAAAATTTCCCCTCTGCTATTTTATTTTCTATCTTCGTCATCAAATTAGAGACAACAAATTCAAAAAAAACATAAACCTTAAATCAAATTATTATGAAAAAATTCATCACCATCCTTAGCGCAACTATTGCAGCCGTTGTTTATGTAAACACAGCAAATGCGCAAACAGCTACTTCGGTAAAAGAGGCACAAAAAACAGCTGTTACCAATTCAAAAACCTCAACTGCAACGGATATAAAAAGTGCACAAACACCGCAACAGGTTAGAGTATCGTCAAACACAGCAACCAAAACCGGTACAACTGTGGCTGAAAAAAATCAGGCAGACCTTAATGCAATTAAAGAATACGAAACCAAAATTGAAGCTAACCGCAACAATCCAAAATTTGATGTTAAAGCTGCCGAAGCAGAATTGGCAAGACTTAAAGCAAACGCAGGAGTAAAATAAATTATCCCTTTTATTTTTAATGCCGAAAAAGGCGTTCCGGATTAACGGAGCGCCTTTTTCTTTTCCGGAGATTCCTCACTACGTTCGGAATGACAATTTTTTCAGAACGGAATTTGCGTGGAAAATATTTATTCATATCATTGTCAGACCAACCTAAACGCCTTGCCATGAAAAAACTATTTACTTTTTTTCTACTACTGTTTTGTTTCAGCGCCTTTGCGCAGCGCACCGTAACCGGAGTGGTAACCGATGAAAACGGTGAAACCATGCCTGGTGTAATTATTACCGAAAAGGGCAGCACCAACGGAACCATATCAGACGCTGCAGGTAAATACACGCTGAACGTTGCTGCTGATGCCACCGCACTTGTTTTTCAATTCATAGGCTATAAAGAGAGCGAAGTTAAAATAAACAGTAACAACCGCGTTGACCTGCAACTGAAGCCCTCCTCCATAGACCTGAACCCTGTTGTAATCAGTGCTTCGCGCAAAGAAGAGAAAGTGATGAGCGCACCGGCAGCCGTTTCAGTAATCACAGCAAGGGAAATCAACAACCGCGTTTACACCAATCCTGCTGAGTATGTGGTAGGCGTTTCGGGCGTGGATATTATCCGCACCGGCATTGCTACCAACAATGTGGTAACCCGCGGGTTTAACGATATTTTCTCTACCTCTCTGATGACATTGATGGATTACCGCATAGCATCTATTCCTTCGCTGCGGGTGAATGTGAGTATTCTGGTGCCGGTAAATAATCATGACATAGAACGGGTTGAAATTTTGAAAGGGCCTGCCTCTGCCATGTACGGACCCAACAGTGCCAATGGTGTAATCCATTACGTTACCCGTTCACCGCTGGATATTGAAAAAGATGTGGAAACCAACATAAACCTTACAGCCGGTGAGCGCGATATTTTCGGAGGGCATTTCCGCACTGCCATGAAACTGAAAAAGGCAACAGAGAAATCACCCGTGCAGATTGGATTTAAACTGTCGGGCAACTTTGTGCAAGGCCACGACTGGAAATACCGCGACCCCGAAGAACCGCAACGCGCAGTATTCGGCAAACAAACCACCAACGGACGCGTGCCTTATTATGCCAACGGTGAGGAAGTACCTGCCGATTCAATTGCCGCAGGCGTAACAGGCGATACCGTTGCAAACGGGCGTAATAATTTTTTGCGCAACTACAGTACGGATGCCCGCCTTGATTTCCGTTTCCGCCCCGGGACCGAATTTATTATGTCGGGCGGTTTCAGCTCGGCCACCGGAATTGAGTTGACCGGGCTTGGCGCAGCACAGGTAAAAAACTGGAGCTACTGGTATTCACAGGCGCGTTTCCGCCACAAAAATTTATTTGTGCAGGCCTACATGAACAGCAGCAATGCAGGAGGCACCTACCTGCTGCGCTCGGCCGATTACATTGTTGACAAGAGTAAATTTTATGTGGGACAAGTGCAGCACAGCCATGAGTTTGGCGAAAAACTACGGTTCATCTACGGTGCCGATGTACTGGTTACCAACCCCGACACCAAAGGAACCATCAACGGGCGCTACGAAAACAAAGACAACTTTTTAGAATACGGTGCTTACGTGCAGGGCGAGTGGAGTATTTCAAAAGTGCTGAAGTTTTTTGCTTCAGGAAGAATTGACAAGAACTCGTTTGTTGAAAAGCCTTTTGTATCGCCTCGCGCAGCGCTGGTAATAAAACCCGATGCACGTAACAACATTCGCCTTTCATTTAACCGTGCCTTCACTTCTCCTTCTGCACTCAACACCTCGCTGGATGTGCTCAACACCAAAGATGCCTTTGGCTACACTTCTATACTTGGCAACGGGTTTGGCATTGACGGGCGCGGCATAGGCAACCGCGATGGATTTATTTTCAGTCACGATAATGCGGGAACACTGCAATTCCGCTCGCCATTTACAACATTTGCAAATCCCAACGGAACAACTGCTGATTACTGGAGCCTCAACAATTCTGCATTTAACAATGCAGCGCTGCAACCTGTAGGAGAAATTGTGGCAGCAAATATGATTGCGCAGGGAGTTCCGTCAACACTTGCTAACATTATTGCTGCTGAACTTTATAGCCCCAACGAAAATGCTACAATTGGCAACAACCTGATTATGCTCGACCTTGACAAGCAGCAGTTTCTTCCACAAAACGCCATGCAGCAACAAGATGTAAAAGATCTTCCCAAAGTAAAAAATCAGAGCACTATTACTTATGAAATCGGTTACAGCGGAATAATTAAAGAACGCATAATGCTTACTATTGATGCTTACCGCAGCGATATTTCGGATTTTGTAAGCGCCCTGAAACTGCAAACACCCAATGTGTTTATGAACTATGCCGATCTGCTTCCCATTTTTCAGCAACGCATTGATAGTTCTACTGCTCCTAATTTTCAACAGATACTGAACTTTGTTTTTGATAATACCGGCAATGGTGGCAACGGCAACGGAACCGCTGCAGATGAACTGGCAACGCTTACTTCGGGAGTACCGATAGGAACAGTTTCACCAACCGTTGGAACCGACCCGGCACTCATGCTTACCTTCGGAAATTTCGGACACATTACTGTTTACGGTTTTGATATTGGTGCAAAATATTACCTCACAGAAAACCTGCGCTTTGGTGCCACTTATTCATTTGTAAACAAGAATCAGTTTCAAACGCAGGGCTATACCGTTCCTTTGAATGCACCGCGCCACAAAGTAAATCTGTCGGTGCAATACGACTGGAAAAAAACCGGACTTGACCTTGGTTTGCGCTGGCGCTGGCAAGATGCCTTTCCAGGAAACTCGGGTGTTTATGTGGGTAATGTAAACGCCATCAACCAGATTGACGGAACAATTACCTACACTTTACCTTTCCTGAAAACCATGAAACTGAATGTTACTGTTTCCAATCTGCTTAACAACAGTATTCAGGAGTTTGTGGGTGCGCCTTATATGGGAAGGCTCACAATGGGAAGAGTGAGTTATACGTTTTAGGGATTACTCCTCGAACTTATACCCTACACCTTTGATGGTGCGTATAACTTTGTCGCCTACTTTTTCGCGCAGCCTGCGGATGTGTACATCAATGGTGCGGTCGCCTACCACCACATCATTACCCCAAACGCGATTCAGAATTTCGTCACGGGTAAAAACTTTTCCGGGTTTGGTGGCAAGAAAAGCAAGCAACTCAAATTCTTTTTTCGGAAGGGTTAATTCCTTTCCGTTTTGGGTAAGTGTGTAGGTATTGCGGTCAATAATAAGTCCTGAAATTTCGGTAATAGGGCCGGAAACTGTTTGCCCGCTGCGCTTAAGCAATGCCTTGATGCGACTGATTAACACACGGGGCTTAATCGGTTTGGCTATATAATCATCTGCTCCTGATTCAAATCCGGCAATCTGCGAGTAATCTTCGTTTCGGGCCGTAAGAAAAGCAATGATGGTATCGCGCAAACGCGCGTCATTGCGTAACTCTCTGCAGGTTTCAATGCCATCCATTCCCGGCATCATCACATCCAGAATAATCAAATCGGGCAACTCCTGTTTTGCAACTTCAAGAGCCTGTTTACCCGATGATGCCAGAAAAACTTCAAAGCCTTCTTTCTCCAAATTGTATTGCATAAACTCCAGAATATCCGGCTCATCATCCACAATTAAGATTTTATGTTTTTCCATTACTGCATTATTTTCAGATTCACCTGCTCAGTTACAGAATCACCGGCAACAGTAATGGTAAAAAGATATTTTTCAATCCGTATTTCTTCACCTTTTTCGGGAATACTTTCGTGATGATTTAACAGCAATCCTCCCAGTGTTTCGTACTCTTCTGAAACAGGAAGATGCAAACCATACTCGTTGTTCAGGTAATCAATCTCCAGTCGCGCAGAAAACAAAAATTCTGTTTCACTTATTTTTGATTCCACCAGTTCATCCACATCGTGCTCGTCTTCAATCTCTCCAAAAATTTCTTCCACCACATCTTCAATCGTTACCATTCCGGCAGTGCCGCCAAACTCATCAACCACAACGGCAATACTTCGATGCTGCTGCATAAAAACGCGAAGTAGTTCCTTTGCAGGCATTGTTTCAGGAACATTGGAAACCGGAAAAATTACCGAGCGAATAGTTGATGGTTTTTTAAACAACTCAAAAGTGTGAACATAACCAATGATGTTGTCAATATTTCCACTGTAAATCAGAATTTTTGAGAGACCTGTCTCTACAAATTTCTTACTCAATTCTTCAACCGTTTCTTCTACATCAACTGCAATAATTTCGGTGCGGGGAATCATGCTTTCTCGCACTTTTATGTCTGAAAACAAAAGAGCATTCTGGAAAATTTTTATTTCCGTGTCAATATCTTCAGGCTCTTTACCGGTAGATGAATTTGCTTCATTCACATAATTATGTAAATCAAGTCGGCCAAATGATTGCTCTTCGTGCTTAAGGTGCACCCTGAAAATATGTTTTATTATCCACTCAGAAATGGATGATGTAAAATACACCACCGGGTAAAACAACTGATAAAAAATATACACCGGAACAGCAAAAACATTGAGCAATGAGTTAGCATGATTTCTGAAAATAGCTTTGGGCAAAAACTCACCAACAACCAGAATAAGAATGGTTGATACTACCGTTTGAACAAGCACAACGGAGGCCTCATTACTCACGTATTCGTGGATTGGCGGTTCCAGTAATTTTGCCATAATGGTACCGTAAAGTACCAAGACAACATTATTACCCACCAGCATGGCGCTGATAAATTTTGAAGGTGCTTTATTGAAACCTGAAAATATTTTTGCGGGTAAATAACCCTGCTTATTCTCAATCTCAATCTTGAATTTATTAGAAGAAATGAAAGCAAGTTCCATTCCCGAAAAAAATGCGGCAAGCAAAATGGTGACTACAATCAGGGTAATATAAACGGTCATCTTTTCGGTTTACTTGTTGCCGGGGTTTTGTTTTTCAGATTTGGTTCGCTGTGTTCTGCGAAACATATACATCGTTCCGGCTACCAACGGTAAAAATAGCAATTTATAATTTCCGTTTGCAAAGCCTTCAGTAGCCAGAAAATAGGCTACAACCAATACTGTAAGAATTGCTATAACCAACCAGATGTTTTCAGAGATTTTTAGATAATTGTTCATGATTTATTCTTTCAGATTAATAGTTCCTTTTATATCCTTGATTTTATACTTGGTAAAGCTCTGATTTGATTCCAAACCATTGCCGTAAATAATTTCTTCAGCAGTTGTTATTTTCACAAACTCCTTGGTATAAATCAGTGATTGTTTTTTATCCCATGTTAAATGTTCAGTGTTCAGTTGTTCGCCCTTTTCATTTACAACTACAACATTATTTTTTGCTTCCATTATTTCATCTTTCTCGCGGCTGATAGCATAGTTTGCAGAAAGATGTGAATTCACATTCATGGAATCATCGTAGAACAAAACCTTTACACCTTTTGGCATTTCCATGTAAGGATTATCGCCTGCAAAACGCATCATTACGGGTGCATTGAGTTTAACTTTTATATGTCCCGAATCGCTGTAAATCACTTCCATGTCCTTACCGGATTCAACAGGATAATTACTTCTTGCTGTTACGGTATTAACTTCATCAATATCGTTTTCGCAAGAGACAAGGAAAGATGCGAATGAAAAAAGCAGCAGTGCGTTTAAATGGATTGTTCTCAAAATACGGTTAATCGTATTTACGTTTTAAAAACCATTTATCGTTGAACGTAAAACCCATTCTGAGATTTACATATTGTTCCTTAATAAGGTCGTTGGCGGTTGTACCTCTTTCGCCAATTTCAAAGGCAATATTCAGCATACTTGATTTACGTGCAATGGGGAAACCAACACCAAACGTTACTCCGTAATCATTAAGCTGTGTGCTTTTCAGTTGCAGAAAGGTTTGTGTGTAGTAACCACCTAATCTTAAAACTGTTTTTCCTCTTCCTAAAACCTGATCTTTGCCAACACCAATTTCACCACCTCCTGAAATTCTGCGGCTGTCTGAAAGAGCATCAGTTTGCCCGAATGCCTGGTATTTACTCCAGCTTTGTTGCAAATAATCTACACCAAACTGCCATTTTCCGGGTTTCTTAAATGCTATTCCTCCACCAAACGACATGGGCAATGTAAC
The DNA here is from genome assembly GCA_947479755.1 of Bacteroidota bacterium. Taxonomy (GTDB): domain Bacteria; phylum Bacteroidota; class Bacteroidia; order SXHM01; family SXHM01; genus SXHM01. Next base: position 123,310 of record CANKAM010000006.1, read on the forward strand.
TGATCCAGGACTTGATTTTTCGTACTTCACTGTGTCTTTAATATTGTCATAACCACCGTCTGTTGTTGCAATTCTTTGGTAGCGTTCTGCTAAAATAGTTTGCGAGCCTTTTATGTTGGTGTTGGGTGTAAATACTGCGCCCAATACCAGACTTGTATTATTCTTAAACGAAACTGAATACTGAGCTCCGAAATTAAAATAAAGGCCACCTAAGTCACTTGAATTAGTTTGTTTAAAATCAAAATACGATGAGCTATTGTATTCTAATCTTCTTTCTCTGTCAAGCGTGCCGAATAAAAAAGAAGAGTTAACACCAAATGACAATCCACTTGCGGCTTTCAGGCTTCTTTCAATTTTTTTAATCTTCGCTGAATCTTTTTCTGCTAGCAGTGTTTTATACTTTTCTGATGAGCGGAAACGGGCAATTGAATTTTTAAACGGCTGAACTGAGCTTCCTATAAAAAACTGGTTCAATCCACCTTTGCCACTGAAACTGTTCTGTACTGGAATTTCAGTGCCTGAAAGTGTATCCGAAACGCTGGAGCTGTCGCTCATTCCATATCCTATGCTGCTGTAAGGCTTCAATCCAAAACATCCGCCCCACCATTTTGTAACCGGAAAACCAAAGCCAAAATATTGCATCGAAGCATTGGTTACCGTTTCATTATTCCTTGAATTTTGCAGATTACCGTAAGAACCCATAATTCCTGCATCAAACGATGTGAATTTCATTGCAGTATAAGAAGCAGGATTATTGAAATTGATAAAATCAGGAACAACAGAATCTTCGCGAACAGCAAAACTCAACCCACCCATTCCGGCATTTCGTGCATGCGAAAAGGTTTGAAGGTCGCCTATTCCGTAGCGTGAATAGGGTGAAGAAGTTCCCGTCTGCGCCTGAGCCACAGATGAAAGTGCAATAAAAATAAAAAAGAGAAATCTATTTACTCTTCTTATCTGCATTATAGTTGAGGATAACATTTAAGCCGCGGAGGGTTAAAAACGGGTCGGCAAAGATGTGATTTTTTAGCTCGTTATCAAAAAATGGAAGATCACCTCCGGTAAGTACAACTTTCATATCACCATAACGTTGTTTAAAACGACTTATTACTCCTTTCACTTCTTCCATTGCACCGAGCTGAACACCAAGCCTTATGGCTTGTTCGGTGCTGCCTCCGCAAAGTTCATTGTCTTCTGCTTTTGAAACCAGAGGCAATTGAGCTGTAAATGCATTCAATGCTTTAAAGCGCATATCAATACCAGGTGAAATGTTTCCTCCTAAGTATTGATTTTCAGCATTTACAAAGTCGTATTTGATGCAGGTACCGGCATCAATAGCCAATACATTTTGTGATGAGAATAAACTGTTTGCGCCAACGGCAGCAGCAATTCTGTCGTTGCCCAGCGTTTCGGGCGTTTTGTAATGTTTTTCTACCGGCAAAAAAGTTTTGCTGTTTAATTTTATCAGAAAAAAATTATTTCCGAGAAAAGCTTCCAGTTCCTGATTATCCTTTACTACCGAAGAAAGAATTGCATTTTGAGGATTACCATTTTCTTTCAAAAAATTCTCCAACTCACTCATTTTGAACTCAGGTAAAACCAGATGCGCCTTCAATTCACCTGACCCGAAAAGCCCAAGTTTTACCGAAGTATTACCCATGTCAATAACCAGATTCATCAAGTGTTTTGCTAAAATTCACGCAAAAGTAGGAATATGCAGCAAACAGAATTATCTTATTTTTTTGTGGAAGAGAAATCTTTTTTAGCTTTGCGCCCTCTTTTTGAGATTGGTGCCTTAGCTCAGTCGGTAGAGCAAAGGACTGAAAATCCTTGTGTCGCTGGTTCGATTCCAGCAGGCACCACTAAAAA
>CANKAM010000007.1 GCA_947479755.1 Bacteroidota bacterium
ATTTTTTGTCAGCGTGTAATTCATCGTGAACTATTTATTTTTTTACTGTAGAGTAGATTTTACTGTTTTTGCAAAGTCTGAACGTAGTGTGTTATTTTCCATCTTTCTTCTTTGTTCAGTTGCGAAGCATGTGGACCCATCATATTCACACCATACGTAATGGTGTGGAATATTTTTCCGGGAGTTAAATCTTTCATTGCACCGCCTCTTGATGACATTCCTGCAGAGTAAGATGGAGGAGGTGGAAAACCACCTGCAGTAACTGTTTTACCGTCAGCCTGACCAGTTGCACCGTGGCAGTGTGAGCAGAATTTTTCATACAACACTTTTCCGTCAGCAATTATAGCCGGTGTGAGTTCAATAGGGTTAGTTAATTCAACTCCCGCTCTATCGTACTCTTCTTTTGTATCGGCATAAGCAAAAGGCATATTGTTGATAGCGCTTACTGCATAAGGATGTTCTCCTCGTGTAATAGTTCCTGCTACCGGTTTGCGTGCAGTCATGCCATCAGCAAAATTCGGGTTTGCCGAATTGGTTTCGTAAGATGGTGAGCGATACATGTCTGGCATGTATTCATAACCCGGGCTGTTCGGGTCTGTTTTCATGCACGAAGAAAGAGCAACCATAAAACCAAAAGTTATGGCTGTCATGGAGGTTGTGCTGTATTTTCCTATTTTCATTTCCTGTTTAAAGATTTGAGTAATCTGTTACGCTTCTTTCTCTGTAATTTCAATGGCTCCGGTTGAACTCAACATTGATTTGATTTCTTCCGCAGTTTTTTTGTTTTCGTCTGTGTTGATTTGAACCATGAATTTATCATCCGTTGTTCTGTTGTCGGGATTATGAGGTTGCTGACCGGGATAAAGTCTGTTTACAATAAGGTAGGTGAGGGCCATTCCGTGAGCAGCAAAAAATACGGTCATCTCAAAACTTACAGGTACAAAAGCCGGCAAGTTCATGTAAAAGAATTGACTTGGTTTACCTCCAATGTCCATAGGCCAATCGAAGATAAGCATATAGCCCATCATCAGCCATGCCAGTGAAAGACCTGTTGCGCCATAAACGAATGCGCCCATCGCAAGTCGTGTGCGCGGAACACCAATAACTGGGTCAATTCCGTGAATAGGAAAAGGTGAGAAAACGTCTTTAATCCTTACTCCTTTGCTCACCATGTCTTTGGCTGATTTCAGGAGGATTTCCTCGTCATCAAACATTCCGTAAATTACTTTTTTACTCATTCTTCTGCGGGTTATTATTTTTTGTATTTATCTCCTGATGATTTCAAGATAGATTTCAATTCGGCCATTGCAATTACAGGGAATGTGCGGCAGAACAACAGGAACAGGGTAAAGAAAATTCCTAGAGTTCCGACAAAAATACCGATGTCAACAAATGTAGGGTGAAACATTACCCAACTTGATGGCAGGTAATCGCGGTGCAGTGATGTTACAATAATCACAAAACGCTCGAACCACATACCGATGTTCACGAAAATAGAAATGATGAACGTAGCAACAAAACTTCTGCGCACTTTTTTAATCCAGAAAAGTTGTGGAGTAATAACGTTGCAGGTCATCATGCTCCAGTATGCCCACCAGTATGGTCCGCTTGCACGGTTAAGGAAAGCATATTGCTCATACTCAACTCCTGAATACCATGAAATGAAAAGCTCGGTTAAGTATGCCACACCCACAATAGAACCGGTAAGGATGATGATTTTGTTCATCGACTCAACGTGGTTCACGGTTATGTAGTCTTCAAGGTTTAATGTTTTACGTGCAATCAGCATCAATGTCAATACCATCGCAAAGCCTGAGAAGATAGCTCCGGCAACGAAGTAAGGCGGGAAGATGGTGGTGTGCCAACCCGGTATTACCGAAGTAGCAAAGTCCATAGATACAATGGTGTGAACCGAAAGTACCAGTGGTGTTGAAAGACCTGCTAGTACCAATGAAAGTTCTTCAAAACGGTGCCATGCTCTTGCGTTTCCGCTCCAGCCAAAGCTAAGAATGTTGTAAACCTTCTGTTGCAATGGTTTGCCCATACGCGCAAATTTGTCGCGTACTGTTGCAAAGTCAGGAACCAAACCTAAATACCAGAAAACTAATGATACGGTAAAGTAAGTTGAAATCGCAAATACGTCCCAAAGCAATGGTGAGTTAAAATTCACCCAAAGAGAACCAAATTGGTTCGGAAGCGGAAGAACCCAGTAAGCCAGCCAAACACGACCCATGTGAAATACCGGGAAAAGGGCTGCGCAGATTACCGCAAAAATAGTCATCGCCTCAGCTGAACGGTTAATAGACATTCTCCACTTCTGACGGAACAGTAAAAGAACGGCAGAAATCAAAGTTCCTGCGTGGCCGATACCGATCCACCAAACGAAGTTGGTGATATCCCATGCCCAACCTACCGTTTTATTAGAGCCCCATACTCCGATACCTGTTCCTACTGTGTAGGCAAGGCATCCAACTCCCCAACACATAGTGATGAAAGATACAGTAAATGCCATCCACCAGTATTTGTTAGCTTTTCCTGCAATAGGGTAGGTAATATCTTCTGTAACCTGATGATAGTCCTTCTTCCCTATTATAAGTGGCTCGCGGATGTGTGCTTCGTGACTTGCCATATTGTTTTATAGTCGTTATTCGTTTATGTTATGCTGATTCTTTAACGTTTCTTACTTTGGTCTGGTAGTATACATTCGGCTGTGTACCTACTTCTTCAAGAAGGTTGTAGCTTCTGTCATCTTTAGAAAGTTTGCGCACCTCTGATGTTACATCACTCAGGTCGCCAAAAACAATTGCGTGTGTTGGACAAGCCGTAGCGCAGGCGGTTTGAATATCTCCATCTTTCACTTTTCTGCCTTCTTTTTTAGCAGTCAGTTTTCCTGCCTGAATTTGCTGAACGCAAAGCGAACATTTTTCCATAACCCCTCTTGAACGTACTACTACATCAGGGTTCAGAACCATTTTGCCCAAGTCATCATTCATGTTGAAATCAAACTGCTCGTTGTCTGAATATTTAAACCAGTTAAATCTTCTTACTTTATAAGGACAGTTGTTTGCGCAGTAACGTGTTCCGATGCAACGGTTGTAAGCCATCATGTTCAGACCTTCAAGACTGTGTGTAGTTGCTGCAACAGGGCAAACTGTTTCGCAAGGTGCGTGGTTGCAATGCTGACACATTAACGGCTGGAACAGAACAGAAGGATTTTCTGAAGCCGCTTCCATCTCTGTGAATTTGTCAATTGCATTCAAGCCTTCTGCATCTGCAACTTCTTGATTCATATCGCTGCTGTAATAGCGGTCAATACGCAACCAGTGCATTTCGCGGCTTCTGCGTACTTCATCTTTTCCTACAACGGCAACGTTATTTTCTGAGGTGCAACTTGTAACACAAGCTCCGCAACCAATGCACGAATTCAGGTCAATACTCAAGCCCCACAAATGTCCTGTTTCAAGATCATGGTCGCGCCACAGGTTAATATCTTTAACGGGTTGTTTGCCGTGGTTGGTAGTTTGTAATTTTAACTGAGGATTTCCTGATTTAGGATCTTTCAGGTATTCAGAAAATGTTGTTTCTTTTACAATCGCCTCTCTGCCCATCAAGGTGTGGTGGGTTTGAGTAGCGGCAATCTGATATTTTTCGCCTGTACCTTTTACGGTTACATCGTAAGCAGTATATGTTGCGTTTCCATCAACAACAGAAACAAACTGGTATGCATTTGCTCCGATACCGTCAGCAGTTTTTCCTGCTGCTGTTCTTCCGTAACCTAAAGCCAGACCAACAGTTCCGTATTTCTGGCCGGGCTGCGGGAATGCAGGTGCTTTTATTGATACTCCGTTTACCGTAACTTCAACTACATCGGCATTGTCATCACCTCTTTCCAAACGGCTAAGATTAAGTTCCGCCATTTGTTTTGGTGACATGGTAACATAGTTATCCCAGGTTACTTTTGAAATTGGATCAGGCAACTCTTGCAACCAAGGGTTGTTTGCCTGAGAACCATCTCCTAAACCAGTTTTAATATAAACCTGTAATTCAGTTGCTCCTGCGGTTACTCCTTTTCTGACTGCGGCAGCAGCTGAAGAAATATCAGTTGCCGGAGCAGCAGGTGTTTCTTTTGTTGCAGCAACTGCAGCAGGTTTAACCGGTTCAGCAGCTACCTGTGCAACAGGAACTGAATAAAAACCATCGTGCAGACTTACTTCCCATGAAGCGCCTGTTGTAGTTTGCCAGTTAGCTTTTAAATAATCGTGATAAGAAGTTTCAATTCCTGCCCAAACCAATAAACTCTCTTGTGCCTGACGTGTGCTGAATAAAGGAGAAATAGTAGGTTGACCTAAACTGTATTGTCCTTTTTTAGGATTTGCATCGTTCCATGATTCCAGATAATGGTTATCAGGACAAACGTAATCTACCAATGAAGCTGTTTCGTCTTCGCGGTCAGCAAAAGATATTTTCAATTTTACTTTTTCAAGTGCTGAAACAAATTTCTCACCGTAAGTATATGCCGGATTTACACCATATAATATAACTGCATCAACTGAACCGCTTGCCATTTCAGCAACCAGGGCAGCTACTTTAGCATCGTCACCTTGTTTCAGATAAACAGGAGTTGCAGTATCAATCGTGTTTCCGTAGTTGCCTAATAATTCATTGATAGCATTTACTACCACCTGAACATTGGTGTCGTTGCTTCCGCAAATAACCAGACTTCCTTTTGCAGCTAACAATTCAGCAGCAGCTGTCTGTAATTTATCTTTGTATTCATCAGCAATACCTGCATCATAAGTAGCAGCGCCTTTTGCTTTTGCTATAATATTATAGAGTGCTAAAACAGCTAATCCCTGCTCAGAAGGTTTTATTGCAACACGCACATCTGCGTTTGAACCGGTAACCGAAAGGGTGGTTTCAAACTGGAAGTGGCGTGACATTTTTCCGTTTTTCGGATTTCTTGTTTGTCCGTATTGTCCTGCATATTCAACAGAAGCAAGCCAGTTAACCAAGAAGTCAGCACCAAAGCTTACAGTTACTTCAGCATTTTCAAAATGATAATCAGGAATAATTGCCGAACCAAAATTTGCTTGGTTCGCTTTCAGAATTCCTGAGTAAGAAACAGCATCGTAAGTAACCTGTTCGGTGCCGGGATATTTTGCTGTAAAGTCAGCAATTGCTTTTTTAGTGGTAGGACTGATGATAGAATTGCTCAGAATTCTGATTTTCCCGCCCTTTGCAGCAATAGCTTCTAATTGTGATTTTATGTCTTTATCAACTTCGCTCCAGGTTGCAGCAGCTTTTTTAGCCAACGGATTTTTCAGCCTTGTTGAATCATATAAAGAAAGAACCGATGAATTGATACGTGCATTAACCGCTCCTTTAGTAACAGGTGAAAGTTTGTTTCCTTCAATTTTGATAGGACGACCTTCACGTGTTTTTACCAGAATGCTTGCGTAATCATTACCATCAGCAAAGGTAGATGCATACCAATTGGCAATACCCGGAGTAATTTCCTCAGGTTTGTTCAGGTATGGGATAGCTTTGTTTACGGGTGTTTCGCAGGCTGCAATGGTTGCGGCCGTAACACCGAATCCAAGAAATTTCAGGAAATCCCTGCGGTTGGTTGAAGAATCGGCAAGTGCATCGTTGCCAAGAAACTCTACATTCGTTTGCTCAGGAAATTCGTTTTCAGCGGATTTTCTGAACTCGGGAGTGTTTTCAAGTTCCTCTATTCCTTTCCAGTATTTTTTTACTTTGGTCATATTAATATGGAGCTTATTCTATAATTAGTAATGACATTTTGCGCACTCAAGTCCGCCCATTTTTTCAACGGTTATCTTTTGCCCTTTAAACTTGTCTTTGTAAGTAGCGTGTATGTAATCGTAGTAGCCGTTTCCGTTTCCTGCGGTTTGCACTTCGGTTGTGCGGTGACATTCTATACACCAAACCATTGTTAATGGTGAATGTTGTTTTGCAACCGTCATAGAGTCGATTGCTCCGTGGCAAGTTTTACATTCCTGTTTTCCGGCAACGGTGTGTTGGCTGTGATTGAAATAAACGTGATCAGGCAGGTTGTGAACTTTTACCCATTGAATTGGTTTCTGGTTGCTGCCATATTTTCCGGTGTTCGGATCGTAATCCAAGGCTGCATAGATTTTTGCAATTTCTTTTGTCCCGGTGATTTTACCTTCCTGAACTGCTTTGTGGCAGTTCATACAAACGTTGGCTGAAGGGATGCCGGCAACTTTACCTTTTTCAGCGCCTGAGTGACAGTAAACGCAGTTGATTCCGTTTTGTCCCGCGTGTATCTGGTGAGAGAAAGCAATTGGTTGCTCAGGCTGATATCCTTGATAAACGCCAATGCCCATTAAAGCATCCCATCCGATTTTTGAAATCCATAAGAAACCAATGATAACCCCCAAGGCAACTATGCCTTTATTGTGTCCCAGCCAGTATTTTATTTCACCCCAAGTACCCAATTCTACAGGTGCGGGCAAACCATCTTTTTCATTTACCAATGTTTGCAGTGAGCGTTTTACTCCTGAAAGAACATTGATTAAGATTAGGAACAGGATGGTAAGACCAAGCAGCACATATAACATAGTGTTGCCTTTTGGTGCAGTTGCGGGTTCAGCACCTGGTGCAGTTGCTACCGGTGCAGGCGGTGACGGAGGCCCTGCTTTGATTGTAGCAATAATTGCTTTCAGCTCCTCATCAGAAAGATGCGTGAACGATGACATCGCTACTTTTCCGTAATCGTTGAAAATTTTGTTTGCATAAGCATCACCGCTTTTACGCAACTCTTCGTTGTTCTTAATCCATTTGTAAAGCCACTCTTCAGCAGGTTGCGGAACACGGTCGAAAACACCTTTTAAACCGGGGCCTGTCAGTTTTTTATCGTCCAGCTTGTGGCAGGTAGCGCAGTTTTGTTTAAAAAGCTTCTCTCCGTCAACGGCTTTTGCAGTAAAAGAAAATGTTAGAAAAAAGAGGAAAAAGAGAGGAAAAAATACCTTGGTTAATTTAGTGTGCATCAGGCATTTAACATTCATATTGCGTGGGTTTCTGATGAATAAGCGATGTAGAAAAAGGGCTTTTTTAGCCGGTGCAAAAATAGAAGAAGAATGAATGTGTATGTAGAAATTTCATAAAAATTGTTAATTTAGAACAATTCTAAATAACGCACTTTTAACACATGAAAATTGACAGGTTTGTTTGATGCTTTTTCATCTGTTTTTAAAAACAAAAACCAGAAATAAAAAAGCGTTAAAATCCTTTTCTGTAAAGGGATTTAGCGCGATTGAAAAAGATTTTTTTCTGCAACCCAACCTTTGCCGAAAATCTTACGTGTAGCAGAATGCAGATTGTGTTTTGCCGTTTTTTATACCTTTATTGGTTAAATGAACATTGAACAGGAACTTTTACGGCAGTGTATTAATAAGGAACGCAAGGCGCAGTTTGCTTTGTATAAACAGTTGTATAGTTTTTTAATGAGCATTTGTTTTAGATATTGCAATAATAAAGAAGATGCCCAAAGCCTCTTAAATCTCGGCTATTTAAAATTGCTGAATAATCTTGAAAAATACAGACAGGAAATTCCGTTTGGCTTGTGGGCAAGACGACTGATGATCAACACCATTATTGATGAATACCGCAAAAACAAAAAAGAAAAAGAGCTTTTAGAATATCACGATTTTACCGACCGCAGAGAAGATGAAACACTGGTGGAAATAAACGATGCGGTAAAGCGCATGGATGCACAGGAAATTCAACGCGATATTGACAAGTTGCCGAATGTGAGTAAAAAAGTATTTAATCTTTTTGTGGTAGATGGTTTCGGACATAAAGAAATAGCCGAAATGTTGGGTATGAGCGAAGGAACCAGCAAATGGCATTTGAACAATGCCCGCGAAAAACTGAAAGTAAGAATATTAGGGACAGAGGTAGTTGAAATTAAAAGCAAAACAGCTTAGCGCCTTTTCGCCTTAGCGGTAAAAAAGAAAACAGCATGAGTAAAGAAAAAGAAACCGAAAACATCATCAACGAAAAGCTCAACAGCCGTGAGTTTGCCTTTGATGAAAAAGCATGGGCGGGTATGGAAAACCTGCTTGATGCGCAGGAGAAGAAACGCAGAGTTGGGTTTTGGTTGTATTTTTCTGCAAGTATGTTTGTGGTTTTGGTGGCAGGTGCGGCTTGGTTTTTTATGCCGACAACTGATAAAAAGGGGAAAGAAACAGAGTTGGCAACGGCTGCCAACCAGTCGGCAACGGTTCTCAACTCAACGGCAACGGCTGAAACCCGGATAGCATCCGTTTCCACCGAGATGGCAACGGCTGACACCCAGATGGCAACCATTTCTACCGAGATGGCAACGGCTGAAACCCAGATGGCAACCATTCCTACCCAGATGGCAACGGCTGAAACCTTGGTGGCAAACATTTCTACCGAGATGGCAACGGATGAAACCCGGCTGGCAAACATTCCTACCCAGATGGCAACGGCTGAAACCTTGGTGGTAACCATTTCTACCCAGATGGCAACCACTGAAAATGAACAAGATTCTGCCCAAGCAGCCGAAAAAATGCTTTCAACCGATTCTGCTTCTTTAGCAGAAACCGCTAAAAACACGCTTACCGCGCCAGGAAAAGAAACCAAAAATGCCTGGGGTGTTATGGCAGGGACGGGGTATTGGTTTCCTTACTATTCAACTATAGGAGTAAATGATAATAAGGGTATAATTGGTTTTACAGGCGGTATATATTATCAAAGAGCATTCAGCAAACATATTGAACTTGGAGTAAGTGCAGTTTATTCAAGCAGAGGAGCACTTAATAATGATAAAACTATTACCAATTCTGAGTTTGGTTTTGGAGTTGAAAACGACAAGACGACAATTTCGCCTCAAACGCTTCATTATTTAACTATTCCTCTGTATCTGAGATTTAATATCACACAGAGAAGCCATCTTTTAGTTGGAGCTTGTTATTATCGGTTGCTTACCACTACTTCCAAAATAACACATACAACCGAAAACAGCTTTGGTGTTCTTGAAAGCAGCACAGAAAAACAAACAGGAGAACATGCGGGCTTCCGCAAAAATGATATTGCAGCTTTTATAGGATATGAGTTAACTCTGTTTGATAGAATGAACACAGGATTGCAGTTCAGTTATGGTTTTTATGATATTACCCAAAACAGTTACAATAATATTAAAGGAACTGACCGCAACATCTCCCTCCAACTCCAACTCAAATACGATTTAATCCGTCATTGATTGTATGATAAAACTTTACTCAAAAAGCCACATAGCCACTAAGCCAAATAGCCAAATAGGATTTGCTACTTGGCTACTTCCCTGCTTGGCTATTTGCCTGTTTGCCTGCAACAAACCCGATGACCCCGAGCCAACCGATACCACCCCCGTATTTTTCATCAACGGACAATTAGACAATTCGGGTCTTGCTATCAGTGCCGGTGAAAACGGCTATTATATGTATTCGGATTATTGGTTAGACGCTAACGATGTGTTCACCTTTATGGGAGAGTTTAAGCCAACCGATTGCTTTAGTTGCGCCAATACTCTGAAGGTTATATTCAGCAATTACAAAGCCGATGCAGTTCCCTCTTCAGCAATTGATGCAGGAAGTTTTCCTTTAACCTATCTTCCGTTTAGTATTCCGGGCGGAGTGCCGGCCAGTTACAGCGTAAAATTTACTCCGCTTACAACGGGTGGTCAGCCTCAAAGCTTTTTATGGGATTTTGGTGATGGCACCACCTCTGCCGAAGGAAGCCCAACACATATTTATGCCAACACGGGCATTTATGAAGTAGGACTAACTGTAACCTACCAGTCGGGATGCAGCAGTAATATCAGCAATCCGCTTAATCTGGGAGTGTCAGCGCTTTCGTGCGATGCAGGGTTTATTCTTTCCTCAGTGGATGTGAATACCGTAGCGCTTACTTCCAATCCGGGCGGCACAGCACCATGGACCTATGATTGGGATTTTGGTGACGTTACTCCGCACGACAACAGCGCCAATCCAACTCACACGTTTGCCAACTCCGGAGTTTATCAGGTTTGCCTCACTACGGTGAGTAGCGACAGTTGCACCAACACCCGCTGCCTTAATGTGGCCACCGAAAATCCGGGCGAATGTTCTATCCGTTATTCAGCCATCACCACTACTATTTCCAATCCTTTTAACCTTTCAACAGTAGAGGTGCAATGGACCGATGCGGCAGGTGTGGAATACACCTCAAACAATGCAGCACAGCCCATGGCCAGCTATTTTAAAATAAACAATGTGGAAGAATATGAAGTAAATGAGAACGGAGATAGAACAAAAAAGTTGAACATCAGTTTAAACTGCACTTTATATAACGGAACCAATTCCATACAACTTGAAAATGCGGCAGCTACTATAGCGGTGGCGCATCCATAAATAAAAAAACAAGCCCACCAACCTTTATCAAACAATCAGCGTGTATATCACCGAAACCCAAAATCACTAAATCGTAATTCACCAAATCATAAATAAAAATGAAACAATTAATCTCTACCCTCACACTAATCTTTGCAGCAGCAATTTCAAGCTTTGCCTGCGTAGGTGAATTTACCTACACCGTTGAAAACAACGTTGTGGTTTTTCATGGAATATCAGATACCCCTGGCGTAACTTATCATTGGAACTTTGGCGACCAAAGCGATGCCAATGGCGAAAATGTAACGCATACTTATTCGGTTTATCCAGAGCATTACAATGTATGTCTTACTATTTCAGACGGACTTGGCTGCACCGATGAATATTGCGCAAGCGTTTATGTACAAACAGGACCCGGCACAAACTGCGAAGGTTCGTTTACCTATGTTGTTGAAGGCGCCACCGTTGCTTTTGAAGGACACTCAAGCTATTCCGAAGTTTCGTACTACTGGTTTTTTGGTGATGGTTCCAGCCCTGCAACCGGACAAGGTCAAACACATACCTATGAGCTTTATCCCGAACATTACGAAGTGTGTATGATTGTAGTAAACGGCAACGTTGGCTGTCAGGACACCGTTTGCCAAACCATTTATGTTGAAGGACCGCCAAACCCTGCCGATTGCGAAGGTTCATTCACCTATACCGTTAGCAATAACACAGTAACATTTGCCGGAAGTTCAACCTATGGTGATGTTGATTACCACTGGATTTTTGGTGACGGAAGCGATGCAAACGGACAAAACCTTTCACACACCTATACTACTTATCCTGAACATTATGATGCATGTCTTGTAATTCACAACACAACTGTTGGTTGTATAGATACGGTATGTCAGAATATTTATGTTGAAGGTACCCCGTCTGCCTGTGAAGCAAACATTACGTATACCATTACCGGCACCGAAGTTCATTTTCATGGAGAATCAACCGTTCCCGAAGTAACCTATCACTGGAACTTTGGCGACCAAAGCGATGCCAATGGCGAGAACGTGGTGCATAACTACGAACTTTCACCCGAACATTATGTAGTATGTTTAACCATTCACAACAGCAGCGGTTGCGAAGCCTACGTTTGTGATACCATCTTTATTGAAAGCACTACACCTGAAGAATGTCACGCATCTTTCACTTACACCATCAGTGGAAACGAGGTGCATTTTGATGGTGCATCTAACGTTCCCGGTGTTTATTACTACTGGCATTTTGGTGACGGAACAACAGGCGGAGGTGAAAACCCTGTACATAATTACACACTTTCACCCGAGCATTACAATGTTTGCCTGACTATCTATAATAACGATGGCTGCGAGAACACGTATTGCCATACTGTTTTTGTAGAAGGCAACGAAAACAACAGCGACTGCGAAGCTTTATTCACCTTTGTTCAGGACGGAAATATTGCAGTATTCCATGGAAGCTCATCAGTTCCGGGAGTTGATTATAGCTGGAGTTTTGGTGATGGTACTGAAGGCGCAGGTGAAAATGTAACGCACACGTTTACATCGTTCCCTGAACATTATACCGTTTGTTTAACCATTCACAACAGCAACGGATGCGAAAGCCATTCATGTCAGGTCATTTATGTACAAAGCAGCGGTGGCGGTGGTGATGAGTGCGAAGCATCATTCACCTATACCGTTGTTGACAATGCCATACACTTCATGGGTCATTCAAACCAAAATGGTGTAAGCTACAGTTGGATATTTGGCGACAACTCAACCGGACAAGGACAAGATCCTTGGCATACATACACGTTGTTTCCTGAACATTATAATGTGTGCCTGATTATCAATAACAATAACAACGGTTGCAGCGATACCGTTTGTCAGACAGTATATGTACAGCACGGAAGCGGAAGTACATGTAACTCAGAATTCACTTACACTATTACAGGTAATGAGGTTCACTTTAACGGGCCATCTAACGCAGACGGAACACATTATCAGTGGAGTTTTGGCGATGGTCATGCAAGTGATAACCACAATCCTAACCATGCTTATACTTTGTTTCCTGAGCATTATGAAGTGTGCTTAACCGTTACCAACACCGCTAACGGTTGCAGCGAAGAATCATGTCAGACCATTTTTATTCAGCAAGGAAACAGTCCCGACCATTATGAACTTTCAGGCACCATTTATACAGGACAAGACTATGCCGATGAAGGATATGTAATGCTTATTCATTTTGATGCAAGCACAGGATCATTAGTGCTTGACCAAACAATAGGTATTGGTGCAAATGGGCATTATTCTTTTCTTGCCAGCCCGGGTAACTATTTCGTGAAAGCAGCATTATCGCCTGGTTCTGCACACTACGCGAATTTCTTGCCTACTTATTTTGAGCACGAATTGTTCTGGTACAATGCTGATGTAATCAGCCATACTGTAGCTGGAAGCTTCAATCGTAATATCCACATGATTGAGGGTAACAACCCTGGCGGCCCCGGCTTTATTGGTGGATTGGTTACAGAAGGTGCCAACAAAACCGAAGGTCCGGGTGATGTTGTAGAAGGTGTTCAGGTTATGTTACTCAACATGAATGACGAGCCGTTGCAATACACTTACAGCAATGCTTTTGGCGAGTTCTCATTCAGCAATGTGGCTTACGGAACCTATCAGGTGTATGGCGAAGTGTACAACCTCACTACTGTTCCTGCTATCGTAACCATTGACGGTTCAAACATGAACATCACTGATATTGGTTTGCTTATCACTTCAAGAGAGGTAACTACCGGTGTTAATGAGGTTGCAGTGCTTAACGAAACTTCGGTTGGTAATGTATTCCCAAATCCGTTTAAAGGAGATGCGGCTATCAATATCAGCCTGCAGAAAGATGCACGTTTAAGCATTCGCATAGTTGATATTGCAGGAAGACAAGTGTATGCCACCATCATGAACTTTGGTTCAGGTGTTCAGCAAATTAACCTGCCTGTATCAGAATTAAGTGCGGGAATTTATAACCTCATACTTGCAGATGAGAAAACAAATTCAGCAGTAACACGCAAATTAGTTAAAACAGAATAAAATCTTTCCCTGTTGTTGTGTGACCCCTGCCGTTTGGACTAAAACTTCGGCAGGGGTTTTTGCTTCCTGATTTTTAAGCTATAACTTTAAGCCGTGCAAATTCAAATTGTGTAATGGCAAAATTAGTTCTTGACTGGAAAGATGAGCAGGAAGATTCTTTCGCGCTTATTGGCATTTCGTGTCACCAGAAAGATTACCGCCTTTGCTGGGAACTGAATAAAATACTGGAGATTGAACTTCAAAAAGAAGAAGATATTCCGGGACCGACTGAAGAAATTTCTTTCTCGCGCTATTATTATAACAACGAAGATTTTTTGCAGGATTTTTATTTGATCACCAACAAAATCGGGAAAATATTTTTTGCAGCCGAACTGAAACAAGCTGATTACATTTTGCAGATTTACGGTTTGCGTAGCGAATACGAAGTTGATGAGTTGGTGCAGAAAATTATAAGTATTGACAGCGTGCTTACAGCTTCTGTTTTTGACACCGAAAAACTGAAATACGGTCACGCACTTTTTTATACCGCCATACCTAAAAAGAAAAAAGAAGAGCACGAAGATTTACTCGCAGCCTTCAGAAAAAAAAGAATAAAATGAACTACAACAAAACAAAAATTGTCGCCACCATCGGACCTGCTTCATCATCGTATG
This sequence comes from Bacteroidota bacterium, assembly GCA_947479755.1. Lineage (GTDB taxonomy): Bacteria > Bacteroidota > Bacteroidia > SXHM01 > SXHM01 > SXHM01. Next base: position 14,158 of record CANKAM010000007.1, read on the forward strand.
AAGCGTTGAAAGAAATGGCAGAAGCAGGGATGAATATTTGCCGCCTTAATTTTTCGCATGGAGCGCATGAGGTGCACAAAGCAGTTATTGACAACATCCGCAAACTGAATGCTGAAAAACCTTATAATATTGGCATAATAGCCGATTTGCAAGGACCAAAAATTCGTATCGGGATGATGGAGAAAAACAGTGCAGGCGCAGATGAAATTACATTGGTAACAGGCGATGAAATCATTTTTACCACAAAAGAATGTATCGGCACAAAAGAGAGATTATATATTACGTATCAGTCCTTTCCTTCCGATGTAAAAGTGGATGACAAAATTTTAATAAACGATGGAAAAATTGCGCTTCGTGTTCTTGAAACCGACAGAGTAAGCGAAGTAAAAGCGTTGGTTACACATGGTGGAATTCTTTCATCAAAAAAAGGAGTAAATCTGCCGAACACAAAAATTTCATTGCCTTGTCTTACTGATAAGGACAAAAAAGATTTAGAGTTTGCCTTGAGTCAGGATGTGGAGTGGATTGGACTTTCTTTTGTACGCTCTGGCGAAGATATTATTGAACTGAAACACTTGATTGCCAATCAAGGCAAGAACACCAAAGTAATTGCCAAGATTGAAAAACCTGAAGCCATTCAGGATATTGATGTCATCATAAAAGAGACCGATGCCATAATGGTTGCTCGCGGTGATTTAGGTGTTGAGGTGCCGATGCAGAAAGTTCCCGTGATACAAAAACTGATTGTGAAAAAATGTCTGGAAGCTGCAAAGCCTGTTATAATTGCAACACAGATGATGGAGAGTATGATTACAGGAATTAGTCCTTCGCGCGCTGAGGTAAATGATGTTGCCAATTCAGTGATGGATGGTGCAGATGCGCTGATGCTGAGCGGTGAAACGTCTGTCGGAGATCATCCTGCAAAAGTGGTGGAAGCTATGCGCACCATTATTGAATACATTGAAGGATTTGAAGATATTTATAACAAGGAACACTTGCCTGTTCCCGGCACCGACAGATTTATTTCTGACTCAATTTGCTACAATGCAAGTCTTATCGCCAAGCAAACAAATGCAGCTGCTATTATCACCATGACGCACAGTGGCTATACGGCTTTCCGGGTTTCCAGTCATAGACCTGACACCAATATTTTAATCTTTACCGACAATCAGAGCATTTTAAATATGCTTAATTTAGTTTGGGGAGTACGTGGTTTTTATTACGATAAATATGTGAGTACCGACCATACCATTGCCGACATAAAACTGCGCCTGAAAAAAATGGGATTGGTAAAAGAGAAAGACATCATCATCAACATTGCCAGTATTCCTATCAGCGAGCGCGGGCAATCGAATATGATTAAGGTGAGTTACGTGAGTTAGAGCACATCTCTTTTCAACTCCGGAAAAACTTTTGAAACTTTATTGAGAATATAATCTCCATACGTTCCTTCAAACGTATGTACGTTTGACTTGTCCCATCGTTCTGCGCTGTCATCTTCTGCCGGTTGTGAAATGTTTTCAATTTTCTTTGGAACAGTATCAAACCCCGGATCAAAAAACAAAGGAAATGACAATCTGCTTTTCCCTGATTTATTCAGCACACGATGAGGTGTGGAGCGATACAAACCTCCTGTCATGCGATCGAGCATATCCCCGATGTTGCAGATAAAAGTATTTTCAATCGGTGGTGCTTCTATCCATTGTCCGCGCGATTTAACCTGTAAACCACCAATAGCATCTTGTTTTAAAATAGTGAGCAAGCCGTAATCGGTATGTTCGCCAACGCCCCACAGTTCTTCGTTTTCAGCATGATATGGATAATGAAAAATACGAAAAAGTATCAACGGGTCTTTGGTATAACGCAAATAAAAATAATCAGCATCAAGTTTTAAACTAAGCGCAATTCCTTTAATAACAACATGACCTACTTTAGTAACTTCATCTATGTATTGTAATACTCTTTCGCGAAGTTCTTCGGGCTTCTCGGGAAAAAGATTTTGCCCGTGCATGGGAGTTCCTGCAATTACTTGCGGATTGTTTTTATCCAGTTCAGTTCCAAAATAAATACCTTCTTTGATGTCAGGTTTTCCTGAAGTAAGTTCACCGCCAACAGGGAAAAAACCACGCCATGCTTTTCCTCCCAACTGCATGGAGATTTTTAATTTTTCTTCTTCAGCCAGTTTGAAAAATTCATGACTTAGCTTTTCTATTTTCTCCTGCAACGCCTGATTAACACCGTGCCCGGATATATAGAAGAAGCCATGTTCGCGACAGGCGGTATTTATTTGTTGCGCAATTTTATCACTAGCAGTTTTGTCTGTTTCTTTTTCACGCAGTGGACTTATGTCTATTACAGGAATTTCTGGTGTATTCATTAATTATCGTTTTAATTTCTAATCCGTCATTGCGAGCGGTAGCGAAGCAATCTCAGATAATGCGAAAGATTGCTTCGGGTGAAAAACCCTCGCAATGACGAACCTAAATGTCATATCGTTTCGTTCCTTCAATTTCTAAAATTAAATCAGGACCGTAAGCCATTGAAGGTGTCATGTATCCTCTTTTGAAATTGCCGTTCAGCACTTTTTCTGCAATGTTTACAGCTGTTGCCGCGGTGAGTGTATAGCCTTCATGTGTTTTCAATCCCGCTGATTTTTTCTCGCCTTTTGCGTTTTGTACTTCTCCATAAAAAATGCTGTAACCATTTTTCCGTTCCGTTTCATCAGGTCCGGGTTTGCGTTTATTTACCTGTGCTTTCAGGTAATTCTGAACTAATGAACTGGAAAGCAACCACCCGATGTAATTACCCACTTTCATTGATTGTACCATGGAAGGAGAGGCGGACATATAGGTTTCAATATTCGGAATTCCTGTGCTGTAATAGGCTGTTGAAACATCGCCCCATGGAATAGTGGCGCACAGAATTTTCTTTTCACCGAATGGGAACTCCTGCACATTGTGTGCGTTTTTAACATTTATAATTTTTCCGTCTTTGCGCACCGCACCGCCTGCTCCAAGGTTTTCAACCATGGTGAGTGAAGTACCTCTCGACATTCTTCCCAAACTGGTAAACGCAAGTTTCAGACTTGTTGCATCGGGCAATTGTTGCTTTAGGTAAGCAGCTAAACAATCACTCGGCACCACATCAAAACCTGTTCCTGGCATCAGCATAATGCTGGCCTTCTTTGCTGCGTCACTTTTTGCGGCAGCGCCTTCAAAGACACCTATTTCACCGGTGATGTCAAGATAATGTGTGCCTGTTTGAATACAAGCACGTATCATCTGCTTAAATGTATGCGCAAACGGTCCGGCACAATGCAGCAACACTTTTTTGCCTTGCAAGGCAGCAAGTAATTTTTCTTTTTCGTTTACATCAAACACTGCATATTCTAATCCAAAACGATTAGCAAGTGCTTTTAGCTTTTCTTCGTTGCGGCCTGCCAGCAAAGGTTTCCAGCCTTTCTTTACTGCGTTTTGGGTTATCAGTTCACCGGTGTAGCCATAGGCTCCGTAAATCATTAAAGGGGTTTGTTCCATGTGTTTTTAATTTGGATACAAAAATGGTTTATTATTTTTATGGCATCAAAATTGTTTTTCCCTAAGCCAAAACCAAAAACTTTTTACTATGAAAACTTTCAAAAATAAAATAGCTGTTGTTGCATTCACTATTGCCGTTGCACTTTCTTCTTGTACCACAGAGGAATCTTATGATTTTACAGGCACCTGGTTTTGCGAAGAGGATAATTCCGTTTTAGGACAGTCTCAGTATACTGTAACTATTTCGGAATCACCAACGAATATCGATTCTGTGTTTATTTATAACTTTAATAATCTAGGCAATTCTATAAGCGCTGTTGGTAGTATAAACGGAAATACCCTCACACTTGCTCCGCAATTAGTTGATAATTTAAATATTACTGGATCAGGGACATTAAGTGGTTCTACTATTAACATGAATTATTCCGTTTCGGCAGGAGGCGTTCAAGCTGTTACTGCGATTTACACAAAGTAATTACTGGTTCTATAAATAACAGTTATCTTAGCCTCTTATAAGGAATTACTCTTCTTACTAAAAAGTAGAAATAAGATGAAAACAAAATTTTTGTTATTGCTCAGTTTAGTTGTAATCATCTTTAGTATACAATCTTGCAAGAAGAAAGGGTGTACAAATTCTTCCGCAATTAATTATGACACAGAAGCAAAGGAAGATGATGGTTCTTGTCAAATATTAGGGTGCATTGATCCCGCATCTTCAAACTATAATCCCTATGCAAATATTGATGATGGTTCTTGTATTATAGATGACCGGAATGATTTTACCGGAAGTTGGACATGCGAAGAAAACAGTTCTCAACTGGGAACATCTTCTTATAGCGTGACCATTTCAAAATCAGCAAGCGACAGCACTGCAATTCTGATTGCTAATTTTTATAATCTTGGTTCGTCCAACAAAGCCACTGCTATTGTAAATGGAAACACATTTGTTATAAATCCTCAATTAGTAGACAATCTGAATGTTGCTGGTAGCGGTACACTTAGCGGCACACAAATAAACCTTAGTTACACTGTTTCGGCAGGCGGAACGGATAATGTTACTGCGGTTTATAGTAAGTAGTCTCTGTATTTTATTGCTTACTATTTTGGGATGGCTTAAGTGTTCAAAAGATTTCCCTTACTTTTGGACGCTTAAACCAACAACCAAACGCAATGAAAAAACTATTTACCTTCTTGATGGCAGCCGCAATTTTTGCAAGCTGCACTAACAAAGAACAGGAAGAAAAATTAAAACAATTAGAATTAGATAACCTGAAACTGCAGGAACAGATTGGCGGTGATGCCAATACCATCAATGATTTTGTGAATGCCTACAACGAGATTCAATATAACCTCGACAGCATAAAAACCAAAGAAGGAATTATTACCGCTAACACTGCAAATGGTGTTGAAATGGGTGCGGATCGCAAAGAACAAATCACACAAGATATTCAGTTGATTTATGAGTTGTCGCTGAAAAACAGAAAGAAGATTGATGAGCTAAACAAAAAGTTGAAAGATGAAAAAGGCTACACCGGCAATCTGAAAAAGATGATAGAAAATCTGGAGAAACAATTAGCTGAGCGTGATGCACAGATTAATGTTTTGAAAGATGAACTTGCAAAACTGGATATCGTTGTTGAAAACCTGACTGCACAGGTTGATATGTTGGCATCGGAGAGTGAAGGCAAATCAAAAGTGATTGAAGAAAAAGTAAGCGAACTCAACACAGCTTATTATATCATCGGCACTGAAAAAAATCTGAAAGAAGCAAAAATTATTACTAAAGAAGGTGGTTTTATCGGTATGGGAAAAACGGCCAACATCAATAAAGATTTTGATCAGAATGCGTTTAATAAAATTGACATTACTAAAACGCCAGCCATTGTTATTAATAATAAAAAAGCAAAAATTGTTACTGACCATCCTTCAGCTTCTTATACCATACACGGTGATAAGAAGCATGTGGATAGTCTGAGCATTAATGATTACAAGGCTTTCTGGCGCTCGTCTAAATATCTGGTTATTGTAGCTGAATAAATTTTGTGTTGGTCGGGATTACAAATCCCGACCTTTTTTATGTCTGACATTTCCCACATCCTAAATCACCTTGGCGAAGAGCGCGAAAAGTATTTCGGCTCTGTTTCGCCACCTATTTTTCAGAGTAGTAACTTCTGTTTTGCTACGGTTGCCGAAATGCGCGAAGCGCTGAAGAATGAAGACAGCGTTCCTTTTTACACACGGGGTGTTAATCCCACCGTTAGTATTCTGCGCGAAAAAGTTGCGGCATTGGAAGGCGCAGAAGATGCCTTGATTTTCGGAAGCGGAAGTGCTGCTATGGCTGCCGGTGTTATGAGTTCGGTTAAAGGTGGCGAACATGTTATCTGTGTTAAAAAACCGTACAGCTGGACTTATAAACTGTTGAACAAAATGCTCGTTCATTACGGTGTTGAAAGCACAATGGTTGACGGAACTGACATTGAAAATTTTCGTTCTGCAATAAAGCCTAACACCAAGCTTATTATTTTAGAAAGTCCGAATTCGGTAACGTTTGAAATGCAGGACATCCGTGCGGTAGCTGCACTGGCAAAGCAACACAACATTACAACGCTGATTGACAACAGTTATTCCACACCCATTTTTCAGCGGCCGATTGAAATGGGAATTGACATGACCGTGCATAGTGCCAGCAAGTATTTTGGAGGACACAGCGATATTGTTGCCGGAGTTTTAACAGGTAGCAAAAAGAAAATTGCTGAAATTTTTCAGGATGAATTTATGACATTGGGAGGCATCATTTCTCCCAACGATGCCTGGTTGATGCTGCTTGGACTACGCACATTGAAAATCCGTGTGGAACGAACCAACGCAACAGCTGCAAAGGTTGTTGACTTTATGGAAAACCATTCGAAAGTGAATAAAGTGTTTTTCCCTTTTTCAAAAAACAATCCGCAATATGAGTTGGCAAAATCGCAGATGAGCGGAACCGGTGGAATGTTTTCTGCTCAACTAAAAGCAAAAGACATTGCTTCGGTTGAGGCATTCTGTAATTCATTGAAACGCTTTCTGCTTGCCTGTTCATGGGGTGGACACGAGTCGTTGATTTTCCCAACATGCACTCTTTATGATTCACAGAATTACGGAACAACAGAGCTTCCGTGGAATCACATACGCTTTTATGTGGGATTGGAAGAGCCCGAAGAAATAATTGAGGATTTAAGACAGGCATTAGAGAAAATCTAATTCACTTCTTCCTTCACCGCCACCACCCTCACCGGTGTATAAAGACAAGAGAAATCTGCTGTTCCTCCAAGGGTTGAATGGTTATCCAGTTCTTTTCGTTTGTGCGAAATAATTTGTAATAACATTTCGCCTTTGGCCAATGTATCAGTTGCGGTTCCCGGAATTTCAAAAACGTTTTCTGTTGCAGATCTTGAATAAAAACTGATGTTTTGTAGTTTTGCATCACGCAGTGTAATTTCATAATTATCTGCCTTATCGACACCGGAAAATGAAAACCAAAGCGAAGTGTTTTTCCCCAGATATAAGGTGTCAGGCTTTTCGGTGAAGGCAATGGTGCCGGCTTCGTAGGTTTCGGTTAACACATTTTCTTTGCTATCAGTATAGGTAACAATCACTTTTTTATCAGGGCATTTTATGGGATAAGGTTCACCATAATAGGCTCCTCCTAACAGCATTGTTCTTTCAACCAGTTCCACATTATTGGCAGTAATTTTTGAAGGTGCACTTAAAACCAACGTTGTTCCTTTGTCGCCTGCAAAGCGGAAGCCTGCATCTACAGAAGCTGAATAATCTGCTTCTGAAAAAGTTATTTCGTAGTGGCGGTAAATCTGGTCTTGCGCAACATCTTTTGAGTTTCCTGTTTCGTTGCTTTGGCAGGCGGTGAAAATCACCGCAATCATTATTGATAATCCGAAAAGATTTTTCATTGGAGTAGATTTTAAGGTTAGGAACAAAATTAAGTAATTTCGCCAAAAATTTAAACTTATGGCACGCACCGATCTTTTCCAGGCTCCCGATTATTATCTTGTTGATGACCTGCTTACTGACGAACAAAAACTGATACGCGATTCGGTTCGCGCATGGGTGAAAAAAGAAGTTTCGCCTATTATTGAAGAGGCTTGCCAGACGGCAACGTTTCCGAAACATTTGATTAAAGGCTTGGCAAGTGTTGGCGCTTTTGGTCCTTACATTCCAACAGAATATGGAGGAGCGGGCTTAGACCAGATTTCGTACGGATTAATTATGCAGGAATTAGAACGCGGAGATTCAGGAATTCGTTCTACGGCATCTGTGCAAAGCTCGCTGGTGATGTATCCTATTTTTACGTATGGCTCTGAAGAACAAAAGAGAAAATACCTTCCCAAACTTGCAGCAGGAGAGATGATGGGTTGTTTTGGTTTAACTGAACCCGACCACGGTTCGAACCCAAACGGAATGATTACCAACTTTAAAGATGCAGGCGACCATGTGATTTTGAACGGAGCAAAAATGTGGATTTCGAATGCCCCTTTTGCGGATATAGCTGTGGTGTGGGCAAAAAACGAACACGGTGTTATTCATGGTTTGGTTGTAGAACGCGGAATGGAAGGTTTTACTACTCCTGAAACACATGGCAAGTGGTCGCTACGCGCATCGGCAACAGGTGAGTTGGTTTTTGATAATGTTAAAGTTCCGAAAGAAAATATTTTCCCGAACGTAAAAGGATTGAAAGGTCCTTTGGGTTGTTTGAACTCTGCCCGCTACGGAATATCATGGGGAGTAATTGGTGCAGCAATGGATTGCTATGATGCAGCATTGCGTTATTCCAAACAGCGTATTCAATTCGGGAAACCGATAGGCGCTTTTCAGTTGCAGCAAAAGAAATTAGCGGAGATGATTACGGAGATTACAAAAGCACAATTACTGAGTTGGAGGCTGGGAGTTTTGAAAAATGAACACCGCGCTACTCCTCAACAGATATCCATGGCAAAACGTAACAATGTAAACATGGCTTTAGAGATAACACGCAATGCTCGCCAGATGTTAGGTGGTATGGGTATAACGGGAGAGTATCCTATTATGCGCCACATGATGAATTTGGAATCGGTGGTAACGTATGAAGGCACGCACGACATTCATTTGCTGATAACAGGAATGGATGTTACGGGGTTTAATGCGTTTGAGTAGGAAAGACCAGATTATTTAATCCGGTTTAATCAAAACGATGCGTATGTTTGCGCCCTTTTTGAAGAATAAACTATGAAACGCATTACCGATTACCGCAAACTATTTGGCATAACAAAGGAAGGCACCCTTGCTGAGTTAAAAACCATTTACCGTAACTTAATGAAAGAGTGGCACCCTGATAAATTTCAGGATCCTGCTGCGCATGCCGAAGCGGAATTAAAGAGCAAAGAGATTATTGAGGCGTATCATTTTCTGGTAAGTCTTTCGCCCGAAACGCATTTGCAATACAAAGAGGAATATACCGCCACCATCACCACTTCGGGTATTGATGATTTCCGTTACAAAGGGGTAACACTGAAAGTTATTTTTACTGATGGCAGTGCGTATGAATATTTTGGTGTGCAAAAAAACACGTACAACAAACTGATCAATTCAGATAATCGTATTCGTTTTGCAAGAAGGCATATTTTTGAAAGTTATCCGTACAGGAAAACGACCAAGGCTTCGGAGAAGGAATAACGCAATTGCGAATTCCGCCTTTTCAGCGGAATGAAGCAATCTCATATTTCAATCCAGTAGCTCATTTATGAGATTGCTTCGTTCCTCGCAATGACGAGTTTGAAATTAATTCCAACCTCCGCCCAACGCTTTATAAATATTGACTTTAGCATTCATCTGCTTCATTTTAATTTCAATCAGGTCTATTTTGGATTCGAGTGCTTCGCGCTGTGTTAATAATACTTCCATATAATCTGCGCGCGCTGATCTGAAAAGCTGATTTGAAATGGTGACAGATTGTGCGAGTATATCTACTTCCTTTGATTTTGTATCAAAGCTTTTCGCGAAATTATTAATCCCTGAAAGCTGGTTTACAACTTCAAGGTGGGCATTTAAAATAGTGCGCTCATAATTGTAAACTGCTTGTATTTGCTTCGCATTAGCGTTATAATAAGTTGCCTTAATCGCATTTCTGTTTACTAACGGAGTGATTAATTCTCCGGCTAATGTATAGATGAGCGATTGCGGATTAATCAAATGAGCAGGATTGAAAGCCTGCAAACCCACTCCTGCTGTGATTTTAAAGGAAGGATAAAAATTAGCTTTAGCAACTTTTATATCCAGTTTTGCAGCTGTCAGCTGAAGTTCTGCCTGCCTTATATCGGTGCGCATTTGCAGAAGTTGAGAAGGAACACCGGAATAAATAGTGTCAAGTACAATATCAGTAAAGGACAAAAAATTTCTTGGTATGGGCTGCGGGAATCTGCCGGTTAAGAAATTAATTCTGTTTTCGGTTTCGGTTATTTTTTGCAGGAGGTCGTATTGCAGATTTTGTGTGTTGAGAAGCTGGGCTTCAAACCTGTTTACCGCTAACTGAGTAACCTTGGCAGCGTCTTTTTCCTGCTTTACTATTTGCAATGATTTGGTTTGAATTTCTCTGTTTTTCTGAACAATGTCCAACTGGTTATCAAGCGTTAGCAGTTCATAATATGAACCTGCAATCTCCGCTACCAGATTAGTGACCATAAAATTTCTGCCTTCAATGCTTGCGAGGTATCGGGTTGTTGCTGCTTTTTTGGCATTGCGCAATTTTTTCCAGATGTCAATTTCCCATGATGCGTATGGACCAATTATAAAATCGGTTTGTGACTTTAATGCATTAGGCCCATCATTAACCACAAGGTTTTCTTCCATCGTTCCGCGAGCAGTATATCTTCCCACCTTTTCATACCCGGCTCCTGCATTTAAACCTACAAAAGGTAAATATTCTCCTTTTCTTGCCCGTATTTCATTTTTATTAATGTCAATTTCCTGAAGTGTGATATTTAACTCCTGATTGTTTTTCAGAGCAGTATCAATCAATGCAGCCAGATTGGCATCATTAAAATAGTCCTTCCATTTTATTTTTGCCGTATTGGTAGTATCTTGCGATTGAGAGTAGCTCGCGGGAACTGATTTGTTTTCTGTTCGTGTGGTCTTGAGCGCAGGAGCGCATGCTCCCAACACTGAGATTGCAATAACTGCTACAACTAATTTATTCATTATTCTAATCTTCATTCTGTTTTTTTCGAAGTTTTATTAAAGCCTTTTTCAATTTTTTAAGTAAAGCAGATTCCGATTCGCTTTCTATAAAGTCTTCAGTTAGCGGGTTTTCATCTTCGCCTTTAATGAGCTTTTTGCCTTCAGCCAGTTTTCCAAATATATAATACAGCCCCGGCACAATGATGACTCCGAAAATGGTTCCGAATAGCATACCGCCAAGTGCTGATGCACCTATCGTGTGGTTACCAACTGCTCCCGGCCCTGTGGCAACTACCAAAGGAATTAACCCGGCAATAAACGCAAAGGATGTCATTAGAATAGGGCGGAAACGCGCTCGCGCTCCCTCAATAGCTGCTTCAAAAACTGTTGCTCCCTTCCTGTGTTTCTGAACGGCAAATTCTACAATAAGAACAGCATTTTTACCGAGCAATCCGGTGAGCATGATTAGTCCTACCTGAGCATAAACGTCATTGCTCAGACCCATCACTTTTAAAAGCATGAATGATCCAAATATTCCGGGAATAATAGAAAGTAGTACTGCAAATGGCAATAAAAAACTTTCGTACTGTGCAGCCAGAATTAAATAAACAAATAGAAATACTACAAGAAATATGTACAGTGCTTCATTTCCTCTTTTCGCCTCGTCATATGAAAGACCCTGCCAGGCAATATCGTACCCTTTTGGTAAACTTTGCTTTGCAACTTCTTGTATAGCTTTCAGCGCATCTCCGGATGAATAACCAGGAGCAGGAACGCCATTAATTAAAGAGGAATTATATAAATTGTATCGACTAATCTCATTAGGTCCCTGAGTCTTTTTTAATTTCATAAATGCTGAATAGGGTACCATTTCCCCTTCTTCGTTTTTTACAAAATAATTCAAAAGGTCTGATGGTTGTTTCCTGTATTCAGGTCCTGCCTGCGTATATACCTTGTAATAACTGTTGAACCGAATAAAGCCCTGTTCGTATGTACTTCCAATTAAAACATTTAAATTTTCCATAGCATTTCCTATGGAAACTCCTTTTTGCATGGCAAGGGAATTATCTATGATTAATTCGTATTGCGGGTATTTAGCTGAGTAGGATGCAAATAATCCCGACAGTTCTTTTCTTTTTTCTAAAGCTGCTAAAAAATCGCTATTCACGTTATCAAATTCCTGATAATCTACATCGCTGCTTTTGTCTAATAAACGCAGTGCAAAGCCATCAGAAGAGCCATAGCCGGGAACAGCAGGAGGTTCAAAGTATTCAACAATTGCCGGAAGGTCTTTTGATTTTTCTTCCAGCTCTTCAATTATTTGCTTTGATGAGTGTTTTCGGTCTGACCAATCTTTTAAGTTAATTAAACAAGTTCCTGCATTGGAGCCTCTTCCCTCAGAAAGAATTTCATATCCTGCAAGTGAAGTAACCGAAAGAACGCCATCTACTTCCTTTGCTATTTTTTGAAGCTTTCTTGATATCTCATTGGTTCTCTCAAGAGTAGTTCCCGGAGGTGTTTGAATGATAGCATAAATTTGCCCCTGGTCTTCATTCGGAATGAATCCTGAAGGTAGAATTTTGTTTACCCCGATAACCCCAAAAGCAAATACAAGCAGTATACCATAGGTAACTACCCTCCGGTCAACTATCAACCGAAGCAGTCCGGTATATTTTCCGGTAATTTTTTCGAAGACTCTATTAAACCAATCAATAAAGATATTTATGGGTGTTTTTCTTTTGGGCTGACCATGTGTATTCTTCAATAACATGGCACAAAGCACCGGAGTGAGTGTAAGAGCGACTAAACCCGAAATCACAATAGCGCTGGCCATGGTAATTGAAAACTGGCGGTAAAGAACGCCTACCGGTCCTGTCATAAACGCAACAGGAACAAATACAGCTGTCATAACTAAGGTGATAGCTATAATGGCACCACTTATTTCTCCAAGCACTTTTTCTACTGCCGGAAATGGCTGTAAATTTTCTTCTTCCATTTTAACATGCACAGCTTCCACAACTACTATGGCATTATCTACTACAATACCAATAGCCAGAACAAGAGCAAATAAGGTTATCAGGTTAATGCTTAAGCCAAATAGTTGCATAAACAAAAAAGCACCTATTAATGAAACGGGCACTGCAAGAATCGGAATCAGTGTTGAGCGCCAGTCTCCCAGAAAAATGAATACCACCAATGCAACCAGGATAAAGGCTTCTATTAATGTATGAAGCACTTTTTCGATGGAGGCATTCACAAATTTTGAAACATCATAATTGATTTCATAATCCATACCGGGAGGAAAATCTTTTCTCAATTCTTCCAGTTTGACTTTTACATCCTCAATAACCTTATTGGCATTAGAGCCGGAATTTTGTTTTAATACGATTGAGGCAGAAGGTTGACCATCTTTGTTGGAGTAAATATCTACGAATTCACTACCTGCTTCCACTGAAGCAATATCCTTTAATTTTAATATTTCTCCTTCTGAATTTGCCCGGATAATTATGTCTTCATATTCTTCAGGTTTATTATACCATCCTTTGTAGGAAAGAACATATTCCTGCGCTTGCGCTTTAATTCCGGAACTCAGCCCCACTCTCCCCGGCCTTCCAAGAACACTTTGTTCATCAATAGCTTTCAGGACTTCTTCGGTAGAGATATTATATGCCCTCATTCTATCGGGTTTTAACCAAATGCGCATAGCAAATGAACGGCTACCTACCGCTTCAGCTCTGCCCATACCCGGCACCCTTTTTACTTCAGGTAAAATGTATGTATTGGCATAATTGAATAAAAATTTCTCATCGGTACTTTTGTCGGTACTGAAAAGATTTACATACATCAACATGCTAGGCTGTATTGGAGTGATGATAACCCCTTCTCTTTGTACTAAGGGAGGCAGGTTTGCCATTACCTGGTCAATCCTGGTTTTAACTCGTATTGCCGCAATTGTGGGATCGGTTCCCGGCTCGAAAATAATGTCAATACCAGCTTCACTTGCGCTACTTGCGGTTGACAGCATATATTGCATGCCTTGCACACCGTTGATTGCTTTTTCTAAAATAGTTAAGGTTGATTTAACTAAAACCTCAGCATTTGACCCCGGAAATTCAATAAAAATACTAACCCTTGGCGGAGCAATGTCGGGGAATTGTGCTACCGGACTTGTACTCATTGAGATTAATCCAAGGAAAATTATTCCGATGGAAATAACAATTGATAATACAGGTCGTTGAATGAATTTTTGAAACATTTTTTTATTTTTTTATCTATTCAGCGTGTAAATTATCCAGTTCACTTAATACAACTTGAGGATTAACAAAATCATAGTGTATTTTCTCATTATTTTTTACTTTACGTAATCCTTCCAGCAGGATTTTATCCTTTACAGTTACGCCTTCCGTAACTATGTACAAATGTGGCAGCTCCTCGCCAACAGTAATTTGTCTTGTATTAACTACATTATTTTCATCTATTACAAAAACAAATTTTTTATCCAGAATATCAAATGTTGATTTTTGAGGAATAATGAGTGCATTTTTTATAGAAACCGGCATCAGAATATTTCCGGTTTCGCCATGTCTTAATATTCCTTTTGGATTTAGAAATGTTGCCCTGAATGCAATGTTTCCTGTTTCATTATTAAAGTCTGCTTCAATGGTTTCTACTATTCCTTCCTGATCAAAAATCTGGTTGTTTGCCATTTGTAATTTTACATGCTGCTTGTTGTCTTTTGCCTTAGTAGCGTAATCTAAATATTCAGATTCGGGAACATTAAAATAAACCCACATCTTGCTGTTGTCAGAAAGTGTTGTCAGTAATTCTCCTTCATCTATAAGACTGCCTAACCGAACATCATTAAATCGCCCCATCATACCATCGAATGGTGCCCTGATATCTGTAAATCCTAAATGTGCCTGAGATAATTCCAGTTCAGCTTTTGCTTTATCTAACTTAGCTTTAGCCAGCGCAAGTTCATTCTGAGATACGATATTACTGTCGGCAAGAGTTTTTGTATTTTGATATTCAATTTCAGCAAAATGTGCTTCGGCTTCTGATTTATGCATTTCGGCCTGGTATATTAAAGGCATAATCTGAAACATGAGCTGACCTTTTTTTATAGACTGCCCTTCATCTACATAAATGTTTTGCAAATAACCCCTTTCCTGTGACCGTAATTCAATGTGACTTATGGAGTGAATCTGAGACGCGTACTCATGGAAGAATAACGTATCCATTTGCATAGGACTGGTAACCAAAAATTTAGTTTCGGCTTCCTTTTCATGTTTTTCATGGTTACAGCTTGTGAAAAATAACACAGTTGCTACGCTAACGAGAAATAAGATTCTCTTCATAATAATTTTGGATTTAAATTAAATTGATTGATGGGAAATGTTTTGTTTTTCAACGATAATAAGCGATTAGAAAAAAGCAAGGGGTGCCGCAGAAAGCAGCGAATAGAAAAGGCAGGGCTAATAAAAAGCCCTAAAAAATCAGCAGTATAATTTCAGCGAGTGAAATAAAAGGAAAAGCTTTCCTGAATTAGCAAACCCAAAGGACTGGGAATCGGCAGCTATTTTTTTGGAGAGGTAAAGCGATAAACTGCTTTGAGATGAAAGAATAAATTTGGTGATTGTTTCGTCTTCTTCTAATTCTTCTAAATTATTTTCAGGGGTTTCTTCCTGTTCGCAGAAAAATATTTTTTCAGAAGACTTGTCGTTTTCGCGTGATGTCGTTACTTCTTTTTTTATTAATTGATGTTTGAGATAACGCTGTGCGCTTTTGCCCGCCAATGGCGAAGCAAAAAAGATGGCAAGAAGTAAAAAAATAAATCTCGAAAACAGTTTCATCAGAAGGGGTGATGATTTAGAAAAGCGGGGCGAATGTACAAACTCTAACTGCCGCTAAATCAAAAAAACTGTTAACGATATGTTATTCTCCACTAATGATGCGGCATTAACCCTAACTTCGTTGCTGATTTAAAAAGTTTGGAGTTATTTAAATTCAGGTTTTTAAGATATTTTCGGAACTTTGAAAAAATTAAATGCCCTGAGGCAAACAAAATAAATTGCAAGGATTTGCGTTCATAGAGATAGAGTAATCATTGCAAAGAATATAACTAAAGTGAAAAATAAATTTATACTACTTCTGTTCAGCAGCATTATGCTGGCGAGTTCGGTTGAAGCACAAATCAAGAATACAATAGTAAGCGTAGAAGATAATGCAGATGTCTGTTCCGATGACCCCATCTTAGCCATGCTGGACAGCCTTTGCACGCTTGAATTTTTCAAAAGCTCATCGTTTACTACCGATACCGGATTGCTAAATGTTTACAACTTCTCTTCTGATTCGGTTCCTGTTTATGACGATTTTATTTATGAGTATCGTTTGGGTAAATTAGATGCGCTGTCACCTTTTGACCTTGATTATAATGCCTCGGTTAAAAGTTATATCAATGCCTATACGGTTCAAAAGCGCAAGAAAGTAGGTCAGTTGCTTGGTTTGGCGCAACACTATTTTCCGTTGTTTGAAGAAACGTTGGATAAATATGATTTGCCGCTGGAACTGAAACACCTTGCTATTATAGAATCGGCTTTAAACCCGGTGGCTAAATCAAAGTCTGGAGCCATGGGGCTTTGGCAATTTGTTTACGGAACCGGCAAAATGTATAACCTGAAAATCAATTCGTATGTGGATGAGCGTTGCGATCCTTATCTGTCAACCGTTGCGGCCTGCGAATACCTGAAATATCTTTACGGAATGTTTGGTGACTGGCAGTTGGTGCTTGCCGCTTATAATGGCGGACCGGGAACATTGAACAAAGCCATGAGGCGTTCGGGCAAAAAAACGTATTGGGAATTACGCCCTTATCTGCCTGTTGAAACGCAAGGTTATGTCCCCGCTTTTATAGCTGCTACGTATGTAATGAACTATGCATCGGAACACAATATTTATCCGCTTTCGCCACGCATTTTTCATTACCAGGTTGATACGCTTCACGTTAAAAACAAACTTACGTTTGCAAGCCTTTCAAAGGTGTTGGATATTTCGGTTGAAGACCTTGAATATTTGAATCCATGCTACCGCAAACAATTTATTCCTGCAACGGAAGAGTTTAATACGTTGGTTTTGCCGAAACAAAAAGTAGGCTTATTTATGGCTAACGAAACCGACCTGTATAATATGAATCAGGAAGTGTCGCCACCGGCAGTTGCTGCAGTTGAAAAAATTTCGGCACCGGGTGAACAGAAAAAACATACTATCCGCAGTGGCGAAACGCTGAGCAGCATTGCATCCAAATACCGTTGCTCGGTAAGTGATCTGAGAGACTGGAATAAACTGAAAGGTAACACCATTCATCCGGGCGATAAATTAATTGTGTTTACAGCAGCTCCCGTAAAAACAAAAACAGTAGTTGCTGCTGAAGAAAAACCAAAAGTTGCAACTACACAACCGGAGAAAACAACATCAGGGGAAAATAAATTTCACACCATTCAGAAAGGTGATACACTTTGGAAAATTGCCAATGAAAACGGCATTACCATTACGGAGTTAAAGCGCCTTAACAATATCTCTAACGATAATCATCCGCTGAAGATAGGGGCGAAGATTAAGGTGGGGTAGGCCCATCGTTATGCTGAACTAGTTTCAGCATCTTTAATTCAAGACCCTGAAACAAGTTCAGGGTGACGTTCCCGAAAACAAAAAAACCCTCTCCGTTTCCAGAGAAGGTGCATAGCAATAAAGCCGTTTTAGAAAAGGGAAGGGAGAACTATCTCTCTCTGTTGTCTTCTTTCGGGCGTGCTTCGTTTACACGAAGTGGACGACCCTGAACTTCTTTTCCGTTGAGGGCTTCAATGGCAGTTTTACCTGCTGCATCGTTGTCCATTTCAACAAAACCGAAGCCTTTTGAGCGGCCTGAATACTTGTCGCTGATTACTTTGGCAGATGTTACATTGCCGAATTCTGCGAATGCATTTTTCAGGTCGTCATCTTTCATTTGGAAAGAAAGGTTACCTACGTAGATGGTCATATAATTGTATTTAATTTAACGGGCGAAAGGTAAATGTTTTAATTAAATGCAAAACATTGGGCGGAAATTATTTTTAGAGCAGCCTTATATCCTTTCTTTGAAACGGAACGAATCACCAAACAGGTTTGTACGGATACCGATATTTATAATCAATGTGTTTGCAAGCGGATGTCTTTGCACTGTAGGAATGATATAAGCAAGGTCTGCAAAAATTCCGCAATAGCCAAAGCCAATACCGGCTGTATAAAATTGGCGATTGCCCTTTGTTTTGTTTTCATAAAAATAACCTCCGCGAGCAGCATAAAGAAATTTTCCTCCTTGTGTGACCATGCGCAGTTCAGTTCCAAACTGATGAACAAACTCATGCCACTCTTCTTTAGCACCGCCCGGGGCATCATAAAAACTTTGATATAATCCGCGAGACATAGTTACGTTTGGGTTATATCCTTTTTGAATTATATAATCTCCGGTGCTATTCAGAATATAGTTACCTGCCGAATCAGTTTCATAAATAGGTGGCGTTGGCACGAGCAGTTTCTCGCATTGATAACCAATATCTATAGCAATATAGGATTGCTCACTTTGTTTAAACCCAAATGTAAACAGCGTTCCAAGTTTAAGTGATGCAGGAAGAAACTGTTTTTCAAAGCCAGCATGGTAATCTATTTTGTTACCGATGTTGAGTAAAGAGAGACCAATATTCCAACGTAGTTTTGTGTTTTCATCCAAACTATAGTGTCGCCTGAAATCAAATCCTAAATCTCCGGCAATTGCTTGTGCTGTACTAAATAGTTTGCCGGTAGTGGGATTAGGCATTCCGCCATATAAACCTGAATGAACATATTTTAATGCACCACCTATTGAAAAATATTCAGAGAAATAATGTGCATAACGTGCGCTGGCAACATATTCTGAAGGTCTGTAGTTTCCGATTATCACACCTCCGGAACCTGTAAATGTTATATCGCCCAACGAAAAATAACGAAATGATGCTGCCCAGATATTTTTCTCATTGTAAGAATAATATCCGCCCAATTCAAAGAGGTTAATATCGGGAACTAATTTTCTAAGCCAGGGAACATAATTAAATCGCGCTCCTGTAATTCTTCTGCCGCGTGCAAGATGAGCCGGGTTTTGGTTAAAGCCATTGTCGGTATAAATATCGGGGGCAACCACACCAATAGCACCACTTCCATAGCTCTGGGCATTGGTTTCAATTTGCAGAAAAGGAACACCTGTAGTGATTGTATTTATCTGAACAGTCTGGTATGCTTGATTTTGATTGCTTTGTGCGCATAACTGTTGCACGCCAATAAACCATAAGGCAATGATGATTGATTTTTTCATAGAACAAGTTTTGGTTACTAGTTAGTAAAACTGTTTTCTATGAGATTTATTGTTTAGGGGTAAATTATTCTCCTGCCCAGCAGAAAACCAAAACAGAAAAAGGAGGAGGAGTATGTTTTTCATGCTTCTTTCTTTTCTAAAAGTTTCTTGTATTTCTTTTCGTTGAAATAAAATTGTCCGAACATATAAATTACCCAAAAAAAAGAAAAGGTAACCAATCTGAATAAAAAGGATTTGAGGGATATGTCTCCAGCATGAAAATGAAAAGTTGAATCAAAACCTTCTATCAGTTCAGTAAATATTGACATAAAAACAGGCCAAGCAATTGTTCTGATAATTAGCCTGTTCTTTTTTCGGTTTAATTCCCATTCCTGCAAAAACTCTGATTCGTCTTTAGTTAGTTTCATGGGTTATGATTTTTTATTTCCCACAAAAAGAAACAAAATCCCCCCACATAACCAAAAAATTTCCCTATAACCATTTTATTTCCACTCCCGTTTAAGCCCGCAACTTAATTTTCAGACACCCCCCTTTTGCATACCATCATGTATCAGGATAAGTTGAATGAAGACATACGTAAAACCTACAACGGTGCGCTTGGGCAGCTAAAAGGCGTTGAAAAAATGCTGAACGATGAGCGGTGCCCTTTTGAAGTTTCCACCGTTTTAAAGGCAGTAATCGGCAACCTGAAAAGGATAAGTAATGAACAATTGCCCCATTTCCAAAAATCGGAGATAAGGCAAAAAATACGGTACCTCTTAGCTCATCAATCGGTTACTGTTCAACAGCGCAAAGAGCTTGAAAATACAGAAGATTGCCTTGATGAGGTGAAGCCCGATGAGCTTCCTAAACTATGGCACCGTTTGCAGGCAATGGAACGCAAACAAAAGTTGTAAATCCACACATTGTTAATTTCTTTTTGCTTTCCTTTTTTGGCATACACCCCCATGCTCGCTGTTACTTCGCACAAAATTTTTAAACCAAAAAAAACTAAATACTAAACAACATGCCACTACCATCCGAAATGGGAATAGCAATTCCCGGACCTACCAAAACAGTTATTCTTACCGACCTTAACAATGCGCTTGCCGCGCTTAACGCCCTTAAAGTGGTGCAGCTAACTGCCAGCGAAAGGCAGGGTGCACAAAGCATAGCGCAAGGTCGTTTTCCGTATGTGCAGGCGGGTATTAAAGCACTTGCACCTACATACCCTAATCTGCAACCTAATTTTTTGAATCTTGTAACTGCAGATACTGATTTGCAAACAGCCCAAGACCTTATGGAAATTATGCTGGTGGTAAAAGAAATAACCGACCGCTTTACTGATTTTGGTTTGGCAAGCGAACATTTTGCTTACCAGTATGTGCGCAAGTTTTATGCAATAGCTAAGGAAGCACAAACCGTAAACACACCGGGTGCCGATACGGTGGTAGCCGAACTGGCTCCGCTCTTTGCAGGGCAGGGAACAGAAGCAAACCCAACTCCCGATAATCCATAGCTCATCTAACTAAAAAATCCCCCTGATGGGGGATTTTTTTTGTGAAAACCAGCTTTTTAGTTCAGTTAAAAGCTAACAGAGGATACACTAAAGCTAACAAAGAGTACTGTAATGCTTACAATGAATACACTAATGTAAACAGAAAGTACATTAATGCTATTGGAGCGTACAGTTAAGTTAACAAAGAGTACACTGATGTAAATAGTGAGCACACTAAAGTAAACAGAGAGTACAGTAATGTAAACAGAGGATACATAAAAACAGAACTAAACCACGCCATGAAAATTTTAAGCAAAGAAGAAACCGCCAAAATAACACCCCTTAACAAAGGGCGGCAAACCACCGTTTATGCCAACCTTTTACAGCTTGAACCGGGCGAGGGATTGCACATAGAAAAAAAGGACTGGCGCACAAAATACCGTCCATCGGTATTAGTAAACAGGGCAGGCAAACGCCTTAACCGCAAATTTGAATGCAAACGCATGCCCGATGGCAGCGGCTGGCTGGTGAAGAGGGTGGAGTAAAAAATTCTCGTTACTTTGCCGCCAATTATGCTCGCCTTCATCCATTGGAACATTGCCCCCGAAGCGTTTACCGTTTTCGGCATACCTGTGCGCTACTACGGGTTGTTATTTGTAGGCGGTTTTATTGCAGCCTTTCAATTTCTGGAGTGGCTGTATAAGCGCGAAAAAATTCCGTATCAGAAATTAAGTCAGCTGGCAACGTATGCTATTATCGGTTCGTTTGCCGGTGCACGACTGGGGCATTGTTTGTTTTACGAGCCCGATTATTTTCTTTATCACCCGCTTGAAATGCTGCTGCCCATTGGCTATGATGAGAACGGCAAAATGGTTTTTCAGGCATACACCGGATTGGCAAGTCATGGTGGTGCATTCGGTATTTTATTGGCGATGCTGGTTTATAAATGGAGAACCAAAGAAGACCTGCTTCCCTTGCTCGACCGCATACTCATTGCCACACCGCTTGCCTGTGGTTTTATTCGTATGGCCAATTTTTTTAATTCAGAAATTATAGGCTACCCCACCGATGTGCCCTGGGCAATTGTTTTTGAGCAGGTAGATATGCAGCCCCGCCACCCGGCACAGTTGTACGAGGCTATTTTCTATTTTAGTTTGTTTGTTGTTATGTTTTTGTTGTATAAAAGAAAAGGGCTGTCAACTTCGGTAGTAGCTATGAGCATAGTAAAAGAGGAGTCAATACCAAAAATAAAAACAGGTTTCTACTTCGCCCTCTGCATCATCGCCCTTTTCACCTTCCGCTTTTTTGTTGAGTTTATAAAAGAGCGTCAGGTTGGCTTTGAAGAAAACCTGCCCATTGATATGGGACAGATCCTCAGTATTCCCTTTGTGGTGCTGGGGGTTTGGATATTGTTAAAGGGGAAGTTTAACCGCAGAGAGAACTGAGAAAGGGGCAGAGTAAAACCTTTGCGGAACTTTGCGCTTTAGACAGATTTCAGACTTTGCGCCCTTTGCGGTAAAAATTATTTCATCAAACCGTTACGTTCCAATATTATTTTGTTGCCAATGTTGAATATCAAATTTCGCTCTTCTACACTTAAATGAGAATTGGCAAATTTTGCAGTTTGCTCTAACCAATCTAACTTTTCCTCTAAAGTCCATTTTGAATAAGCCGCAATTTGTTCATCACTAACAGTGTAGTGAAAGTCTTTATTTTCCATTTACTCCACCACCACCTTCTTCACACTTCTTTTCCCACCATCTTCCATCACCACAAAATAATTTCCCGAAGGAATTTTTTCAAATGAAATTTCGGTTTGTGAGTTGGCCGCAACTTTTTCGGTCTTCACTAATTTGCCTTGCACATCAACTATAGTAAGGTTAAAGCCTTGCTGAAAACAATCACCTGTTTTTACCGTCAGTTTATTTTTCACCGGGTTTGGAAACACCTGCACATCGCATATGAAGTTTGATTCAGGAACGGAAGCAATAATGTTTCCTGCATCAAAGTAAGAACTGTGTTGCAAACCTGCCAGCGTTGCAATGGTTGCAACCGTGCCTTTAACAATGTTACTCATAAATGTGAAATTAAGCTTTCCTGCCGTATCGTTAGGCGTGTGATAATCAAGGTTGCGGAAGTTTGCGCCATCGGTAAGTAATAAAGCAGGAGCATCAAGATCCCAGAAATTGGCATGATCGCTTCTGCGGAAATCAGCAGAGATTAAGCCATTGTTAGGCAATACAATTGACGTTACTTTCAGTGAAGGAACATACATTTCAGACAGCGAATCAAATGCAGCAGTAAAAGCAGAAGACTCCGTATCGCCTGCATTGATTAAAAAATTTCCGCGTGAGCTGTCGGCAGTTACCTCGGCATATTGGTCGGGAAACAAAAACGCAAATCCAAACGGAATTTGTTGTGAATTTACTTCGTTGGTGTAGTAGCCAATCATCTCGTAATTGGCAACGCCCTCAATAATTTCCCAGCTTGGAATTTGACTTTGGGTGTACATCAGACTGCCATAAGTTCCGGCTACACCAACACTTTCCTCAAAATCAAAACCGATGAACTTTATCGTTTTCTCAAAATTATAAGGAGCTAAAACACGCAGTGCCTCTAAGAAACCGACAACGCCTGAGCCATTGTCGTCTGCACCGGGCGCATCGCTCACCGTATCAAAATGTGCATCAACAATAAAGGTGTGCGCCTCACTTCCTAATCCTGCTTTTTTACCGATAATGTTTTGTCCAGTATATCCTGCACGCGGAAAATCCTGACGGTAAACACTAAGTCCTGCATCTGTAAAACGCTGTTCAATGGTGTCTTTCACTGCCTCCAGATGTGTTGGGTTGGCAGAATAATGGCGTATGCCCGAAGCAACCATTTCCAGGTCACTGCGCAGGATTAAGCTGTCTACCTGGTCAACAATGTCCTGAATGTTTGGAACTTGTCGGTCATCTGCAATCAGTCGGATGGAATAATTAGTCACGTTACTGATAGTATCGTAATTCCAGATAATATGTTTTCCTGTTCCGGGTACTGTCGGGAAACCTACATCACCCGTCACTGTTCCGGTTGAAACAACATAGTTTTCGCCATCAGCAGAAAATGCAATTTTGATGTCAACGTTATCATTTTCGTTATCGGCAATATCGTAATCAATCATCACTTGTCCTGTGTTCCAGGGTGCAACAACCGAAACGTTTGAAATAACCGGAACCTGATTTTGAGCAAGTGCAGCAGCAGAAAAACCAAGAAGAAAAAAAGTAGATTTTAGTTTCATGTTTTTAATATTAATAAGGTAAATGTATAAAAGAAATTAAAACTTATAATTCAATACTTTTGCTTCCCCGATGAAAAACATAAGCAAAAGCGAGCGCAACAAATTAAAAGGACACAAAGGCCTTGCTGTGTGGCTTACCGGACTTTCGGGTGCCGGAAAATCTACCATTGCGGTTGAGCTGGAGCAACAGCTTTTCGCAAAAAATATTCACACCTATACATTAGACGGAGATATTTTAAGAACTGGATTGAATAAAGATTTATCATTTACTGAAGAAGCGCGCAAAGAAAATATTCGCAGAACAGGTGAGGTTGCCAAATTGTTTGTTGATTCGGGAACAGTTGTTATTGCTGCATTTATTTCACCTTTCGCCAACGATAGAAAAATTGTGCGCGAATTGCTGGGCGAAGAATTTGTGGAGGTATTTGTCAATTGTCCATTAGAAGTGTGTGAGCAACGCGATGTAAAAGGCTTGTATAAAAAAGCACGCAAAGGCGAACTGAAAAATTTTACAGGAATTGATTCGCCTTACGAAAAGCCTGAAAATCCTGAGTTAACATTGAACACTGATTTACAGGATCTACAGGAATGTGTGCAGCAAATTCTTGAATTTGTTTTGCCTAAAATTGAATTGAAATGAAGTCGTATCAACTCTCACATTTAAAAGAATTAGAAGCTGAATCCATTTTTGTTATTCGCGAAGTAGCTGCACAGTTTGAAAAGCCTGCGCTGCTTTTTTCGGGAGGCAAAGACAGCATTGTGTGTTTTCACCTGGCACGCAAAGCATTTTTTCCTGCCAACATTCCGTTTCCGTTAGTACATGTTGATACAGGCCACAACTTTGAAGAAACCCTTGTTTACCGAGACAACCTTGCAAAAAAATACGGAGCACAATTAATTATTGGTTCTGTTCAGGAAAGCATTGACAGTGGAAGAGTAACAGAAGAAAAAGGCTATAACGCCAGCCGCAATGTATTACAAACAGTAACGCTGCTTGACACAATTGAGAAATACAAATTTGATGCCTGCATAGGCGGAGCACGCAGAGACGAAGAAAAAGCAAGAGCCAAAGAACGTTTCTTTTCGCACCGCGATGAGTTTGGTCAGTGGGATCCTAAAAATCAAAGACCGGAACTCTGGAATATTTTCAATGGAAAAAAACATATTGGCGAACACTTTCGTGTTTTTCCTATCAGCAACTGGACCGAGATGGATGTGTGGCAATATATTTTGCATGAAAAAATTGAAATGTCTTCGTTGTATTTTACGCATGAACGTGAGTGCTTTGTTAGAGAGGGAGTAATCTATGCGCATGCAAATGTTATTCCTCTTAAACCAACTGAAAAGGTTGAGAAAATGCAGGTACGCTTTCGCACAATCGGTGATATCAGTTGCACGGGTGCGATATTATCCACTGCAAACTCAGTAGAAGAAATTGTGGAAGAAGTGGCTGCAACAAGAGTGACAGAAAGAGGAAGCAGAATTGATGACAGACGCAGTGAAGCAGCAATGGAGGACAGAAAAAAATCGGGATATTTTTAAAAATAATTCACCACTAAGTTCACAAGAACACTAAGTGAACTTGTGCTCTTAGTGGTAAAAAAAGAAATGGACACACAAGGATATTTAGATATGGAACTTCTGAGGTTTACAACAGCAGGTAGTGTTGATGATGGAAAGAGTACACTTATTGGAAGATTATTATACGACAGCAAATCAATTTTTGAAGACCAGTTAGATGCAGTAAAAGCAAGCAGCGAAAAAAAGGGACTGCAGCATGTTGACCTTTCCTTATTGACAGATGGCTTGCGTGCTGAGCGTGAACAGGGAATTACCATTGATGTGGCGTATCGCTACTTCGCAACTCCAAAACGCAAATTCATTATTGCTGATACGCCCGGACATATTCAATACACACGCAACATGATTACGGGGGCATCAACGGCCAACCTTGCACTGATTTTAATTGATGCGCGCAAAGGTGTGATTGAGCAAACTTGTCGCCATTCTTTTATTGCATCGCTTTTGAGAATTCCACACTTGATTGTGTGCGTTAACAAAATGGACTTGGTTGATTACAGCGAAGAAGTTTACAACCGTATAGTTGCTGAATACAAAAAATTTGCAGCAACATTAGATGTTAAGGATATTGAGTTTGTTCCAATCTCTGCCTTGCATGGCGATAATGTGGTTGACCGTTCTACCAATATGGATTGGTTCAAAGGTTCTCCGCTTTTAAACACGTTGGAAAATGTACACATCGGCAGCGACTGGAATCATGAAGATGCGCGTTTTCCGGTACAATATGTTATTCGTCCGCATACAGATGAATACCATGATTACCGAGGTTATGCCGGAAGAATTGCCGGAGGAATTTTTAAGCCGGGTGATGAAATAGTTGCATTGCCTTCGGGACTTACTTCAAAAATAAAATCCATTGCAACGCTGGATGGTGCTTTGGAAGAGGCGTTCGCGCCCATGTCTGTCTCCATTACACTGGAAGACGAAATTGACATCAGTCGTGGTGACATGATTGTGAAAAAAGAAAATCCACCGGAAAGTACACAAGACGTGGATGCAATGTTATGCTGGCTTAATAATAAGTCGCCACAACCCGGAGCAAAATATTTTTTAAAACACACGAGTAATGATGCACGTGCCGTTATTAAAGAAATAAATTACAAGGTTGACATCAATACACTGAACAAAATGGAAGAAGACAAGAGCGTGAAAATGAATGATATTTTCCACGCACGTTTACGCACCACCAAGCCCTTGTTCAAGGACAGCTACAAACACAACCGCATCACCGGAAGCCTTATCCTTGTTGATGAGGGCACCAACGAAACCGTTGCTGCCGGAATGATTCAGTAGCCACGACCTTCAGGTCGTGGATTATTTGAATCTTCTGAAATTCCAGGACTCTAGCCCTTCCTCTGAAAAAAATCGCAAAGAGTTTCTGATATTTGGACAATGAAATCCGTGCAAATATTTTTCTTGCTCTTTGTTATTTACTGCAAAGTTTGCGCTCAGGAAAACCTGATTTCCAATTCAGATTTTGAAAAACACAAAGCTTTGCCTACTGATATTGGGCAAGGCAAAAACTGCCTTGCAGATTGGACAATTCCCGTTTTGGTTGGTGGCGGTGATTATTATCATGCTGATTCGAAAAGTAAAAAAGCAGGAACTGCAAAAAACTATTTTGGGAAGCAGGAACCGCATTCCGGCAAAGCGTACAGTGGTATTTGCATTACAAAAACATATCGTGAGTATCTCCAGGCAGAATTAAAACAACAGCTTGAGAAAGGCAGAAAATACAACCTTGAACTCTACATCAGTTGTGGTGATGTTGCCTGGCTGGGCAGCATGAAAGAGTTGGACATCATTTTTACTTCAAAACAAATTATGATACCAAATGATGAGGGCATGCAGCAAAAACCTTCCATTGTTTTCAGAAAGGAAGAAGGTTATTCCAACTCAAAAGAATGGGAAAAATTAGAAGCTCTTTACGAAGCTGATGGAACAGAGAAATTTTTAACATTTGGTTGTTTTGTTTACCGTGAACGGAATGAAGCGGAAATAAGAACTTATAACCGTGAAATTCCGGGAGCAGCCAATTACGCTCATTATTTTATTGATGATTTTACTCTAGCTCCTGTAGATGAAAAAATAACCCCGATAGCAGTTGTTGAACAGAAAATCCTTGAAGTTGAATTTCCGAAAGTTTACGAAACAGGCAAGGCTCATATTTTTAGAAACATTGTTTTTGAATCGGGCAAAGCAGATTTGCTGCCTTCATCATTTAATGAGTTGAATGAACTTGCAGAATATTTAAACAATAATCTAATTATAAAAGCAAATATCATAGGACACACAGATAATGTAGGAAAAAAAGACGATAACCTTACTCTTTCAAGAAAGCGAGCAGAAGCGGTTTTAAATTTTCTAAAAGAAAAAAATATCAGCGTTTCACGACTCTCCTTTGACGGCAAGGGTGATCTGGAACCAATTGCTGCAAACGATACTGAAGAAGGCAGACAAAATAACAGAAGGGTTGAGGTGGTATTTCAGTAAATGTATTCACTGTTCAATTAATTTTTACTTTCGTGCAAAATATAAAAACATGAAACTTACACTGCGCCTTTTAACTCTTCTTATTCTTGCTGCAAGTATCTCGTCTTGCGTTAGCAAAAAGAAATACCTTGAATTGCAAACCAAAAAGGAAAGCGAACTAAAAAACGCCAATGATTTATTGATGGATTGTGAAGATGAACGCAACCGCTATTCTACAGACCTGATTGAAGCACGTACCTCGCTTAAATATTTGACAGAACAACTTACAGATTGTAAACAACAACGTGACAAACAAGTTACACAAGTGGGTGATTTAACGGTTCTTTCTCAAGCAGCAAATCAGAACATTAATAAAACACTGGAACAATTAGAGAAAAAAGACAAATACATTCAGTTGTTACAAGCAGCAAAAACCAAAGCCGATTCAATAAACCTTGCTCTAGCTGTTAACCTGAAAGGAGTTTTAAAAGAAGGTTTGGACGACAACGATGTGGAAATTAAAGTGGACAAAACAGTAGTGTTCATAAACCTTTCTGATAAGATGCTTTACGAAAGCGGAAGTGCAAATCTTACTTCACGTGCAAAAGAAGTATTAGGTAAAATTGCTGCTATTCTTGATTCAAGAAGAGAGATGGAAGTAATGGTGGAAGGTTATACTGATAATAAACCTATCAGCAACAACTGTATTTCCGACAACTGGGATTTAAGCGTAAAACGCGCAACAGCAGTTATTCGTGTTCTACAAAACGATTATAAAATTGACCCGAACCGCCTTATTGCAGCAGGTCGCGGTGAGTTCAATGCACTTGCCACCAACGATACCGAAGAAGGCCGCGCCACCAACCGCAGAACACGCATCATCATTCTGCCTAAACTCGATCAGTTTTATGACTTGCTGAACCCTGCAAAAGCAGCAGAATAGAAGAATTAAGGAGCATTGGGTGGGAGGGCAAAAATAATTCCCGCCCAAACACCATTTTTTTATCTTTGCCACCAACCAACGGAATTCTAACCAGATGAATATAATGGCAGCCACCACCACCCGCGAATTAATCGTATCCGAAGTAGCCGAGAACCTTATTGCCAGCGAGATCATAAAAATCGCTAACGAGGTGAACGAGAAGATTAAGAACGGTGAAAAAATATACAACCTCACCATCGGAGATTTTAACTCCACTATATTTCCTATTCCAGATGGGTTGAAAGCCGAAATAATAAAAGCTTACGAAAACAACCAGACCAATTATCCTGCAGCAAATGGAATTCCTGAACTGCGCAAAGCTGTTTCAAAATACTTGAAACGTAAAGGACATCTGGATTATACCGAAAACCAAATTCTGATTTCGGCAGGTGCGCGTCCGTTGATTTATGCAACCTTCACAGCTCTTTTAGATCCGGGCGACACTGTAATCTACCCCGTTCCAAGCTGGAATAATAATCACTACACACATCTTTCTTCGTGCAAAAAAGTAGAGATAGAAACCACTGCCGAAAACAAATTTATGCCATCGGCACAGGATTTAAAACCTCATTTAGCCGATGCAACTGTTGTTGCTCTTTGTTCACCGCTTAACCCTACAGGAACCATGTTCAGCAAAGAAGGGCTTGAACAAATCTGTGATTTAATTCTGGAAGAAAATGCAAAGCGTGAAGAAGGCAGAAAACCGCTTTATCTCATGTATGACCAGATTTACTGGGCGTTAACCATGACGGGAAACAAGCATTATGACCCCGTTAGTCTGCGCCCCGAAATGCGTAACTACACCATTTACATTGATGGAATTTCAAAAGCATTTGCTTCAACAGGTGTTCGTGTTGGTTGGGCATTTGGTCCGCAAAAAATAATTGACAAAATGCGCGCATTGCTTTCACACGTGGGAGCATGGTCGCCAAAAGCAGAGCAGGTTGCAACCTCTGTTTTTCTGGAAAAAGAAAGTGAAGTGGACGAATATTTAACATGGATAAATAAAAGTGTTTCTGAACGTTTAGCCGGTTTTTACAATGGCTTTCAGTCATTAAAAAACGAAGGATTTGCAGTGGATTCAATTGCTCCGCAAGGTGCTATGTACCTTACTGTTCAGTTCGCGCTGCACGGTTACAAAACCGAAACAGGAAAAACACTTTCCACTACACAGGATATTACCAGCTATTTATTGGATGAAGCAAAAACAGCATTAGTTCCTTTCTTTGCTTTTGGCACTTCAAGCGAATCAAACTGGTATCGCCTTTCCATAGGCACTGTAAAAACCGAAGACATTGAAAAAGTAATTGCACAACTGCGCACTGCGCTTTCAAAATTGAAGAAAGGTTAAAGAAATCGTCATGCTGAACTTGTTTCAGCATCTGTAAATCTGATATAATATTAATAAGACCCTGAAACAAGTTTAGGGTGACGAGAGAATGAAAAACAATTACGTAGTAATAATGGCAGGCGGGGTAGGAACAAGGTTCTGGCCCATGAGCCGCACTCCGCATCCAAAGCAATTCTTAGACGTTTTAGGAACAGGCAAAACGCTGATACAACAAACCTACGATCGCTTTCAAAAAGTTTGTCCGCCCGAAAATATTTATGTGGTAACTAATGAAAGTTACCGCGAATTGGTAAAGGAGCAATTACCTGTACTTACTAACGAACAAATAATTTGCGAACCGAGCCGCAAGAATACAGCCCCCTGCATAGCTTACGCTGCTTTTCGCCTCAGTGCTAAAAATCCTGATGCGAATATGGTAGTAGCGCCATCAGACCATCTTATTCTTAACACCGAAGGTTTTGTAAGTGTTATAAATAAAGCGCTGGAAATAACAGCTAAACATGATGTGCTTACTACATTAGGAATAAAACCATCACGCCCGGATACCGGTTACGGCTATATTCAATTCAACGAAAAAGAATTTCTTAACGGCAGCGGTGAAGTACAAAAGGTAAAAACCTTCACAGAAAAACCCGACCTTGATATGGCAAAACAGTTTCTTGCCAGCGGTGATTTTTTGTGGAATTCCGGAATCTTTATCTGGTCAGCAAAAAGTATTTTAAGTGCTTTCCGCGATCATTCTAGTGAAATGTTTCAGGTTTTTGGTGAAGGAAAAACTCTTTACGGAACGCCTGCCGAAGAAGCGTTTATTAAAAAAGCATACACCGTTTGCAAAAATATTTCCATTGATTATGCCGTGATGGAAAAAGCTAAAAATGTTTACGTCCTTGCTGCCGACATCGGCTGGAGTGACCTTGGAACATGGGGTTCGCTTTACGAATATGCCGACAAAAATAAAGACGGAAATACCATCATCGGAAAAAATGTGGTGGTTTACGATACCAAAAACTGCATCGTTAATGTTCCCAAAGACAAGCTAGTTGTGTTGGAAGGGCTTGAAGACTGCATTGTAGTTGAATCAGACGGCATACTATTAATTTGCCGCAAAACAGAAGAGCAGAAAATCAAGTTGATTGTAAATGATGTTACAATCTCTAAAGGCGAGAAGTTCGTTTAGTGAGAAATGTCATGCTGAACTTGTTTCAGCATCTCTCTAATAAGACCCTTAAACAAGTTCAGGGTGACGAAAACTAATTGGTGAACTTTTTATACTGTTCATCTACCGCCTTATCCACCGGCAGCAGAATTTTCCCGAACATGATTATTGCTTTTGCCGAGTCGGCATAACTTTGGTCTTTTAGTAAAGTTGAGTAATTTACAAATGCATCAGAAAGCGATGCTTCAATAAGTTTTGGCGCTTTGTAAGTTCCTTCATTTGCATTTTTTTCAAGTTGCGGCATGGCATCGTTCAGGCTTTTGTAGGCTTCGCTGCCATTGCGCATCAGGGCATCGCAAACACCTTTTACAAACAGCAATTCAAAATTATCGGGGTCTAATTTTACCAATGGTTTGTAGTAATAAGAGGATGCCTTGCTGTAATCCTTTTTGTCAACCAGAGCTTTTGCTTCTTCCAGACAAGTCTGGCGAAGTTTATCTAAATACTCGCTGTTGTCTTTGTAGAAATTTAGCTCCTTATCGTAGGTTTTCATTTTCACGGCATGTTTCAACGCATCTTTCAGGGCAGATTTGTAATACTCTTTTATTTTGGCGTCTTCCGAGAAATGGAATTCATAATAGCACATGCTGATATAAAGATATGGCTCAGGATTTTTTGCATACTTCTCGCTTTCGGTGTAGGTCTCAGCTTTGTAGGCGCAGTCTTCGAATTTGCCTTTGTCGTAAAGCTCTTCGAGTTTAACTAATTCGCCACCGATTACTTGCGCTGATAAGTCAGATGCAAGAAGTAAGAGACAAGATGCAAGAGGTAAAAAGTAGTTCATCATTTATTTTTTGTGAAGCGCAAAAATAGTTTTTTACTTTTATCGCACCGATGCGAACGATAGAAATAACCACCACCCAGAATGTAACCATTGAATATGAGCTCGCTTCGTTTCGCGATCGCTTCTTTGCATTCTTCCTTGATTTCTGGATTCTGAATTTTTCTATACTGCTGTTGTACCTCTTGTGGATGTGGGCTTTTACGTTAGACCACATCAACTATTTCCTTTACCTGGTTCTGTTGCCTTTTTATTTATTCTACTCACCTGCGAGCGAGATTTGGATGAACGGACAATCGCTCGGCAAAAAAGCAATTGGTATAAAAGTGGCAAAGCTCAATGGCAAGCAGCCGGTGATTAGTGATTATTTGATTCGTTGGGCATTCAGGTTGGTTGACATCTGGTTTTCGTCAGGCACTATTGCTGCGGTGCTGGTGAACTCTACTGTGCGCGGACAAAGACTTGGCGATATGCTGGCACATACTACAGTTATTAAAACGCGCTCGTCATTAAATATTGAAATCGCGGATGTGCTGCGCATCAACACGCGTGAAAATTACGAGCCAAAATATCCGCAGGTGCGCGGACTGAGCGAGAGCGATATGCTGCTGATAAAATCAGTGATTGAACGCACCAAAAAATATAACAACACAGCACACAAAGAAGCGCTGGATATGCTGGTGCAGAAACTGCGCGATGTTTTAGATATTGCAGAAATACCAAAAGATAAAATTACTTTTTTGAAAACGCTGCTGAATGATTATATAGTATTAACACGATGAATACTCACCACAGATTACACAGATTTGCTCAGATTTTATCTGTGATAATCTGTGGTGAACACTTTTTATAATGAAAACACTCTTCAAAATTATTCAGCCACTATATTCCGTTTGGAGTTATCTGGTGTTTTTTCTGTTTGTGGCAGTGAGCATTTTTATTACTCCGCTAATAATTATAGCAGGAGGTAAAAATTATATCCGTCCGTTGATGAAGTATTATCGCTTCTGGAGTGATATATGGTTTGCGCTCAGTTTTATGAAACAGGATTTTACGGGCTACGAGCATATTGATAGTAATCGTGCCTATGTAATTGCAGGCACCCACTCTTCAACGCTGGATTTGTTTGCCTGCGGGTCGTCCATAAAAATGGCTTACAAAACGCTGGCGAAAATGGAGACTGCAAAAATTCCGGTAATAGGTTATCTGTTTCGGGTGGCCTGTTTGTTTGTTGACCGCAGTAGTCCCGAAAGTCGCAAAGCAAGCATTGACAATATGATAAAGGAATTGCGCGAGGGCACTTCCATTCTTATTATGCCCGAAGGCACACGCAACCGAACGGGCAAACCGCTGAAAGAATTTCATGACGGTGCTTTCCGTATTGCCATAGAAACACAAACGCTCCTGCTGCCCATGGTTGTTTTAAATTGTCGCATGCTAATGCCGATGGACACCTTATTAGTTACACCAGGAACGGTGGGCGTACGTTTTCTTAAACCAATTGAAACCTTGGGCATGACCGAAAAAGATATTCCCGCGCTGAAAGAAAAAGTTTACAAATTGCAGGAAGAGGTGATTTTGAGGGAGGATGCTTTTTTTAATTCAAGCCAAATAGGCAAGTAGGAGCTAGGCAATTAGCAATCCCTACTTTGCTATGTGGCTACTTGGTTTACCTTTGCGCCTGACCACTATTTGGCTACTTGCCTAACTCCTACTTGGCTTAAAAATGATTACAATCTATACCGATGGCAGTGCGCTTGGTAACCCCGGACCGGGCGGTTACGGTATTGTGCTTTTGAAAGACCATCACCGCAAAGAAGTTTCGCAGGGCTACCGATTGACTACCAATAACCGCATGGAACTGCTCAGCGTTATTGTCGCTTTGGAAATGATAAAGGTGCCAAACAGCCACGTTACCATTTATTCCGACTCCAAATATGTGGTTGACTCGGTTGAAAAGGGTTGGGTTTTTGGCTGGGTAAAAAAAGGCTTTAAAGACAAAAAGAATGTTGACCTCTGGAAACGCTTTCTGTTAATATACCCCAAACACCATATAAAATTCAAGTGGGTAAAAGGCCATGCAGCCAATCCACTTAACGACCGCTGCGACCAACTTGCTGTGGCGGCTTCTAACAGCAGAAATCTATTGGTGGATGAAGGGTATGAGGCTATCCGCAAGGCAGAAGGCTTGTTCTAATCTTATTGCCCCTAAATAGCCTCTGAATTATAGTAGTTTCTATACATTCTAACCTCCATCCGCTGTAAAAAACAGTCTCTCATAATGTGCTAATTTATAGTTTTTTATAATAAACTTCGCTTTAACACATTAGGAGGTGTTCCCCAGCATCCATTTTGCAGCCTATATTTATACTAAAGTTTAGTTTATTAAAATAAATTAAGTATTAAAATATACTAAATCATAATTTAGTGTAAAATAATTAATAGCAGAAGATACTAAATTTAAGTTTAATATAAAAATACTTATATTAGCAGTCTTGTAAATCGTGTTTTGTATTCAAAATTCAATTTTTAGCACCTAAAATCTAAAAAAATGTCAGCAGAGGCAAAGTTCTATCCCAAGTCAAATTTCGATCGCCAGAAAGCACTTATGATGGCGTTTACCCAAAATGCTAATGCGGGCTTAAATAATCCGCTTACCCAACGTACCAAAGATCGCCTGCTTGCCATCTACCCCGAGTATAACAGCAAAATGCTGACAATGCGTGCAAAAAAAGCAGAGTCAGCCGGACTTATGGCTGAAAAAGAAAAGATGCGTGAAAAAGTAGCCCTGTTTTGTTCGCACTTTATTCAGGTGTTTAATATGTGTGTAAAAAGAGGCGAATACCTAGCAGCTCATCGTACGGCTTATCAGTTAGATATTGAAAATGAAAAATTACCTCCGCTTCAATTGGAGCGTCAGGTAACCCGAGTTGCTGAAAATATAATTAAGGGTGAGCAGATACGCATTGCACAAGGTGGCGCACCTATGAGTCGCCCTTCAGCCGATGAAATTGAGGATCTGTTTATCGTGTACAAAAACCTGATATCCACCGGCAGCAATGCCAAAGATGCACTTGACAATGCGCAGGAAGATATTCAGCGCCTGAACAAAGAAGCAAACGGTGTAATAAAAAAAGTATGGCGCGAGGCTGAGGTCTTTTACAGCGAACAAAAGCGTGCAAGCATGCGCGAACATGCCCGCAGATGGGGCGTACACTATGCCCGCAAAGGCTATAAAAAGAAAATTTACGGCACCGTTACCGACCACGAAACAGGTATGCCGCTTGAACGCGTGCAACTCAAATTATCAGATGGCCGCAAAAATGTCATCACCGCCATTGACGGAAAATTTGTACTCACCACCTCGCTGATGGAAGAACAAAAACTAACCGCCACCTTGCAAGGATATACATCGGTTGAAACCGAAATTACCCTGCACGAAAACAGGGATACGGTTTGTAATATCAGGATGGTGAAGGAATAAAAACCCTCAAAAAACCCGCAATGGGTTGAGTATTTTTTGAGGGTCAGCCATTTTTGTGCCGACTCTGCGGTTTTTCCCAGGCAACCAGATTGTGCCAGAATATTGACTAAAATCACATTATTTTCTGACCACTGTCATTGTCCACAAGCTGCGCTCCATGCATTTTTGTGCCAAACCATAAAATATAATTATCATGAAAAAAATCTTTTCAATTACGCTTATTGCAGCGCTGCTCACCTCGTTAAATTCCTGTAAAAAAGACGACCCCGAAGGGCCCAACGATTTGGGAGGCGAAACCAATATTGAGCTTACACAGGTAGGCAATATTTCATCAGCCTATATGAGTTTTGGTACTATGAGTTTGCCATCAGGTGAAATGACCGTTACCAGTAACGACAACGGAATAGTTACTTACCATATGTTTGTTGACCTCACCGGCTCGCCCGACTCGGCAATGTTGGCAGGCGTTATTCCCGATTCGTATAAAGATGCTGACGGAAATGTGTCAACAGAATTTACATTTAAAATTACCTCAGAAGGTGTTCAGGATATTTTTAAACGCGACCGCCCTTGGACCATTGTAAAATACGCAGATGAAGTAGGCGCAACCTATCCATTCACTACCGATAACGGAACCGAATTGGTGCGTAACATTACCGAAAAAACCGGGCAGGACGATTGGCCAATGGGTTTTATGTACATCAAAACCACTAAGGTTGAACAGTTGTTGCCACCATCAGACAAGACAGCCGAAAAAATTACCTTCCGTGCCAATCACAAATTTGGGTTGGTATATATTGAACTTCTGTTGAAAAACGGAGGAGGAACAGCCAGCATAGATATTGTTCCTTGGTTTATGCTCTAGAGATAAACTTGTAAAAATAAAAAGCCGTCACGCAACTTAGCGTGACGGCTTTTTTTATTTGCTGAATACCGATTACTGTTTCCCCGCAGCTTTACTCAAAAACAGCAACTCATTTACCACAATCTCGGTGATGTATTTTTTCTCACCCTCTTTTGATGTGTAGTTGCGTGAAGTCAGTTTGCCTTCAATGGCTACTTCGCTGCCTTTGGCCAGGTACTTCTGCGCCAACTCTGCGGTTTTGCCCCAGGCAACCAGATTGTGCCAGCAGGTTTCGGTTACTTTTTCGCCTTTTGAGTTGGTAAAAGTTTCATTGGTGGCAAGTGCAATACGTGCAACTTTTTTGCCTTTGTCAAATTCTTTCACTTCAGGAGTTGCTCCCAGATTTCCGATTAATCGTACGCTGTTTTTTAATGTGTTCATGATGTTTTTGTTTTTAATTGTTTAACGTGAATTTTGTTTTGTCATTGTTGACGGCACAAAGGAACGTCCACCACCAACCGAAAGGCGGATAGTATCCGTTTACTTCTGAAAATAGACGGGTGTAACCGTTTGCAATCGGGTAAAAAATAACTACTATTGCAGGATAGAACGCTGATTTTTATGATTGGTTAAGATTTCGTATCAGCGTAAATCTTAATAATCATAAAAATCTGTGTTCCATCACTGTAAACTCTAAAAAATGCAGGAAGAAAAACAATGTCTTGAATGTGGCGAACCCCTAAAAGGCCGTGCCGATAAAAAATTCTGTGACGACCAATGTCGCAGCAATTACAACAACAAAGCCAACAGCGATACTACTGCCGAAATGCGCAACGTAAACAACATACTGCGCAAAAACCGCAGAATATTAAGCACCATCGTTTCGCCCGAAGGCAAGGGAAAAATCAGCAAAGCAAAACTAACCGACAAAGGATTTAATTTTAAATACCACACCCATACCCACACCACCTTAAAAGGCAGCACCTACAAACTCTGCTACGATTACGGATATTTACCCATTGAAAATGAGTTTATCATGGTTGTAAAATGGGACGCGGGGTTTAAGCAATGAAAATAGATCTGAAAGAAAATCCTGTTTTCTCTACTCTGCTCATTTTATTTCTGGCAGTTTTCACTTTCCCCGAGTTCGACCCTGTTATTGGACTTGGCTTAGATCAGGGATATGTTTATTGTTTCAACTATTTTTTCAATCAGGGAATTTCGCACGGCACTGACGCAATTTTCAGTTATGGTCCATTGGGTTTTATCCGTTTTCCTTTACTGATAGGCAATAATTATCTGCTCACATTTTGTTTCACGTTTGCTTTTCAATTGCTTTTTGTGTGGCTTGTTTTTCAGGCAACAAAACACATAAAGCAAAAAGGAATTTGGCTTGCTGTAATTGCTGCTTTACTACTAAGCGCAAATCTGCGCATTGATGAAAAAATGATGGGCTGCGTGGCCTTTGCTTTGATGCTGCATTCCACCACGCGCAAAAAATATTTCCTCTTTATTGCAATTATAGTTACTGCACTTTCGTTTTTTGTAAAGCTGAATATTGCAGCCGCTTCGGTAATGATGGCAGCATCTTATTTAGTTCTTGATTTTATCCGAACTAAAAAATTCAACAATCTTTTACTCGTAATTAGTATTGGTTTCATCATTTATTTTTTGTTGTGGCTCGTTATCAATCACAATTTAGATGGCAGCTTGTTACACCTGCGCAACTGGTTTTTTATCAGCAACGGAAACCTTGGTGCAACTTCTACAAATGCACCCAACGATAAAATTTTACTCTCGTTGATGCTGATTTTTCTTGCAGGATACTGGTGCCTGTTCCGCAGCGAAAATGTAAACACAGTGTATGTTATTTTCGCTTTTGCACTATGGGCTGTGTTCCGCTATTCCATAGCCCGCGAAGAAAATTATCACGCCAAAGCATTCTTTGATTTTCTGATTTTGTTTGGTGGCGTTCTCTTTCTTGCTGATGAAAAAATTGGTGGACTGCGCATTGCTATTCTGATTGCTATTCCCTATCTCTATTACCAAAATATTTTACAAACAGGACATTTTCACCTTGAAGTAAAAATGAAATACGGAGGCATTGCCAATTTCAAAAGAGCGGTGAATATTTTCAGCGATGGGGGAGAAGAATACAACAAACAATCGCAACAAAATCTTGCTAATGTTGTTTTGGCCGACAGCGCAAGAAAAATTATTGCCAATAACACGGTTGATATTTTTCCTTGGGAAACAAGTTATGTTGCAGCCAATAATCTGAACTACAGAAACCGTCCGCTCTTCCAATTGGGTTGTGTAAACAATGCAGTGTTGGATAAAGTAAATGCAGATTTTCTCAGTTCAGATAAAGCGCCACTCTATTATATCTGGACCAAACAAAACTGGTGGGGACAAGAAATGAGCAGTGTTGACTTCCGCTACATTTTAAGTGATGACGGACAGGTGAATTTTTCCATCCTGAATAATTACGCACAGATTTATGAAGATGAAAAAGTCCGCATCCTTAAACGCACCGAAAAAGAAAAATTAACAGTTGAAAAATTTAATCACATCAACACCATCAACTGGAACGAGTGGACGCCACTTCCCGAATTATCAAATGGAATTGCACTGCGCATGAAGTTTACCGTTGACAGAACATTCGTGGGCAAATTCAAACATTCATTTTACAAAGAGCCTGAATATCATATGCTCTATCAGTTGCACAACGACAGCATTAAAAAACACCGTCTCGTTGTTCAAAACACCGAAAGCGGAATTTGGGCAGCACCTTATTTAACGCAGTATAACGATAGCCTGAAAGGTGAAAAAGTAAAAGCCATCAAGTTTGTTTACACTGACCGCGAGTTTGTTTACAAGCCGCAATTCAGTGTAGAGTGGGAGCAGATAAAGCTAAAATAAGAGAGGCGGTTCATCGAACCGCCTCTCTTATTTTTTGTCACACTGAGCATAGTCGAAGTGTTAAGCTTTTTTCAAATTCGCAGCAACTTCATCCCAGTTAACTACATTCCAGAAAGCGCCAATGTAATCAGGTCTGCGGTTTTGGTAGTTCAGGTAGTATGCATGTTCCCAAACATCTAGACCAAGAATTGGAGTTCCTTTTACTTCAGCAACATCCATCAAAGGATTATCCTGATTAGGTGAAGAAGTAACAACCAATTTACCGTCATGCACAAGTAACCATGCCCAGCCTGAACCGAAACGTGTTGCACCTGCATTATTAAACTGTTCTTTAAATGTATCAAACGAACCGAAGTCGCGGTTGATTGCAGCAGCTAAATCACCGGTTGGCAATCCGCCACCGCCCGGTTTCATCACTTTCCAGAAAAGGCTGTGATTAAAATGTCCGCCACCATTGTTGCGCACAGCAGCCGATGATTTTGAAACACCTTTCAGTATTTCTTCAATGCTTTGTGAAGCCAGTGGAGTGCCTTCAATAGCTTTGTTCAGATTAGTAACGTAAGCATTGTGATGTTTGCTGTGATGGATTTCCATCGTGCGTGCATCAATATGCGGTTCTAGCGCAGCGTATTCGTAAGGAAGTTTTGGTAATTCGAATGCCATGATATTCTTAGTTTTTAAGGGTTAGTAATTTTTAAGAGGCTTCAAAGATAGAACTCTCTGAAAACAAATTCAAACTTAATGAAATGATAACATCTCAAGTTTAATAAAGTTTGCTCCTAACCTTTAGCAGTGCTAATTTTCTTGCTCATTTCTGTTCCGTTGCTGAACAAACCACCTGCATAATAAAAGTCGGCATCTGCTAAGACTAAAAATCGTGCTTCCATTTTTTCTATTTGTGCTAACAGGCGTTGTTTAACTGCCAATTGTGTTGTTTTTGAAGTTTTCATTGTTTGAAGTTTTTAATTATTAGACTGCAAAGATGTGCTGTCTTTAAAGTTGTGGCGTTGTATAATTCCGTGAAAGAGTTATATCATTCACACATTCTTCTGCTTTTAGTAGTACTGAATACTTATTTTTGGCAGCACCAAAAACAAAATCATGGCAGACTTTATACTTGAATACGGACATAAACCCGGGTGGAAATCAGTTTTCAGCATACTTGGAATTACAGTTCCTCCGCGACTGAAACGTATAAAAGGCAGTTGGAAAAAACAAATCCTTGCCGGTAAAAAAGTAGTGACTTCAACAGGTGGGATTAATTCTTCCGTTATCAGAAATATCTATGATGAATTAGGCGGCCATGCTTTAATAAATTCTCTTCCTGCCGAAGACCGCGCAGATGTGTTGTTGTTTGATGCAACAGGAATCGAATCCGTTGCTCAATTGAAATTGCTGTACGATTTTTTTCATGCGAATGCAGGCAAACTGGCTAACAACTCTCGTGTTGTAATTATAAGTCTTACCCCTTCAGGAAGTGCAGAGAATATTTCGGCACAACAAGCCATAGAAGGCTTCTCCCGCTCAGTTGCAAAAGAAGTTGGCAGAAAAGGAGCAACAGTAAATCT
Organism: Bacteroidota bacterium; assembly: GCA_947479755.1. Taxonomy (GTDB): domain Bacteria; phylum Bacteroidota; class Bacteroidia; order SXHM01; family SXHM01; genus SXHM01. The sequence goes on from CANKAM010000007.1 coordinate 55,244, forward strand.
TGTTCGTATTGAAAATAAAAGCGCAACAGAAAAGCAATTATTACCTGTTTTACATTTTCTTTTTTCAGAAGCATCTGCTTTTGTAACTGCACAGGTTTTCAGAATTAGTTCAAGCGGAAATGTTCCGCAGATTGTTCTATTAGAAAATTCGTTGGCAGGGAAAATAGCTTTGGTAACAGGTGCTGCGCGAGGCATCGGTGAAGCCACTGCTCGCAAATTGGCTGCCGAAGGTGCAACAGTAATTGTATTAGATCGCCCCGAAGATTCAGAAGCAGGAAAAAAAGTTGCCGACTCCATCAACGGAAAATTTCTGGCTGCTGATATGAGCAAAGAAGATTCTGCAACCATCATCAACGATTATCTGAAAAAGGAATACAACGGAGTTGATATTGTGATTCACAATGCCGGAATTACCCGCGATAAAACCATTGCTAAGATGGACGAAAAATACTGGGACATGGTGTTGAATGTAAATCTGCAAGCGCTGATAAGAACAAATAATCTGTTGCTGAAATCAGGAACTATTCGCAATAATGGGCGCATTGTTTGTCTTTCTTCTATTTCTGGTTTCTCCGGCAATTTCGGACAGACAAATTATTCTGCAACTAAAGCAGGAATCATAGGTTATGTAAAAGCATTAGCTGAAGAACTTGCTGCAAACAACATTACAGCAAACGCAGTTGCTCCCGGTTTTATTGAAACCAAAATGACAGCGAAAATGCCCTTGTTTACCAAAATGGGTGGACGCAGATTAAGCAATCTTAACCAAGGAGGTTTAGCAGAAGATGTTGCTGATATGATTACGTTCCTTTCCTCTCCGGGCGCGGCACTGGTTAACGGACAAACGCTGCGCGTTTGCGGAGGAAGTTATATCGGAGCGTAAAGTTTTACACCATTTTCTTCGGGTCAACCCAAAGATCAAATTGCTCGTTGGTAACTAAGCCCAATTCAATCGCAACCTGACGAAGTGTTTTGTGTTCTTTGTGCGCTTTCTTGGCGATTTTTGCAGCATTCTCATAACCGATATGCGGGTTTAATGCTGTTACCAACATCAGACTTTTTTCCAGATGTTCTTCTATCAATTCAAGATTTGGCTCTAATCCAATTGCACATTTATCATTGAATGAAACACATGCATCACCAATCAATCGCGCTGATTGCAAAACGTTGGCAGCAATCACAGGTTTAAAAACGTTGAGTTCAAAATGTCCCGTTGCACCACCGATTGAAACGGCTACATCATTTCCCATCACCTGTGCGCAAACCATGCTCAAGGCTTCAGGTTGTGTTGGATTTACTTTCCCAGGCATAATAGAAGAACCGGGTTCATTGTCGGGAATAATTAGTTCACCAATTCCGGAGCGCGGACCGGAACTCAACATACGAATATCGTTTGCAATTTTCATCAACGAAACTGCCGAGCGTTTCAGTGCTCCTGAAAGTTCAACCATTGCATCGTGTGCAGCAAGCGCTTCAAATTTATTAGGCGCAGTTATAAAAGGAAGCCCTGTTAACTCAGCAATTTTTTTCGCAACCAACACATCATAACCTTTCGGAGCATTTAATCCTGTTCCAACGGCTGTGCCGCCAAGCGCAAGTTCTTTCACCGCTTCCAGCGCATTGTTTAATGCACGGATGCTGTTATCAATTTGTTGAACGTATCCCGAAATTTCTTGTCCGAGTGTAAGCGGTGTTGCATCCATAAAATGAGTGCGACCAACTTTCACAATGTCTTTAAAATCGTTTGATTTTGCAGCGAGTGTATCACGCAGTTTTTTCATTCCCGGAATAGTAATCTCCACTACCTGCTTGTAAGCTGCAATGTGCATCGCAGTTGGAAATGTATCGTTGCTTGATTGTGATTTATTCACATCATCATTCGGGTGCAGAATTTTTTTCTCATCAGAAAGTTTTCCTCCGGAAATTACATGAGCGCGATATGCAACCACTTCATTCACGTTCATATTACTTTGAGTTCCGCTTCCGGTTTGCCATATCACCAGAGGAAATTCAGTATCTAATTTCCCTGCAAGAATTTCGTCACACACGTTTGCAATCATATCTTTTTTGTCGGCCGACAAAACTCCCAACTCTGAATTTGCCATTGCAGCAGCTTTTTTCAGGTAAGCAAAAGCGTAAATAATTTCGCGCGGCATGCTTGCTTCCGGACCAATTTTAAAATTGTTGCGTGAGCGTTCGGTTTGTGCGCCCCAATATTTTTCGGCAGGTACTTTTACCTCGCCCATGGTATCTTTTTCTATTCTGTATTCCATTTTTTGTTTTGTTATTGCCGTGGCAAAAGTATCAACTATTCCAATTCGTTTTCAACGAATAAAAATTTACTTTTACCCTTTCAAAATCAATAAGATTTGACCAACAATGATTGTGCTGAATAAAAATATTCTTTTCCTTGATAGTGTTCATCCTGCTTTAAAAGATGAACTTAAAAGAATGGGCTGTCATTGTGAACTGGATGAAAAAAGCAGCAAAGAAGAAATAGAAAAAAAGATTGGCGATTACGATGGTATAGTTATCCGCAGCCGTATAAAAATTGATGCTGCACTTATTGATAAAGCAACAAAGCTCAAATTCATTGCCCGAGCCGGAGCCGGAATGGAAAACATTGACTCGGAATATGCGAAAAAGAAAAAAATAAAATGCATCAATGCACCCGAAGGCAATCGTGATGCGGTGGGCGAACATGCTTTTGGAATGTTACTTTCATTGATGAATAATCTGAACAGGGCCGACAGAGAAGTACGTCAGGGAAAATGGTTGCGCGAAGAAAACCGAGGAACCGAACTGATGTTTAAAACCGTTGGAATAATAGGCTACGGAAACATGGGAACTGCTTTTGCGCGGAGGCTGCAGAGTTTCAGTGTAATGGTATTAGCTTATGATAAGTACAAAGAAAATTTTGGCGATGATTTTATTATTGAAGCCAACATGGATGCCATTTTTGAAGAGGCAGAAGTTGTCAGCCTGCATGTTCCGCTGACAGAAGAAACACAGTACTTAGTGAACGATGAATTTTTAAGTCGTTTTAAAAATCCGATTTACCTCATCAATACTTCACGCGGGAAAGTGGTGAATACAGAAGATTTAGTGAAGCACATAAAATCAGGAAAAGTGTTAGGAGCTTGTCTGGATGTTCTGGAGTATGAAACCTCATCACTTGAAAAATTAGAACCAAAAGATTTACCACCTGCGCTTAAATATCTTTACGAAAGCGATAAGGTAATTCTCTCGCCACACATTGCCGGCTGGACATTTGAAAGCAATCAACGCATTTCATTGGTATTGGCAGAAAAAATTGCGAAAATCTTAAAATAGGTTTCTTCACAAATATTTAATGCAAGGCTGAAATAGGTTTAAATACCTTTGGCAAAATTTTTTCTGAAAATGGACAAACTTCTCTTCACACCCGGACCTTTAACCACTGGCAAAACCGTTAAAGAAGCTATGCTTCACGATTACGGCTCGCGCGATTCCAAATTTGTAAACATGGTGAAAGAGGTGAGGGCAAAGTTGTTGACTCTTGCCGGAGTCTCACAAGAAAAAGGATATGAGACAGTTATTATCCAGGGCTCAGGCACGTTTGGAATCGAAGCAACTATTTCCTCCTCTGTTCCCCGCGATGGACATTTGTTGATTGTTATAAATGGCGCGTATGGTCACCGCATGGCAAAGATTTGCAGTGTGCATGGTATAAAACATACTTCACTTGTTTTTGCAGAAAATGAAATTCCGACTATTGAGAAAACAGAAGCTGCATTGAAAAATGACAGCAGTATAACACATATCGCAATCGTTCACAGCGAAACAACCACGGGAATATTTAACCCTATTAAAGAGTTTGGCGCACTTGCTGCAAAATATAACAAGACTTATATTGTTGATGCCATGAGCAGTTTTGGTGCTGTTCCTGTTAATGTTGCTGACTTCAATATTGATTTTCTGGTTTCATCTTCCAATAAATGTATTGAAGGAGTTCCGGGGTTTTCTTTCATTATTGCTAAACGCGAGAAGCTGATGCAATGCAAAGGACAGGCGAGAAGTCTTGTTCTGGATGTTTTTGCCCAATGGGAAGGTTTGGAAAATGATGGGCAATTCCGTTTTACACCACCTACTCATAGCATTGCTGCATTTCACAAAGCACTGGAAGAATTAGAAAAAGAAGGTGGTGTTTCTGCACGTGCCGCCCGCTACAAAGAAAATTACCATACCCTTATTGCAGGAATGCGCAAACTGGGTTTCAAAGAATACCTTGAGCCCGAAAAACAAGGTTATATCATCACCTCATTCCTCTATCCTGAGGGCAATTTCAACTTCAAAGAGTTCTATAACTCATTAAATGATAGAGGTTTTGTTATTTATCCCGGCAAGCTAACTCAGGCAGATGCATTCCGAATTGGGAATATTGGTCAGCTGTACAAAAAAGATGTGGAGGCTTTATTACAAGCGATAGAATCGCTCTTATAATTATTAAGTCTTATTGTCGTTTATACCCGATTCTCGTCATTTAAACGATTAACACCCTAATTGTTAGCAAATTTTAACACCCCCCTTGAACTTTCGGGCAGGATTATTGTTAATGTTACAACATCATTTAAAAAGTACATTATGACCAAGCCGAAAAGAAAAATTAGCAAAACGCCACAAAAGAGGATTAAAGTGCAGTTGGATTACAAAACCATCATCACTATTAACAGAATGGAATCCCTGAAACTTTGGCTCGAAAGATACCCGGAAGCAAAGGTTCTTGCATAAGAACCAAAAATTTATCTGACAGGAAAGCTATTTTGTCATGTTTGACATGCTTCCTAATCTATTATCAGTTCTTGATATAGATTTCTATCAAAGAAGACTATTAATATTGGCTTTTAACTCTAAAAGCTAATTATTTTATATTTTATCGCTTAATAATCAATTTGCCCGTAGAAATCTGAATTTCTCTTCTATCAGAAACTCTGTAAATATATGTTCCATTGGTAAGATGAGCGATATTTACATCTTGCTTATTTTCACTAACCTGAAATAATCCGACTTTTCTTCCTGTAACATCAAACAATTCAAGATTTGCATCTGTTTTTAAATTTATAATATGCAATGTGTTTTGAGCAGGGTTGGGTCCAATACCAACCTTTAATGTTGTTGAGTGATTTTGAATTCCTGTATTATCAAAAGCAAAAGCTAAATCGTCTATAAATAAGGTGGATCCCACAATTCCATGGTCGCCTGCACATGAAATTAAAACAATAACTGCGGTGTCGGGAGTTGCACCTGAAACATATTCAATAGAATCCACAAATTGTTGGTAGCTGGTAGTATTCTGGATAAACTCAATACGTGTATGCCCTACAACATCACGTGATGTCCCGTTCCATTTACTCAATGTTACTTCTACAGAGCCGGTATCCCCATTAACAGGGTTATAAATATACCAGCCTGTCATGGAAACAGGGCGTTGATCATACGCTATTCCTCCGCTGATACTTCCATCTGTGTTAATAACTCCGGTTGCACATATTCCGGGGACAATAAAAGTGGAAATTGTTTTTGTTACTAGTCTAATTGCACTTGAACCACTATGAATTTCACCTGCTGTAGTGGTTTTTATTGCCGTTCCTCCGGGTAATACAGATGCTATTAATGAATTAATAGTGCCCCAACCATTGGGGTCGTCATAGCCTGGTCCGGCTGTCCAATCTTCAAAACCAGGATTAGGTATAGATTGTGATTTTGTATCAATTGAAAAAAAGGCTAATAAAATTATTGGTATTAATTTTTTCATATTTTTTTTGTTTGGTATTAAAATTAAAGGGATGTTTTATTTTATAACTATTCGCTGAACAGATTGATAATTCCCGGCTGAGATTGCGACCAAGTAGATCCCTGCTGCATATTTCTCAGGGAATTCAATTTCATCTAAATAATTTCCGGCAGGTTTATTTTTTTGAGTCATCAGCAGTGATTTTTCGCCCAAAACGTTAATGAGTTCAACTTTAAGATCTGAAGTAGTTGGTAAAATATAATTCATCGAAATCATATCTGATGCAGGATTTGGAAAGACAGTTACTTTAAGAGGATTACTATCAGGATTATCAATACCCGATAACAAGTCTCCATAAATATATTGAAAGCCCATTACCATCATTTCCTCTTCAGAAGTTAACCCCCAATAAATGGTATCAGAGGTGTAATTTCTATATCGGGCGCGGTGTATCCAACCTAAACGGGGGTCAACCTGTAGAAAATTATCATAAAATCTAAATGTAGCATCCACACCAAAACGGTGATAACCTACATTAAAGTCCTGCTCATAGCTGTACCAGCTTTCATATTCCTGTGTACCCATTGTTCCGTCAGGATTACGAAGAAAGATATCATAGTCGGTTCCGTATTTGTGCGTGTGTCCATATAGTTGCCATACTTTCCAGTATTTGGTTTCATTTACATCGTTTGCTACCTCAACAAACTCATGTTCTATATTATCCGGAGGAATGGCAATACTAAAAACCGGATAATTTCTGATAAGCATAAAATCTGAAGCAGTGCCAATGGGTTGCGTGTAAATGTTCATATAAAGATCGCAAGCCATAACGGTGTCAGGGTTTGGGTTGCGTATATGAAGGTTGAGATCAAGAACAGAGTTTTGCGCCCAAAAATAGGCAGTTCCTGTAGGCAAATCATATTCCCACATATTGGGTCCTGTTCCTATTCCATCCGTAACATCAGCATGTGAACTCAGTGCTTCTGGTCTTAATCCTTCAGCATAGTTATTCTCACCACCGGGAGAAAATTTATAAATTACGAAGTGATGTGTGTTTGATGGGAGCAGAGTAACAACTTTTGGTATTTCAATATTGCTTGATAAACGTGGGTCATGTTTAATATAATAATAATCTTCAGTGGCCGGGGGCACTAAGATTTTTCCGATATAAATCTGGAAGCCTTCTCCGCTTGCGGGTGGAGTTGGATTTGGATAAGAATCATCTTTCCCGGCTCCGCTGTAATACAAATCTATTACATCAGTATCCACAACTGTTCCGGTTTGAGGTGCACCTCGCAAAATCCATTGGCGCATCAGTTCAATTTCTTCCTTCGCTAATGAAGTAAGACCGCTGGGCATATTATTTCCTTCTGTTCCCGCCAGAGTCATGTGAATATTATTTTCATTTAAACCATGTACAATTTTGCGTAAAAGAAAACTACGGTCAACATATCCGGGTGTTATTAGTTTGTCACCTTTTGCAGCAGCAGTGGGATTAACCGGAGTTGCATTTACCAAAGCTGAATACAGTGCAGATTCAGAAAGAGTAACATTGAACGTTGGTGTAACTCCACTATGACAGCTTGCGCCTGCACAGTTGGTTTGAAGGAGTTGATGAATCTGTGTAAATGTGCTTTGTGACTTTACATTGATGGAAAGAAGCGCGAAGAAAATAACGGGTAAAATATTTTTCATAAAAATATTGGTTTAGGGTAAAGTTTTAAGTTCGTTATTCAAAAATAATTTTTGCGGTTTGATTTCCTGAATTAGTTGAAATGGTCATGGAATAAAATCCCGGAGTAAGACCTAATGCGCTTTGACTTAGCTGCAGTTTTTGTTTGCCTTCGGTTATTGAAATGTTTTTAGAATAAACTTCTCTGCCCATCATATCCAAAAGAAGAATCGTGCCTTCTGAAGAATTGTCGCAGTTGAATGAAAGGTTAATAATATCTCGTGAAGGGTTGGGATAAACATTAAAATAATTAAAAACACTTTCTTCTTCTTTAACACCGATGGTTACAGGTTCTGTGGTGTATTGAATATATGAAACAAACATTTCATCGGTAGTTCTCAGTCCGAAATAAACCGGATCCGGGCCGGGGTTATTATACATGGTTTCATGTATTAAACCATCAGAAAAATCAACTTCCAGCATGGGGTCAAATGTGCGGAAAGGTGGATGCGCCCAGTCGTAATACCCTTGGTTAAAAGTATAGTCAGTATTATAATGCCCGTCATAAATAAGGTCACCTTTAGTGCCGTCTGAGTTGCGCATCCAGATATTGTATTCTTTACCTAATTGGTGTGTGTGAGCCATTATTGACCAGATATACCAAGTATAAGCCGAGTCGGCATTAAAATGATTTATAGTATAGATTGAATCGAGTCCGGTTCCCGGAATAACAAGGTTTGTTGGATCATCTCCACCATAATAGATTGGACCGGCAATCATTTCGGTTTGGGCTGTGCCAATGGGTTGTGTATAAACATTTGAATATACTTCGGCAGGAAGGATTGAATCTTGATTGTAATTTGGAATGTGGTAATTCAAGTCAATAACAGAATTTGCTTCCCAACTAAATGCTGTACCCTCAGGAAGAAGAAGGTCTTGACTGTTGGGCCATTGACCTAAAATGTTACTGGTGTAATAAACGCCTGCTGCATCAAGAACGGTGTTCACCGGTCTTAATCCGGGAAGAAAATTTGAATCTTGTTGGGGGTAATATTTATAAAGTGCGGTGTGATGTGAGTATTCATTAATTTCGGTATTGATACGATATACCTCTTTTGCCGCAGGCATCTTAGTGGCATATTTATAGAAAACCTCTTTTTCTGTTGCGGGAGCTAAAAAGAAGGGCCCATAATGAACCTGAAAACCTTCTGATGGGTCAGGTGGGGTAAGACGAGGAATTCTTGGCATTCCAGGTCCGCTGTAATAATCAGCCAATACCTGGATGTCAATATAATGATTAGTATCACCAGCTCCCCAAAGAATCCACTGGCGGATAAGTTCAATGTCTTTGTTGGCCATTGCTGGTTGTCCGCTGGGCATTGGATTTCCCATTTGATTGGTCAGATGATTAACACCCACATCTATAGCATTTGCCACCTTTTTGAAAAGAAAACTGCGCTCGGGATAACCGGGGTCAACTAATTTATAACCGGCTGTATTTGCTGCCGGGTTTACAGGGGTAATATTTATCAGGTTTTGATAAACTGATGAAGTGGAACCTGACAGGTTTAATTGTGCAGATGGGCTTCCACCACTATGGCAGCCTGTTGTACATTTTGTTTGAAATAGAGTATGAACTTGCTCAAAAGTTGATTGCGCAAAAAGGTAACTTGATAAACTAATTAGCTGAATTGAAAGCAGAAATTTTTTCATTATTGAAATTAATTTTGTGTAAATATATTTTTTTCTATTGTATTTATTATTTACCTGACACAATCATTCTTTTTGTAATGCGTGTCTTGCCGTTGGCTATGGTATAGAAATAAGTGCCCGGAGCAAGCTTTTCAGCACTGTAATTAATGGAGTTTACTCCGCTTACTGCATTAATCTTACTGCTGTGCACGGCTCTGCCAAGCATATCAAACACATAAAAAGTAACAGTTTCCGATGTTGGGCTGTTGAACTTAATGGTTGTAGTGCCGCTAAAGGGGTTTGGTATGTTTTGTATCACATCAAATTTGGAGGTGTTGAGTGTTTGAATACCCACATTACCAACATATAGTGTAAATACATCAAGTGAGTAAGGAAGCTCAACCGTATCTAAATCTAATAGACCATAAACTATTACATCAAATAGTATGGGATAAACACCTACGGTATCATTTACTGTTCCGTTAATAATAAAGCATCCCTGTGTTCCACCGGGGTAGGTGCAGGTACCCAAAGTGCTGTTGCATTGGAAGGAAAGCCCTACGGGCATTCCGGTTATGGAAGCCAGTTTAATACTGTCAATATGAACGGTAACAACAGAAATGGTGGTATCGGTTGGAACGGTTACGGTCATAGTCTGGTTATAGGTTTCACCGGGGTTTACAATACTGTCGGGCAGCATGGGGTAAACTAATCCTACAGCATTGGGGTCGGTTGTGCATACCTGGGTAAAGCCGGTTGCCGAAACTGCGATAATAAGTAAGAGTGCGAGGTAGATTTTTTTCATTTTGGGTTTGGTTGTTTATTATTGATTTGTTCTTTAAATTTTTACTGCGTTTATAAAAAAATTGGTTTGGTTACCTGAAATTTTTATGCGGTATGAACCCCGTGGTATGTTGAGTTGAAGCACGTTTAACTCAAACTGCTGTTTACCCGGCTTTGTAACAGTTATGTTTTCTTCAACCAATTTTTTACCCAACAGGTCAGTCATTTCCAATTGATATATCCCTGTTTCGGTTACGGTAAACTCTATTTGTGCTGTTTCTGCAAATGGATTAGGAAAAATGTGTGCATCATTCAGCGTGTTTTGCCCCTCATTTATTGCGGCTGGGTATTGCTTGAGTATTGTAAATTGATCCTGTATAACACCACCGGCAGTTAGGTAATGCGCATCAAGGCGGTCACCATCAATATCAATAAAAAGTGAACCTAAGCAGGTGTCGCACAGTTGCATGGTAAACATTGACGCTATTTCAACCGGGTTATAGGCGCTGTTACTGCTGCTGTTACCTGCTATTGCATAAACAGTTCCTTTTCCGGCCTGCGGCCCTGTAAGATATTTAACGTATGCCTCGCCTAAAGCATCGTTTCCGCTGGTGCCGTTAACTAACATGTCTGAAGTAAACGAGGCATTTAGTCCATAATGTCCGTTAATCAAATGGCTGCGCTGGTAGCTGTGGTCGTGTCCGTTAAGCACCAAATCAACGCCATACTTTTCAAGTATTGGGTTAAAATGCCTGCGGCTGGATTTGCAAAAGGGCGACCAATCAGTAACAAACTGTGCTGCACTGTAAGGCATCTGATGCCAAAAGGCTATTTTCCATTTTTTGGTAGTGGCTGCAAGATCGGCTTTCAGCCATGCTATCATGGGCGAAGTAAAACTGGTATCTGAATCGGTTACCCCTAGCCAATCAAAGGTAGAATCTTGTGAGCCAATCTCTGAATTGAGTGAAATGAAGTGGATATTACCGTAATCAAATGAATAAAATATTTTGAGGTTAGAAGGCACACCACCTAATTCACCATGTGTTGGAGGGTCAATAATATCAAGATACGGACCTGTGTGAGTGGCAGGATCTAAGGTGCAAAAATCCGGCTCCCAGGGGCAAATGCTGTTGTAATCATGATTGCCTGAGGTAGAGGCAAAAGGCAACTTTGGAAACAGATGATGATACCCGTAGATACTGTCAAATACTTTTACGGTATATTCTGAATCGGTGCCATCGTAATAAGCATTATCGCCCAACCAAAGCCAAAGGTCGGCAGGTTTGGTAGCGGCAGCGTGTTCAATATAAGATTCGCGCACCAATGCTTGTCCGTCATTTCCATGTCCCATATCACCCATAGCCCAAAGCCTTACAGGGGTAGTGGTGTTGGTATCGGGTGCGGTGGTAAAATAATAGTTAGAATTGGTTGCCCCCAACATTGCTGCGCTACTGCCTACGTTGTAAAAATATTTGGTGTGAGGCGCAAGCGCAGTAATTTTTACGCGATGCTCGGTAGTAACATTTGCACTGTCAATAATAAAATCGGTTGAGCCCAACGTTGAACCATAATAAACGCGGCTGTCGGTAGCCACATCTGTGCGCCAGCGCAAAATCATGCTGGTTTGTCCGGGACTTTGCAGATAGGGTCCGCGGATGAGAGTTTGAGATTGCGCCTCAGAAATTACAGCTAAAAAAAGGAAAAATAAGATAATGTGTTTCAGTTTCATTGTGTCAAATCTGCCTCAATAAACCGGTAAGGCAAAAACTTTTTTGTTTAGTTTTGTACGAGTTGCTTAATCTTAATAAGAGTAAAAATACAATATGAAAAAACAAGACGAAGCCTTATTTCAATTAATAGAATCACTCAGCACCAATGAAAAAGGACATTTTGTAAAATACACCTCAGCCCTGCCGGGAATAAAAGGGTTACGGTATATGCAGCTATTCAACATCTTGAGTAAAATGAAAGACTATGATGAAGGACTGCTTCAAAAAAGACTTACTAAACTCAGTTTCACTAAACAAGCGCATCGCGTTCGACATTATTTGTACCAGTTGCTGCTCAATTTTTTAGAAAGCTACCACCGTAGTGAAACAGAAACAGAAACAAACTTAAAACTGCTGCTAAGGGCTTCTATATTGAGTAGCCGCAGGCTCTACAACCAGTCAAATAGTTTGTTGCGAAAGGTGGAAGCATCAGCAAAAGGAACGGGTATGCGCTCACAAAAAATTGAAGCCCTGAAATTGCGTTTACATAATGAGCAAGGGCTTAATAATTCTCATGCCGAGCATCCCATACTTGAAGAAATAAACAGGGAAGCAATGCTGAACTATTGGGTTTCGGAAATCAATAAACTAAACACGTTTTTTTATGACCGATATGAGCAGATTGGTAGTGCAAAAACAAAAGAAGAAAAGGAAAAATATATGCTTCTTTTCAACAGGGTAAATACCCTAATTGATGAAGAAAAAATGGACCCTACAGGACTGATAATTTTGCTTAACCTGCGTTTTATTTATGGAGTAATGATTAATGCCAAAAAATTTTCGCAGAAAGCCTTGGATCAAGGATATCACCTTATTATGACTATCCCTGATTTACAGAAAAATAAAAAATTATTTTCCTTTTTCAGTGATAATTATATGTATTATTTTCTTCATCTGAAAGCGTTCAGTAAAGTGAAGAAAAAATTGGTAGAATTAAACCAATGGTTAGATAAGCAACACTTCACAAAAGAAGAACACGATACCATAAGGCGTATCATTTATTTACAAAAATTTGACCTCCTTTTAGCCGACCATAATCTGCTTGCTGATACTGATTTTATAACCGAATTATTCAACTGGTTTGATACCCATAAATTGATTGATATTTATGAAAACCATTACCACTTTAATAAGGTTGTTTACCACCTGTACACAGACCAGTCCAAAGAAAGCCTAAAGTATATAAACCTGTTGCGCAACAACCGTGAGTATAGTTTGCAGCATCCGCAGCAAAGCACAGAACTTGAGTTTCTGAACATAATTATACACTGTAAGTTAGGCAATATTGAACTGATGGAAAGCCTTGTAAGTAGTCTGAAAAGAAAAACAATCCGGGCAGCGGTTGAACATTCTGTTCCTCATTCCGACATGGTTGAACTGTTTGCTAAGTATTTCAATAGCCATTCTTTACAAAACACGGCCATCCTGCAAGCTGCGTGGGAAGAAGAGCTAATCACCGATTTAAAGAAACTGTTCCCGAAAACACCGCAAAAAATAGAGCCTCTTACCTTTGATTATGTGTGGTATTTTGAAGAGGTGTTTTAATAAAATGGAGCACGTTAACTTTTACCACAATAAATTTGGTTTATTAAAAAAAATTACATTAGCAGCCATTATTAACTACAAAAACAAAAACAAAAATGAAAAAACTTTTACTTTCAGCATCGGTTTCAATTCTTTTCTCTGGAATTGTATCTGCACAAATTAACAACGGAGGGTTTGAAACATGGGCGGCTGATGGCAGCAACTGTCAGTCTCCGGTTCAATGGGGAACACTTAACGGCAGCACAAGCGTTTTAGGTATCTGCACAGCAACAAAAGAAACTGTAAATATTCATGGAGGTGCAGCGGCACTTAAGTTAACAACAAAATTTATCGGTTTCCCTATTAACCAAATGGCACCCGCTCTTTGCACAAATGGCGTTATTAATACTACCACACAGGCTATTGATGGAGGAGACCCTTTCACAGAAAGACCTGTTGCATTTACAGGTTGGTATTTAGCAGCACCATTAAGCGGTGACCAATATTCTTTTGAAGCTGCTTTAACCCACTGGAACGGTTCTTCAAGAGACACTATAGGCAAAGCAACTTTTTCAGGAACGGCTACAGTTAGTGTTTACACGCAATTTACTGCAACAGTAATATACACCGATGTTATTAATCCCGATACACTTATTGTAGCTCTGCTTCCAAGTAATCCTGTAACACCTGTAGCTAACAGCTCTGTTACATTTGATGATTTGGAATACACAAGTTCAGGTGTTGGTATCAATGCTGCCGATGCTAAGGAACGCATTACTGTTTACCCTAACCCGGTTTCTGAAAACCTGTATGTAAACATGGCAGGTATCTTAGGTGCAAATGTTTCAATCTTTGACATCACCGGCAAAAAAGTTGCTCAGCAAATTCTTACCGAAAAACTTAATAGCGTTAACGTTGCTTCATTGGCAAACGGAATGTATGTTTATCAGGTAAACAGCAACACAAACGGAACTTTGAAAACAGGTAAGTTTATTGTGAAATAAATTCCGTCATGCTGAACTTGTTTCAGTATCTCTGATATAAAAGACCCTGAAACAAGTTCAGGGTGACGAACAAAACAAAAAGGGAGCCAATTTCGGCTCCCTTTTTGTTTTGCTTTAATCCATATCTTTGCAACAAAATAAGATTGCAGTTGTTAAATCAATCACCAACTAATTAAATCACTAAATAATATGTATCCCGAAGAAATTGTAATACCAATGAAAAAAGACCTGACCAGTGCAGGTTTTACCGAACTAACAAATCCCGATGCAGTTGATGCAGCTATAAAAGCAGAAGGCACTACACTGGTTGTAGTTAATTCTGTTTGCGGATGTGCAGCAGGAGCTGCCCGTCCGGGAGCTAAACTTGCTATTCAGAATTCAGGCAAACGTCCTGACAGAATTACAACTGTTTTTGCTGGTTTTGATACCGAAGCAGTTGCACGTGCCCGTCAATACTTTGCTCCATATCCTCCATCTTCACCTGCAATGGCTTTATTTAAAGATGGCAAACTGGTTCACTTCATCGAGCGTCACCATATTGAAGGTCGCTCGGCCGAAATGATTGCACAGAACCTGATGGGGGCTTTTGAAGAGTATTGCTAAAATTTCATAGCCACTAATTACACTGATTTACACTAAATTCATTCGTGCTAAATTCGTGCAATTAGTGGCAAAACAAAACAAATAAGTGCAATTAGAGTTTGGTCTTTTCGCACTCATCTTATTGGGTGTTGCATTATTTCACAGGCACACGCTTAAGGTTGCATTAGCAGGGCTTACAGCCCTGCTTTTTTATAAGCTTTTTTTTACGGCTGACTCTAGTTTAGCTCAGTTGCTTGCCCACGAATGGAAAAGCCTGGTAAACCTTTTTGGTTTGCTCCTGGGTTTTGCCATTCTTGCCAAACAGTTTGAGTTGTCGGGTATTCCGCGTATGCTGCCCAAGTATTTGCCTGATGACTGGAAAGGCGGCTTTGTATTGCTATTGCTGATTGCGGTTATGTCTTCATTCTTAGACAACATTGCTGGCGCAATGATTGGCGGAACAATTGCCTTGGTTGTTTTTAATGGAAAGGTTCACATCGGGTATCTTGCTGCTATTGTTGCAGCCAGTAATGCAGGTGGTGCAGGCAGCGTAGTGGGTGATACTACTACAACCATGATGTGGATTGATGGTGTTAGCGCATTGGATGTTACCCATGCTTATGTGGGAAGCGCGGTTGCCATTTTAATCTTTGGAATCATTGCTTCCATTCAACAGGATAAGTACCAGCGGATAGAAAAAGATGGTTTGAATAATGTAACCATTGACTACAAAAAATTAGTTGCAGTTGCGCTTGTTCTTGTCGGAGCAATTCTTGCAAACATTTGGTTAGATTTTCCCGCAGCAGGTGTTTGGGTTGCTATTTTATTGGCAACACTTTTTACAAAAACTCCCTGGAAAGAAGTTAATCATGCCCTCAGCGGTGCTGTGTTTTTGCTGGCCTTGGTGCTGTGCGCATCCATGATGCCGGTAAATGATTTGCCTTCTGCTTCATGGCAAACTACTTTTGGTTTGGGCTTTGTTTCGGCAGTGTTTGATAATATTCCGCTTACGGCACTTGCATTGAAACAGGGTGGCTACGATTGGGGAGTTCTTGCTTTTTCAGTAGGGTTTGGCGGTTCCATGATTTGGTTTGGTTCTTCTGCAGGTGTTGCAATTTCCAATATGTTTCCCGAAGCAAAATCAGTTAGCGGGTGGATAAAAAACGGATGGCATGTAACGCTTGCTTATATTATTGCGTTCTTTGTAATGTTGTTGGTGATGGGTTGGAATCCACACGCTCCGCATAAAGAAAATGTACAACACCATTCCTCTGAATAATGCTTAACATACTTCACGATATTTTAGGAAACGATATACAGGCTGCGCTGCTTATAATTCTCAATTTAATTATTCTGGAGTGTTTGCTTTCTATTGACAATGCCGCTGTGTTGGCCACCATGGTGTTGGATTTGCCCGAAAAACAAAGAGGCAAAGCATTGAAATACGGTATCATCGGAGCTTATATTTTTCGTGGCATCTGTCTGATATTCGCGTCTTACCTTATTCAGTTTATGTGGCTGAAAGCGGTGGGCGGCATTTTTCTTATCTGGTTGTGTGCCGATTATTTTATCACAAAAAAAACACCCGAAACCGAAGACGATTTACTGAACAAAAAAGAAAACCATTTTTACAAATGGATACATAAACACTTTGGCAAATTTTGGTCAACTGTAGCCTTGATTGAGGTGATGGACTTAGCCTTTTCAATGGATAATGTATTTGTTGCTGTAGCTTTTTCTGATAATATTTATCTTATCTGGACGGGTGTTTTCATAGGCATATTAGCCATGCGTTTTGTGGCGCAGGGTTTTGTAAAGTTGCTGGAAAAATTTCCGGAACTTACCGCAGTAGCTTTTATTGTTATTGGAATTTTAGGTGTGAAGCTGGTTGCTTCATTTGGCTGCGATTTTTATCCCGAATATGGCTTCTGCCAATTCCTGAACGGGCACAATGCAGACATGATCATATCCGGCTTTACCGTTGTTATGTTTTTGGCACCTGTGGTTTACAGGCTGCTGATTAAGAAGGATAATTAAACTCCCACCGCACTCAGCAGCGAGCGGAAAATAAACTGCCCGTCCGTATTGTTTAGAACCGGATCCGAAGCACGCTCAGGATGTGGCATCATTCCAAAAACATTGCGCCCTTCGTTGCAAACTCCTGCAATATTTTCAAACGAACCGTTAGGGTTGGCTTCGTCAGTTAGGTTTCCATTTTCATCGCAGTAGCGGAAAAGAATTTGCTTGTTGGCATTCATCTTTTTCAGCGTTTCGGTGCCAGCAAAAAAACGGCCCTCACCATGCGCAATAGGTATTTTCAACGCTTTAGTTAATGGAATTTCAGCAGTTACCAATGACTCATTCGTCTCTGCTTTTATAAAAACATTTTTGCAGATAAATTTATGGCTGGTATTATGCAACAAAGCTCCAGGAACCAGATGCGCTTCGCACAAAATCTGAAAACCGTTGCAAACTCCCATCAGGTAGCCGCCTGCGTTGGCATGTTCAATCACCTTTTCCATGATGGGCGAAAAGCGCGCAATAGCACCCGAACGCAAATAATCACCGTAAGAAAAGCCTCCGGGTAATACAATAAAATCACAACCTTTCAGGTCTTTGTCTTTGTGCCAGAGTTCTTCCACCAGTTGCCCCATACCATTACGTAGGGTATAAATCATGTCCTGATCGCAGTTTGAGCCCGGAAATATTACAACGCCAAATTTCATTTTTCTTTGAATTTTATCGCGCAAATTTATCGTTTTAAAAATAGTTGCCACAGATTACACTGATTTTCACAAATTAATCTGCGCTAATCTCTGTAATCTGTGGTAAAACACACCGTTTTCAACTATTCGTCTAAAGCAGGTAACTAATTGAATAATCATCAGTAAAACGTCTTTGATAAAATTGAATCGCCAAATGAAGTTTTTCTACGCTATAGTTTTTTTACTGTTCAGTATCACTGCATTCTCACAGACTTCCGAAACCTACAAAGGCAGAAAAGTAAACGAAAAAGATGCCGCAGGACAAAAGCAGGGGCATTGGGTAATCCTAAACGCAGGCGGAAAATTTCCCGGTTTTGCTGAGGGCGAACTTACCGAAGAAGGCGATTACCTCGACAACAAAAAAATTGGCATCTGGACAAAATATTACCCCGGTGGAGTTAAAAAACATGAACTCACCTTCACCAACAACCAACCCAACGGCTACGCCAAATTCTATTATAAAGACGGATTGCTGCAGGAAGAAGGAATGTGGAAAGACAACAAATGGGTAGGCGAGTACCGCTACTATCACGAGAACGGAAACCTCTTCTATAACTGGGTTTACAATGCATCCGGCAAACGTGAAGGCACACAACAATATTTTCACGAAAACGGAAACCTGATGATTGAAGGTTCCTGGAAAGAAGGTTCAGAAAGCGGTTTGTTGAAGGAGTATTATGAAAATGGTTCAGTAAAAGCCGAGAAAACATTTGCAACCGGAAAGATTGAAGGTGCCACCGTTAAAAACTACGAACAGAGTAAACAGTTTGACGATAATGCGCCCAAAGCCAAAAAGCTGGCAGAGAGCATCAGACAGCAACATCAGACAAAAGGTGTAAGCGCATCAGCCGATAAAAACATTTCTGTTGTTAAAGAAGAAAAAACCGCCAACGTAGGTATGATTGGTGACGGACAAAAAACCACCTACAATAAATTTGGCAAGCCTTTACTTTCAGGTGTTTTTCGCAACAGTATGCTTATTGACGGTAAAGAAAACGTCTATGCCGAAGACGGCACCTACCTTAAAACCTACATTGTTAAAGAAGGTAAACGTGTAAGTGAAGAGGTGAATAAACCTTAGAAATAATTAGCCCCGTCACCCCGAACTTGTTTCAGGGTCTGATGATAAGATGCTGAAACGAGTTCAGTATGACGAAAATTTTCCTTTCCTTTGAAGTCCTTTTTTGAGCGTTGTAAAAAATCAGTTTTGATTTTTTACAACGCTCAAAAAAAAAGGACTCTTTTTATTGTTATGACAGAGCAGAAACTTGTAATTTACAACACCCTCACCCGCCAGAAAGAAGATTTCAAACCCATCAACCCGCCATTTGTTGGCTTGTATGTATGCGGTCCTACGGTTTACAGCGATGTACATCTGGGCAACGCCCGCACCTTCGTTTCCTTTGATATGATTTACCGCTACCTGGTGCATCTTGGTTACAAAGTGCGCTACGTGCGCAACATAACCGATGCCGGACATCTGGAAGGCGACCGCGATGAAGGCGATGATAAATTTGCCAAAAAAGCAAAGCTCGAACAATTGGAGCCAATGGAAATTGTTCAGAAATATACCAACGGTTTTCATGAGGTGATGCGCGAGATGAACACACTTCCGCCAAGCATTGAACCCACTGCCACGGGCCACATCTGCGAGCAGATTGAAATGGTAAAAAAAATTCTTGCAAAAGGATATGCCTATGAAATAAACGGCACCGTTTATTTTGATGTAGAAAAATATAACAAGGAGTTCCCTTATGGACAACTCACCAACCGCAAACTCGAAGAATTGTTGGAAGGCACACGCGAGTTAAGCGGACAAGACGAGAAAAAAGGTCGTCTTGATTTTGCATTGTGGATAAAAGCAAAACCGGAAACACTCATGCAATGGCCATCACCTTGGGGCCCCGGTTTTCCGGGTTGGCACATTGAGTGCTCGGCTATGAGCAGCAAATATTTGGGCGATACGTTCGATATTCACGGAGGCGGAATGGATTTGCAGGCAACGCACCACACCAACGAAATTGCACAGTCGCAGGCATGCAACCATACAGCACCTGTTAATTATTGGATGCACACCAACATGCTTACCGTAAATGGTGTGCGCATGTCAAAAACTGCCGGCAACGGTTTTCTTCCGGGCGAATTATTTACCGGAAATCATCCGCTGCTCGACAAAGGCTATGCGCCCATGGCAGTCCGCTTTTTCATGATGCAGACACATTACGGAAGCACGCTCGATTTTTCTAACGAAGCTTTGCAGGCATCAGAAAAGGGCTATGCCAAATTGATGAATGCAATGAAAACAGTAGACAGTTTAAAAGCATCTGCAACATCAACTTCAAACATTAAAGAGCTGCAACAAAACTGCTACGATGCCATGAACGATGATTTCAATGCACCGATAGTTGTTGCCAATTTATTTGAAGGCGTGCGCATCATCAACTCGGTAAACGATGGAAAAGAAACTATTACAGCCGATGACCTTGCCTTGCTTAAAACCACCATGCAGGATTTTGTTTACGATGTGCTGGGCCTGAAATCAGAAAACTCAAACACCGCCAACGACAAAGCTTTACAGGGTGTTATGGAAATGATTCTCTCCATCCGCAAAGACGCAAAGCAAAATAAAGACTTCGCCACTTCCGATAAAATCCGCAAGGAACTGGAAGCAATCGGTATCCAAATCAAAGACTCAAAAGAAAAAACAGAATGGAGTTTTTAAGAAAATTGACACTTTGTCACACTGAGCGTGTCACCCTGAGCGTAGTCGAAGGGCGAAGGGTCTTATTATTATCCTTTGTTGTCATTTTCTTTGCTGCTTGCCAACCAGACAAACCCAAACCCGTTGACATCGCCGTTCCTCCCGCCAAAGTTGTCCCAACTCCCGACTTCAACCAGGACTCCGCTTTTCAATTTGTAAAAAAGCAAGTTGACTTCGGTCCCCGCGTTCCCAACTCTGCAGCTCATGCAAAGTGTGCTGATTACCTCACTGCAAAATTCAAAGAATACAAAGCTGACGTAATCGTTCAACAAGCCGATGCCAAAGCCTTTGACGGAAAAGTGCTGAAGATGAAAAACATCATTGCGCAATGGCAGCCCGAAAAACAAAACCGCATCCTGCTCTGCGCCCATTGGGATACCCGTCCCTTTGCCGATCAGGACAAAACAGATTTAAACAAACCCATTGACGGTGCCAACGATGGTGGCAGCGGAGTAGGAGTGCTGCTCGAAATCGGTCGTCAGCTTGCAGTTCTGCAACCCAATATCGGTGTAGATATCATCCTCTTCGATGCAGAAGATTACGGCCAGCCCGATGGCGGTATGCAGCAGGAACAGCAGAACTCCTATTGCCTTGGCTCACAATACTGGGCTACCAACAAACACAAACAGGATTATTTCCCGCGCTACGCAATTCTGTTAGACATGGTAGGTGCTAAAAATGCAACCTTTACCATGGAAGGCGGCTCTATGCACTATGCCCCCACAGTTGTAAAAAAGGTATGGGACACCGCTTTGCGCCTCGGCTATTCATCATACTTTGTTTACGACCAGACCAACCCCATTACTGACGACCATTACTACCTCAACACCTTAGCCGAAATTCCTTCCATAGATATCATCCACTACGACCCCGCCACCAAATATCACTTCGCTCCCGTGTGGCACACCCATAATGATAATATTGACAACATTGACCCTAAAACACTGAAAGCAGTAGGGCAAACATTGCTGGAGGTTGTGTATTCTTCGCACTAAGGGTGTTTAAGTATCGGTAATTCTATGGATACTTAACTATGTGCAACAATTTCATTTTTGTAAATTGCAATAAGAGAACTCTCTTTAAGGAGGAACTGATTTTCCCCAACTGAAGATCAAAAAGGCGTATCAATTCTGCATTACTTATGTTTCCCTTTTTCACCAATACTAGTTTAGAAGGCTTACCCTCGAGTAAAAATGATTCTAAAAAATCATTGTCTTTGGTAATAATAATTCTGTTTTCGGTTTCAGCAATAGTATTTATGGGATTATCCTGTGTTTTGTTTTTGTCGGGAAGTTCAAGCGTATGAATTGAATCAAATCCCTTTAACCGTAAAAAGTCTGAAAGTGATTTTGGAAGCTGAGCATCAAGAATAAATTTCACGAAGCAATTTTGTAAATACTTTTTATTTGAGTCAGCTTTGCAGCATATTCAATACAAGCAAGAAAATCTTCCTTTTGAAGGTCAGCATAATCTGCAAGTAGTTCTTCTATACTCATCCCCGAAGTCATCATTTCAAGCATACTGTCAACAGGGTAACGAAGCTCGCGAATAGTAGGCTTTCCATGACATATATTTGTGTCAATGGTTATCTTGCGCAATAGATTTTCTGTCATTGCTTAAATTATTTTCATCAAAGATAAACTAGTGCATTTAAAAAATAAAATCCCGCTTTTGGCGGGGTTTTATTTTTGCAGTAGTAAATAACACTGCTGCTGTAAAAAGTAGTTATGTTTTCATTTTTTTTCGGGTTGTTTAGTTATTTGTGGTAAGCAGCAAAACCTTCGCGTATTTACGCGGAGGTTTTGCCAAAAACATTGAATTTCAATTACCTCGCCACCATCAGCTTATGCATAATCTGCTCACCGTTGGATGCAGTAATGCCTATGAAATAAAACCCTGAAGGATATTCTGAAACCGAAATAGTTTCGGTGTTAAGGTCACCCGCAACAATTGCTTTGTTGTCAGCAACGTTCCGGATTAAACGACCTGAAACATCATACACACCTACTGTTACCGTAACATCATCAGTAAAGCTGTAGTTAACAGTTGCCTGTGATGAAGCAGGATTTGGGAATATAGTTGACATAGTTTCTTCGCTTAATTCAGTAAATGATTCTTCTTCGTCTGTTTTGTTAGAGCCGCATGCACCTAACACCCAACCTTGATTAAGGCGCGTAGGAACCTGTGATGTGTTTACGCAACTAGTGCTGTTGTTCCTGCACATATATACTTTGTTACTTCCGCAACGGATATCCAGTACACGCACCTGCGCTACATCTTGTTTTACACATCCGCGTGCATCGGTTACGGTAAGTGTGTAGTTGGTTGTTACGTTAGGGCTTACAGTAATAGAAGCAGTAGTAGCTCCGTTGCTCCACTGATAAGAATAAGGAGGCATGCTTCCGTTTCCGCTACCCGAGAGTGTAACACTCTGTGAACCGTAACCGATGTATTTTGTTTTATCAACACCTGCATTAGCCACCGGAGGCTGGTAAACAACAACCGATTTATAATCGCTGCTTGATAAACCGTTTGCATCGGTAACAGTTAAAAGGTAAAGCTCATTGGAAGTAGGAGAAACCGTAACGTTTGCAGTTGTTCCCACAACCGCAGGAACATATTGCGCTTCCCATAAATAAGTATAGGGAGCAGTTCCACCCGATACCGTTGCGCTTAATATAGCGCTGCCACCCAGGCAATAGTAAGCAGTGTTTCCTGCATCAACAACTGGACCTGATAAGTTGATAACCATCTCAGGATTTCCGTTGCAACCGTATGGCGGAACACCAACACCTGCTGCTTCAGCACCCATAAGGGTCATGCTGGTAGGCGCACCTACAGTAACATAGGTAAAGGTAACGCAAGCCGCACCTGCAGGACCACATACACACGTCCATGCATTAGGAAAAGGAAAGGTTGAATTAACCGGCCATGAAATAGCATCGTACACTAAAATCTCCGGACCGTAGCTGCTGTTATCAGCACCATAAACGGCAGCAGTCTGCGGGCTGGTAAGCGAAGCCGGAAACGAAGAAAAGGTTGCACCGCCATCAAGCATAACTGCCCAAAGACCTGTTTGTCCTTCGGCACCGCCCGTACCTCTGCCTGCGCAAAAGGTAACAGTGTATTCATGTAAACCACCGCCAAGGTCGGTATGCGAGTTAAGCGTGAACGATGAGTTATCACACGCCTGTGAATTAAATGCGCCTGCAACTGTTAGTGCAAGGGCTGTTAAGATTGAGTAAAGTGTTTTCATAATTGTTTGTTTTAAGTGATTACTGTTCGTCTTGTTTGGGAGAGCAAAACTACGGGGCTTGTAAGCGGTATTTTTAACGCAATGGATAGATGAAAGGCGTGTTTGTATAAGTGTACCCGTTTTAAGAAAAGGTGTGTTTGATGTACCGATGAACGACATTGTTACCGTCACCCTGAACTTGTTTCAGGGTCCTTTTATCAGCACAGGCTGGCTCAATGTTCCCCAGACATTGCCCAGATGCTGAAACAAGTTCAGCATGACGTTAGGAAACAAAAAACCGTCCGGCGCTCGCGGTACCGGACGGTTACTCAATCATCACCCGCCATGAAAACGAGAGATGAACCACAAAAACTAATCTTTGATTAGCCTGAGTGTCTTGCCCGAATTTAATTCAGTAATGAAATAAATGCCGGGTGCAAACTGTTCCATGTTCAGCGTTTGTTTTTGCTGAACAGGAACACTAAGCAATGTTTCGCCCAAAACAGTGCTCAATGTAAAATAACCGGGTGTTGCCGTTTCAACCGTTATGTTGCCTGATGATGGATTAGGATAAACAGAAACAGATTCAACGAAATTGTTTTCATCAACACCTACACAAGAACTTACGGTTACTATAACCGAGTCGGTATACTGTATGTTGTTATTGTCATACACGCTGGCATAAATAATATGTTCACCATCGCCCAAAACATTACCGTAAATGGAATTGGTGGCATCGTTATCACCGTTGCTCCAGTTGTAATCGCACTGCTCGCTGGGAGCGGTAACGTTTGTAAACTCATTGTCATTGCAGATAGAAATAGAACCTGCTGAAATGAAATCATAATGACTGTTGAACAATGCCCCTATCTGAATATCAACTAATGCAGCATTCCAGAAACGCAGGTCATCAATTGCTCCGTTAAAGTAGGCGTTGGTGCCGCTTCCGTTTACACCACTTCCTATTTTACCGGCAGTACCCGAAATCATGTAATAATATAATGAGTTTCCTGATCCTGAATAAGTAACTGCATCGGCTACACCGTTTACATATATATCAATATCGGAGAGTGAGTTAAAAACCACAGCAATGTGATACCAGCTTCCGGCAACAAGCTGCGTAGTTCCTATTGCACTTATTCTTGAGGTTGGCCCCGGAAGTCCACCGTTTCCTATACTTGCAATTACTTCACCTGTTTGCAAAAGATTAATCCATGCTCCCGAATAATACGAACCATTGTCTTCATTCATAAAAATAGGATTACGTGCTCCTATTGCGTTTGATTTAATCCATGCCGAAAATGTAAAAGGAAACTGACATTTGAATTCACCGGATATGTCATTGTAAAGGAAAACAGTTCCACTGGTGGTGTTCAATGCACTGGCGGCATTACCATGGCGGTCGGTTTCAAAGGTTGGTGTGCCGTAAACATAAATGGATTGATTGTATGCAGATGAATCAGCCGTTGAGTTCTGCATTTTTAAATCAACTACTAAGGATGTTGAACTTGCGCATTGCGAGAAGGCATTGTTGGCAAGCAACATGGTGCCTGTCATAAATAGTGTGTAGAGTTTTTTCATATTGTGGATGAGTTTTAGTTTGAAGCAAAACTATCGTTATGAAGAGCTACTCTTTTATGCTAATGGAAAGGTGAGGAGAATGAATTAATAAGTGTAGAGAATTGCGGGAAATCTGTGATGCAGGTCACGTCATGCTGAACTTGTTTCAGCATCTCTCACAAAATAAAAAGACCCTGAAACAAGTTCAGGGTGACGGGACTTCAGTATGACGATTATTACCAATTAACAACCGTTGCGTCAACTATTATTACCTGTATGCCTTTTGCAAATATCTGTTTACAGATTTTTCAGAAACTCAAGCAGCTTCTCGCGCTTGCGCACCGAAACGGGAATGTTGATACCGTCACTCATTTCAATGGAACCTCCATCTGTTTTATCTATGCGTGTGATGAAGTTTACATTCACCAAATGTGAATTGTGAACGCGGATAAAATGATTACCCAGCAAGTCTTCGTACTCTTTCAGGTTTTTAGAAACCATAATGCTGGGGCGGTTAACAATGTAAAACCGTGTGTAGTTTCCGTCTGCCTCACAGCGCATGATGTCGTCTAATTTAATGAGGTGTATAGACTCCATGTCTTTCAATAATATCTTGCGACTGCCGCCTGTGAGTTGTTTTAAGTTTTGTTCCAGCAACTCTAATTTTGTTCCCAGGTTTTCTTTGTCAATCTTCTCCAATGCTTTGTTCACAGCTTCTGTCAGCTCAATCGGGTCAACGGGTTTAAGCAGGTAATCAATAGCGCTGAGGCGCAATGCTTCAATGGCATATTTTGCAAAAGCAGTGATAAAGATTACTTCAAACGAGCGTTGTTCCAGTTTGCGCAAGAGGTCAAGCCCGGTGCCGTCATTCATTTCCACATCAAGGAAAACAAGGTCGGGATGCTCCGTTGCAATCAGCTTCAAACCTGTTGCAACGCCATCTGCTTCTACTATTTCAGCTTCAGGAAAATTATGTTGCAGCATCAACACAATGCCTTTGCGCACTTCGTTTTCATTGTCTATAACTGCAAGGATCATATCGGTAAGTTTATCAGCACGGTTACACCAACTCCACCGTTGGCTGTATTGTCTATTACTTCAAAGTTCGCATTTTTCTTTTTTGTCTTTCCAAGCAACTTCAGTCGCTCCCAGGTTATATCCATTGCCCGTGATTTATGTTCACTTGGTTCTTTCTTCTCACTCAAACCTGTTCCGTTATCTTCAATTTTTATCTGCAAAGCATTATCCACTTCAGTGATAAGGATGTTGATTTTCCCTTTGCGGTCACTCAGTTCTTTAAAGCCATGTTCAACTGCGTTCTCCAGAAAAGGTTGTGTAATCATGGATGGAATCAACACATCACGCAGGTCGTCATCCATTTCAATTTCATAATCAAAACGGTTGCCCATTCGCACCTTCTGTATCTCCAGATAATTCTCCATCAGTGTCTTTTCTTCTGCCAGACTCACCTGATTGTCAAGCGTGTTTTCCAAAATCTGTCGCATCAACTTTGATAAACGAGAGAGATAACCCGCAGCTTTGTTAGGGTAGCTCTTATCATAAAAGAAACCCTGCACCGAGCCCAGCGCATTGAACAAAAAGTGAGGATTAATCTGCGCACGATAAAACCGTTGCTTCAAATCCAGCAACTCAAATTCTTTCTTAATCCGGTAGCTGCGAAACACAAGGAATGCTATTACCAGCAACACAACAACACCAACAATTACTGACAACAACTGTATGTTGCGTTGGCGTATTAACAAGTCTTTTACTTCTGCTTCGGTGGTGATGCGTTTTATTTCTTCTTCCTTTTTTTCGGTTTCGTATTTCACCAAAAGCTGTTGCAAATTCTTTTCCGTTTCTTCTTTTTTAATAGAGTCCGAAACCGCAATACTCTTCTCCAGCCATTCGGTTGCTTCCTTGTATTTACCAAGCCCGCAAAGCGATACATACTTCTCTTTATACACCTTTGCAAGTTTATCAACTCTGTTTTTCTTTTTCGAAAGCGCTATCAGTTCATCTTCCTTTGCAAGTGCTTCAGTGTATCTTTTCTCTCTGTTAAATGCGTAACAAAAGTTAATCAGCAAATCAAAACGCTGCAGTTCAAAATTCAACTCGCGTGATATCTTATCCGCTTCTTCAAGGTGGGCAATAGCTTCTTTTACCTTGCCCATATCACTTTCAATTGCCGATAAAATCGTAAGGTTATTTACCAGGCCCTCCTGATTTCCCATCTTGCGGTTCAACTCAATTCCTCTCGTCTGATAATAATAAGCTGAGTCAAAATTCTTTTCGGTGTTGTGATAAATAGCCATGTTGGCATAGCACTTGGAACTGGCCAAATCATTTTTAAGAACCAGACTCTTCTGCAAAGCCTGAAGCATGTATTTCTTTGCTTCTTTAACATCATTGATTTTAAAGTGCAGGCTTGAAATAGCAATCAATCCAGCCATTTCCGGGAAGTCTAATTTGTTTTTACGTGCAAACTCCAGCGCTTTAAGTCCATAACTCATGGCCTCGTCATTCTTATCCATGTAGTTATAGGCAGTTGACATTCCGCGCAGCAACAACTCATATATTTCTTTGTAACGTTTGTTGGCTGTGTCTTTTTCTACTTCAAGGGCTTTCAATCCCTTTTTCATATTCACAACGGCATCATCAAACTTGCTCTTCCGGTTATCAATAGAACCTTGCAGGTGATATGCTTTGGCAAACAGAATAGGTTGTTTGGCTTTTTCAGCATACTGTAAACAGATTTCAAAATGCGCGGTTGCAGAATCAATATTCACCTTCATAAACGAAGTGCCAATCCAGTGATGCGCCTGCGACATATTACTGTAATCACCCGGCTTTACAATCGTGTTCAGCCTTTGGTAAACAAGTTTAATTGCCGAGTCGGCTTTTGTAAGATGTATCTTTTGAATGTCGCGCCACAGACTATCGCTTGGCATTTGTGCAGATGCAAAACCGGAAATTGTGAACGAAAGGATTATTAGAATTTGTATTATCATTTTCATATTGCAAGTATAAACAACTTTGATTTGAGCGATTCCACATTTTCAGGTTAAATAAATGTGAACTTTGCGCTCGAATAATTCTATTGTAAGTATGAATTCACACCGTATATTTTCATTGCTGAAAGGCAAATGCCCCAAATGTGAAACAGGAGCTATCTTTTCTGATAAAGGAAACCTGTTTGTTTTCAGAATGCCTGTAATGCACGAGAATTGCCCGCATTGCGGACATAAGTTTGAGCGTGAACCGGGGTACTTTCTCGGGGCAATGTATGTAAGCTATGCGTTAACAGTTGCCGTAGCAGTTGCCGTATTTGTACTATGGGAATTGTTTATGCCCGGACAGTATGATTACCGCGTTATTGTACTTATTGTAGTAGCGCAGGTATTACTCTGGTTTGTCAACTTCCGCTTATCGCGCATTATCTGGATGTACTTTTTTACCAGTAAAGAAGGTTAGTCACTCCTTCTGCGAAAGAGACCAATTGCTAATTGCACACCTGTATTCCAGCTATAAGTATCGTTATCTACAGGGTCGTTAAAATAGGTAGTCGGGTTTATCCATTCGTTAACTCTGTATATATCCGTTTTAAGATATGGGAACTGAACATAAGGACGGATAAAAATTCCACCCGGAAGATTTTCAGTGGAAAGAATAATCTGCACAAAAATTGAACTTCCTACCAGCAGGTTCTTCTGTATCTCCTCAAATTCTGCCGGGTTAAAAACACCGTTTTCACCAACACGAGTAAACACACGTTCATAACCAAAGTCAAATGATAGTCCAAGATTTACTCTTAACTTACGGGTTTGACCAAGTGCTGCTCCAAAGCCTACGTTAAAGGAATTCATCCTCCACTTCAACTCCCGTTCTCCATACATTCCATTAATAGGTTGTACTCCACCACCATTTCTCGTCATGTGCCGCCCTACCCAGGTTATATCATACATCAGTTTTCTGCTGCTTCCTCCCAGAGAAGCACAAAAACCATTTGGAAAAGTAAAGTTACCCATCGGCTTGGTCAGCCAGGTTCTTGTTTCGTTGTAACGACCTACCACATAGTTGAGCCCGCCCATCTTTGCATAACCAAGGTTATAGCCAAAATTCAGGTAGAAATGAGATTGCGAAAACGTTGTTGTAAAAGAAAAAAGTGCTGCTGTGAGAAGTAGATATTTCTTCATGTTATTGGTTTTTGTTTAATCAAAAATAGACAAAAACAAACAACCCCTGCAAAATGCAAGGGTTGTTTAGTGAACAATGTATGGTGGAAAACCTTAGTCTTTTGCAATCATCATCCGTTTGGTTGCTCTTACTTCTTTATTGCTTAATGTATAGAAGTAAACTCCCGCAGGAAGATTTCCAGTAAAGAACTCGATTTTATTGAACCCTGCTGATGCCTGCACCTGACGGGTTTCTAAAAGTTTGCCTTCAATAGTAGTAACAGTAAATACATAATCACCCGGAAGGTCAGAAACAAAGTTAATCACCGTACTGCTGTTAAACGGATTAGGGATGTTTTGCAACAGATTAAAGCCTGCTGTTCCGTTTTCTTCAATGCCGTTTGGTGGCTGAGTAATTACAACCGTAAGCGTACGTGTACAGTTTGCATCGGTAACAGTGATGGTGTAAGATCCTGCTGCTACGTTAAACAAGTCTTCAGTAGTAGCACCGTTGCTCCACGAAAGGGTAAAAGGCTGCGATGCTCCCGTTACCTCTACATCAATAAATCCGTTGGAGCCGTCAAAGGTGGTTACGTTTTGCGCCTGAATAGAGTCAATTGAAATGGTACAGGTCAGTTCAGGGAAACAGTTTCTGAGGTAAACAGAGTCGCGCTGACCAAAGCCTGAGCAGGTTTCAACAATGGCAGGAAACTCGCCCGGCACCGGAGGAACAACCAATTGAACCGACTCTGTTTGTCCGGGAGCTAAATCAATATTAAGCTCATCAAATGTATACACCTGATCTTCTGTAATCAGGTTACAGCTATCTGCATAGTTTATAATCTGGAATGGCGGTACAACAACCGATACAGCTCCAACGCCAATATTGGTTGCCGAAATAATCCATGTTCCGTTGGGGTCACCGGGGAAAAGTCCGGTAAGCGGAATACAAGGCAATGTTCCGCCCGGCAAAATACTAATCAATTGCTGCGTAATAACAATGTGTGTTCCGGGCAGATACTGGTCGTTTACATTAAACGATGTTCCGTCAGGGAAAATAAACACCAGCGGGTCAAGCGCCCAGCCGCTGTCGCCTGTAATGATTGGACAAATTACCATGCTTGGACGGCAATAGGCGGTAAGTGTATCCCAAACAACAGGTGTTATATTAGCTTCTTCTGCAATAAAAGGTGTGATGTAATACCAGCCTTCTTCCAAGCTGTCGGTAAGGTTGGCGCACTGACGCTGAACTGAATAAGATGAGTCATTCAATCCCGGGAAAATATAGCCTGCATCATTAGCTGCAGTTGCCTGTTGCTGATTGGTGACAGGACCAAAGTCTGAAGGCGTTACTGCCCATGCTACATTAAATCCGGGACTTGCCACAAATCCTTCTGAAATTACCTGAGCAAGATCACCACAGCAAAGTGTGTCTTTAGAAACAGATGCAATGCCACCTGCTAAGCAAAGTGTAAAAGGAAATGATTCGCTTGAACAGCCTATAGGAGTTGTAAACGTTGCTGTGTAAGGTCCGGCTGTGGTTTGTCCGCCAAGGGTATTGCCGGTTGAGTCAACAACTTCAACTCCGTTATTATACCATGTTACATCATACAGTCCGCTGTTGTTGTTGGTGATTTCCAATGCGTCTATGCCCGGATTAAAAGTAATGAACGGCTGAGCAGGGTCATTTACAAATGATACACGGATTGAGTCTGCACGGTTTAAACAGAAGTTGGTGGTGTCGGTAATCAAAAGGTTGTAATATCCTGTAGGACCGGGAACACTTACCCAGACTGCTTCGCTGTCTGAGATGAATGTTTCGCTTTGCGACCACTGGTAGGTATAAGGACCTGAACTGGTAGTAAGCAATAATGAATCACCAAGGCAAACGCTGTCGTTAGGTAATGCAATCATTGGCGGCACGGGAGGGTTTGCAAAAACGGTAATGGTATCTTGTGTCTGATAAGTGGTGTCCAGCGCTAAAGCAATGGTATAGGTTCCGAATGTTTCGGGTGTTGTGAAGTTGAATGTTCCGGGAGCAGAAACATAGGTAGGATAGTTTCCAAGATTATCATTCTGCGATGTTCCGTCCTGGTCCCAGAAGTTCAGACTGAAGGCAGGATTTTCAAGTACAAGACCAAGGTTGCTCCATGAGTTGGAAAGGTTATTGCTTCCGGCTGATGAGGTATAGTTTTGCGTTCCGTTGGTGAAAGCGAAATACAAATCAGGCGCACCTTGACAAACTCCGAAGAGGCTTACTTCTTCAATATCACCACACCATCCTGAACCCGAAGCGGTAACAGTTACATCTGTTAATACATAATTGTAAACGGTAGTAGTTAGGCTTGGATAATAATCACCGGGTGTGGTGTAAGATTGCACCGGAGGATTTTGCTGTGTTGAAGTATTTCCGTTGTCGAAATCCCAATCGTATTCAGTAACCTGGTTAGGTGAGAAATCAAGGTATGCCTCATAAGTAACATCTAACTCACCGCAAGCTGAAGGAGGATTGAAACCGAAATAAGGATTGCCGCCCGGAGCAGGCTCAACAATTAAAAACAACGAGAAACTTGCAGGGTTGTTAATGGTTCCTATTGGGGTAGTAACGTTTGCCACTACCGATACCACTACGTTGTAGTTTCCGGGAACGGTGGGTGTTCCGCAGATTTTAACGCAACCGCGGCTATCCGCTGTTACAGTGTACGCGCAGCCGGGCTGGTCGCAACTGTAGGCAAGTCCCGCAGGCATACCAACGATTTGGGTAACGGTAATTCCGTTAAGGGTTACGTTCTGTCCGCTTCCCTGGTCAACAAAATTACGGGGCATAAAAAAGGTCAGGTTCTGGTCGTAAGGCTGGTTTTGAATGGCATTGGGCAACACAGCCGGACAAAGGGTTGGCGCCACAGGGTTTATACCTACTCCGCATTGAGTGTCAATGATGCAACCGGGGCATTGGGCGTAGGAAGTTATGAGTGATAAGTTAAGCGTTATAAGTGCAAACGCAAGTAAGAATTTCTTCATGATTTTTATTAAAATTTAGAACGCGAATGTATAAAATTTTGGCATCTTGCGCTGCCTTATGCCTGCGAAAAAAATGATAGCCGTAAAAGATACCCTTGTAAGTGATGAAATATTGTCTAAAAAATTTGTGTGCGACCTTGGCGCCTGCAAAGGTGCATGCTGTGTGGAAGGCGAAGGAGGAGCACCCCTAGACGAGGAAGAAGCACTCATACTTGAGCAGATTTATGAGCAGGTAAAACCCTTCATGAACGAAACGGGCATAAAAACCATTGCGAAAAAAGGTAAATGGGTTAAGAATGAAGCCAACGAACTGGAAACGCCTTTGAACTCACGCAACAAACATTGCGCTTACGTTGTGTTTGACGAGAATAAGATAGCCAAGTGCGCCATTGAAATGGCCAACCGTGCCGGCAAAATAGATTTCAAGAAACCCGTTTCGTGTCACCTCTACCCCATCCGCACCAAGGATATGAAAAGCTACATGGCTTTGAACTACGAGAAGTGGAGCGTATGCAAACCCGCCCTGAGTTGTGGCGAAAAACTCAATGTGCCCGTTTACAAATTCCTGAAAGAACCTTTAATCCGCAAGTTTGGAAAGGCTTGGTATAAGGAGTTGGAGGAGATTGCTGCGGAGTGGGAGAAGAATAAAGAATAATATTTCTGATTTAGTGCAGTCGGCAATCGTTGACTGCTATGTCGAGGGCAATTTACTGTGGTCAGCGACTGCCGACTGCTATGCGGAGGACGATTTATTATGGTCAGCGATTGCCGACTGCGATGCGGCTTATTCCCGTATAGCCTTCACCCCCGGCAACTCAATGCCTTCCATGTATTCAAGCAGTGCGCCACCGCCTGTAGATACATAGCTCACCTTATCAGTGAGGTGAAACTGGTTGACGGCAGCCACCGAGTCGCCACCGCCTACTAAGGAGTAAGCGCCTTTGGCTGTTGCGGCAGCCACTGCCAGTGCCACTTCTTTGGTTCCGCTTTCAAAGCTGCTCATTTCAAAAACGCCCATGGGTCCGTTCCACAAAATGGTTTTTGAGTTTTCAATAACCGAGGCATATTCCTCAGCCGCCTGCGGACCAATATCCAGACCCATGTAGCCATCAGGAATTTCAAACGAAAGGCAGTGAACGGTTTTAGCGGCATTGTCAAATTTATCACCGCAAATGGAATCGCTTGGAAGGTAAATCTGTACTCCTTTTTCTTTGGCTGCTTTAAGAATATCTAAAGCCGTTTGCAACTTGTCGTCCTCTACCAATGAAGAGCCAACCTGTTTGCCCATCGCTTTAAAAAACGTATAGCTCATTCCGCCACCTATAATAATGTTGTCAACCTTATCCAGCAAATTGGTGATGATGGATATTTTGCCCGAAACCTTTGCACCACCCATAATGGCAGTGAAGGGACGCTCGGCATTTTTTAAAACTTTGTCAATGCTGTTCAGTTCACCACTCATCACATAACCAAACATTTTTTCTTCAGGGAAGAAATGGGCAACAATAGTTGTAGAAGCATGGGCGCGGTGTGCCGTGCCGAAGGCATCGTTGATATACACATCGCCCAGCGAGGCGAGTTGTTTGGCAAAGTCCTCTGTTCCTGCCTCTTCCTGCTTATGAAAACGCAGGTTTTCCAGTAAAAGAACATCGCCCGGCTTTAAAGCAGCGGCAGCAGAAGTTGCTTTTTCGCCAATGCAATCCTCAGCAAACTTTACATTTAAAGAAAGCAGTTGCGAAAGATGCGCAACAATATGTTTCAGCGAATATTTGTTGGCTGGCCCGTCCTTTGGTCTTCCCAAATGCGACATCAGAATAACCGAACCACCACCGCTAAGCACCTTCTTTATAGTAGGTATGGCAGCACGTATGCGGGTATCATCGGTAATAACATGCTCGGCATTCAGCGGCACGTTAAAGTCAACGCGTATCAGGGCTTTTTTGCCGCTGAAGTTATAGGTGTCAATGTTTTTCATGCACGCAAAAGTAAAAGAAAAAGATTGCGGAAATGTGGTTTAGTACTCTGCTCTCCTCTCCTTTTTTCAAAGAGAGGGGTAAGGGGCTGAGGTCACTCCACCGCCTTCAACCTCCTACCCACCACAATACAAAGCAAGGTAGCCGCAATAGCCAAGTAACCGGCATACTGATAATTCAGCATTCTGCCCGAAGCATCAGTCATTACTATCATACCGCCAATCATAGAAGCGCCTGCCGAAGAAAACTGTTGCACAGCAGAATTGATACTCATAAAACTGGCGCGATGCTGTGGCTCAACAGCGCTTGTAATCATAGTCATACCCGGAACGGTGCGCCCCGAAATAAAAACAAAAAACAAAACCGAAACCACCAGCACAATCCACAGCGGAGTTGCCTGCACATTGGTAACAATAAACAGCGGAATAACCGAAAGTAAGGCAAGAATGGTAAACACCTTTGGCTTGCCGTATTTGTCTGAAAGCCTTCCAATCCAGGGCGAGGTAAAGAAGGTAGCAGTGCCGCCCAGCAGGTAAACATACGTCAGTTCTTTTTCAGAAACGCCCATGTTACTCACCATATACGGACTGATAAACGGTATCACCACAAACTGCCCCATCACCATCAGAAACATAAAGAGTAATGCTTTCAGTAAGTTGGGAGTTCGGCCAATGTTGAGGAGAAAATCAAAGATGCGCTCGTCTTTATTACTCTTACCAATATGAGCGTGCAGGGTAGGAATGTAAAAATAAATTCCCGCTGTAATCACTACACCCGCCAGACCTAATGCATGAAAAGGCAAATGCCAGTCGGCAATAGAGGCCAGAAACAAACCCAGCGGAACACCTACTGCCGAAGCAAAAGAAAACGATGCCATCACTACGCCCATTGCCCCTGCCCTGCGCTCAAAGGGAAAAGCATCGGCAATGATGGAATAAACCAACGCATTCATTACACCGCCAAAAGCACCGGTAAGAATGCGGGCTGCCAGCAAAAATTCATACGAGTTGGCAAAGCCGCACGAAAAAGTTCCAACCGTAAAACAGATGTATGAAAACAGCAGCACTTTCTTGCGGTCGAACCTGTCGGCCACAAACGCAAACATAAAACCAACAACCCCTGCGCTAAACGTATAAGACGAAACCATCAACGCAAACTGCTGCGGATTCATTTCCAGCAAACGCATCAGCTGCGGACCCAAGGGCATCACAATCATAAAGTCCACAATGTGCGTGAACTGAATGGCTGCGAGAAGGAAGAGAAGGATTTTTTCTTTGCTCATAAAATGGAGGGCGGCAAAGCTAAATGTATTTTGTTTGAAATGAATTGAGCAGCGTAAACAAATACATCGTTACTTTTGTTTTCTATAACGTCATGCTGAACTTGTTTCAGCATCTTAAAATAAAAACCCTGAAACAAGTTCAGGGTGACACCCCGAATACAAAATGAAAAAACTACTACTCTTTGCATTCTTAACTTATAACTTATCACTTATAACTTCTTCCACCCACGCACAAAGCTTTGGCGGGGGTTTAATAGCAGGTGCCACTTTTAGTCAGTTGCTCGGCACAGATATTTATGGTTTTCAAAAAGCGGGTTTTGTTGGCGGTGTGTATGCCAACCGCAAAATCAAAACCAAATCAGCGGTTCAGATTGAAATGGTTTTTGTGCAAAAGGGGCTCAGAAAATTTTATAAAGACACTATTAGTGGGGGAACACGCTTTGTTAACCGCAATCTTAATTACATAGAAGTTCCGTTAGTATTTAAATCAAAACTGATAGGACGTTTTGACTTTGAGCTTGGACTATCGGGAGCAGTATTGATAAGCACAAAATTCAGAAACGAAAATGGTGAAGGTGAACTGTATGATTTCAACCAACAAACCTTCAATCGTTTTGAGTTTGGCTGCTTGGGCGGCCTTAACTTCCGCATCTCCGATAGTTTTGACCTTAACCTTCGCTACTTGAATTCTATTCTCCGCGTTCGCAAACACCAGGCAGGGCAAACACAGATGTATGGCGGCCTGCGCCTAAATAATGGCGAATACAATTCGGTACTACAGGTGAGCTTGCGCTACAAGTTCAATAATAAAGAAGAGACCAAAGCTGAATGAGTAAACATAAAATAGTTGTAGCCGTTACCGGTGCCAGCGGAGCCATTTATGCCAAAGTGCTGTTTGATAAACTGCAACAACTGCACGAACAGATTGAAGATGTTGGCCTGGTGATGAGTGACAATGCGCGTGATGTCTGGAAGTTTGAGTTAGGTAATACCGATTATGAAAAGCTGCCATTCAAGATTTACAGCAAAAGCGATTTCTTTTCTCCTTTTGCATCTGGCTCGGCAAAATATAACACCATGATTGTTTGTCCTTGCAGCATGGGAACACTGGCAAGAATAGCGAGTGGCATCTCCAATGACCTAACCACCCGCGCAGCTGATGTTATTTTAAAGGAGCGGAGAAAATTAATCCTCGTTCCCCGCGATACGCCTTACAGCTTGATTCACATCAACAATATGAAAACCATTACCGAAGCAGGTGGAATTATTTGCCCTGCTTCGCCATCATTTTACAGTCAGCCAAAAAACTTTGAAGACCTTGCCGCCACCGTTGTTGACCGTGCTCTGGATTTAGCAGGGTTGGAAATAAAAAGTTTTCGCTGGAAGGAAAATCAGTAAGTTTGGGCATGAGAAACCTCTGGCTGCTATTTTTATTACTCCTTGCTTCCTGTGCTGCAACCATTCTTGACGAGCCAACCATTATCACCACTTTTCAGGAAAGCGGGCTTGATTGTTCATGGGATCCATCGGGCAGCAACCGCATACTCTACTCGCAAAAAGGAACTGACACTTATTATGATATTCACATGTCCTATCCTGACGGAACGGAAGATACGTGTTTAACCTGCGACCATCCTGCTTTACCCAACAAGCATATCGCCAACATGGCATGGAGCTACGATGGCAAATGGTGCATTTTTGTTGCCGAAAAAGCGGTGCATCCGGGCACCTCTACCGATGCTCTTCCGGGATTTGGTGCTTACTGCGATATCTGGATTATGCGCATTGACAGCAGTGCCATCTTTAAAATCGTTGACATACCGAATGATTATGATCACGGTGTTATTTGTCCGCGCTTTTCGCCCGACATGACAAAGATTTCATGGACAGACAGAGTGGAAGCACCCAATGTTTTGGACGGTAAAAAACTTGCAGGTTATTGGGTAATTAAAATGGCTGATTTTGCTTTTGACTCAACAGGTGTTCCGGTGGTAAGTAATGTTCAAGTAGTACCAACTGGCGAACCTTCGTTTTATGAGTGTTACGGCTTTTCGCCCGACAACCAGCGGCTGATTTATTGCAGCAGCGTTAATCAGCCTTCATTTTGGGATCAACACATTTATACCATTAATGTTGACGGAACCAATATTCAAAAACTCACCGACAAAAATTATAACGAACATGGGCACTACCGTCATGACGGAAACAAAATTGTGTGGATGAGCAACACCGAAAGCAAAGCCGGTGGCACCGACTGGTGGATAATGAACTCTGATGGCAGCGACAAGAAACGCCTTAGCTACATGAATGAACCCAAGAACGGACAATATGCAGGACACGCTCTGTGGGCAGGCCTTGGCTCATTTGACCCCAACAATCAAAACCGCTTTATCAGCGGAATGCAATTAGACCTCATTACACAGGAAGGTAAAATTGTGATTGTGGAAATTCTTCCCTGAAAATTATTTTTTGGTTTTTTGTAACGAATGACTGTTACATGTATTATGTGAGTATAACCCACATACTATATGATGCAATTCTACGTTAACTAATTAAAACCAATCAACATGAAAAAATGTATCATCGTTTTTGCAATTGTGATTACACTTTGCGGAAACATCCAATCACAACCGGTACAACGTGCCAACGTTTATTTTAAAAACAACAGCGCAGAACTGACCGCAACCGTTACCGGTTTGCTCGATACCATTTATTCCAAACTGCCCGAGGGCAAAAAAATTCGCATTGGTCTGGTAGGTGATGGCGAAGATTTTTCGATGACACGTTTCAGCGATGAACGTTTCAATAGCGTTCAGCAATACCTGACTTCAAAAAATGTTAAGCCTGAATTTATCCGTTATGAAATTACTGCATCGGGTGGTGAAGCGGTGATTGAAAAAGAAGTAGTTATTTCTGCGAAAAGCATCTTGGGTATTGGTGATTATTTCGCGAAGAACATTCAATCATTTACCATCAATCCTGCCGAAGAGAATACCATACGCGGGGAGAAAGGAACTGAGATTACTTTTCCCGCTTATGCTTTTCTGTGCGCTGTCGGTTCAGAGCCCGGAGATAAAATCCGCATTGAGTTGCAGGAGTTTTACAGCCGCGGTGACTTGCTGAAAGCCGACCTGCACACCATGTCGGGCAGCAATATTCTGGAAACCGGTGGCACTGTTCATATCGCAGCTTTTTGCGGGAATGAGGAGGCGCAACTTGCAGAAGGTGCTCAAATGACTTTAGCTTTTCCTTACAAACAATACAAAGAAGGAATGCAAACGTTCAATGGTTTTGCTGAAGACGGAAATCTTGATTGGGTAGCTTCGGGTGAACCAGTTGATGCACCCGTTTCAGAAGAAGACATGTATTACGACCCGGAAACCGAACAGTATTATAGCAACATCGGTGATGTATATTTTCAGGTGAATAAAAACGAAGCAGGTTTAGACAGCTATTTATTAAGCAGCGGCTCATTGGGTTGGATTAACTGCGACCGGTTTTATGATGATAATACCGAGAAAATGGAAATTGTTGTGAGCATTGATACTGCCTTGCATCCATCCGTGCGTTTGGTTTTCAAAAACATTCAATCGGTAATGTCGGGCTATTCAGATGAGACCGGGAAAATACGTTTTGAAGGAATTCCGCAGGGCAGTGAAGTGAGTTTGGTTGCCTATAGCATCGTGGATAACAAACCCTACATGGCTATGAAAAACATTGCTGTAACTGCCAACACCGAAGAAAAAATGATGCTTGCCGAAACCAGCAAGAAATGGATGGAGCGGGAGTTATTAAGCCTCAAATAAAATCAGGCTTTCCTAATCTTTTCCTCAATGGCTGAAGTAGAAAATCCCAGCACAAAGTCAATGGTCTTTACTTCGCCATGGTAGGTTTGCAGAATATCGTAGCCAACGATTTGTTCGGGTTTATAGTCGCTGCCTTTTACAAGCACAGCAGGGTGGATGAGGGAGATAAGGTTGTAAGGTGTGTCCTCATCAAACAAAACCACGGCATCCACAAATTGGAGCGAAGCAAGAATGGTGGCGCGTGAGTTTTCGTCCTGCAAAGGGCGATGTTTCCCTTTCAGGCGTTTTACTGAACTGTCGGTATTGAGGCCGACAATTAATACATCGCCTAGGTCTTTGGCTTTTGAAAGATAGTCCACATGTCCGTAGTGCAATAAATCAAAACAGCCGTTGGTAAATACAATCTTCTTTTCATAAAAACGCCAACGGTTCAGTGCCTTCTGAAGCGAATCGCCTGATAGAATTTTAGACTGTATAATTTCAAGTTTACTTTTCTGCACCTTTGGTTTTATTGAAATACGGCACTAAAATTAACGAAGCAAGACCAACTACCAAAAGCACCAACGTTTGTGAGGTCCATGCCAGCCAGCCAAACGCAAAACCGGTTGTTTTGGGTGTGCCATACAATTCGAGCGAAAGCATAAGAATAACTGGGTAAGCACCAATTCCACCCGGAATGGCAATAATGCCAAAGGTGCAAAAGACAAAGGCTGCCAGCACCGCACCAAAAGGCAGGGTTGCCGTTTCAGGAAAGGCATAAAAGCAGATGTAGAACATAAACACATACATTACCCAGATAAATACTGAATGAAAAATAAATGCGCCTTTGTTGTGGATGTTTCGGATAGTGATTAAGCCCTCGGCAAAGCCTTTAAACATGCCCATCAACTTTGTATAAATAGCCTGAAACTTTGCTTTCAGAAAATAGAAAATCAAACTGCCTGTCACTACTACTATAATTACTACTATGGCAAGAAAAACAGCATTGTTTTGCAGCCCGCTGAACTTAGAAAGCAAGGGCGTTAAAATCTTCTCGGCCATAAAGCCCGAAAGCAATCCATATTGCGTAGCTATTACAATAAAGGTGAGCAGAAAAAGAAAGAAAACGTCAATCAGCCGCTCCAGAAACACCGTTCCCAGTAGGGCGGGAAATGGCACTTTTTCATAACGGTTCATTACGCCACAGCGGGTTACCTCGCCCAAACGCGGTACCGCAAGATTAACCAGATAACCAATGGTGATAGCAAAAAAGCTGTTCATGAATTTTGGTTTGTAGCCCAATGGCTCCAGCATCATTTGCCAACGGTAGGCACGGCTCATCAGTGGGAATAAACCCGCCAGAACAGAAATAAATATCCAGCCATATTGCGCATTCTGAAATGAAGCGGTGATTTCGCTTATTTCTTTCTCCGTAAGTTTGCGCATAACCAGCCAAACCAAAAACAAACCGAACCCGAGGGAAACAGTTATTTTCAGGATATTAGCTAGAGTTTTGTTCAAACGGTTAGTTTGTTCGCAGCTGTATCAGGAAAAACCAACGATGGTTTATGGTTTCTAGCTTCTTCAAAATCCACAAAACCATAGCCGATGATGATGATGATATCGCCCGTTTGTACCTTGCGTGCTGCAGGTCCGTTCATGCAAATAACGCCCGAACCGCGTTTGCCTTTTATCACATAGGTTTCAAGACGCTCACCATTGTTGATGTCCACCACCTGCACCCGTTCGTTCTCTAATAGGTTAGCTGCATCCATCAAATCTTCGTCAATAGTTATACTGCCAATATAATTAAGGTCCGCCTGAGTAACAGTTACCCGGTGGATTTTGGATTTCATTACTTGTATCATCATAGCGGTCGCAAAACTATGGAAATATTAACAGATTATCTATCAGCCTCACATCTCTTATCCAAATGGCAACACAACCTACGGCCTTCCTTTCAGAATTCCATTCCAGAAGAGGTAGAAGCGTTTCAGAATCAACAATTTCAAAATACTCAAATTTGAAAATGGGATTATGGCTGATGCTGTTTTCAAAAAACTCCTTTACTTTTTGAGGCGGAAAGGATTTAGCATTCTCTTTTGCTTCAAGCATTGCTTTATAAATAGCTGCGGCTTCAATCTTCTCTTCTTCGGTAAGGCGCATGTTACGCGAACTCATTGCCAAGCCGCTGGCTTCTCTCAGCGTTGGGCAGCCGATTACATTAACGGGCAGTAGCTCAGCTTTAACCATATATCTTATAATAGCCAGTTGCTGAAAATCCTTCTCACCGAAATAGGCATTGTTGGGCTGCACAATTTCAAAAAGCCGTTTTACCACCATAGCAACCCCATTAAAATGTCCGGGACGGAATTTGCCTTCCATTAAGTTATCTAAACCACCTAGGTCAAAAATAGTGTTGTCCTTTTCAGGATAAATTTCCTCCACCGAAGGAAAGAACAAAACATTGCAACCGTGTTTTTCCAATAAAGCTTTATCGGCTTCTATTGTGCGTGGATATTTCTTTAAATCATCGGGGTTATTAAATTGGGTTGGATTTACAAATACACTTGCCACCACCACATCATTCCCCTGCTTTGCTTTATTAATGAGTGAAATATGTCCGCTATGCAATGCCCCCATAGTGGGAACAAAGCCCACAGATTTGCCATTTGCCCGCCCCAAGGCAAGAAATTGGTTCAGTTCAGCCGCTTTTTCAAATACCTTCATGAATAATAATTAGGAGCAGAAACTACTGTAAATCAAGCAAAAACGAAATTATATTTCACAAAAAACCGTTCAAAGCTATATTAAAGTTTGAATTGTCGTTTTTTATTGCTTACTTTTGCATACTTATTTCCAAAAGCCTGTTGTTCTATGAAGTCCAAAAATCTCTCCCCGGAACAACCAGAAATAAGCAAAACATTGGCAGAATAATTCACAAATTGTTAAACTAAATACAACACATGAAAAAAGCTAAAGTATTATTCGTTTCATCAGAAATTACGCCTTACTTAGAGGAAAGTCCAATCGGAACTATCGGAAGAAAACTTCCGCAGGGAATTCAGGAGAGAGGTAAAGAAATCAGAACTTTTATGCCGCGCTTTGGTTGCATTAATGAGCGCAGAAATCAGTTGCACGAGGTTATCCGTTTATCAGGTATGAACCTTATCATCAACGATAAC
The DNA here is from genome assembly GCA_947479755.1 of Bacteroidota bacterium. Taxonomy (GTDB): domain Bacteria; phylum Bacteroidota; class Bacteroidia; order SXHM01; family SXHM01; genus SXHM01. Next base: position 97,785 of record CANKAM010000007.1, read on the forward strand.
GACCATCCGCTTATTATTAAAGTAGCTTCTATTCAATCTGCACGCATGCAGGTTTATTTCATAGACAACGAAGAATATTTTCAGCGCAAACTTACGTATGTTGACAGCGAAGGAAGCCTTTTTGAAGACAGCGATGAGCGTTCTATTTTCTTTTGTCGCGGGGTAATTGAAACCGTAAAAAAACTAGGATGGGCTCCCGATGTTATTCATTGCCATGGCTGGATGACCAGTATGTTGCCTTTGATGGTTAAAAAATCATACAGCGAAGATCCTATTTTTGCAGAATCAAAAATTGTTTATTCCGTTTATGACGATGCTTTTACAGGTCAGATGAACGCTAAAACCGCTCAGAAACTGAAACTGGAAGGTATGAACGATAAAGACCTTAAGCATTACAAAACACCAAACTATATCAACCTTACCAAATCTGCAATTGACCATAGTGATGCAGTAATCAAAGGAAGTGAAGCTACCGAGAAAGAAATCAATACCTACCTCCGCGCTTCAGGCAAACCGGTTCTGGAATACCAAAGCCCTGAAGATTACATGGATGCTTACTCAGAATTTTATGATGCCGTTCTGGAAGAAGAAGGCGTTTTGGCTGACTAAGAATTGAAATCAAAAACTTTGTAAATAATTATTTTGCGGTCTTGCCTACAGGCGAGACCGCAATTTTTTTAAACCCATATGCAAAACATTTTTTCAGGTAAGAGTTCAGGGTTATTAAGTGCTCTTTTTTTATTTCTGTTAGTTTTTAATTCCTGCAAAAAAGCAGATACTGTTGGTTTGGAAGTATTGCCGGAAGAAGATCGCCTGCAAGGAGAGCATACAGACACGATTACTGTTTGGGCTTATACACTACGGGAAGATTCATTGAGTACAACGGGAACTTCTTTTAATATTGTAGGAAGCCACAACGACCCCATTTTTGGATTATCGAAAGCAAGCATTTACACGCAACTGAAACTTTCTGCAGCTAATCCTGCTTTCGGAACTAATGCTACAGTTGATTCGGTAGTTCTTTCATTAGCATATGCCGGCTACTATGCAGATATTATGAAATTAGCAGGTGAGCAAAGTTTCAGCATTCACAGGGTGCTTGAAGACATGGGTGATTCAACCACTTATTATTCAGATGACACGCTTGATTACCAAAAATTACCGTTGGGAACTTATACCGGATTGATTGACACACGCGACAGTGTTTTAGTAAACGGCACAAATGAGCCGCCTCAAATGCGAATTCGCCTGAATGACAATTTTGGAAATGAACTTTTAAGCTCAACAGCACTTACTTCGGATGAAAGTTTTTTAAGCGACTTCAGAGGTTTTTATATTACTCCAACTACACAAAATTTATTGACAGGTCAGGGTTCTCTACTCTACATCAGTCCTAGCTCTCCGTATACAAAAATGACATTGTATTATCACAATGATGATACCACAGCGCAGCAAAATTTCAATTTTGTAGTAACCGCAAACACGGTGCGGTTTAATAATTTCTCACACAATTATTCCAATGCGTTTGATGTTGCTGCTCAGTTGGCAGATTCAACACTTGGTACAGAACGTTTATACCTTCAGTCCATGCAGGGATTAAAAGCAAAAATCACTTTTCCGCACCTGAATAATTTAGTTGCCAACGGACAACAAATTGCAATCAATAAAGCTGAATTGATTTTCCCGATTGCGGATGGAACAACTTCGCGGTTAAGCCCCTCTTCAAGACTTGTTGTAGTAAAAAAGGGAACCGATGGAAAAGATAAAGTGCTTGACGATAACATCAGCGAATCTCCTGAATTTGTTGGCGGCTACTATAACTCAACCAAGTTAGAGTATGCTTTTAATATTCCAAGACATATTCAGGGATTACTAAAAGATACAACAGCAGACAAATCAATTTATCTGCGCGTGGCAGGGGCTTCAGTTAGCGGAAACCGTGTGGTTATAAATGGAACCGGAAACGCAGATAAGCCATTAAAACTTCGTTTGACATATACAATTTTAGAATAAATTTGCCTCATTAAATACAAATTAAGATGTGTGGAATTGTAGCATATATCGGTAAAAAAGAAGCCTATCCTATAGTAATAAAAGGATTGCACCGTTTAGAATATCGCGGTTACGACAGCGCAGGAGTTGCGCTCATAAACGGCAAATTGAACATTTACAAATGCAAGGGAAAGGTTGCCGACCTTGAAAATTTTACCAAAGACAAAGACAAATCCGGAACGCTTGGAATGGGACATACCCGTTGGGCAACACACGGAGAACCAAATGATGCAAATGCGCATCCGCACGTTTCGCAAGACGGGAAAATTACCATTATTCACAATGGTATAATAGAAAATTATCATCCGCTTAAAGAAGAGCTTATTAAACGAGGTCATACTTTTAAAAGCGATACAGATACCGAAGTACTGGTTCACCTTATTGAAGACATTCAGAAAAATGAAAAAACCAATTTGGCAGAAGCTGTTAGAATTGCGTTGAATGAGGTGATTGGCGCTTATGCAATTGTTGTAATTTCTCAGGAAGAGCCAAACCAATTAATAGGAGCCAAAAAAGGAAGTCCTATGGTAGTTGGAATTGGAACGGATGAATTTTTTATTGCTTCGGATGCAACCCCAATTGTAGAATTCACCAAGAATGTAGTGTATCTTGAAGATGAAGAAATTGCTATTATCCGCAGAGGCGAAGAACTGAAAATAAAAACCATCAAGAACAAGGATAAAACTCCTTATGTTCAGGAATTGGAGCTGCAGCTTGAAGCATTGGAAAAAGGCGGTTATGACCACTTTATGCTGAAAGAGATTTATGAACAACCGCGCTCTATTATGGATAGTATGCGCGGCAGACTGAATGCAAAAGAAGGTATTGTCAGGCTCGGAGGTTTGCGCGATTACGAGCAGAAAATGATAAATGCCGACCGCTTTATTATTGTTGCCTGCGGAACTTCATGGCACTCAGGTTTGGTTGGCGAATATTTGATTGAAGACTTGGCACGAATTCCGGTTGAGGTGGAATATGCTTCTGAATTCCGTTACCGCAATCCCATTATCACCGAAAAAGACGTAGTTATAGCTATTTCGCAAAGTGGCGAAACTGCTGATACGCTTGCAGCTATAGAACTTGCAAAAAGCAAAGGCGCAACCATAATTGGAATTTGCAATGTAATCGGTTCAAGCATTCCAAGAATGAGCCATGCAGGTTCTTATACACATGCTGGCCCCGAGATTGGTGTGGCATCAACAAAAGCATTCACTTCGCAGGTTACTGTTTTAACATTAATGGCTCTTTCGCTTGGGCGCAAAAAAGGAACAATTCCTGAATCGCGTTTCCGTCAATTGCTGAGCGAATTGGAATTAATTCCTTCAAAAGTTGAAAAACTTTTGAAAGCCAACGACCAGATAGAATACATTGCTTCTCTATTTAAAGATTCGCGCAATTTCCTTTACCTGGGAAGAGGTTACAATTTTCCGGTTGCGCTGGAAGGCGCTCTGAAACTGAAAGAGATTTCTTACATCCATGCTGAAGGTTACCCTGCAGCAGAAATGAAACACGGACCAATTGCATTGATTGACGAAGAAATGCCCGTAGTTTTTATCGCCACTAAAAAAGGTGCTTACGAAAAAGTAGTAAGCAACATTCAGGAAGTAAAAGCCCGCAAAGGAAAAATTATTGCAATAGTAACCGAAGGCGACACCACTGTAAAAAGCATGGCAGATTTTGTAATTGAAATTCCAGAAACGGAAGAAGAATTAATGCCGATACTTTCTGTAATTCCACTGCAACTGCTCTCTTACCACATTGCCGTTATGCGCGGTTGTAATGTTGACCAGCCTAGGAATTTGGCAAAAGCTGTCACGGTAGAGTAATCCCGAAAATCTGTTTTCTGCAATTTTTTTAACTCCTTTTTAGCTTGTCATACTAGGCTAAAATTGTCATTTGTCGTTGATTAGGAATTCTTGCCGACAGAATACTTCCTTTCATCGGCAGTATTCCTTTTGTTTTTTATTATAACATACCTTGCCCCTCTTATTAAACCACTAACAATTATCTTTTACCATGAAAAACTTTTACTTTTCACTTCTCACTTTACTTTCGTTTTTAATAGTATTTATTCCGGATGATGCGAATGCTCAATCTTGCACTGCTTTTACATCACAACAAAATGCAACCTGCAATGGCGGATGCAATGGCTCAGGTACTGTAACATTTTTCTTTGGTGGTGGTGGTGGTACTCCAGCATACTCATGGAATACAAATCCTGTTCAAACTACAGCAACAGCAACTAACTTGTGTGCTGGAACTTATGTTGTTACTGTAACGGGCAACAACGGCTGTGTTGACCAGGCATCAATTACTATTACCCAGCCACAGGCAATTAGCGCTACTACAAGTCAGGTTAATGTATTGTGTTATGGAGGAACAACCGGCTCAGCTACAATAACAGTAAGCGGAGGAGGAACTTATACTTATTCATGGAATACCAATCCTGTGCAAACAACTCAAACCGCAACTGGGCTTACAGCGGGAACTTATACCGTAATTGCAACAAATACTAATTCAGGTTGCACGGTTACCAGAACTGTTACCATTACTCAGGGGCCTCAAATAACAGGAAGCATCTCTACAACACCTTCAGACTGCGGACAAAGCACCGGAACAGCAACTGCTTTAGCAGCAGGTGGAACGAGTCCATACACCTATTCATGGAATACAAATCCGGTTCAGACTACCTCAACAGCTACAGGACTTGCAGCAGGTGACTACATCGTTACTGTTACCGATGCAAATGGATGCACCCAAACTGGTCCAGCGACAGTTGAAAATATCGGAGGCCCTGAACTATCTGCTTCAGTAACAAATATAAACTGCAGTGGTGGAGATAATGGAACTGCTACTGTTACCCCAACAGGAGGGACAGCACCTTACTCCTACTCCTGGAACACCTCACCCGTTCAAACCACTCAAACTGCTATTGGATTAACAGCAGGAACTTACACCGCAACAGTTACAGACGGAGAAGGCTGTTACGAAACTATTGATGTTACAATTATTGAGGTAAATTCAATGATTGTAACTACCACTCAGATTAATATCTCCTGCAATGGAGGAGCATCGGGTTCAGCTACGGCCACAGGTGCCGGAGGAACAGCGCCTTATTACTATTTATGGAATACTGTTCCTTCACAAAATGGGCCAACTGCATCAGGGCTTACAATTGGAACTTATACGGTTACAGCAGTAGATGCAAACAGTTGTTCAGCAACTGCAACGGTAACAATTACACAGGCTGATGTATTTGTTACTACAACCGATCAAAACAACCTAAGTTGCAATGGCGAAAATGACGGAACAGCAACTGTAAATGTTTTTGGCGGAAATCCCCCTTACCAATTCTCATGGAACAGTAATCCTGTTCAAACTACACAAACCGCAGTTAATCTTGGCGCAGGAAATTACACGGTAACAGTAACAGATGTAAGCGGGTGTGTTACTACTGCGGGTGTAACAATTACTCAACCGGCTGCAATAACTTTAAGTGCAAGCGCTACAACTACATCTTGCGGACAAACAGCAGGAACAGCTACTGCAACAGCCAGCGGAGGAACCGGACTTCTCAGTTATTCATGGGATACTAATCCTGTGCAAACAACTGCTACAGCAACAGGGCTTTCAGCAGGTACTTATACTGTAACTGTTACGGATGAAGGTAATTGTACGGCATCTGCGTCAGCAACCGTAACCTCACCGGGCGGACCATCATCTACAACTACACATACTAACGTTAGTTGTAACGGTGGAAATAATGGAACAGCAACTGTTACAGCAACAGGAGGCTCACAACCTTATACTTATTCATGGTCGGGCGGACAAACCACACAAACTGCATTTGGTTTAACTGCAGGAAACTATACAATTACCGTTACTGATCAGTCAAACTGCACCACACTTTCTACTGTAACTATTACAGAGCCACTGCCGCTTTCTATCAGTATTGAAAGTGAAAACGTTCCGTGCAACGGATTGTCTTCCGGCTCAGCAACAGCAACCGTTACAGGAGGTGTTTCAGATTACTCTTATTCATGGGATACACAACCTGAAGAAACTACCGTTGCAATAAGCGGATTGGATGCAGGCACATACACTGTAACGGTTACAGATAATAATGGATGTGAAGCAACAGCCTCTGCAAGCATCACTGAACCGGCTGAATTAACAGCCGCCACTATTCAAACGCATGTATCGTGCTTTGGAGAAACAAATGGTGCAGCAACTGTAAATCCTGTGGGAGGAACACAGCCATATTCTTATTCATGGAATACTAATCCTGTGCAAACAACTCAAACAGCTATTGCTTTAACGGCAGGCGGCTATTCGGTTGTGGTTACAGATGCCAACGGATGTACTGTTACCAAACAAGTAACCATTACACAGCCATCGGCTTTAACTACTAACTATACAACAACGCCTGAAGATTGTGGTCAAAGCAACGGAAGTATTGCTGCAACGGTTAGCGGAGGAACAGGTGCTTATTCATATTCATGGAACACTAATCCTGTTCAAACAACAGCAACAGCAACAGGACTTTCTTCAGCAACCTATACCTTAACGGTTACAGATGAAAACGGATGTGTTGCCACACTTAACGTAAACCTTCCTAACGCAGGCGGACTTAATGCAGAAGCTACCAGCACGAACGTAAGTTGCAATGGAGGCGCCAACGGAACGGTAACAGCTAATGCTTCAGGAGGAGCTCAGCCTTATTCTTATGCCTGGAACACAAACCCGGTTGAAACTACACAATCAGTTACAGGCTTATCAGCAGGAACATATACAGGAACCGTAACGGATGACAACGGTTGTGTATTTACTGTAACAGCAACAGTTACTGAACCGGAAGCCCTTACAGTAAGCGCTGAATTTGAAAATATCCTGTGCAATGGTCAGGCAACAGGCTCCGCAACTGCAAACGTTGTTGGCGGAACTACTCCTTATGCATATGCATGGGATACTGAACCAAGCCAAACCACATCAGCAATTTCTACCCTTACTGCCGGCATTTACACTGTTGCGGTAACAGATGACAATGGATGCGTTGCTTCTGCAACAGTAAATATTACACAACCGGCAACTGCGCTTACCGCAAGTGTTATAAAAACCAATGTTTCGTGCAATGGTGGAAACAACGGAGCGGCAACTGCCAACCCTACAGGGGGAACAGGACCTTACACCTATAGCTGGAATACTGTTCCTGCTCAATCTGCACAAACCGCTTTTGGTTTACCTGCCGGAAGTTATACGGTTGTAATTACCGATGCCAACGGTTGCACCATTTCAAAAAACACAACCATCACCCAGCCTGCAGCAGTTGAAACAAGTCTAAGTGTTGTTCCTGCTGCCTGCGGTCAACCAACCGGCTCGGCAACAGTTACAGCAAGCGGTGGGGTGGGTAACTTTACCTATTCATGGAACACAACACCTGAGCAAACTACCGCAACGGCTTCGGCACTTGAAGCCGGAATTTATACCGTTACTGTTACCGATGGAAACGGATGCGTTTCAACTGAAACAGCAACCGTAAATAATGAAAATGCTCCGCTGTTAGATGCTACAGCTACTAACGCAAGTTGCTTTGGTGCCGACAACGGTATAGCAACAGTAGCAGCATCAGGTGGTTCATCGCCTTACACCTATTCATGGAACACAAATCCGGCACAAACTACTTCTACTGTTACAGGTCTTGCACCGGGCAGTTATGTGGTTAGTGTTACAGACGATGGAGGATGTACATCATTTGCAACTTTAGCCATTATAGAGCCAACCGCTATTACCACTTCTACAAGCAGCAGCGACCCAACCTGTGATGTGTGTGCTGACGGAAGTGCAACTGTAAATGCTTCAGGCGGAACTCCTGGATACACTTATATTTGGAGCAACGGACAAACAGGTGCTACAGCTTCTAACCTTGCCGAAGGAACGTATTGTGTTACCGTTACCGATGACAATGGCTGCGAAACCAATACCTGTGTTACCTTAACGGCTCTTGTTACCGGTGTTGTTAATGCATCGCTGTCTGAAAACTCATTTACAGTTTACCCTAACCCAACTTCAGGTTCTGTAACTGTTGAACTGGAAACTTCACAGCTTTCAACTATTACCTTAACACTTACAAACATGCTTGGACAAAACATCGTGAGCCAGCAAAGTGAAGTAAATGGTTTATTCAAACAAGTGTATGACTTATCTGCTTTTGCAGAAGGGCTTTACTTTATTACTGTGCGTTCAGAAAATGAAACGTTGTTGAGGAAGGTGATTAAAAAGTAGGCTGAATTAGTTTTGATTACAAAAAAGGACGGAGCACATCGCTCCGTCCTTTTTATTTATGCTGTAGTAGAATAGCTTTAACATAGTTTCTAAAAGTGCTTTATCATTAGGCTTAGGTTGTACGTGCATGAAGAATAGTAATCCACTAATAATCTGTATAAGCTTAGAAATTTTCATTTAAGATTGGCTCATACTTAATTGCTTTAAACACCTTTGGTTTCAAATTGTGCAGAAGAATGACAAGTGGCACAAATTTAAATAACACAGTGCATTTTCACATGTAGCAATAAACTCTTCAATGGGTTAATTTTGCTTACTTATACCAAGTCCATTCTTAAAGATATGTATACTAAAACTAAATATTCAAACCAAAATGGCAGAGTTCATTTTCAATCGATTAACTTGGTCTGCTTGAATAGAAATCTCACTTTGCATGAAAGATCGTGATTTTTATTGTCAAACTTTATAGGTCACCAACCGTACCCTTTTTCCTACTTTTCTAATATTACTTAACGTATCTATATTTCAGAAGATATTGAGCGATAAGGTCTTTTTTTACCTTTGATCTTCAATCAAAAAATAAACCCTAATAAAATGAAAAAACATCTTCTCTTTTGTATAGGGTTACTTCTTTTCTCATTACCCCATTCATTTGCAGGCAACACACTTATTGATTCACTTCAATCGGTTCTGAAAGATGCAAAGGAAGATACCGTAAAAGCATTTTTATTAACTGAATTAAGCTGGGAGCGACTTGTAACCGGTGATTTCAGAAGCGCACTTCAAAATGCTGACAGTGCTCTTGCTCTCTCAAAAAAATTAAATTACCGTTGGGGGATTGCAACAGCATATAACAGAAAAGCCGGAGCGCTTGAAGAGTTTGGAAATTATGCTGAAGCATTGAAAAATTATGAAGCTTCACTGAAAATAAATATCGAAACGGGTAATAAAAAAGGTATAGCCTCGAACACAGCAGAAATTGTATTTCTGCTTTTTATTTATTTTAGCTGCAAAATATTAACACTATGATAAGCAACACCCGGCAACAGGCAGTAAACAAACTAAGTCCATACCTTGATAAAGCAGAGTTATTTATGGCAGCATTTATTCTTATTGCCCTTGTTTTTAAAATACAACATTGGCCGGGAGCGGGTATTATGCTTACTGTTTTATTATCAACGCTTGCTGTTATTTATTTCCTTAATGCTTTTGCGCAAGACACTAATCCGCAGTCACAGAAGATGGATATTTTCTTTACTAAACTAATGTATTGGGGGCTTGCCATAGGAGCGCAAGGTTTATTATTTGTGCTGCAACATTGGCCGGGAGGTGATATGATGATACTTATCAGCAGCATCAGCTCCGTAGCAAGTATTGTCTATGTACTTAAAGTAAAAAAAGAGCGTGCCGAAGCAGCTGTTTTCAGTAACAGAGTGTTATTGCGCCTTATTGTTTTTGCAGTGATTTGTATTACGGCTGTTGTCGGCTATTAGATAAGGTAACCAACCCTGACAGGTTTACTTCTCATTTAACACTTCTTAACATCTTCAATTTTCATAAGATGTTGAACGTTATGCCCTTTTTCTACCTTTGCCACGCAAATTAAAAAACCCAAAAACAAAATGAAAAGAATTTTAGCATTTGTTGCAGCCGTTACCTTTCTGGTATCGTGCAACAACAACACTACTACCAAGTTCGGAACCAAGCTGGTAGAAGAAGTAAAAAAGAAAGGCGATGATATCGTTATTCCTTATCAGAAATATGTGTTGCCTAATGGCTTAACACTATTGGTTCACGAAGATCACAGCGATCCGATTGTACACGTAGATGTTACCTATCACGTAGGTTCATCACGCGAAGAATTAGGACGTTCAGGCTTTGCTCACTTTTTTGAGCACATGATGTTCCAGGGTTCTGATCACGTTGCAGACGAACAACACTTTAAAGTTGTGTCTGAAGCAGGTGGCGAACTGAACGGAACTACCAACAGCGACCGCACTAACTATTTTGAAACATTGCCTTCTAATCAATTAGAAACTGCATTGTGGTTAGAAGCTGACCGTATGGGCTTTTTGTTAGATGCTGTTACTCAGAAGAAATTTGAGAACCAACGCGCAACTGTTAAAAACGAACGCGGACAGAGTTATGATAACCGTCCTTATGGTTTGATTGGTGAAAAAGTTACTCAGGCAATGTATCCTCAGGGACATCCTTATTCATGGCCTGTTATCGGTTACTTAGCTGAATTGGACAGAGCAAATGTTGATGATTTGAAACATTTTTTTCTGCGTTGGTACGGACCGAACAATGCTACCTTAACTGTTGCCGGTGATGTTGACCCTAAACAAGTAGTTGAGTTGGTAGAAAAATATTACGGACCAATTCCTGCGGGACCGGAAGTAAAACCAATGAAGGTTGAAAAAATTACCCTTCCTGAAGACCGTTATATTTCTTACGAAGACAATATCCGTTTCCCATTAATTCAATTTGCTTACCCAACCGTTGGCAACCGTAACCCTGACGAAGCTCCTTTGGATATTCTTGCCGACATTATGGGCGGAGGAAAAAACTCAATCTTTTACGAGAACTTTGAAAAACCACAGTTAGCTGTACAGGCAAATGTTGCTCACCCTTGCATGGAACTTGCAGGAGAATTTCAATTAACTGTTCTTCCTTTTCCCGGAAAAACACTGGCTGAAATGGAAGCAGTTATCCGCAAATCAATTGATGAATTTGAAACACGCGAAATCAATGATGACGATTTGAACCGCACCAAAGCCATGATTGAAAATCAGCTGATACAACAGTTGGCAAGCGTTGACGGAAAAGCAAGTCTGCTGGCTAGCTACCAAACCTTTACAGGCAACCCTAACTACATACAAGCTGAATTGAAGCGTTATGCTGATGTTACCAAAGAAGATGTAAAACGTGTTTTCAATACCTATATTAAAGGTCAGAAAGCAGTTATCCTTAGTGTTTATCCTAAAGGTCAGCCAACACTTGCTGCAAAGGCAGACAACTACACACCAAAATTTGTTGACTCAACTTTTGTTCCTAATGACGAACAATACAAAGGTTTGGTTTACAACAAAGCAAAAGATGCTGATGGATTCGATCGCAGCAAACAACCTGCAGCAGGACCAAATCCTACTATTAAAGTTCCTGATTACTGGACCGAAAATTTTGACAACGGTCTGGCTGCTATAGGAGCAAAGAATGATGAAGTACCAACGGTAGCCTTGCGTATTTCTATCCGTGCAGGACACCGTTTTGAAGACGCTTCAAAATCAGGTATTGCTAACCTTACTGCTGACCTGCTTGGTGAATCAACACAGAATTATACCGGTGAAGAAATTGCAAACAAACTGGAAGTGTTGGGAAGCAACATTGATATTTATGCAGGCAATGAAGAGATTGTAGTAAGTGTTTCTTCACTGAAAAAGAATTTGGATAAAACACTTGAGTTGGTGGAAGAAAAACTGTTGAAACCTAAATTTTCAATGGAAGATTTCAACCGTCTTAAACAACAACAGATGGAAGGTATTGCCAACCAGGCAACACAACCAACTGTTATTGCCGATAATAATTTCAAAGAAGCGCTTTACGGAAAAGGCCACATCATGAGCATACCTTCAGTTGGAACAATTGAAACGGTAGCAAGCATTACATTGGATGATGTGAAAGCCTATTACGAAAGCAAATTCTCTCCTTCTATTTCTAAATTAGTGGTAGTAGGTGATGTGGAAAAAGATGAAGTAATTGGTAAACTTGGCTTCCTGAAATCATGGGCTAAAAAAGATGTTCAGTTTGCAGAAGAAAAACCAACACCTGCCATTGAGAAAACCAAAATTATTCTGGTTAACAAACCACAGGCTCCTCAAAGCGAAATCCGTATCGGATATATTGCAATGCCTAAAGATGCAACAGGTGATTATTACAAATCAGGCATTATGAATTTTCCGCTTGGTATGGCCTTCAACAGCCGTATTAACCTTAACCTGCGCGAAGACAAAGGCTGGACTTACGGTGCACGCTCCTACTTTCAGGGAAGTAAATTTGCAGGACCTTACCTAGCTTCAGCAGGTGTTAAAGCTAATACTACCGACAGCTCCGTGGTTGAGTTTATGAAAGAGATAAACAACTATGCAACCAACGGAATTACAGAACAGGAATTGTCTTTCACCAAAAGTTCAATCGGGCAAAGTGATGCACGTAAATATGAAACATCACAAGATAAAGCTCAGTTTCTGCAACAGATATTGGATTACAACCTTGACAAAAATTTTGTTGACGAGCAAAACAAAATTCTTGCAAACATTACCAAAGCTGATATTGATGCACTGGCAAAATCTAAATTGCCTGCGGATAAAATGGTGATGGTAATTGTTGGTGATAAAGATTTGATTTATCCCGGATTATCAAAATTGGGTTACGAGATTGAAGTGCGTAACATGTCACTGGATATGGTGAAGAAGTAACACCACCCCCTAACCCCCTCCTTGAAAAAAGGAGGGGGAACAGGAGCCCTGCCGTATTGCGGTGGGGCTTTTTTGTTGAAAAGTTTTCAATTACTCAACCTTTGCTTTGTATAGTTTTGTTACCCTCAAAAAACGTTAAACCTTTTTATAAAAATCATGAAGAAAATTATCGTATCGCTTTTTTGTTCAGTTGTTGCAGTTTCTGCTTTTGCATTAAATCCGGTGCGCGAGTATGCCGTTACTCCTGACGAGTATGGCATTGAGTATGAAGAAAAGAAAATAACCACAGAAGATGGGGTAACACTGAATGCATGGTGGTTTAAACCACAGAATAAATCAGGAGCAAAAGCCATTATTATTGCTGATGACGGTGACGGAAACATGGCTGATAATATTGAGCTAATTACTAAATTTACTTCATTGGGGTATCACGTGTTGGCATTTGATTACCGCGGTTACGGCAAAAGCGATGATTTTAAAATCAATCCTAAAATGATTTGCTATCCGCAATTTGAAAAAGATGTGAAGGCAGTGATGGATCATGTGAAAAAAAATCACGCCAGCATGTCGAGCAATCTTTACGGAAAAGGAATTGGCGCATCGCTTTTATTAGCTGCTGCTGCAAACCGCACCGATGTTCGCAAAGTAATTGCCGACACCCCTTTTCTGAAATTAGAGACCTACAAAGCTGCCGTAAAAGCAAAAAGAAGCGAAGATTTAATTGTGCCTATCGGTTACAACAAATTTTTCATGGAGCCTTTCTTCGCATTGACTGAAAAAGGTGCACACCTTTATGGTATTCTTCTCATTTCGGGCGAAAAAGATGATGTGATTACACCTGACGACATGAAAGAATTAGCTAAACTTCAGAAAAGTATTACTCAGTATAAAATGATTAAAGGCGTTGGTGCAGCTGATACTTACAATACAGATAAGGATGCTTACTTTGGATTATTGCAAACGTTTTTAGAAGCGAAGTAATTTACATTACTCAGTAACAGGCAGCGAGGCATTGCGGAATACAAGCAATGCCTCGCTGCTGTTTTTTTCGGCATTATCGAAAAGCATAACAAGGCGTTTGCGCTTACGGTTTTTACTATCGTAAAACCAGATTACAAAGTGCGGAGTAATCATATAGGGTATTCCTTTTACAAAATTAATTGAACTGATTTTGTCGCGCATAATAAGCGGTGTGGTTGAATTTCTGAATGACGTAACAATTGAAAACAGGGAAACAAGTGCAACAAGTGCGGGAGTTAGCATTTGCCAGAAATCACCTTCCATAGCTTCGGTAAAAAAATAAACTCCCATAGCAAAGAACAGGGTAAACTGTAAAATCAGAGTGCCTATAATCTTGTTTCCTTCTTTATAAGCAGAAACATCTTCCAGCGTTTTAGAATTTGCAAAAATGATGCGGTCCGGAAGTATGTGGCAATAACCGTATTTAGTCTGAAAATAATTTTTGCTTTCCTGTATGTGTGAAAAATCTGCTTCGTCAAGAATAGGAGATGATTCGGGTTCTTCAGGCTTTGCAGCTATCAATAATAAAAAGCCTCTGCGACCAAGGTAATAAACCATGGCAGCCATAAAGATGTAAGTAAGAATTCCGAACAGCGCGTCTTTAAGGATATCACCATCGCAACCTTCAGTAATGCATGAATAGAATAAAGTGAAATAGGAAGTTGCCTGTAAAATGGTAACAACGATAGAGAAAACCAAAATGATTGCTACCGCAATCAATAGTATTCCAAAAAGCCTGCGAAACCAGATCATGCCAGGAGATTAATTCTCCATCTGCATATAGGTTTTCGGAACAGTAAACAGGCTGTTGTCTAATTTTTTCTCTGTTATCTGAAGTACTTCCAGTCTTCCTTTTTCGTTTCGCTGAACATCGCGTTCAACAGCATCAATCGGGAAATAACCTTCGCGATCAGGGATTGATAGATAATACATTGCAAAGCGGTCTTTACGACCCAACACACCCAGCAATGGGAGAAAGAAATCATAATTGCCTTTGGTAACCCAGTAACTGATTTCAGTATTCTCGCTCTCATTTTTTACACGCCATTGCTCGCAATCATATCCGCCAATAAAACGATGATTACCTGAACGAACTATTTTAGGTGAGCCAGCAATACGTTCTGTAGTTTTTGCTTCGCGTTTCATATACAATTTGCGTTCGTGGCTAAGAGCAAGTATTTCTTTTGATCTGAGGTCAACCAACAGTGTTGCTATTATGCTTTTCCCGTCTTCACTTTTTTCGTCAATGCACACTTTGTTTCCTTTTACAGAATAGCTGTAATAAACTTTTTCATCACCGCTGGTTTTGCGAAAATCAATTACTCCTTCAAACGATTGTGCGAACGAAGAGATTATAAATCCGGCTGCAATAAAAGTTAGAAAAAGTTGTTTCATGGGGTGCTTTTATAAAATTATACGCGCATTTAAACCACATTAAAGGTAAAATAGTTACACGTTTTTTGATTTTCAACGGATAAACAGAACAAATGGCAGAACTTTTCAACCCTTTGCTGCCAAAATTGCTCAGGTTGCAGACACTTATTGTTTAGATCCGGCAAACTGTTCGGCATTGTTATTATAGTCATAGGCAATTGTAATGGGGCTATGACTAAGGTCGAACGTTAATTGGTTTGTAGTGCAGTTTGTGCAGGTAACGGATGTTGACGAAGGTTTCATAATATCCTGTTCCCAGGTTGCTGCCTCGCTGCCTTGCGGTGAAATTCGCACTCTTGTGCTGCTTACTCTGGAAACGGTAACGGAGTAATTTGCATTTTGATACGATGGTGAAAGTACATTCATAGCTCCAACATACGTTCCGGTAATACCATCGGTAAGATCGGGAACATCATCATTGTTATTACAGGATGTGTTTACAATACTGATAACAAAGGCAAGCAGGACGATGCTGAAGAAGTTTTTCATGAGAGAAGAATTTAAAATGTATTTCAAAGATAGGATTAAAACCCATTTATTAACTTTTGTCTTTTACAGTATAATCTGCGCCACAATCAGGTAAATAAAAATACTGAGAATATCCTGGATAATGGTAGCAAGCGGACCTGAGCCAAAGGCGGGATCTTTGCCAAGCCGCATTAAAAGCCAGGGAAGAAATAATCCTATGCTGGAAGCCACCATTCCGGCAAGGGTTATGGTAATGCCTACTACCAATGCTATTCTTATGTCAAATCCTCCGATGAGTGCCATGGGTAAACTGAGCACACCAAGTATAAGACCTATCATAAGACCGGTAAATAATTCCTGTTTCAGAATTTTTGCGAAGCTTGTCCAGCTGAGTGTTAGCCCTCTGATTACAATGGTTTCGGTTTGTGTGCCTATTGCATCGGCAAGGTAAACTATGCCGGGAATAAAAAATGCGAGTGCAATGTTACTGTTCAGTATTTCTTCATAGCGTGCCATAATAAAGGTGGCTAAAAAAGTACCGACAAGTCCCACCAGTAGCCAGGGAAGGCGGTGTTGTATCTTGCGCAGCGGAGGTTCTTTTACTGCTTTGCTTGCCCGAGAAGTTTCTTTATGAATACCGGCAATTTTATGAAGGTCTTCAACATGTTCGTTTCTCAGCGTTTCAATAATGGTAAGGGTGGGTATTATGCCCATGAACACACCTTGCTTGCTTGTAACGGGCACTGACTGCAGTTTTTTATAAATAGCATGGGTTGCAACATATTCAAGCGACTTATCAATATCCACCGGATTGCATTCCGAAATTAGTTTATCAACTGTATCGGAGTCTTTGCTTTTAAGCAGTATATCTAAACTGACAAAACCCAGCAAAATATTTTGTTCGTCAACTACAAAAATTTGCTGCGTATCATCAAAATCATTCGTCTTGATTTGGTTCAGCACCTTAAGAACAGTATCACCGGTATTGGCGAGCGGAACTTTTAAGGTGATGTAATCATTCAGTGTTTTTTTCATGGCAGAAAAGTATAACAGTATTTTGCGCAATGACGCAATTCTGCTGTGTTATTTTCCCTGCTAAGATACGCAATATCAGGTATCCTTATTTAAGCACACGCTCGGCTTGCTGTATATGCCTGTCGATATGATAAACAAGAAAACGAAAGGTATCGCCAAGACGCAATTTTACAAGGTTGCTGAGTGAAATAGCTGATTTTGTTTTGGTGAGGTTAATGGTTTTTGACTGCGTGAGTAAAGAGGCAAGCAGTTGTTGCTGTTTCAAAAAACGGTCAATAGTGGTAAAAGACAACTGAGAGTTGAGAGGGTTTTTGTCTTTAGGCGATTGCATCTTTTTGACTTCACCGTTCTTTACCTTCATGAGGTTGGCAAAGTAATTTCCAAGCAATCCACTTTTAACGGTTGAAGCGATTGAAACTTTTTCTGCTTTAAGAATCTGTTTCTGAATTTCGGGTAAATAGAAATCGCCATAGAGGTTAAGGTGTTCTATACATTCCAGTATACTCCATGATTCGGGGCTCTTTTTATAGTTGAGCTGAGTTAAAGAAAGTTCTTTGAATTTTTTTACTGCACTGTTAGTGTCTTCAATAATTACGAGCAGCTCGTCAATTAAAAGGTTGTTGGTTGTTTGCATGGGTTTAAATTTTTATGCAAAGATTGGAGAACCTTTTTTTGTGGTTATTGATTGAAATCAAGAATTCCGGATGCGGCTTAATGTCTCAGGTGTCATGCGCAGATAGGAGGCAATATATTTAAGCGGAATGTGCTGAAACAGATTTGGTCTGCGTTGCAACACACGGTTGAGGCGCTCAACAGGTGAGGTTATCATTAAATCTACTTCACGGTCGATCTGCTGGGTAACGAGGGCTTCAAGCAGCTGTATATATTGTTGCTGGCTCTGGTTGTCTTCATTCACCAACTCCTGAAGCTTTTCTTTTGAAATAAATTTAACCGTTGTTTTGCGAATGGCCTGTATGTAAAACTCGGAAGGTGTGCCTTTAAGAAATGATGAAAGCGAATTAATAAACGAACTTTCATACCCAAAGCGTAT
The DNA here is from genome assembly GCA_947479755.1 of Bacteroidota bacterium. Classification (GTDB taxonomy): domain Bacteria; phylum Bacteroidota; class Bacteroidia; order SXHM01; family SXHM01; genus SXHM01. Next base: position 115,605 of record CANKAM010000007.1, read on the forward strand.
TGTTTGTTCTTCAAACTCTGATAAATAAAAAACTCTTATGGCGCCTGCCATAACAAAATACAGGTTTTTCTCTACCTCCCCTTCTTTAATAAGAAACTGTCCTTTTGAAATTACTTTTTTTTCTGCTGCTTTTTCAAAAGAGTTTATCAGCTTGCGTGTGAAGTCAGGCTCGTTCTTCATTTAAGAATTAGAATGTTTTAGTCTATTCAACTATGATACTATCATTTTCTTTGCGTACCGAATAGCCAAAGGTTTTATAAGGTTTTGTTGCGTACCGGTCTTTGTATACTTCTACTAAATAGTTTAAACGGGGATAATGAATTCGCTCGGTTGAAGTGCCTTTTTCAAAATTATCAGCAATGGAACGGGGAAAATTTCTCTCGTTATTCTGATAATGTGATTTTACAAATTCTTTTACCATATCAGGGTTTGCTGAAAGAGTTGCAGGCAGTAACTCTTCCTGCATTAAAATTGGTTCACCATTTAATTTGGCATCTGAAACCATTTCACCTGCTCTTTGCTGAATCTGTTTGTTCACAGAATTAGCTTTTGGTTTTACAGCGGTTGCGTCAACTTTGACAACAACTTCTTTAACAGTATCAACAGGAACTGATAGTGGCAAAGCAGAAATCTGAACAGTTGTATCTGCTGATACAGAATGTTGTTCAGTGCTGCTATTGCTGCAGGCTACTACAAAAAATGAAATGCAAAAAAGCAGTAGCTGTATTTTCATCTATTGAATTTTTTTCAGAATGGTATGGTCAATATAAAATGTTCCGAAAGGTATGAAAGAAGCCAGTAAAACTTTCCAGGTGGTTTGGGTAAACTTCCATTGGTTTTCTGCGGCAATACTAAATGCATAAGCAACATAAAGCAGAAATAAAAGACCATGGACAGGGCCAATTGATTTTACCAATGCAGGGTTGCCTGACATGTATTTGAGCGGAACGCCAATGAACATTAGCGCAATGAGCGAAACACCTTCAAGAAAGGCAAGTATTCTGAAGCGTCCGGTGTTGGTTTTTAAAAGGTTTTTCATTTAGGGTTTAAATTAGTATCAGCGTTCAATTTCAATATCGTATTTATCCAGAAGGCCTGCCACGCCTAAGAGAGCGAACTTAGCCTTTTTTATTTTGTTGCCATCGGGGTTAATGGAATAGTTATATGCGGAGCGCAAATCTGTTTTTTGTAACAAGGTATTTTCAAACTTTGCATTCAGCAAATCACAATTGTCAAAAACAGCGCCAGTTAAATCACACTGGGTAAAATCAACCTCGTGCAATTGTGTGCTTTTAAAAACTGTTTTCTTGATTTTTGTTTTGTAAAAAGATGAATGACTAAGATTGCAGGTGTCAAAGCTAACGCTTAATCCAAACTCATTACACTTATCAAAGTGCAGACCCAGCATTTTGCAATCTTTAAATGTTACATCGCGTAAGGTTGTTCTCAACAGTCTTGCAAGACTTAAATTACAAGCTATAAACTTACAGTCAATAAACTTTACATCAGTAAGGTCGGTATTTGAGAGCTCGCAGTTTTTGAACACGCAATTCTCGTACTCGCCTTTGGTAACCGGGGTTGTGGTGAAGTTTTGTTTATCAAAGGTTTTATCTTGCTGATATTCCATTAGCAGAAAAGAGAATGCTGTGAAGATTAATGTCCGGCAACTTTGCTACTTTTTTATGTAGTTAATACTAATCTCGGGCTCGTAATTAATAGGTCCGAAGAGAATGAGAAAGCGTGTTTTCCAGTTTTTGTTCATCCGCAATTCATAAATAATACGGGCAGGGCCTCCAAAAATAACACGCAGCGGGTTCATGTAAATAGCAGGATTATTAGTCCAGCCGATTGCAGGAGGCTGAACAGGAGGATCTACAAACGTTCCGAAAATGCGGTCCCATACCAAAAACATTCCTCCTCCCAAATTTGCCATCTGGTGCTCTTTGGCAGAGGAGTGGTGAACATAATGGTAAGCACCATGACCTCCAAAAAACTGGGTAAGAAAACGTAGCACTGCATACTTTCTTATAAAGTTGTAATGCACCGTAGTATGATTGAATATTTCAAAATTATACATCAGCAGTGAGTAGATGCCCATTTCTAAAATAAGTGGTTCGGTGTAAAACAATTTAGAAAGTACGGCCATTGAAATAATTTTTGGAAGAAGTAAAACAATATCAAAGGTAAAGGCAAGCGGCACGCCAATAGGATGCAGAAATTCGGGAAGGTGATGCGGCCCATGCGCCACATGCCACAAAAAGCGCGATACGTGTGTAAGGTAATGCATAAAATAGGCAGTAAATGAATACACAGTAAGGGTAAGCAATAGCGCTAAAATTTTGGAATGCGTGACAAACAGTGTTGGTATATACCTGCTGATGCCGGCTGAAAGATATGTTTCGGTTTTTGTAATAAACATAGCGCCATCTGCAAAGCTGTAGCCTGATGCAAGAAAGATTAATCCACCTGCAAGCAGAAGCACTATACTTGCTGCCAGACCAATAATTCCTGAGGTTGTATATACCAGAAAACTGCGGTAAACAAGTGCACGGTTTGTTATTTTACTTTTTATAAAAAAGCCGTAAACCGATACAAACTGCCGTGTTAAAAAGGTGATGATGAGCAATGAAACGAATAAAATAAGTACAGTGTTATTTTTATCAGCATCATTTTGATTCAGGTAATCTTTAAATTCTGAAACGGTTAAAAATTCAGGAAGGGAAGGCAGGATGAGCAGTTCCATGGCTATATACCCGGCTGATAAAATAATAATGAGCACAGGCAGCCAGGTAAACTTAGCAGCCTGCTCAGTAGTAATTTCAAAATTCCAGATTTGTTTAAGCACGCGCATCAATTGCTTTAATTCAATGTTCTATTCTTTTATAAAGCGCTGCACTTCATTGCCTGTTTCAATAAAGTAAATACCCTTTGCAAAACTATTTGTTTTAAGATTTGTATTTCTATCAGTAATTATTGTCTGCATTATTTTTTTTCCTTCAGAAGTATAAACCAAAATTTCATTGCCAATCATTTCGGGTGAAACTGCAACATTCAGCTCTTCGCTTACAGGATTTGGGAAAATACTCCATCTGTTTTTGTCACCATCTAATAAGGTTACTGTTACGTTGGTATTACTGCTGACAATGGTTTTTACAAACCAGATATTCATTTTAGTGCTGCGGGTATCGCCCCACACGCTGTAAAGTGTATCGCCACTATAGGTGCAGCTCATAAAATCATTTCCGTTTTCTGCGATAAGTGAATCAAACTCAATAAACTCGCTCGATAGTTTTTGATTGGGAGAGAATGTTTGTCCGTTATCGGTGCTGGTTGCATAATAAAAATCATAGCCGGCACTCCAGAAACCGTTGGTTCCTGAATTGCGCCTGTCGCGCCAGGTTACGGCTATATTTCCCTGTTCGTTATAAGCGCCCCATACCATGTCCTGTGCTTTTCCGTTTGCAAGCGCGTCATCATTTACACGAACGGGGCTGCTCCATGTTTGTCCTTCATCGCTGCTGCGAAATGCCTTAATATCGGCATCTCCGTTTTGTGCATCAGGGGTTAAGAATACTAATTTGTTAGCATCCGAAGGATGAGTAATGAGCTGATAACCGTTTTTGAAATTGGTATCGTTGGCAGCAGGCAGGGCAGCATAAACGGTGGAGTATGAAAAGCTTTGTCCCTGATTTGCAGAACTTGCAAAGTAATAGGCAGGATAGATATTCTGCGATGAAACATAACTGGGATATATGGCACAAAATTTTCCGTTAACAGTGGTGGCCGGGGCTGCCATAGGGGCTGCAATTGCATTTCCAATCAGGTGAGTTCCACCTTCAAGGGATGCTATAGTAGTCCAGGTGTGTCCGCTATCAGCTGAGGCTTTAAAGTAATTGCGGTTTGGCGGTGCAATCCAGGGTGCGGGTTTGGTGGTGATGTAAAGTATTCCTTCGTTTTCGGTGTTAGAATTATCAACCACCAGCCAGGGACGATCAATAGGACGCTTATTTATAACATCGTACATATCAAATGCCTTGGAAGGTGTATCCCAGCTTAAGCCCCCGTTGAGTGAGCGGGCTAGATATATACCGCCACTGTCGGGCGCCTGCCTGTAATCAATATAGGAGATGTATAACAATCCGTTTTTTTCAAATGCCATAGACACATCAGCTGAGCCATAGCTGCTGCCGAAGTGAGGAAGCACAGCCGCTGTGCTCCAGGTTGTTCCGCCATCAAAGCTTGCGCGTGTTTTTATGGCAATGCGGAATAAGCCGTTTGTAAACTTCATGCCCATCCAGGCAGCTACTAAGTTTTGATTATTGGTTGGGTTTATGGCAAGGTAAGGCTCACCGTCAAAAATTACTCCGTTGCTGATATTTGTATTTACTGGTTGGGCGTTTGCTATTTGAACGAAAAGAAAGACTATAAAAAAGAGGATGAGTTTTTTCATTTTGTAAGAATGTACAGGCATTTTATTTTGCACAGAATGTATTTTGTGAAAGCAAATTTAGGAAAAGCCAACAACCACAAAATTGAATTGCTTTGAATAAATATCAGCAGTCTGAAAAGAGAAAGTGTTAGACTTTCTTTCCGGCATTCATCTTTAGTTCTTAATGAGTTTTGTCGTCTGTGTCGAATTGCCTTTATATATCCTTAGAAAATACAAGCCATTTGTCAATGATGAAAAATCATGATTATTAATTTGTTTACCCGTCCAAATTGTTTGTCCTGTTGAATTTAATAATTCATAATATTCGTTTTCCACTTTACCCTCTATATTGATTGAATTAGTAAATGGGTTTGGATAAACATTTAAACTTTTTTGAGCTTCGATGTTTTGTATACCTGAAACTGAACACATCTTTAGCATATTGAAAACACCGGTATCTACAACACAGTTTTGCAATTTCATATTGACAATAAAACTATCAATACCGTTTTGCATTTCTAAGGGAGTTACGATTGGCGAATTATAAGTTGCCCATAACATTGTATTGTTCCAATCAGTAGGATTGTTTACGTTAAGACTATGTGGATTCTGAAAGCCTACTGTTACAGTTTTCCATGTCCAGAATGCTTGACCGCTGATTTTATTTTCGAGATTTCTTAAAATAGTTGTCAATTTATTCTGCATTCCACCTAAAGTATCTTCGCCCCATTCGCCACACCAAATTGGAACATTTAAAGAGTTAGAAAGTGCTGTCCAAGCCGGTATATCGGGAGCACTGAAAAAGAAAGTGTAATAATGAAATTGGAAACAAATATTTGAATCAGGCAATGAGGTGAAAATAGAGAACTCCTGAGCGTAATTATTCCCTTCAAGCATTATCATGTGGTTGGTGTCAACCATGCGAATGCTGTCAATTATATTATCATATAGATTAACTAAATCAGGCCACCACCAAATATTTGGCTCGTTTAATAAATCGTAAGCTGCAATTATTCCACGATTTTTATACCTATCTGCAATTGCCTTCCAGAGTTGAATCGTTCTGTTCTTATTCACGGGTGAGTTCCATAAATCTATAGAATCCGGATCCGCTATAAAATGAGTTGCCTGTCCACCCGGTGCAGCATGCATATCCAAAACCGCATAAACATTATAGTCTTCACACCATTTCAAAACACTGTCCAAAATTTCCCAACCTTCAGGTTTGTAGACAAAGGGATTTGCATCGTCTTCTAACAAATTATGATTAAAAGGAATGCGAACTACATTATAACATTCTTGTGAAATCCTTTCTATATCTGCACGGGTTATGTAGTTTTTATAAACCGAGTCTTTGAAATTATTAAATGCAACAGGTCCAATAATTGATGTCATTTTATTGGTAATATCTTTTTCAGAAATCAGTCCACCGCCCCACATCAACCCTTCCCACATTAACCATGAGCCAATATTCACTCCATCAAGATTAATTGCTGTGTTTTGCCCATTATGTATTTTTTGCCCGTTGCGATGAACGAAAGAAGTATTGTCCCAAATAGCTTGTGCTTGGATTTTATTTATTGAAATTAGAAATACTAACATTAAAAGCAGATTTCTTGTCAGTCTAAATACTGCTCTTTTTCTCAATGTTTGTTTCATTGTCTGTAGTCTTTTAAGGTTGCGGCTAACATTTATAATGCGAAACAAATCTACACCATAGATTTTTAATTATAAAACAGGTTTTCAACAACTGCTATTAAAAATATTTATAAAAAACTACCATAAATGGTAACCCTACATATTGACCGATTACAGATTTTTGTATAAACCAAAAAACCAAAATCAGTATGAAAAAAGTAAAAGCCGTTAAGAAAAAAATAATAACCCCACGAATAATTGATATGGTAATTGTTTCAAAAGCAAACCTGAATATTAAATTAATACGTGAAGCAAAAGAGATACCGCAAAAAGATTTGACGGCAACTTTAGGTTTAAACTGTGCCAAATACGAAAGCGGGAAAAA
>CANKAM010000008.1 GCA_947479755.1 Bacteroidota bacterium
AAACCCATATCAGGAAGAAATGAAAAAAATAAAGAGTTTTAATAGCATAAGATCAATGCCTACTACTTTTACAAGTGACCAAATCAAAGAGTTGAATATTGATAAAACATTGGAAAATTTTATTGAACTGCAAAAATCAGGTAATGAAATAAGAAAAGTATTAGTGTTTAATAAAATCTCAGGGAAAGAATATTCAGACTTAATCAAATTTCAAATAGATGAAATCTCTGCTTTTTGGGAAAGTAACAGTTCTGATTATGAAAATGGAACAAAGCTTTTCCAAACTTTTTCCAGCAAATTAGTTGATTTTAAAGCCGACTTAAAAGAAAAAAAAGATTTTCTATCTAACAATAGGAATGACTGGAATGAAACTACGGTTTCTGATTTAGAAACGGTCATTTCACGATATAATGATGCAGTAAAAAACGAACTTGAAGATTTAAACATTAACGAATTGCCAGAAATTGACTGGACAATTTTTAAAGATAATAATTAGTAATGCTCCGCTAAGCGGCATCTGTGATGCCGCTTAGAACACAGCCGAATTTGTAATTCGGCTTAACAAAAAAACAGAAACCCCATCAACTTTAAACTTTAGACTTTCAAACTTTAAACCAAAAAATCATGGCATCCACCTCAGAAACCGGTCACGCAGTTAATTACAATAACTTCAATACCCTTATAGCCCGGGCTACGGGTTATGGCATCCGCTACAATCCTACCAACACACTTATTCAAATTCCTAATCTGCAAACTGTATACGCTGCTGTGGGCACAGGCATACAACATGTGGTGCAATATAAACCCGGGTGGAGCAATGCTATAAATGCTCGTCAGCAGGTATTTTTGGATATGGAAAAATTTGCAACCCGTATCATCAACGCCTTTGATGCTACCGAAGCGGTAACCGATGCTCAGGTGAAGGATGCTAAAACTGCTTTGCGTAAAATCCGTGGCGAGCGCAAAAGCAAAAAAATTTTAAACCCCGGTCCCGATGACCCAATTCAAATCTCCGCTTCACAACTATCATTTGCCAATCAGGTTCTCCATTTTGGTGAGTTGGTAGGCATGGTAACAGCCGAGCCAACCTATGCCCCCAACGAAACCGACTTGCAGGGTGCAAATTTGGTTATAGTCCTTAATTCACTCAACACCGCTAACCAAACCGTAGCCACCGCAGAGCAACCCTATCTCGATGCTCTTAGCGAGCGCAACACCGCTTTATATGCACCTAAAACAGGCGCGGTCGACCGTGCCCTTGAAATAAAACGCTATGTAAAATCGGTTGCCTCTATTACTAAAGACGAGTATAACCAGATTGCAGGCATCAAATTCAGCCGCCCTAAAAAGTAATTTATAGCTCTGTCTCTCTATTCCCTTCCTTATCTCTGTTCCCCCTCCTTATTTCAAGGAGGGGGTTAGGGGGTGGTGGGGTGATAAAAATCCGGAAATTGTATGTTTTGCCTACCCATTTGTATGTTTAGGCTACCCATTTCTCTGTTTTTGCATCCCGGTTTTGTGTTTTTGCATCCCATTTTGCTGTTTAAGCATCCCGTTTCCCTGTTTTCCCATCCCATTCTTCTGTTTTCCCATCCTGTTTTGCTGTTTTCCCATCCCATTCTTCTGTTTAACCACCCCAATCTTCTGTTTTCCCATCCCGCCCCAAAAAACCTTCAAGGTTTCAGGCACAACTGGCAATTAACCTTGAAGGTTTGCTTCTTCCTTAGCGCCTTCGTGGGAAACTCTTTGCGCCTTTGCGGTAAAAATCTGTGTTAAATCTGTGTAATCTGTGGTAAAAACCCTCCGCGTCTCTGCTGTAAAAAACAGTTTTCCTTGGTTATTAACCCAAAAAAACAGGGGGTGTTAATAAAATAAGTATAATTATTTTTGGAAGAGGGCTATAAAAACACATACTTTTGCGCCCGATTTCGGTTTTTAAGGTAATTGGGGTAATAAAGGTAATTATGTCAAACGTGCCTAACCAAATTACCTAATTACCGCAATCACCCAATTACCAACTAAAAAAACAAAAAAACATGTCCGTATTACGATTCAAAGCCATCGAAAGCGTTTACACACGCAGACCTTTAGAAGTAGAAGCCCCCTCTGATAAAATATCAGACTTCTATGCAAGCAACGTATTCGGTAAAAAAGCCATGCGCGAATTTTTACCCGATGAAGTTTACAAACTTGTGCAGGAAGCCATTGATAAAGGCATTCAACTCGACCGCAAAATTGCCGACCACGTAGCAATGGGCATGAAATCATGGGCAATGACCAAAGGCGTAACGCATTACACGCACTGGTTTCAACCCCTCACCGGCACAACTGCCGAAAAACACGATTCGTTTTTTCAGCCAACCCTTGATGGCGCTGCGCTGGAAGTATTTGATGGCGGACAATTGGTGCAACAGGAGCCGGATGCATCCAGCTTCCCGAGCGGAGGTATCCGCAACACCTTTGAGGCGCGCGGTTATACTGCATGGGATCCGACATCTGCTGCATTTATCATGGGTAAAACCCTGTGCATCCCTACTATCTTTGTTTCTTATACAGGCGAAGCGCTTGACCATAAAGCTCCTTTATTAAAAGCCCTTCACGCAATGGATAAAGCTGCGGTAGAGGTTTGCCAGTATTTTGATAAAAACGTTACCAAAGTAACTGCTACCTTAGGCTGGGAACAGGAATATTTCCTCGTGGACGCTGCTTTATATACAGCCCGCCCCGACCTTATGTTGACAGGAAGAACCGTTTTCGGTCACTCCTCAGCAAAAGACCAACAGTTGGAAGACCACTATTTTGGTTCTATCCCTGAAAGAGTAAATGCGTTCATGCGCGATTTCGAGATTGAATCATTGAAGCTTGGCATTCCCGTAAAAACCCGTCATAACGAGGTTGCCCCAAATCAATTTGAGTGCGCACCTATATTTGAAGAGACTAATTTGGCGGTTGACCACAACCTGTTATTAATGGATGTGATGGAAAAAGTAGCGCGCAAACACAACTTCCGCATACTGTTTCACGAAAAGCCCTATGCAGGAATCAACGGTTCGGGCAAACACAACAACTGGAGTATGGCTACTAATACAGGCAAAAACCTGTTAAGCCCCGGAAAAACTCCTAAAAAGAATTTGCAATTCCTCACGTTCTTTGTCAATACTATTAAAGCCGTTCACGAACACGCAGATTTATTGCGTGCCTCTATTGCCCATGCTGGAAATGATCACCGCCTGGGAGCCAACGAAGCGCCTCCTGCTATTATATCTGCGTTCATCGGTTCGCAATTAGATGCAGTGCTGAATGAACTGGAAGCAAAAGTGCATGGCGGCAAAATGTCGCCCGATGAAAAAACGGAATTGAAACTGAACATCGGCAAAATCCCTGAAATCCTGTTGGACAACACAGACAGAAACAGAACTTCACCATTCGCCTTCACAGGAAATAAATTTGAGTTCCGTGCCGTTGGTTCTTCACAAAACTGCGCAGGACCGATGATGGTACTCAATACCATTGTAGCAAATCAATTAACCGACTTCAAAGTAGCGGTAGATAAAATAATTGATAAAGGCGTTGACAAAGAAGAAGCAATCCTTCAAGTATTGCGTCAATATATAATAGAGTCTAAAAATGTGCGCTTTGAAGGCAATGGCTACAGCGATGCATGGGTAAAAGAAGCAGAGAAACGCGGTTTGAGCAACATCAAAACCACTCCGCAAGCCCTGGATGCCTATGTAAGCGCGAAAAGCAAAGCCCTTTTCAAACGCTTTGATATCCACAGTGAGCGCGAAATTGCTGCCCGCCACGATATTTACTTAGAGATGTACAGCAAGAAGATTCAAATCGAATCACGCGTAATGGGTGATATTGCGTTGAATCACATTATCCCTACTGCTATTCAGTACCAAAACCTGCTTATTACTAATGTAAGCGGATTGAAAGGAATCTTCTCTGCCGAAGAATTTAAAAAGTTGACTCCCGTGCAGGTTGAGACTATTAAAGAAGTATCTGAACACATTCTGGCTATTAAGAATGGAGTAGAAGCAATGGTAGAAGCCCGCAAAAAAGCCAACAAAGTAGAAGGCGCACGCGCTCATGCTGTTGCTTACTGCGAAAAAGTGGTTCCGTTCTTCGAAACCATCCGTTATCATGTAGATAAACTGGAATTACTGGTGGATGATGAGTACTGGCCATTGCCAAAATACCGCGAATTGTTGTTCAATCGCTAATATTTGATTGCCCTGAAAGCCTTTCCGCACTGTGCGGAAAGGCTTTTTTAATTATCTTTTATCATTAATTATCATTTTTTTCTTTGCTGAATAAATATTTTTCTACTTTTGGTCGGTCGAAAAATCGATTTAATCATTGCATATTGATAATTTATTTATTTTAGCACCCCAACAAAAAAGCCAACACAAAAAATCAACCTATGAAAATTTTCAAAATCTTTACTCTCTTAGCCCTTGCGGTATCGGTTTCCCTCTCAGCGTTTGCTCAAAAGAGCAACGACAAAAGCAAAGCTGACCAAGCTTTTGATGTGATGGAATATTATGTTGCCATTGACCTTTATAAAAAGGAATACAAATCGGCAAAAGATAAATCCCGCAAAGCTGAAATCATTTTCAAGGTGGCAGAATGCTATCGCCTTACCAACAACCTTAAGCAGGCTGAAACCTGGTATAAGAAAGCCGTAAAGATCAAATATCCTGATCCTATTGCTATCCTGTATCTTGCTGATGCAATGAAAATCAACGAAAAATATTCTGACGCAATTGTTGAGTATAACAACTACGCAGCAAAAGTAGCAACTGATCCACGCGGTGCTAAAGGTGCTGAATCATGTGCACTTGCACAGAAGTGGATTGATAATCCAACTCGTTATGAAGTAAAGAACGAAGCACAAATCAATGGTAAAAACAATGATTTCTCGCCTTCATATGCAAGCAAAAACAACAAAGAAATTCTTTTTACCTCTTCAAGAGACGGTGCAGAAGGTGATGATGTTGACGGATGGACAGGACAAAGTTTCACAGATGTTTTTACATCTAAAATTGATAACAAAGGAAAATGGAGCACGCCAACACCGTTGGATGTAATTGTAAACTCAGCCGACAACGAAGGTTCTGCTGTTTATGATGCAGAATTTAAGACTCTTTATTTCACACGTTGCACACGTAAAAAGAAAGAAGCAATGGGCTGCGAAATTTTCAGTTCAGAATCAAAAGGAAGTACTTGGGGCGAGCCAGCACTTATTTCTTTAAAGCCAGACTCGGTTATAGCAACAATCGGACACCCTGCATTAAATGCTGACGGTTCAGTTCTTGTTTTTGCAGCTGATATCCCGGGCGGATTAGGCGGAAGAGATATTTGGGTTTCAACTTTTGATAAAGAGAAAAAACGTTGGACTAAACCTGTAAACGCAGGAAGCACTATCAACACTCCTGCTGATGAGATGTTCCCTTTCATTCATGCTGATGGAACTTTATATTTTGCTTCAAGCGGACACATCGGAATGGGTGGTTTGGATATTTTCAAAGCTGATAAAGTTTCTGCTACTTCATGGGCAAATGTTACTAACATGCGTTACCCAATCAATTCTGCCGGTGACGATTTCGCAATCGTTTTCGAACGTGAAGCTGAAAAAGGTTACTTCACTTCAAACCGTAACGGTGGAAAAGGTGCTGATGATATTTATTCATTCATCCTGCCACAACTTCAATTTACTTTGCAAGGTGTTGTAAAAGATTTCAAAAGCAAAAAACCAGTTGATGGAGCTACAGTTACTATTGTTGGAACAGATGGTTCTTCAAAAGAAGTTAAAACAGATGCATCAGGTTTCTATAAAGTTGATTTGATGCCTGCTACTTCTTATGTATTGACTGCAGGGAAACTTGGTGCCTACCTGAACAAGACAGGAAAAACCACTACTGTAGGTTTTGAAGAAGACAAAGCATTGGTTCACGATTTCGAATTGGATCCTATTGCAAAACCAATCGACCTTCCGAACATTTATTACGATTTGGCTAAATGGGAACTTCGCCCTGAGTCTAAAGTTGCTTTAGATGGTCTGATTGAAGTATTGACTGACAACCCGACTATTGTTATTGAGTTAGGTTCACACACCGATATCCGTTCAAGCGATGCTTACAACTTAACACTGTCACAAAAGCGTGCCCAGTCAGTTGTTGATTACCTTATCGAAAGTGGCATTTCTGCTGACAGATTGGTTGCAAAAGGATATGGTGAAACTACTCCACGTGTTATTCCTTTTGATGTATCATTCATGAAGAAAGATGATGTAATCACAGAAGCCTACATCAATAAACTTCCTACAGAGCCACAAAAAGAGGAAGCGCATCAGATGAACCGTAGAACTGAGTTCAGAGTATTGCGCAGCGATTACGTTCCTAAACAAAACTAATTGCTTAAGAGCTGAAAAAATAAAAGCCCTCCGAATTTCGGGGGGCTTTTTTTATTTCCTTTGCACACGTAAAATATGACCACACCAAATAAATATAACCAGCGCGGAGTATCGGCAGACAAGGAAGACGTTCACAAAGCCATTGCGCAATTAGATAAAGGTCTATTTCCAAAAGCATTCTGTAAAATTGTCCCCGATTACTTGGGTAATGATGAAAACTATTGCGTGGTAATGCATGCCGATGGTGCGGGAACTAAATCATCACTTGCATACATCTATTGGAAAGAAACGGGTGATATTTCTGTTTGGCGCGGTATTGCGCAGGATGCGGTGGTGATGAATACCGATGACTTATTATGCGTTGGTGCATTGGATAATATTCTGCTTTCATCAACAATAGGAAGAAATAAATTTCTGATACCGGGTGAAGTAATTACTGAAATTATAAAAGGAACGGAGGAAACGCTTGCTATGCTTCGCAAGTACGGCATGAATATTATTTCAACCGGAGGTGAAACTGCTGATGTTGGCGATTTAGTGAAAACCATAATTGTTGATTCCACCGTTGTTTGTCGCATGAAGCGCAGTGATGTTATTTCTAATCACAGAATTCAGGCTGGTGATGTGATTGTTGGTTTGGCTTCTTACGGTCAAGCAACCTATGAAAGCGAATACAATGGCGGTATGGGTAGCAACGGATTAACTTCTGCCCGTCATGATGTTTTCAACCATGAGTATGCAAAAAAGTATCCGGAGAGTTTTGATAACTCATTGCCTGACAGTATTGTTTATTCAGGTAAAATGAAGTTGGAAGAGGCAGGTAAATTGGTGCTTTCACCAACGCGCACGTATGCCCCTGTAGTGAAAAAAATATTTGACACAGTTTCAAGAGAAAATATACACGGCATGGTGCATTGCAGCGGTGGCGCACAAACTAAGGTGTTGCATTTTGTGGATAATCTTCACATTGTAAAAGATAATCTTTTCCCAACACCGCCATTATTTAAACTGATACAAGAGCAAAGCGGAACATCATGGCAGGAAATGTATAAGGTGTTTAATATGGGCCATCGTATGGAAGTTTATGTGGCACCGGATCAGGCGCAAGCTATTATTGATGTTGCTAAATCATTTAACATTGATGCGCAGATTGTAGGTAAATGTGAAGAAGGTAAAGGCAAAAGTCTGACAATAAAAAGCGAACACGGAGTTTTTGAATACTAAAAAATAATGAAAAAAAACATTGCTATCATCATGGGCGGAGACTCTTCAGAGTCGGTAATTTCACTTAAAAGTGCAGACGTTGTTCAGAAATACCTGGATAAAGAAAAATACATTGCTTACAAAGTTCTAATCAGTAAACAGAAGTGGGCAGTTGTGGATGGTGACAATGAATTTGCGCTGGATAAAAACGATTTCAGTTCAATTGTTAACGGTAAAAAAATAAAATTTGACGTAGTGTTCAACGCTATTCACGGTACTCCCGGTGAAGATGGTAAACTACAAGGCTATTTTGACTTGCTGGGTATTCCTTATTCATCTTCGGGGGTGTTGGGTTCGGCACTTACATTCAGTAAGGGAACTTGCAATGCGGTTATTAAAGCTTGGGGTTTGGCAAATACGGCAAAGTCGGTGGTGGTTAGAAAAGGTGAAAGCGTTGATGAAGCAGCAATAATTTCTGAGCTTGGTTTACCTTGTTTTGTAAAACCCAACAATGGCGGCAGCAGCTTTGGTGCTTCAAAAGTTAAAGAGACAGAACAATTAAAATCTGCTTTAGCCAAAGCCTTTGAACATGACCCCGAAGCTATAGTGGAGGAGTTTCTTCCGGGAACAGAAGTTACCTGCGGTGTTTTTCGTTATGCCGGTAAAACAACGGTTCTACCGATTACTGAAATAGTTCCTAAGAATGAATTTTTCGACTTTGAGGCGAAATACAAAGGTGCTTCGGAAGAGGTAACACCTGCCCGTATTTCCGAAGAATTGACTGATGAAATACAACGCATCACAGGAACGGTGTTTGATAAGCTTGGATTGAAAGGTATGTCACGTATTGATTTTATTATCAAAGAAAACGTTCCTTATCTGGTGGAGGTAAACACCACTCCTGGTTTAAGCGAGCAAAGCATTGTTCCCCAGCAGGCGCGATCGGTGGGTATTACCCTGACCGACTTATTCGGAATGATGATAGAAGAAAGTCTAATATCTAAGCAATGAATTACTGGCTTGTAAAATCCGAACCCACTGCCTATTCGTGGGATGAATTATTAAAAGACGGCTCAACCTCCTGGACAGGTGTGCGCAACTATGCCGCCCGAAATCATATGCGCGCAATGAAGAAGGGCGACCACGTTTTCTTTTACCACAGCAACGAAGGCAAAGAGATTGTCGGTCTAACCAAAGTTGCGAAAGAGTTTTATTCCGACCCCACTGCACCCGGTGAAGATTGGAGTGTTGTAGAATTAGCACCCGTTAAAACCTTTAAGAAAACAATAACTCTTACCCAAATTAAAGAGGATAAGCGTTTGAAAGGAATGTGGCTCGTTAAACAGGGAAGGCTTTCGGTAATGCCTGTTACTGCTGATGAATACGAACGTATTTTGGAGTTGAGTAAGTAGGTTTGAATTGTATAATTATCCGAATTTCTATTTTCCAAGCTCCAACCTCTAACTTCCAAATTTTCCTACCTTCGCCAGCCAAAATAATTAAGGATGAAGAATTCAGTTAAAGTTTTGTTGCTTTTGCTTTTAAGCGGTTACGGTGCGTTTGCTCAAACCGGAACTGTTCGTGGTTTTGTTTACGAAAAATCAACAGGCGAACCGGTAATATTCACCAATGTATTTCTTAAGGGCACTTCCATTGGTTCTGCTACCGATGTAAACGGTTTTTATCAGATCATGAAAGTTCCGGCAGGTGCTTACAGACTTGCTGTTACAGGTCTGGGATATGATACACTTTATAAGGACATTACTGTTAAAGCCAACGAAATTACCAGTGAAAAATTATACATGGAAAAAGGTGCGGTAAAACTGACTACCGTTGATATTTCTGCTGAAAAAGAAGAAGCCAAAACAGAAGTGAAAATCTCCATTAATAAAATCACTCCGCGTGAAATGAAGATGGTTCCTTCCGTTGGTGGTGAGCCTGATTTTGCACAGGTGTTGCAAATTCAACCGGGAGTTATTTTCACTGGTGATCAGGGCGGACAACTTTACATTCGCGGAGGTTCGCCAGTTCAGAATAAAGTGTTGCTGGACGGAATGGTGATTTACAACCCTTTTCACAGCATTGGTTTGTTCTCAGTTTTTGATACCGATATTATCCGTAATGCTGATGTTTATACAGGCGGTTTTACTGCAGAATATGGCGGACGTATTTCTTCCATCATGGATATCACTACCAAGAATGGAAATAACAATCGTATCTCAGGAAAAATTTCTGCGAGTCCATTTGGTGCTAATGCAATTCTGGAAGGTCCGATTGTAAAACCTAAAGAGGAAGGTGGCGGAGGTTTGTCGTTTATATTTTCAGGAAAAACATCTTATTTGCAACAATCTTCAAAAATATTTTACCCCTACATCAATAACAAAAACGGATTGCCTTTTAACTACACCGACCTGTACGGAAAAATTTCTGCAACAGGCGGAAATGGCAGCAAATTCAACCTGTTTGGATTTAAGTTCACGGATAATGTAAAATATCAGGCCTTGTCAAATCTGAAATGGAATCAATACGGTGTTGGAAGTAATTTCATTCTTGTTCCCGGAGGTTCAACAACGCTTATTCAGGGGAATTTCGCTTATTCAAACTATAAGATTTCATTGGGAGAGCAAGACCAGAAACCGCGTGAAAGCAGTATCAATGGCTTTAACCTTGGCTTGGCATTTGTTTATTACACCGGGAAAAATGAGTTGAAGTATGGTCTGGAAGTATTGGGCTTTAAGACAGATTTCACATTCTATAATTCAGCCGACCGCAAAATTGAACAGGTTGAAAACACTACAGAGTTTGCTGCGTACGTAAAGTACCGTGCAAATATTGGCAAACTGGTGTTGGAGCCGAGTTTCCGTTTCCAGTATTATGCTTCGCTTTCAACACCATCATTTGAACCAAGGTTGGGTGCTAAATACAACATCACCGATTGGCTGCGTATCAAATATGCCGGAGGATTCTATTCACAGAATCTGTTGAGTGCTAATTCCGACAGAGATGTGGTGAATTTATTTTACGGTTTCCTTTCAGGACCTGATAACCTTCCAAAGCAATTTCAGGGTGAAGATGTAACACATAAACTACAAAAATCCATTCACAACATTGCCGGCTTTGAAGTGGACTTAACTAAACGTATCAGTCTGAATATTGAAGGATACATGAAACATTTCACACAACTCACCAACATCAATCGCGACAAATTGTTTGATGATAATGCAGCTAATGTGGATGTTCCTGATATTTTAAAAAAGGATTACATCATTGAAAAAGGGAAAGCAATGGGTATTGATTTCTTGTTGAAATATGATTACAAACGTTTTTATTTCTGGGGCGTTTATTCGCTTGCAAAAAGCACAAGAACCGATGAGTTAAGAACGTACGCGCCCGTTTTTGACCGCAGACACAATGTTAACATAGTTGCAGCCTACAAATTAGGTAAAACACTGAGTTGGGAATTAAGTGCTCGTTGGAATCTAGGCTCAGGGTTTCCGTTTACCAAAACACAAGGATATTATCCTAACCTTAATTTTTCCGGTGGAATTACAACTAATTATACAACAGCAAACAATACTGATAATGCATCACTTGGAATTGTTTACGGTGATATAAATACCGGAAGACTCTCCTACTATCACCGCTTTGATATTTCGGTAAAGAAAACGGTTACGTTCACAAAGAATACTACACTTGAAATTAACCTGAGTGTAACGAACGTTTATAATCGCGAGAATGTATTTTATTTCGACAGGATAAAATACCAGCGTGTGAATCAGTTACCGATTTTGCCAAGTCTTGGTATTGCATTTAGATTTTAATTCATGAACTTTCTACCTGAAGAGATAGAGAAGTTTGTTGAAGAACACACCCGTCCTGAATCGGATGTTCTGAAACAACTTAACCGCGAAACCTACGCGAAAGTCTTGATGCCGCGAATGCTTTCCGGTCATCTGCAGGGACAGGTTTTGCGTATGTTCAGTCTGATGATCAAGCCAAAGAATATTCTGGAGGTAGGTACATTTACAGGCTATTCAGGTATTTGCCTTTCAGAAGGTTTACAGGAAGACGGAAAACTGATTACCATTGATGTGAATGCAGAACTTGAAGAAATGGTTCGCAAGTACTTTGAACTGGCAGGAGCAGAAAATAAAATAGACTACCGAATCGGAAATGCCATGCAGATTATTCCTGCGTTGAATGAAAAGTTTGACCTTGTTTTCATTGATGCCGATAAAGAAAACTATTCCAATTACTACGATTTAGTATTTGATAAAGTAAACACCGGAGGTTATATCATTGCAGATAATGTGCTGTGGAGTGGCAAAGTAACAGAACCTAAAGAGAAGATGGATAAAGATACCAGAGCCATTGTTGCTTACTCAGAAAAAATTCATACAGATAGCCGTGTGGAAAATGTTTTGTTTCCGGTGCGTGATGGTTTGCTTGTTGCAAGAAAAATAGTTTAATTTGCTCCCGATTAAACAATCCCGCCTATAGAAAATTTCTACTAAACACTTTGCCGAAAAAAGTTTTTTAGAAATTTCTCATTGAAGAAAATTATCGTTTCAGTTACCAATGACCTCAGCACCGATCAGCGTGTTGACCGTGTTTGCAATACCTTGCAGCGTAATGGTTTTGAGGTATTATTAGTTGGCAGAGAACTTAAGAACAGCAAGCCTTTGCACCTTCGTGCTTATCAAACCCACCGTATGAAATTATGGTTTGAAAAAGGGTTTCTTTTTTATGCTTCATTCAACATCAGTTTGTTTTTTTTCTTATTGTTTGCAAAAGCAGATGTATTGCTGGCAAACGATTTAGACACACTGCCTGCAAATTTCTTTTGCTCAAAGATTAAATCTCAAGCACTGGTTTATGATAGTCACGAATACTTTACCGGTGTGCCTGAGATTCAAAACCGTCCGTTTGTTAAGAATACCTGGAAATCAATAGAGAAGTTTATTCTACCGAAAATAAAGCATACCTACACTGTGAATGAATCTATTGCAAGGCTTTATAAGGAAGAATACAATATTGACTTCGGAGTTGTACGGAATCTTCCTTTGAAAAGGAATACATCTGTTAAAACTAAAACAAGAAAAGAATTGGGTTTACCTGAAAACAAAAAGATAATTGTGTTGCAAGGTTCAGGAATAAATGTGGACAGGGGAGGAGAGGAGGCGGTGCAGGCAATGGAGTTTCTGGACGATACAGTTCTATTGATTATCGGTAGCGGTGATGTGATTGATGCCTTGAAAAATATGAGCGAGAAGCCTTCTATAAAAGGAAAGGTAATTTTTAAAGGTAAACTTCCTTATGCTGAAATGCTGGAATACACAGCTAATGCCGATGTCGGTATTTCTTTTGACAAGGACACCAACATCAATTATCGTTTCAGTCTTCCCAATAAAATCTTTGATTACATACAATGTGGTATTCCCGTGTTGGCTTCACGTTTGCCCGAAATTGAAAAGGTGATAATTGGGTATCGTGTTGGTGATTTTATTGAAACGCATGACCCGAAACACATTGCTGCAAAGTTGAATGAGATGCTTACTGATACTATTAAACAATCAGTGTGGAAAGCAAATACTTTTGAAGCTGCAAAAACATTGAATTGGGAAAACGAAGAAATAAACGTGCTTAAAATCTTTACAAATCTTGGCTGATAAACATTTACATATTGTAGCCTTTGATATTCCGCTGCCTGCAAATTATGGAGGTGCTATTGATGTGTTTTACAAAATCAAAGCCTTTGCTGCAGAAGGAATTAAAATTCATCTTCATTGCTACGAATATGGTAGAAAACCGGTGAAAGAACTGGAAGAGTATTGCGAAAGCATTGCTTATTACAAACGGAAAACAACGCGTCAGCGCTTGCTCAGCATGAAGCCTTACATAGTTGTTACCCGTAATTCAGATGAATTGATTGAGAGTTTATTGAAAGACAATCATCCGATTTTGTTTGAAGGCTTGCATTGTTGTTATTACTTAGATGATAAGCGGCTTGCAGGAAGAGCAAAGGTTGTGCGCACACACAATATTGAACACGACTACTATTTAAACCTTGCGCGTGTGGAACGTGATGTGTTTAAGAAATATTACTTCTACAATGAGTCATATAAGCTGCAGCGCTTTGAAAAAGTCTTGAACAGCGCAACAGGTATTGCAGCTATTTCTAAAAATGATGTTGACTATTTTGCTGAGAAGTACAGAAATGTTAATCATGTCAGCGCTTTTCATCCGAATGAAAGGGTGGAAGTAAAACCAGGCAAAGGCGAGTTTGTATTGTATCACGGAAGTCTTGAAGTGGGTGAGAACAATGAAGCTGCTCTGTTTCTTGTCAATCAGGTTTTCAGTGATTTGAAAACTCCTTTTGTTATTGCGGGCAACAAGCCTTCAAAAGAATTAAAAGAAGCTGTAGCAAAGCATAAACACATTACTTTAAAGAGTGATATTTCAACCACTGAGATTTATCAACTAATTGCCGATGCGCAAATCAATCTTCTGCCAACATTTCAATCAACAGGAATTAAACTGAAGTTGCTTGCTGCGCTTTACAGCGGCAGGCATTGTATTGTAAATTCTTTTATGGTTGAGAATACAGGCCTTGAAGAAATATGCACTGTTGCGAATACTTCGCAGGAGATGCAGGAAACTGTGAAGAAGTTATTTAAACAAACATTCAGCGAAGCTGAAATTGAAAATAGAAAAAGAATATTGCTGAGCGGTTTTGGTAACCGTGAAAATATTCTGAAACTGATTAAGGTTATCTATCTTCCTCAACCTGTTGTTGCGGGTTGATTTGTTGTCGCTGCGGCATTTCAATAATAATGCCGTGTTCACACTTTAATGTACGTGCGGAAAAGCGTTTGAAGAACGAATAATTATGCGTTGCCATAATCACCGCTTTCCCGTTCTTACTGATTTCAATCATAAGTTGTAAAATCCCTAAGGATGTATCAGGGTCAAGGTTTCCGGTTGGCTCATCGGCAAGAATTAAATCAGGATCATTTATAAGCGCACGTGCTATCGAAAGCCTTTGCTGCTCACCACCTGAAAGTTGATGAGTCATTTTCTTTTCTCTTCCAGAAAGTCCCGTGCGTTCCAACACTTCCTTAATCTTGGCATCCATCTTTGCCTTGTCTTCCCAACCGGTAGCTTTCATAACAAAGACCAGGTTGTCATGAACATTTCTATCAGAAAGCAATTGGAAATCCTGGAATACAATTCCCAATTTTCTACGCAAAAATGGTACTTTTTCTTCTTTTATGGTTTCTAATTGATAACCCGCCACAGTTGCATTTCCTTTGATTAAAGGAAGGTCTGCATATAGCGTGCGCATAAAACTGCTTTTCCCGCTGCCGGTGCGGCCGATAAGGTAAACAAACTCGCCTTTATGAATATTAAGTGAAATATCACTCAGCACTAAATTATTGCGCTGAAATACAGAAAGGTTTGAAAGTTCAACTATCGGTTCTTGCTTATGCTCTGTCATGAGTTTTTATTATTGCGCCAAATTAAGAATTATCAGATTTGTAACTCACACAGTAACTCATAAAATAATACGTTACTCTTAATGAGAACTAAAATCATTCATCATGTTTACTGCAATCTTTTTATTCATCTCCATGTTGTTGGCTCATATCGTTGATTATTTCCGCGAAGAGCATAAACACCATTGAATGTGTTTAATCGCTATTTATTATTCAAAAGCAGATAATACAGGTTTCCCTGTCCAGCAATCAGGAGTGGTAATGTTCAAAATTTTGGCCAATGTAGGAGCAGTATAATATGTTTCCACAGTTTCTGTTATTTCAAAGCCTTTCTTTATTCCTGCTCCTGAAATGATCCAGGGGATTTCTTTTTCTGCCAGACTTCCTCCTCCATGTCCTTTCTTTATTCCACCATGGTCGGCTGTAATTAGGATAACGGTGTTCTCATAGATACCTGCTTCTTTTAAGGCCTTGATAATGGCGCCTGTTATGGAATCGGCTTTGGCGATTGATTTATAATAATCCGGTGTAAAATGACCGATGGCGTGACCTGCATGGTCAACATGATCGAAGTGCAGGAATAAAAAATCAGGCTGTTTGTTTTTAATGCATTCAATTGCTTTATCAGCCGTTTCGTTTTCATCTTTTGTGTCCTGTAGTATCGTGAAGGCATTTGTTTCGGTAAGGCGGGCAAAGCCGTCCCAATCATGGTAACAAGTAATGTTTGCGTTTGCTTTTTGATTTCTCATTACACCAAAGATGGTTGGAAACAGTTTACCCTTTTCGCATCCGCAGAATGAACGGTTCTTTATCTTCTTTACTTCCCACTTGTTTGAATGTATGCTGTGATATTTTGGCGGAGCTCCCATTATCATGGAAGCCCAATTTGGGCTGCTTGATGTTGGCATAACCGCATGAGCATGTAATGTCCATGCTCCGTTTTTCATCAGTTCATTAAATACAGGAGTTTGGGAATTCCTAATACCTGCTGCACTCATCCCGTCAAAGCCAAGAACAATAATATGTTTTGCTTGTTGGCCAAATGCTGTAAATGCAAAGAGAAGTAAAAAGTAAATGAAGGTTTTTTTCATAAAACAAAGTTTTTCTAAAGGAAGGCTAATATATAATCAGTGACAAATTCTTCAGCGCGGATTAACAAAAACATAATACGCCAGAAAAGATGCAGCCATTAAACCAAAGAATAT
The DNA here is from genome assembly GCA_947479755.1 of Bacteroidota bacterium. GTDB lineage: Bacteria > Bacteroidota > Bacteroidia > SXHM01 > SXHM01 > SXHM01. The sequence continues at coordinate 16,323 of CANKAM010000008.1, forward strand.
TGCCGCAAGCATTGGATTATAAACCGACATGCTGATGATTGCAACTACTGCAATAACCAATGCAATGGTTGGAAACACAGGATAGAAAGGCGCTTTGAAAGGTCGTTCCAGTTCAGGCATTTTTCTTTTTAATTGAAAATACGAAATCATAGAAAGGATGTAAAGCGAGAGTGCGCCAAACGTAGCAATGGTAATAATGTCGCCTGTTTTGCCGGTGAAGAGGGCAATGATGCCAATTGCCATGTTAAAGATAAGTGCCATGGTTGGAGTTTTAAATCTCGGATTTATCTTTCCAAGAAAGGAGGGAGCATTTCCCGACTTGCCAAATTCATACGTAGCTCTTCCTGCGGCAAGCAGCAAACCATTGAATGATGCTACAAAGCCGAACAAACCAATCCAGATGAGCAGGTGATAGAACGCATCACTAACCGCAGGAATATGTTTGATGGCCAAAGGTAAAGGCGAATCGGAAATGTTTCCCTCGGCATCAAATACAACGGCTTCCCAACCGGCAACACCAACGGCTGAACTGAACGTAAGCATAGCAAGAATGGCAAGCGTAAACATGGCAGATGCAAAACCAATGGTTATGTTTTTCTGCGGATTGATGGTTTCTTCGGCAACGTTTGCAATGCCTTCCAGACCGAGAAAGAACCAGATGGCAAACGGAATTGCCATGAACACGCCTTCAATTCCGTTGGGAAAAGAGTTGATGGCAAGGTTCTCGAATTTGAAATGAGGCAGTGTAAAGCCAGAGAAAATCAATAACTCAACAACAGCCACAATGGTGATGAACAACTCAAAAGAAGCAGATGCTTTTACACCAAGAATATTTAAAGAGGTGAAAACAAAGTAGCAGAAGATGGCAATTCCAATAACAGGTAACTCGGGAAAGAGTAAATGAAAATAAGCTCCAATTCCAAATGCAATAGCAGGCGGAGCAAACACAAATTCTATGATTTGAGCCATGCCGGCTACAAAGCCAAGATGCCTGCCCAATGCTTTGTCTGCATAATCAAATGCCCCACCTGCTTTGGGAATAGCACAGGCAAGTTCGGTATAACACAAAGAGAAGGTAACGTACATCAACATGATGAAAAACGTGGCAATGCCCAGACCAAGCGTTCCACCTTTTTCAAGACCAAGGTTCCAGCCAAAGTACATTCCTGAAATAACGTAGCCAACGCCAAGACCCCAGAGCATGAGCGGGCCAAGTGAGCGTTCAAGTTTTGCTGATTGTTCCATGTTGTTATAATTAAAACGGATACCCGATTCCTAAATTAAATATAACCCGTTTCATCAAAATCGGTTCGCTTACTCCTATCCAGCGTTGGTTGTTTGCTTCCGGTTTTCCGGGATTGTAAATCGGGTAAGCAGCATCCATACGAACGATGAAGAAGTTAAAGTCTAGTCGTGCACCCACGCCTGCGCCTAGCGCAATCTCTTTGTAAAAACGTTTGATATCCATCTCTGCACCGGGACGCTGCGCGTCTTTTTGGATAAGCCAGATGTTTCCGGCATCGGCAAACACAGCCATCTTGAAATACTTGTAAATATCAAAACGATACTCAATGTTCATTTCTAGTTTCATATTACCAAACTGGTCAATGGAAGTTTGCAGTTCTTCGGGAAGTGAGCCCGGACCAAGGTTTCGCGCTCTCCATGCACGGATACCATTGGCTCCGCCACCAAAGAAACTGGCTTCAAAAGGCAACACCGAAAGATTTCCGTAAGGTGTTCCGCGCCCTGCTGCCAACCGCATAACAAAGGTGCTGCGCGAGTTGATAGCGATGTAACGCCTGATGTCAAAATCAAACTTTATGTATTGCGCATACGGAATATTGAAAACGCGGTAGCTTCCGTTTTCATCTTGCTCTGCGCCCGTGAGGCGGCTAACCACCCACGGGATATTTCCCGAGAACTCAACACTGGCTCTGAAGTAGGTAAAATTCTTTACTTTGTTTACTTCCTGATTATTGAAGATGTATGAATAGACTCCTGAGCTGGTGATGTGAGAAATAAAGGTGTTGCGTAGGAGGCGGTCGTTGATACCGTTAATCCGTTCAAGGAAGGCAGCACTTTCGTTGTAGATGTTTACAAAGTTGATTTCAATAGGGTTGGCAATCCAGCGCTCCTGGGCAGTTGCGCGCCACTCATAACCAAAGGTGGTGCGGAAAATGGTGCGCGTAAAATCGGGACGTTGCTGAAAATCGTACGCCAGTTTAATCTTTGTTTGCGGACGAAAATATTTGGAGACTTTTATATAGCGTGCAGCAGGGAACAGGAAGCGCGGAATGGTAAGCGAAGCCTCAGGGCTAATCTGAAGAGTGTTGAAAATGGGTGTTTTTTTGTCGTCTTCTGCATTGAAAACAACCTGTGATTCCAAACCGCCTTTTATACGCATCTCAAATGTTTCCGCGCCTCTGAAAATGTTTTTGTTCTGGTAAACCAGATCGGCAAAAACTCCGGGAAAGCCGCCTGTGTTGGTGCCCTGAGCCTCAAACGAAAATGATTGGCGGGGAGCTGGAGTTAGCTGCACATAGCAATCAAGTTTATCGTTTTCTTTATCTTCAAACTGTATGTTTATGAACCTGTACACCTTTAAGCTCGAGAGCTGCTTGTAAGTGTTGTCAAGGCTTTTTGCAACATACAGTTCACCGTCTTTAAAGAAAACAGAGCTCATCAGCAATTTAGGATCGATGGTCCATTTCCGGTGATAGGTAAGTGAATACTTGTTATACACCAATGTGTCATAAGTAACAGCCGAAGTGTTTTTAGGATAAAACTCGGTATTCAGATATACCTTGCCGATTTTATAAGGACGAAATTCTTTGGGGCTGTTGGTGGTATCAGGTCTTCCGAAATCTTTTTCAGAGTTGCTTCTTATCATCAGTGTAAGTTCAACTTCGCGGTTACCAACGGTAGTGTCGGCCTGAAAAACAATGTTCTCGGTAGAGAAAAAATAGTAGCCTCTGTTTTTCAATTCCTTTGCAATGCGTTCGCGTTCTTTCTGCAGAATATCCACATCGTAATTCATTCCCGGTTTTAACAACGTGTTTTCTTTATCTGCACTCGCTATGATCTGGTTCAGCTCGGGATTGTAAATGGCGTAAACTATGTTTTTTACCGTGTAGGGTAAATGTGGTTTAATGTAATATGTAACCTTTGCTTTCTTACGTTTATAAGCAACGCTATCGCTTATTTCGGCATTGAAATAGCCTTTATTCTTCAGGTATATTTCAAATTGCTTGTGTGTGCTTTGCGTAAGAATGGAATCCAACACTACCGGTGCTTCGCCAATGCCCAGCAGCCACTCACCAAAGCTTCTGCGGGCATCTTTCGGTTCTTTGTTTCTGGCAATTCGCTTTTCGTTTTTTCTGTCGCGTTTTTCTTTCAGTTCTTTTTTTCGCGCTTCTACTTTGTCAAGGTCAACCAGATTATAAACCCAAAGGTGGAAACGCACAAAGCCTACAATTCTGCGGTTGGGTTTCTGGCGAATGTATTTGGTCAAATCTTCTTTATTGACCTTTCCGCTGTCAACCTCAATTTTATTTTTTACAAGCAGAAATTCTTTGTCGCCAAGTTTGCGGGTGGCTCCGCAGGAAGAAAGCAGCAAATAGGAAGCAAGAAGTAAGAAGCAGGGCGCAGGGCGCAATAAGCCGTAAGTAAAACGTAAAGGTGTTATTGCCCTCTTCAATTTCTGAGTTTTAAATAATTATTGGCCATTGTAAATTGTCCATTTTCAATTGCCTTACAACAATCAGCCCAAAAGTATAGCTTTGCGCTGTGCTTACCAATTCACAAATTAAACACATCCTTTCGTTGAAGCAGAAGAAATTCCGCACCGAACATCAACAGTTCGTTGTTGAAGGCGTGAAGGTGGTGAAGGAACTGTTGTTATCGCCTTACAAGGTAGATGCAGTGTATGTTTTGGGCGAAGTTGCAGATGAAATAGCAGCGATGTCTTCCGTTGTTCCATCCATCATTACCGAACAGCAGTTGCAGAAGATAAGCAATCTTGAAACACCTAATAATGTTCTGGCGCTGGCTTCCATTCCTCAATCATCATTCAGTTTTCAGCAGGTTAAGAATAAACTGTCACTTGCGTTAGATACCATCAACGACCCCGGAAACCTTGGCACTATTATCCGTACGGCTGCATGGTTTGCTATGGATACCATAATCTGCTCACCCAACACTACCGATGCCTGGAGCCACAAAACGGTGCAGGCTGCAATGGGTGCATTGTTCAGAACCAACGTTGTGTATGCAGATTTAAAAAAGGTAGTGCAAGAATTTAACAGTGCCCAAACGCCTGTGTATGCTACCACGCTGGACGGAACGGATATTTATAAAACAACTTTATCGCCAAACGGATTGATTGTTATCGGCAGCGAAAGTCACGGTGTCTCACCTGAACTGCTTGCGCTGATTAATACTAAACTTCTTATCCCTTCCTTTTCATCCGGTGCTGCCGAATCATTGAATGCGGCTGTGGCTGCGGGGGTGGTTTGTGGGGAGTTCAGGAGGAGAGTCCATAGTCGATAGTCCACAGTCGATGGTCTATTGACCGTGGACTATCGACTGTGGTCTATGGACTCTTCTTTCTACTCTTTCACAAATTTTTTACTTACTACTTCTGTGCCGTTGGTAAGGCTGAGGAAGTAGATGCCGGAAGAGAGGGAAGAAATATCGAATGTCGAATGTTGAACATCGAATGTTGAATGAAAGACCAATTGCCCTTGGGCGTTATGAATTTGTAGTTGTGCGTTCTTTAGGTTTAGGTCGGTATTAATTGTTAAAGTGTTGGTGGCGGGGTTGGGGTAGAGGGTGAGATTTGTTTTGTTGTCAACTTCTGTAATACTTAGCATATAATCATAATAATAATCAGTGGTATAATTGTTTTCAAGGTTTTCACCGTTTTGAAACAGCAGATTAAGAATGTTGCTGTTATCGTCAAACTCGTATGTGTACTTGTGTGCAATATGCCACGCATTGTCGGTCATGTATTCGCCCAATACACTTGTATTGTTATTGTTGGAATCATAGGTGTAAGTAGCTCTTCCGTCAGACACCCAAATTGTATCATAGAATGATTCTGATAAACCGGTTAGTTGATTATTGTTTGAGTCGTAAGTGTTAATAAACCGATGATTGTCTCTCCAAACAGAATCTGCCCAGAATTGATATAATTCCAGTATTTTATTATTGTTGTTATCGTAGCTGTAGATGTATCTGTCGCCATTAAGCCAAATAGTATCGTTCCACATATAGTTGGTATATCCGGTTGTAAGGTTGTTTATATCATAAGTATAGGTGTACATATGGTTGTTTACCCACGTATTATTTATCCATTGCTGACCGGTTTCGCTTATTTTGTTGTTGTTACTATCGTAATCCATTAAATCTAAAGTACTATTTACCCATTCTGTTCCGTTGGATGTTTTATATAGCAGGCTTGTTCTGTTATTATTCAAATCATAGGTTAGGAAAGATTGACTACCGGTGAACATTGAATCGGAACCTGATACCCATTCGGTAAATATTATATTATTGTTCAGGTCGTAATCCAAGGTGTACTCGCTGTCTGTGCTCCAACTTCCATTGTTCCAGGTTTGTTGTGTTTTATGTAAAAGATTGCCGTTGAGGCTGTGATTAAAAAGTTGACGGAAGGAATTTACCCAAATACTGTCTTGCCAAACCTCCCGTAAATCCATTGTAAGATGCTGGTTTAGGTCATAAGAAAATGTTTGTTTGAAACGGTTGAGCCAATCGTTGCTTTCCCACCATATTTCGGTAGAAGTAATTAGTTTCCCATCAGTGTTGTATTGATATATTTCTTTGCGATTGTATTCCCATTCATTTAATGAACTATTCCAGTTCCATGTATAGGTGCTATCGAGCAGGCTTTCTTGTGCAAAACTATTGCAGGTAAATAGTATAGCAAGTAGAAGTAGAATATGTTTTTTCATTTGTGTTTTTTACAAATGTCAGACTTTGCAGTGCTGCCGTTACACTAAGTTTTTGCATTATTATACACTTCCAAAAACAAAAATACTCCGCTGCTCAGCAAGATATTTAGCTTTCTAACTCAAAACTATTAGTCGCAATCAAATTTTTCTTTTTTATGATCTGTCATCGCCTGAAAAACAATTTGGAATAGTGGCTGTCAGTAAAGGGCGGATTATAAATGTTACCACTCCATCTGCAAATGTTTTTAAGTTCGAATAGTGTAGTTTATGAAAGTCAGGGTTGCAATATATTCTGATGTTTGTTGTTATTTTTAAGGTTTATTTATTGGTTTTATATATAAAATGTCAATCTAACTAGAAAAATTGTTTCTCTAACTAGTTTGACCATCACTCTAACTATAAAAACCAATTATCTAACTAGATTGGCCGTTTCTCTAACTATAAAAATTATCTCTCTAACTAGTTTGACCATCACTCTAATTAGAAAAACCAATTATCTAACTAGTTTGACTGTTTCTCTAACCAGAAAAAGTGTCTCTCTAACTAGTTTGTCCGTCACTCTAACTAGAAAAAGTGTTTTGCTAACTAGTTTGCTTGTATCTCTAACTAGTTTGACAATTTCTATGTTTGGAGCGACTATTTCCATATTCAAAGAACAATGCTGCAAACATGAAAAGGATAGTAATACAGGTCAAGTTGTAATCTTACGACAAAGGTACTAAGGCCCCTAACATGTCCGAGCACCAGCGCTCTGTAAAAAGCCATCAAATTGCTCCGCGCCTTCGCGGTAAAAAAAATGTATCCCCCCTTATGGAAATACTCCCGCCTTTGCATCTTATAATCGGAGCACACAATAAACTTGAACGTTCTCCGTTATCATACTAAGGTCTCACCATTTATTCATCTTTTAAAACAAACAAACCATGAAAATCAATTTAATCAGCGAGTGGGGTAATGTTGTTTCAAACGTGCGCAACAACATTGTTTTTGAACACCGTAACCAAGCCTATGGAGCCTATTTCATTCGCAGGGAGTATCCGCGCACCATGTTCTTTTCGCTTTTTGTTACCGTGTCGGTTATTGCGTTGGGTGTGGCAGGTTTAAAGCTGTCGAGTTATTTGTCTGCGAAAATTGTGGAGGTAATTGTGCCCGTAACCAACACACCTATTGAAATCATTACACCTGTTGAGCTAAAACCACTGGAAACCCCTCTGGTAAAAATGGAACCCATGAAAACTCCACCTCCTCCAAAAGGAACGGAGTTTACCGCACCCGTAGTTAGTGATGACAAAGAAAAGATAGAAGAAAAGCCTTTTTCTCAGGAAGAAATAAAGCCCGGAAAAGTGGATGGAGTGGATAACGACAGTGCAATAGTAATTCCTGAAACTCCAACAAAAGGAAAAGGTGTAGTAGCCGTTGACACCGTTGAAAAAGTGCTCGACTTTGTTGATGTCAATCCTTCTTTTCCGGGAGGAGAAGCAAAGATGTATGAGTTCATTTCTCAGAAAACAAAATACCCGTCACAGGAAAAAGAGAATGGAATTTCAGGAACAGTGTATGTAAGTTTTACCGTTGATAAAGCCGGAAAAATAAAAGATGTTGTTATAGAACGAGGTGTAACCCACGGCCCCAATCTTGCAAAAGAGGCGCAACGGGTAATCGGACTTATGCCTGAATGGAAGCCGGGAATTTATAAAGGACAAACGGTGTCGGTACGTTACCGTATGCCAATCAATTTTGTGTTGCGATAATTAATCACGAAAAATAATCCAGGTCGGTGCCAAGAGGGAGGTTCATGAGGTAATCAACTCCCTCTTTCACCGTCATTCCGCCAAACAAACATTTGTAAATAGTCTCTGTCATAGGCGCACGCGTTTTGGCGCTGTGGATAAAAGCATTGGTAACCTTAACAGTGTTCACACCTTCGGCAACTTCATCCATGCTGCTCAATATATCTTCAATCTTTTCGCCTTTTGCCAAACGGAAACCAACGGTAAAGTTGCGGCTCTTTTCGCTTGAACAGGTGGCAATCAAATCACCAACTCCTGCCAACCCGAAAAAGGCTTTAGGGTCACCGCCCATCAGTTTTCCGATGTGAACCATCTCTACCATTCCACGGCTGATTAACAAAGCGCGTGCATTCTCACCATATCCTAATCCGCTCAGCGCACCCGATGCAATGGCAATTACGTTTTTTAAAACGCCAGCCAGCTCCACACCTGTTATATCATGATTGCCGAACACCTGAAAGCGTGAACTGCGCAGCGCGCGTTGCCCTTCGCGTATTACTTCATCAAAGCGACTTGCAATAACCGATGCAGCGGGTTGTCCAAGCGCTATTTCGCTTGCAAGGTTTGGTCCGGCCAAACAACCTACACGCATTACCTCTGTTTCCTGCAAAATAATTTCGCTCATGGTGCGCACCATCTTGCGGTTTAGGAATGTTTTTTCTGTCAACGTTTCTCCTTGTTTCAGGCGCACATCAAGACCTTTTGTTCCATGAATCAAAATATGGTCGGGGCGCAGGTAAGGAGAAAACGTGCGTATCATTTCACTGAAACCGGACGAAGAAACCACCGGAAAGATTAAGGTACACGAAGAAGTTAGCTCTTCAATGTTGCTCGTTGGCTTTATGCGCTCGCTCATTTTTTGTCCGCGGTGAATGCGCTTCACCAAAATATTCTCCGCCACTTCGGGTCTGCGACTGTAAAGAATAACATCGCGGTTTTCGGCAAGCAAATTTGCTACGGCTGTGCCAAACACACCCGCACCAATCACCCCAACGGGCAGTTTATCAGATGTATTTTGCGAGTCCATATCCTTCTATGCGGTTGTGGTAAAAAAATAAAAGATTAAAATCTTCCGACATGATAAAGTCGTCTTTTGTTTTGTACAAAGGACGCTTGGCATCGTACATTCCCAGGTTTTTTATTCCTGTCTCAATTACTTTATCAATCTCGGGAATTTCCAGTTCGTGATACAAATGAACTTCGCCATTGGCTGCCATCTCGCGCAGGCGGTCAAGCAGACGCGAAACACCGTTGGTAAATTCAAGATACGTTAGTTTCTGATCCTCTTCGGGCAAACGAAGCACTGCATAAATATCTAATTTTTTGTGGCGTTTACGAATTAATTCAAATGCTACAAAAGCAACCACATGACTTGCAAAAACACGACTTTCGGAATGAAAACGTTTTACAATCTCATCGCCCAGCATCTTGGTGTATTCAGCATCACGCTGCGAATCGCGGGTAAAAGCACCGTTGGTCATAAAGTAGCGGCTGATGTCAATCTTCTCGTTGTTTTTGCCGATGCTGTTTCCTTCATTATCAACCGGGTTTCCGAACAGGTCAATACACTTACCAAAGGAAATAGAAATCTCAGAAGATTTAGTAAAGAACTTCAGCATGAACTTTGCCAGTTTGTACGATGTTGAATAATCATCATTCTCGCGAAAATAATGTTGTTGTCCTGTTCGTTTCAGGTGCTCGTCAATAAGACTGGGTGCTTCCAGCACAAAGTTGTAGTTAAACACCACCGGAATTACAAAAATCTTTGTTGCTTTTTCTTTGTCCTTTAAAAAGTTAAGGCGCTGTGCTTCCATAGCTGTGCCTAATAAACCTAATTTGAGTTTTGTTTCAATAGAACCGGAGCGTGAACGTGTTCCTCCCGGAAAAAACAAACTATTACAACCGCGCACCATTCCTATTGTTGAATAGGCTTTAAGTGTTTCGAGGTAAATCATATTTTTCTTTCTGCGGTCAACTTTGTAAGCACCAAGTTTGTTCATGAAGAAGGCGAGAATACCAATCCCGAAAAGATTTAAACCGGCTCCGTAAAGAAAGGGGCGCAAGCCAAGCGATGCAATGGCCCAGCCAATCATAATAGAATCAAGATTGCTGAAATGTGTAGGAACCATTACCAATGTTCCTTTTTTTGCAAGTGTGCGGATGTGGTCTAAGTCTCCCTGCAGCCTTATCTTTTCGTGAAGGTTGTGGCGCGTTTTCCAGAAACGTGAAATTCCTTTACCTTCTGAGGCATTCAGCAAACGAGCGAAACCGAATGTAGTGGCTTCTTTCGCAAAGTTATAAGCGGAAGGACTGAAAAATCCTGCGATCTCTTCGGTATACCGGTCAATGATGCTTTCCAGAATGTTATCTTCATTAAGGTCAGGTGTTTTTTCATTCTCCGGACTTAATTTCAACAACTTCTTTTTTACACCTTCCCAAAACGGGCCTTCGTCTTTTTTATCTGCCGCCCATGCATTTGTTTTTAAACGGATTCGCTCCAGATAATAGGTCTTAGCTAATTCTTCGTTTAATCCCTGGTTTGTTTTTGTCTGTTCTTTTGCAGCTTTGAAGGCGGCTTCTTTTACCTCTTTAAGAAATTCGTCACGCTCCTGCGTAAGCTTATAAATAGGCCATGTATTTACATCAGGAAACAATGGCTCATAAAGCCATCCTTTGCGTGTATGTTTTTGTTCTTCCAAAACAGCGGTTATGCTTTCTTTATTTTAAACGACCATGTAATTAAAAAACGCGAAACTTCTGTTCCGTCAGGCATAATGCCTACACTTTCAATTGTTACCGGAACTTTTTCTCCCGTTGCAATCGCCTGATCAATCGCTGCAAAAACTTTAGCACCTTCAGTGCAGGTGAAGGTAGTTAATTTATCTGCTTTTTTCGAGAACCCACCTTCAACTTTAACAACAAGCATCCCCATGTTGGCATTGCAGTTTTCAATTGCCAGCAATGCCAGTGCACCTGTTGACATTTCAGCTGCCATTGCCTGTGCGGCAAAATAAATACTCTGAAAAGGGTTCTGGCTGCGCCATCCATATGGAAGTGTTACTTCACAATTATCAACGTCTAGTTTTTTAATATTCAGGCCGCAAAAAAAAGCTGCAGGAAGTTTTATTAAAAGAAAAAGATTGAAGAGAAAGTAATTAAGAAATTGTTTGCGTTGTTTTTCTGCTTTTGCATTAAGCACAATTGATTGTTTTGGTTTTGTAAGTGTTTCCATTTCTCTTTGATTTATATTGTCATTCCTTCTTTTAACCTCTCTGCATTCTCTGCATTTTGCAGCGCATTCATCATATCCTGAATATCGCCATTCATAAATGCCGGAAGGCTATGAATAGTCATTCCAATTCTGTGGTCTGTAATACGGCTTTGTGGATAGTTATAGGTGCGAATTTTTGCAGAACGGTCACCTGTTGAAACCATGGTCTTACGCTTTTTAGCAATAGCATCATTATGTTTCTGCAATTCCATTTCATAAAGCTTTGTGCGGAGCATGGCCATAGCACGTTCACGGTTTTTCAACTGACTGCGTTCCACCTGACACACCACCACAATACCGCTTGGCTTGTGGGTAAGCATCACTTTTGTCTCTACCTTATTTACGTTTTGTCCGCCAGCACCACCCGAACGTGCGGTTTGCATATCAACATCGGCAGGATTTATCTGCACATCAACTTCTGTTGCTTCGGGCAGAACTGCTACTGTAGCAGCAGAGGTATGAACTCTTCCCTGAGCTTCAGTGGCAGGCACACGCTGCACACGGTGAACTCCTGACTCGTATTTCATTTGTCCGTAAACGCCATCGCCTGTTACAAACATAATAACCTCTTTGTAGCCACCGGCTGTTCCGTCCGAGCAGTCAATCAATTCCACTTTCCAGCCTCGCTCTTCGCAGTAGCGGGTATACATTCTATATAGTTCTCCGGCAAAAAGACTGGCTTCATCACCACCCGTTCCGGCACGAATTTCAATCGTTGCATTCTTTTCATCCTCGGGGTCTTTGGGTATCATCATCAGGCGCACTTCTTCTTCTATCACCAATTTGCGCTCTTCCATTTCGGTCAGCTCCAACTTGGCGAGGTCAAGAAATTCCTGATCTTTTTCGTTGTTCAGAATTTCTTTGGCATTGGCAATATTCTTCAGCAGTAAATCGAATTCCTTGTAGGCATTGGCAATGGGTTCAAGGTCCCGGTAATCCTTATTCAGCTTCACATAGCGGGTCATATCGCCTACCACATTCGGGTCGCCCAGCTGAATGCCAATATCTTCCCAACGTTTGTATATATCTCTTAATTTATCCAGCATTTTTTCTTCAATGAGGCGCAAAGATAATTTTTTACTCCTTTGTGCGTTAGTATAGGATAGAACAACAACAAATGAAATAATTATCTTTGCCACCTTATGAATTTTTTCTCTTTCATATTCAGTAAAAGCTTTTTGAAGCATCTTGGCATTGCGCTTGGTGTCTTTATTGCGCTAATCCTGGTTATTGTCTTTGCATTGAGTGCTTACACAGACCATGGAGAAACCATTGCCGTTCCCGATCTTTCGGGATTGAAAAAAGAGAATCTTGAAGCAACGCTCACTCCGCTTAATCTTAAGTTTGCTGTGATTGATTCGGTTTATGATAATAAAAGACCGAAAGGCTCCATTGTTGACCAAACGCCTGTACCCGGTTTTCATGTTAAAGCAGGAAGAACCGTATATGTAACTGTAGTTGCCATGCAACCGCAACGTGTAAAAATGCCTAATCTGGTTGACCTTACCCTGCGTCAGGCAACACAACGATTGGAAACCTATGGATTGAAAGTGGGTAAAACTTCTTATCAACCCGATATTGCCAAAAATGTGGTGCTGAAACAGTTGTGGAAAGGCAGAAAGATTCATCCTGACAGTCTTATTGTTAAAGGCTCTTCTATTGAACTCGTTCTTGGTGACGGATTGAATGATTCTGAAATACCGATGCCGTATTTCATTAACCTTACACCTGAACAAGCCGAAGAAGCTATCAAATCAGGTGCATTAATTCAAGGGGCTTTTATTTATGATACCGATGTAAAAGACACACTGAAAGCACGTGTTTACAAACAACGTCCTGCTTACAGTTCTAATTCTGCGATTAAAATTGGCGACCCTGTTGATTTGTGGTTTACCGAAAACGAAGATAAAATTGAATACGACCCTTCTCTTCACAATAATCCGATTGATGACGGTGAGGAAATGAAAGAAGGCAGTGATGATAACTACGATGAATAAAAAAAATCTATTCCTGTTTCTTTTGGTTTTTGCACTGCCCATTGCGTTGTTTTCGCAAGAAGTATTGCTTGACCTAGAGGTAAACCCTGTTTTATTCAGCAAGCATACTGCTTCTGAAAAAAGCATCATGAATAATCAAGAGTATTATATCCTTGACACATTAAACCTTCCTTTTATTGATGATTTCTCAACTAATAAACTAAAACGTTATTACAATTGGGAATATATTGCGCCAACTGATTCAATGGCTATTCGCTGGACATTGAATGGCGATACATTGGCTACAGCAAACGTATCCGAAGACACAACCTATCATTATTACTACCGACTTGATTCGGTGCTGAATGACACGCTTTTTGTAAACATTGTAAACGCCAGGCTAGATAGCGCAATAGCGCTGTCTGCTTACGAAGTGGTTTTTCATAATGGCGCGAATCCTTTTGTTCCCAATGAAACAGTGAGTTACTGGCCAACCGAAGAGTTTTATACTTTTTATGACAGCCTTGGAACTATTTTAGATAATTCTACTACAGCAGTTACTTTTCTTACCCTTGAGAACAGCAATGACACCGTAAAAGTTTATCAGCCTGATGCAAACGCATTGTGGATTGATAATTATGCTTTCATAAATTCTACTTATCCTTATTACCCACCTTCGGTTGGAGTGGCAACATTAGATGGAGTTGATGAAACCGGAATGCCTTATAATTTTGCAACCGGACTGCCCTACGGAGTTGCAGACCATCTTACTTCAAAGCCTGTTAATCTTGAAGTTTATGAGCCTGCGGATTCGGTGTACTTTAGTTTTTTTTACCAGTCTCAGGGTAGAGGAAACGCACCGGAACAAAATGATTCGCTCATTCTGCAATTCCGAACATCAACTGTTGATTGGACAAATATCTGGAATGCTGAAGGTGATGAATTGCCAGCTGACAGCATGTTTAAACAGGTGATGATTGCGGTAACAGATACAGCATGGTTTGAAAACAGCTTTCAGTTCCGTTTTCGCAACTATGCAACACTATCAGGTAATGTTGACCACTGGCATATTGATTATGTGCGTTTTAGTAATGCACGCAATTTTGCCGATACGGTTTATGAAGATGTTGCGTATGTGTATCCTGCTTATTCATTATTAAATGAATTTCAGGCTATGCCCTGGAGTCATTTTTTAGTTGACCCTGATTCGTTTATGAATGATACCTTATTGCTGAGCTTTCATAATAATTTGAATGCTGTAAAAAATACAGGCTACCGTTGGAAAGTTTTTGACGAAACAGACACTGAAATTTTTGACAAAAACGGAGGTAGTAAAAATTACAGTGCAAATGTTTTCTGTCAAAACATTGACACATTTTGCGACCCTACTGACCCACTTTCTATGGAGCCAGATTTTGCATTCACCTTTCCAGACAATGGAGAAGACAGTGCAGATTTTGAAATTATTGCCAGTCTTGCTACAAACCCTGATAACATAAAAGACAACGATACGCTGCACTACGACCAGGTTTTCCACAACTACTATGCCTATGATGACGGTACAGCAGAAAACGGTTATGGCCTGGAGATACAATCACCTACAGGAGCTTCAATGGCTGCTTACCGTTTTAATATGATTAAGCAGGACACCTTGCGCGGAGTGCGTTTTTATTTCAATCCTCAGTTGGAAGATGTTTCACAAAAACTTTTCAGTCTTATGGTTTGGACAGGTGGTGAAACACCGGAAACATTGGTTTATCAGAATGATTCGCTTTCACCCGCTTATTCACCGGGATTAAATTATTTCCGCACCTATGCTATTAATGATACTGTGTTATTACTTCCCGCGGGCAACTTCTTTGTGGGTTGGATGCAGCTTTCTAATTACCGTATGAATGTTGGTTTTGACCGCAACCTGACTGCCAATGAAAATATGTTCTACAATATTTTAGGTGGTGGCTGGCTGCAATCGCAGTTGCCGGGCGCATGGATGATACGTCCTGTTTTTAGCAGCGACACACTTCCGGGTGATGTTTTCTCTATTGAAGAAAATGAACTGATGACAGATTTTAATGTATTCCCAAATCCTGCATCGGATGAGGTGTTTATTGTCGCTATGAATGAGACAGGAAATAACAATGATTACCTGCTGAACATTTTTAATAGTACTGGCAGTGTTGTAAAACAGGTTTCGTATTTGCCGCGTTCGGTTAATATTTCTGAAATGGCACCCGGTTTTTATTTCATTACAATTCAAAACAAAGAAACACAGGAACAGAAAACCTACAAATTGGTTATTAGTAGGTAATCCGGTTCTGTTTTGTCACCCTGAGCTTGTCGAAGGGTTTTATTTAACTAAGGCTTCGACAAGCTCAGCCTGACATAATTCCTAAATAATATATGATTAATCAAACTGACGATATTGAACTGAATGAAGACGAACAGGATGAGCTTTTTGAGCATCACCGCCTGAAAGCCGATAAGGGTCAGGAACCTTTGCGCATTGATAAGTTCCTGATGAACCGTCTTGAAAGCACTTCGCGTAACAAGATTCAGAACTCGGCTGAGGCAGGGAATATTCTGGTAAATGATGTTGCCGTAAAATCTAATTACAAAGTGAAGCCAGGTGATGTTATCAGCATTGTGATGGCACACCCCCCACGCGACCGCACCCTTATTCCTGAAAATATTCCGCTGAATATTGTTTATGAAGATGACGATGTAGTGGTGCTGAACAAACCTGCCGGTTTGGTGGTGCATCCCGGTTACGGAAATTATTCGGGAACATTGGTAAATGCCTTGGTCTATCACTTCAAAGATTTACCCAATCAAAATCAGGAAACTCCGCGCCCGGGATTGGTGCATCGTTTAGATAAAGACACTTCAGGAATTATGATTGTGGCGAAAAATGAATTTGCAATGACTCATCTTGCAGGACAATTCTTTGACCGCACTACCAAACGCGTTTACAATGCCTTGGTATGGGGTGATTTTGAAGAAGACAGCGGAACTATTGAAGGACATATCGGCCGCAGCCTGAAGGACCGTAAGATAATGGCTGTTTTTCCTGAAGGAGATTATGGGAAGCACGCTGTTACACATTACAAAGTGCTGGAACGTTTTGGTTATGTAACGCTGATTGAATGTAAACTGGAAACCGGTCGTACACATCAGATACGTGCGCATCTGAAACACATAGGACATCCTTTGTTTAATGATGTTACCTATGGTGGCGACAGTATTTTGAAAGGAACGACGTTCCAGAGATACCGTCAGTTTATTGACAACTGTTTTGAGTTAATGCCGCGTCATGCGCTTCATGCAAAGTCATTAGGTTTTGTTCATCCGGTAACTAAGAAAGAATTATTTTTCGATTCGGAAATTGCCTCGGATATGCAAGCTGTTATTGATAAATGGAGACATTACATTAAATATGAAAAATGAAATGATTAGCTAATTAGCTAATCAGCTAATTGATTCATTATGATTTCTTATCCTCCTAAAATTCTTATCGCCTGGGGCGAAGCTATCAGCGGCAACAAACCGATTAAGGAATGGCTCCTCGCAAATGGTTATAAAGAACTGGGATTATTTGTACATGCTTTGAATAACCAGCAGGAAGCGCGGGACTGGCTGATGAAAAATAAGTTCCCGCATCTAATGGCAGTAATACGAGGCATAGAAGGCGAGGAGAAAGCTGTGAAATGGTTAGAGCAATACAATCTTAAACCCCTTGCCAAAGTTGCCCTTGCAGGCGATGGGAATCAAGTTGCCTTAAACTGGCTGATAGAAAATAATCACCGCGAACTGGCTGTTATTGCTCAGAAAATAAAGATTGTAAAAGATGATATTGAGCAGAGAAATAATGATGTGCATTCAATAAGTCCGGATTGAGTATGGGGGATTTCTACAAAACAACGTTTATAGTAATTTTACCCGGTGCTGAAATCGCTCCCGATTCTGTTTCTTTTGCTTTTGCCTGTTGCATTAATTGCGCAAACAGGCAACAAGCGCTCGCTTGAGGTAAGTGCTGCAAAAGACAGCATACAACTCGACACCCTTAGTATTATTCCTTCGTCATTTAAAGTTGCTTTTACCAATGGTTTTAAGTTAGATACCACACTTTATAAGTTAGACTGGGGAAGTGCAACCTTAATTCTTCGCAGAAAAAAATGGCAGGCAAATATTCCTGAAACGCCAACCGTTAAAGTGGAATACGAAGTGTTTCCTTATAATTTCAGCAAAGAATATTATAATAAAAGCATTGACAGTTTATTGAAGCCACAGACAAAAGGTGTTCCCAATCCTTTTGCCGTAACCATTGATAAGAATGCTGCTGACGATATTTTCAGCATGAGTACGCTGAACAAAAACGGAAGTATTTCGCGCGGATTAACCGTTGGCAATAATCAGGATGTTGCTATCAGTTCCAGTTTAAATTTGCAGTTGTCTGGAAACATCAGCGAGAATATAGGAATTCTTGCCGCGATTACGGATAATAATATTCCCATTCAGCCGGAAGGAAATACCCAGCAATTGCAGGATTTCGATCAGGTGTACATTCAGATTTTTAGTGACAGTACACGATTGACGGCCGGAGATTTTCAACTCCGAAAGCCGGAAGGATACTTTATGAACTTCTACAAACGTGCGCAAGGATTGAGTGTTACGCATGGTTTTGGTTTGATTAATTCAAGCGACCCTAATAAGAAAATACCGAAGATGCGTGTTACGGGAAGCGGTGCTATTTCGCGAGGAAAGTTTGCGCGAAACATTATTCAGGGAATTGAAAGCAATCAAGGGCCGTATCGTATGCGCGGAAATGAAAATGAGATTTTTATCATTGTTCTTGCAGGGACAGAGAAGGTCTACATTGACGGACAACTGATGACACGCGGGCAGGAGAACGATTACGTAATTGATTACAACACGGCTGAGGTTACGTTTACTCCCAAACAAATTATTACCAAGGACAGGCGCATTATTGTTGAGTTCCAGTATTCAGATAAAAATTATGCGCGTTCGCTTTTTCATTTTGGTGATGAGTTTGAATATGATAAACTGAAACTGCGTTTCAACTTTTATTCTGAACAGGATAGCAAGAACCAGCCGCTGTTACAGGATTTGGATGATACACGTAAACAAATTCTTTCTGATGTGGGTGATAGTCTTCAGTTGGCTATTGTTCCTTCTGCTGATACTTCAACATTTAACAATGAACAGGTTTTTTATGAACTGAAAGATTCAACCATTGCCATCAAAGGAAATACGAACACTTACGACAGTATTTTTGTGTATTCAACCATTCCTCAAAAAGCAAAATATCAATTGCGTTTTTCTGATGTAGGACAGGGGAATGGAAATTACAGGCAAGTAGCGAGCAGTGCCAACGGCAAGGTTTTTCAATGGTTTCAGCCCGACACTGTAACAGACGCATTGCAGGGGAATTACGAACCAGTTGAAATTCTGATTGCTCCGAAACTGAATCAGATGTTTACGTTTGGCGGTGATTATATCTTTTCTGAAAATACAAAGTTGACATTGGAAGGCGCAATGACCAATACTGATTTAAACCGTTTCTCATCAAAGAACAGTAACGATGATGTGGGTTATGCAGGTCGTCTTGTTTATGACCATATTATTCCATTGGGCAAAAAAGATTCGCTTACAGACAAACGCTGGAAAATACTAACAGGACTGAGTTATGAGTACACCAACAAGAACTTCCGTTTCATAGAGCGTTTCAGGAATGTGGAGTTTGACCGCGACTGGAATTTGCGTGATGACAAGACGGTGCAAGAGCAACACATCACGGGCGCCAAACTTGGTTTTCGTAAATACGGAATAGGGGAGATGGTTTATGGCGTAAATTCATTCATCAATGGAAATACCTTTAGTGCTTTACAGAACACACTTACTGCCAAACTTGCTTACCGCGGTTTCAAACTGGATTTTCGGGGAAGTCTCATTAATTCTAAAGGAACTGAAAAGGATTTTACTTACAAGAAATACATTGGCACATTTTCAAAAACTATTCGCTGGTTTATGCTCGGTATCCGCGATGAACTGGAGGATAACCGCAGTTATGTAAACTCAGGTGATTCACTGCTGACTGCAAGTTTCTATTTCAACGACCGCACTTTTTTTGTTCAGAATTCCGACACATCAAAAAATAAATTCAACATCAGTTACAGGCGCAGGATGGAGAAACTTCCTCTGAACAATGACCTTGAGCGTGCAACGCTGGGTGAGAATGTTGCCTTCACAACAGAACTGGGCAAAACACAAAATAGTTTGTTTAAAAGCAGTGTTACTTACCGTAAGCTCACCATTCTTGATTCGCTGCGGACTACTCAGCGTGCAGACAACAGTCTTATCAGTCGCTTAGAATATACTTTTGGATTATTTAAAAGCGCGATAAGTTCCACCACGTTTTATGAAATTGGTTCGGGCTTGGAAGCAAAGAAATCATTCTCTTACATCAGTGTTACCAACGGTCAAGGTCCTTACATCTGGATTGATTACAACGACAACAACATTAAAGAACTAAATGAGTTTGAAATAAATCCTTTTCCCAACACAACCGACACTACATACCTGCGTGTGTTTGTTCCAACTAACGATTATGTGAAAACACATTCCAACGCTTTTAATGAAGTGTTTAACATCAATCCTTCAGTAGTGTGGGGAAGTAAAACCGGAGTGCGTAAATTTCTTTCACGCTTTGCAAATCAGTTTGTGTATCGAATTGATCGTAAAACGCAGCGCGATGCCATTGAGAATATATTTAATCCCTTCGTCAGCGCGGTGTCGGATACAAGTTTGCTCACGCTCAATTCATCGTTCCGGAATACGTTCTTTTTTAACCGCAGCAGCTCGAAATTCGGAGTTGACTACAGCTGGCAGGATAACCGTAGCAAAACATTATTGACAAACGGTTTTGAATCGCGTACCAATAAAAGTCACGGTATTCGCAGCAGGTGGAACATTACCCGCAAATTTACGCTGAACGTAATTTATAACAACGGAACAAAAACAAGCACATCGGAATATTTTAACGCCAACAATTTCATCATCAATTACAATGAAACAGAACCGAAACTGTCGTTTCAGCCGAGTGCGGCATTTCGTGTAAGTGTGCAATTCAAATACGTGGAGAAAAAAAACAATGTTGATTATGGCGGACAGAAAACATTTATTCGTAATCTGGGAACAGAGGCAAAGCTCAATATTCTTTCAAAAGGCAGTATTCTTGCCAACTTCAATTACATCATCAATAATTTTAACGGAGAACAAAATAGTCCGCTCGGGTTCGAGATGCTGGAAGGTTTAAAAACAGGACAAAACTTTACATGGGCACTTTCAGGTCAAACAAAACTGAATAAAAATATGCAGTTGAATATTCAATACACAGGCAGAAAATCTGAAGGTTCAAAAACGGTGCATACAGGCAATGTGCAGGTGAGGGCGTTTTTCTGAGGCTGAATTTGCTTTTCTTTGTGCTCCTCAATTATTTCAAATCCCAGGAATGAAAAAACTTTTTACCACATTCTGCATTCTGCATTCTGCATTTTGCATTTCATTTGCGCAACACATCACCCATGGTCCGGTAACAGGTGGATTAACTGCAAACAGCGCACGTATGTATTTACGCACCGATGCGGCAATGTCTTATACCATCGAACTTTCGGAATCTCCAAGCTTTACTTCTGTACTAACTTTTAGTGACAGTACCCGTCCTGAACTGGATAATTCACGCATTGTTACTGTAACGGGTTTGCAGTCTTACACCAAGTATTATTACCGTGTTATCATTGACGATATTGAAGAAGAGCGTTCGGGTTATTTCACCACGTTTCCTGAAGAGGGAGTCAAAGGAAATTATGTGCTCACAACAGGCTCGTGTCAGGAAACCTCCAACATGGATGTGTTTGACCGTATGCAGGAACTGGAACCCATCATGATGTTGCACACCGGTGATTTTACGTATCCTTCGTACCAGATGAATCAGGATTATCCTGAGAATTATGTGCGTGCGCAGGAAAGCTGGAGAAGACGCTATAATGAAGATCGTATGAAAGATATGTTGCTCACAGTTCCTATTGATTATGTTGCCGATGATGATGATAATTACAATGGCAACTGTGCAAATTACAGAACAGGAATTACGTTAGACACTTCTTCCGGTGAAGTGGTGAACGGTTGGACATTAAATCCCGTTCCACAGGGAGCGCGCGAAAACTGGTTTAAATCATACATGGAGTATTTTCCTGGTTATACTATTGTGGATACATCGGAAGGATTATACCATAGTTTTAAACTGGGCAATGCCGAATTCTTTTTCATAGATACACGTGCTACTTCAAGTCCTGCGGCTGAAGCCTACAGTTATGATTCAACTTCTAATGTGTGGAGTTTCACCCCTGACACCAACCACCGAATTTTGAGCGTTAATCAAATGAACTGGCTGAAAAACGGTTTGCAAAATTCAACTGCTGATTGGAAGTTTATTGTTGGTGGTGTGCCGTTCAACAAGTCGTTGCGAAGGCTAATTAACTTTGGGCTTGCCGCACAATCTTTTACGTTTGATTTGAATGGAGAGCGCGGGTCAGGTTTCCGCCTGGCGGCAAGCTTTTCAGACTATTGGGCAGGTTATCCGCATCAGCAGGAAGAGCTGCTGAACTTTATCGCCAGCAATAACATTAAAGATGTAATTTCCATCAGTGGTGACACACACCACAATGTTATGGATGACGGCACCAACTCAGGACTTCCCGAAATGAATGCAAGCGGACTGAGTGTTACCAATCTTCAATTGGCCTATTGGATTGACTATTATGGTCAGCAATTAGGACAACCGCACGTGAAGGATTCGCTTTGGAATGGCGGAGGTAACGGAGTGGAAAATATGAATTTTAACAATGCATTCGGAAAGATTGAAATCTTTGAAGACGACTCGGTGCAGTTGTGTATTATTGATTATGAAGGAACCACCATTTCGTGCATGACCATTAAAAATTCTACCATTGCTTCGGTTGATGAAACAGCAGGAGCTGCAAGTAAATTTGATATTCTTGTTTATCCAAATCCATCGGATAATCTTTTTACCATTAAGCTTCCTGAGAACTATTTACTAAGCGGAAAAGAGAAGTGCCGCATTACGGACATCAACGGCAAGTTAGTTTCGGTTATTGATATGGAGAAAGAAAAAGGTGCTAATACCTTTAACATTTCAATGCAGTCATCACCCGGAATTTATCTCTTGGATTTTAATTCAGGGAAAAAGAAAGTGCAGAAGAAATTAATGGTGAAATAATTTTCTGATAATTAAAACAAACAGGTTGCATGATCAGCATTTATAAATATGTGTTGCGCCTGCTGTTGTTCTGGCTCTGTGTTCTCTGTGTCAACCGCATTATCTTCCTTGTTACAACGCTTCATTTTGTTGAAGGTGCATCGTATTCCGAAATAGCCTACTCATTGGTTTCCGGCCTTCGCCTCGACCTTTCAACCGTTTCGTATTTTGTAATTATTCCTTTTCTTTTTGCATTTATTTACAGCATTACACAAGCTACGTTCTGGGTTAAACTGAGCCATGCAATCAGTTATTTCCTTATTGTAGCAAACAACCTTGTGAGCTTTGGCGAAATAAGCCTGTATCAGGAATGGCACACGAAGGTTAATATACAAGCTTTACTGCACCTGCTGAACCCTGAAGAAGTGATTAAATATACTCCATGGGGATTGGTATTGCTTTTTCTTATTCCAATGGTATTGTTTACGTTTCTCTATATAAAAGCGTATCGGAAAGTTGTTAAACCTTTTCTTATTGCAACTAACACACCCGGAATAACTAAAAAGTTGGCGAGTACCCTGCTTTATCTTCCTTTAGCAGCTATGCTTTTTGTTTTTGTGCGAGGTGGTTTTCAGCGCTTTCCCCTTTCTGAGAGCGATGCTATTTATTCTAAACATCAGCCGCTGAATGATGCAGCAGTCAACTCAGTCCGCTACCTTACAAAAGATATTATTGAATACAATCATAACATGAATTCAAATCCGCATCGCCATATGGATGGTGATAAAGCAAGGGCTATTCTCAAAGATATGTATTCCATTCCCCGCGATACCACTGAAATAATACTCACCACACTACGGCCAAACATTGTTATGATTGTGCTCGAAAGCTGGAGTGCAAATCTTTCTGCTGCTTTTGGCGGTGATGATTTTACTCCGTTCTTTGATAGTCTTGCCAATGAAGGTATAAAGTTTACTAATTTTTTTCCTGCGGGATATGTTTCTGATCAGGGCTTTCCTGCTATTCTCAGTTCTTATCCTTCTTCGTTTAAAATCTCGGTTATCAATCAGCCTAAAAAAATCCCATCGCTGCCTTGCATTACCGATGATATTAAAAAGGCAGGCTACTACAATACTTTTGTTTATGCAGGAGACCTGAACTTCGGCAATTTCAAGGCTTATGTTTATGACAAAGATTTTGATGCGGTGAAGCAGGAAATTGATTTTGATAAAGCTTTGCTGCGCGGCTCGCTGGGCATTCACGACCAGCCTATGGTTCCAGAAATTGCGGCCATATTGAATCAATCACCATCACCTTTTTTTGCTTGCTGGTATACGTTGAGCTCGCATGCGCCTTATGATTTTCCGCATCCGGAAAATACGCAGGGAGCCAGTGATTACGAACAATCGGTAAGCTATACGGATGATGCACTACGCATGTTTTTTAACAAGGTGAAAAATGAACCTTGGTATGATAACACCTTGTTTGTTCTGGTGGCAGACCACAGCCATGCAAGCCGTAAAAACTTTGATCTGGTGAATAAAGAATACCACCGCATCCCTATGGCTTTTTTCGGCAACGCACTAAAACCCGAATGGAAAAAGAAGGAAATAAAATATGCCTTTTCGCACTTGGATATTACGCCCACACTTTTAAAGCAATTAGGTTTAAATGCTGAACATTACACCTGGGGAAAAGATATGTTTAACCCCACCGTTCCGCACTTTGCATATTACTGTTATTACTACGGTGCTGGCATGGTTACCGACAGCTGCTATGTAAGTCTCCATCGCGAACTGGACGACCCGCTTGACTATAAAGGAAAAACACCCGAAGAAATAGCAAAACTGACGGAACAGTTAAAAGCCTTTCAGCAGGTTTTTTATGATGATTTTTTGGCGCGGTAAATTAGCGTGATTTTAGAAACTCCACCAATTTCTCCACCGCCCTTGCCCGATGCGAAATTCGGTTTTTCTCTTCCAGAGTCATCTCCGCAAAAGTCTTTTCAAAGCCTGAAGGTTTAAAAATGGGGTCGTAACCAAAGCCATCCGTGCCATGCACTTCGCCTGTTATCTCACCATCCACCACGCCTTCAAAAAAATATTCCTTCTCCTCCAGCATAAGCGATATAACAGTGCGGAACTTTGCTGCGCGGTTGTCCTTGCCCTGCATTTCGTGCAGGAGCTTATTTACATTGTCAGCAAACGAACATTTTTCACCGGCATAGCGGGCGGAATACACACCGGGAGCGCCATTCAGGGCTTCCACTTCTAAGCCTGTATCGTCTGCAAAGCAGTTAAGGTCGGTCAGCTCAAACACAAAGCGCGATTTAATAGACGC
Source organism: Bacteroidota bacterium (assembly GCA_947479755.1). Lineage (GTDB taxonomy): Bacteria > Bacteroidota > Bacteroidia > SXHM01 > SXHM01 > SXHM01. The sequence goes on from CANKAM010000008.1 coordinate 40,967, forward strand.
ATTGCCCTCCAGCGTATCAGCCGTTTCGGGAATGTCTTCGTTTATGCCTGCATCGGCAAGCGTTACCAGGTTAATGCTGGCGGGAAGCAGCTTCTGCACTTCCTGCAATTTGTGTTTATTGTTGGTGGCAAAGATGAGTGTCATAGTTTGAATAACGTCATGCTGAACTTGTTTCAGCATCTTAACAGAAAGGATACTTACAGCAAGATCCCGAAACAAGTTCGGGATGACGGTAAAAATTATATTTTTCGCAATATTACCCTAAATTTGCCACCTTATAAAAACAACAGATGAAGAAAGCACTGATAACAGGCGTAACAGGACAGGACGGAGCCTATCTCTCCGAATTTTTATTGAATAAAGGCTACGAAGTTCACGGAATAAAAAGAAGAAGTTCGCTCTTCAATACCGACCGTATTGACCATATCTACGAAGACCCGCACCAGAAAGGCGCACGCTTTAAACTGCACTATGGAGATCTGAGCGATTCAAGCAATATTATCCGCATCATTCAGGAAGTAAAACCTGATGAAATTTATAATCTGGGAGCTATGTCGCATGTGAAGGTGAGCTTTGAATCACCGGAATATACTGCCGATGTAGATGGACTGGGCGCATTGCGCGTGCTGGAAGCTGTCCGCTTATTGGGTCTGGAAAAAACAACACGCATTTATCAGGCTTCTACTTCGGAATTGTATGGTCTGGTGCAGGAAGTTCCGCAAAGCGAAACAACACCTTTTTACCCGCGCTCGCCTTACGGTGTTGCCAAATTATACGGCTACTGGATAACCGTAAATTACCGCGAGGCCTATGGTATGTTTGCAGCTAACGGCATCTTGTTCAATCACGAAAGTCCTATAAGAGGGGAAACATTTGTATCGCGCAAAATTACAAGAGCTGTATCGCGCATTGCATTGGGCCTGCAGGAAAAATTGTATATCGGAAACCTGGATGCCAAACGTGATTGGGGACATGCCAAAGATTATGTAGAAGCCATGTGGCTGATGATGCAGCAGGATGTTGCCGAAGACTTTGTTATTGCAACGGGAGTAACTACTATGGTTCGCGATTTTATAACATTGGCGTTCCGCCATGTGGGCATTGAAATTGAATATAAAGGCGAAGGAGTAAAAGAAACAGCTACAGTTGTTTCATCTTCTAATCCCGATTATTATGTGAAGCCGGGAACAGAGGTGTTGGCGGTGGATGAAAAATATTTCCGTCCTTCGGAAGTGGAATTATTAATTGGTAACCCAACAAAGGCAAATACAAAACTCGGCTGGAAACCCAAACACGATTTACACTCGTTGATTAATGATATGATGGAGTCGGATTTGGAAGTAATGCGCAAGGAAAAAAGCCTTTCAGACAGCGGCTACAAGGTGAAGAACTATTACGAATAAACTTAACGGAAAATCAGCTTAAATAAACTTTGCGCTCTTTGCGCCTTTGCGAGAAATAAAACTTGAGAAAAGAAGGAAAAATATACATAGCTGGCCACCGCGGAATGGTAGGCTCTGCTATTCACAGAAAACTGAAAGCAGAAGGTTTCTCCAACTTTGTGTTTCGTACATCTGCTGAATTAGATTTGCGCAATCAGCAAGCGGTAAATGATTTTTTTGCGGCAGAAAAACCGGACTATGTTTTTCTTGCTGCTGCCAAAGTTGGCGGCATTCAGGCCAACAATGTTTATCGTGCTGATTTTATTTACGAGAACCTGATGATTGAATGCAATGTCATTCATGCAGCTTACGCAAATAAAACGGAGAAGCTGATGTTTCTGGGCTCTTCCTGCATCTACCCGAAACTTGCACCACAACCACTGAAAGAAGATTACCTGCTCACAGGCTTGCTGGAACAAACCAACGAGCCTTATGCCATCGCTAAAATTGCAGGAATAAAATTATGTGACTCGTATCGCAAGCAATACGGATGCAATTTCATTTCGGTAATGCCAACCAATCTGTATGGGCCGAATGATAATTATGATTTAGAAAAATCGCATGTGCTTCCGGCATTGATTCGCAAATTTCATGAAGCAAAAGTGGCAGGAAAAAGTGAAGTTGAAATATGGGGAAGCGGTACACCTTTACGTGAATTTTTGCATGTGGATGATTTGGCCGATGCCTGCTATTACCTGATGCAGAACTACAATGAAGAAGGCCTTGTTAACATTGGTACAGGTAGCGACCTTTCTATTAAAGACCTTGCCCTGTTGGTGAAAAAGATTGTAGGCTTTAACGGTGAGTTGAAATTTAACGCATCAAAACCCGATGGCACACCCCGCAAGCTGATGGACGTAAGCAAACTTCACTCCTTCGGTTGGAAACATAAGATAGATCTGGAACAGGGGATAACCATGGTTTACAGCGATCCTCAAACCGTTAGCAAGTTTCAAAAAGTAACTGTAGCCTGATAACCGGATGAAGAGCCGGTTGACACAAAAAGCACTTTTTTACCTTCTTCTTTCTGTCCTGCTGATATTGGTTTATCCGCTCGACCTTTATTTCCCCACCGGCAACCAGTGCATCTATTTTTTCTGGGGAATAAAGAACAGCGGTTTCGGCTTTCTTGAACACGATTTTCTTGCCACGCAGGCCGACCCTTTTCCTTTGTTTTCGTGGCTGGTGCAGTATTCATACAGTTTCTTTGGTTTCAATAGTTTCTTGTTTTGGTATTGGTTGCTTAATCTGGTTTATGTTATTGCTGTTTTTGAAATTGCAGAAGAAGTAAGCAAACAGCTTTCGCTAAAGTTGAATAAACTGTTGTTTACAACACTTTTCCTTTTTGCTAATTCTACATTCATCTGGGGCTTCTTCTTTTCCCGTTTCTTCAACATTGATTTACGCTGGGCGTGGGACTCCGGGTTTGCAGAACAGGGAATTCTGAGGGGTTATTTTCAGCCTTCAGTTTTCGGGGGTTTTATTTTGTTGTCGGTTGCCCTGTTTGCGAAAAGAAGATTTGTCCTGGCATTTGTTTCGGCAGCAATTGCAGCTTGTTTTCACGCAAATTATCTGCTCGTCAGTGCGGTATTCATAAGCGTTTATCTTTTGTTTTTAGTAAAAGAAAAGAACTACAAAACAGCAATCATTGGCGGTGTTGTTTCGCTAGCGATTGTCCTTCCTTATCTGCTTTATGTTCTCAAAAATTTCGGAGCATCTTCTCCTGAAACTGTAGAATATATCCGCAATATTATCAAAGGCCATATTCACTTTGATTACAAGGTGTGGATGAATGCGGAGGCGTTTTTGCAAATGACTTTAATTGTCTTTGCGATGTGGCCGGTCAGAAAAACTGCTTTGTTTTTCCCATTGTTAATTGGCTTATTGGTACTTGTTTTACTTACCTTAATCACGTATGCTTCAGGTAGCATTTTTCTGTTGAACTTAACTCCCTGGAGAATATCGGTGGTGCTTGTTCCGGTTGCGGTTGCAGTTGTTGTTGCACACCTTTCATCAATCACAAATGTTAAGCTTGGAAGTCTGATTATTTCCATTGTTCTTACAGCAACGCTCTCAGCTTTATACTTCCGCATTTTCGGGAATAACTCAAGTGATTTTATCTTGAAATGGAGAATTCTAACGCTTATTGTTTTTATTTCAACGCTTGGCTTTTTGTTTCTTTTAGAGAAGTATTTGCCTAACCTGAATTTTATAAGTATTACTCCTTTAGCTGCACTGTTTCTTATTGTTTGTCTTGGTTTGTCAGGAATTCTGCTTCATAAAAACGATACTGAAAACGAGAAGGAATTAATGACTTTCGTCCGAAAGAATAGTTCGGAGAAGCAGCACTATTTTATACCACCAGAAATGACGGATTTCAGGCTTTCAACAGGTGTTCCTGTGTTTGTTGACAGTACTATCTATCACAGCAATGCATTGCCTGAATGGGATAAACGGATAAAAATTGCCAATCGTTTTTTTGCTGCAAGCGATACTGTTTTGTTAGATTCATTGGTCAGAAATTGCGGTATTACCCATATCATTGCAAAAGAGGATTTTGATTTTAATGAGAGTAACGAAGTTTACCGTAACAAGCGATACGCTATTTTTGAAGTAAGTGAACAGTAAGGATAACACATTTGTAATTGACGCGAACAGCAGAACACCGCTTAATCTGAAAGAGATTTGGGAGTTTCGTGAGTTGCTTTACTTTTTTGCATGGCGTGATATTAAGGTAAAGTACAAGCAGACCTTTTTAGGCGTTACCTGGGCTTTTATTCAGCCTTTTCTGATGATGCTGGTGTTGAATATTTTTTTCGGACAGATGTTGCATTTCCCTTCAGAGACTTTGCCTTATTCGGTTTTTGCTTTTACAGGTCTAATCATCTGGAATATTTTTTCAAGCGGCACCATCAATTCGAGTAACAGCATGTTGACAAATGCGGTGATTATAAAAAAGAATTATTTCCCGCGTATTATACTTCCGCTTGCAGCTGTTATTGTTTCTCTTTTTGATTTTATGGTTTCGTTCATTCTGTTCGGTGGCTTACTCATCTGGTTCAGAGTATTGCCGGACTTCTTCCGGTTTATTGCATTCTTTCCGCTTGCTGTGATAATTGCATTGATTACAACAATCGGTACAGGAGTAATAATCGGTGCCATGAGCATCCGTTTCCGCGACTTCAGAATTGTAATGCCTTTTCTTATTCAACTTTTACTTTTCATCACTCCGGTTATTTATCCCATTTCGGCAATCTCTAATAAAACATTGTATTATGTGCTTGCATTAAATCCCATGGCCGGTGCTATAAGTCTTGCACGCGCAGCGCTTACGTATAATCCTGTTGACTGGACGATAATTGCAATTAGCGGTGGAATGGCAGTTTTTATTTTCATTCTTGGATTGCTTGTATTTAAAAAGAACGAAACACTGATTTCAGATTTAGCATAAGCGCGATGAAAACCATTCTGGAAGTAAATAATGTTTCAAAAAAATATTCGCTGAGCGGAATTAATCCTGCTTACCAGACATTGAGCGGTTCAATGACAAATTTTTTCAGAGGAGGAAAAAGTAATGAACGTGAATTCTGGGCATTGAATGATGTCAGTTTTGAGGTAAAAGAAGGCGATACGCTCGGCATCATAGGCAGAAATGGTGCAGGTAAAACAACTTTGTTAAAAATCATTTCACGCATTACGTCACCCACAAGTGGAAGAATAACAGGCAAAGGAAAAGTAACCAGTTTGCTGGAAGTAGGAACCGGATTTCATCTTGAACTAACTGGAAGAGAGAATATTTACATGAACGGCTCTATCCTTGGTTTGAAGAAGAAAGAAATAGACGCTAAACTGGAAGAGATAGTTGAGTTCTCGGGAGTTGAAGAGTTTATTGATAACCCGCTGAAATTTTACTCCAGCGGTATGCAGTTACGACTTGCATTTTCTATAGGTGCACACCTTGAGCCGGAGATATTGGCCATAGATGAAGTACTGGCTGTAGGCGATTCACTCTTTCAACAGAAGTGTATTGAAAAGATGACTTCCATTGTGAAAAGTGGAAGAACCATACTCTTTGTTTCGCACAATATGCAGGCTTTAAAAACTATCTGCAACAAAGCAATAGTTCTGGATGCAGGCAAAAAAGTATTTGACGGTACAGCAGAAGCTGCCGTTGATTTTTATAATACCGAACATCGTTTACAGGGACAGACTATCAACCTGCTTGACTTACCCAGAGGAAAATATGCAGGCGAACTAATTTTCAGAGAACTGAGATTTGCTACACCTGCATTTCAATACGGAGAAGATATTGCGTTTACTGTTTTACTGAAAACAGTAAACCCATCAGCAAGAAAAGACAATGTTATTTTCGGTGCCAATGTTGTTGACCGTTTTGGAAATAATATTTATCACATCAGTAATATCCTCACTAATCAACCATTTACTCATAATTCAGATAATGATGAATACCGGTTCTCAATAAAAAACAATCTTCGCCCCGGTCAATACAGGCTTACACTTTGCCTTACGGTTAATGATGTGGTGCAGGATTTTTTTACTGAATTAATTAATTTTACCGTTGAAGAAGGAAACCCTTACGGATTCTCTAAAACAGAGTTTATTCAAGGATTGGTTTTTCCGGGGTTTGAGATAAAGCAAATTATAGACTAACTATTTATAAATATGAAAAACGAAAATTCTTTTTTTGATTCTCAACGCTCTCACATGGATAATGAAGCCTTATTGACAGAAAGTGCAGAACGACATAAAAGTTGGTTTGATGAAACTACCGTTGATTTTTGGAGACATAAGCGGATGTACGATACAGTAACGCCTTTAGCTAAGTTTTATCAGGATAAGAATTGGCTAACAGTTGGGGATGGTAGATACGGTCTTGATGCAGTCAGACTAAAGCAATCGTTTTCATTGAAAAATGTTTTGCCCACGGATATTAGTTCTAATATGTTGCAAATTGGTAAAGAAAAAGGCTTGTTTGAAAACTTTTCAATTGAAAATGCCGAAAAGCTTTCATTTGCTGATAACTCTTTTGATGTTGTTTTTTGTAAAGAGGCATTCCATCATTTTCCAAGGCCAATTATAGCATTGTATGAAATGATACGTGTCTGTAAAACAGCAGTAGTATTAATTGAACCACCAGATTATCCTTCGTATAGTATTAACACAAAAGAGTATTTATTTTCATTTTACAAAGTACTCTTGTCAAGGTTTGTCAAGACAATTAAAATTCCAAGAGTTGTTGAGATAAATCCTTTAGATTATGAATTTGAGGAAAGTGGTAATTATATATATTCTGTCTCTACAAGAGAGATGGAAAAAATTGTTCAGGGATTAGATTTAGGAGGCGTTGCCTGGAAAATGTTTAATGACCGTTATGAAGAGGGGTGTGAGTTTGAAAAAGCTGTTGATGGCAATCCAATGTTTGAACGAATTAAGAAATATATTTCTGAAAGAGATGAAAATTGTAAAGCAAATCCTAATTTCTATAGATATGGGACGGGCACTTTTGTGATTTTTAAAAATGAGGTTGATAAAATTTTAAAAAATGAGATGGAGAAGTTCGGATATACTTTTCCGAAAAAATTAATTAATCCATATATAAAATAATTATTCAGACTGAATTTGTAATGCTTTAGTCAGGGTATTTATAAGATTATACCCATCCCAAACATAGTCAAAATCTAAGGCTTTTCCAATAGGAACAATACGGTCAATCCCTCTTCCTTTAGCAATAGGAACAAGACTTCTTAAGTCGTTTTCATTTAATCCGAAGTAACTGAGTGTTTGAATTTTTGTGTTCAGGAACTCAGCAATTTCATTTAGTGAGCGAATGTTTACAGAGTAAAAGTAGCCGCCTCCGCAAGTGTGTTTTAAATTGTTTTCTGTTGCTTCAATCGTATAAGTGTATGCCGTCTGATGTAGAATTGATTTTGTGCCTTTTTCTATGGTCTCATTAACCAATTCATTAAATTTCATAGTTCCTAGTGACGCTTCATCATAATCGTATTGGATTTTGGCAATTTCATCAACCAGATTAAAAAAAACAGAAACAGTTTCTTCATATTCATCTTTTGTCCCAATAAAAAATACCTGCTGTGGTGACGAACACCCTTTTTGGTCGAAGGTATATGAATCGTTATAGAATTTTCTCGCAGTTTCTTTTTGTGTTTCAGATGTGGTACTTAAGTAGTCCAAACACTTTATGACTGAAAATGAAATGCGGTCGGCAAAAATGATGTCGCGACAACGCGGGTTAGTCGTTATTGATTTAAAGAGAGAGGCTGTGTTATCGCCTCCCCAGATAATTCTGCCGTCAACGCTTTTTGACAAATAGGTGCTGATTTCTGTGCTATGAGGATAGCTTACTATGTTGATGTAATTACTGAAAATGCTGAACGCATCCTGTTTGCAAAGTGAATTAATGGTTTCAAAAAGAAAATCAAGAAATGCAGGTTGCGTTTTGGATGAAACGCGAAGTATGTTTTTATTTCCTGCAAGCAATGAAATCATCAATGAATAAACAAAAATGGTATCTACGTTAGATGGGCAGATGTGCAGCACTTTTCCAAGCGGAAGGGTTTTTGTGTTGTGCGCTGAAAACAGTCCTTGATTTTCTTTTGTGATTTTTTCAATATTGCTTTTGCGTAACCAGAAAGCCAGTGCAGTAAGAGCCGGGATGCGATTAAAATCCTTGTTTTGCAGGATATTTTTTGAAAGGGCATCGGAAAAAGTTATCGTTTGTTTGTCAAATACCTCTAACGGAAATTCCTTTCCATTAAGAGCAGGCAGCAGGCTTATCTCCGTCTCTTTTTTTTCAGGTGTTATCAGTTTTACCCTCAGTTCTTCCATGCTGTTATTGTTTTGACTGTGCAAACGTATCGCTGCAACCGCGCAGTTCTGCTTTTTTAGCTCTGCCTATTATTTTAAAATACTTTCCTTTCCAGCCTGATTTCGAGTCGTCTTCACCCATACAAATGCCAATATCCTCAGTAAGCAATGAATGTCCGGGATAGCTTTTAGGCAAAACACTTACAACCTGTATCAATCCTTCTTTACCATGTGGTTGAACCGAAAAATCATAAGGATTACGAATAATTATATCTGAGAAGTTGGGACAGTGCAGATAACCTTCTGAGTTTTCCAGAAAAACGCTGCCAACCTGCTCAATCATTCCATAAAAATTGTAAATCTGTTTTAATCCGAAACGCTCCAGTAATTTTTGTCTGAATGTTTGATTATCAACTGCCATTTCCTGTAGTTTTTTCCAACCGCCACTATGGATGAGAATAGCATTGCTTAAGTCAATGTTTTTCTTCCCTGCCTTTTCATACAAATATTGCCATACCATAAACGTGAAGCCGAAAATCAACATTTTTTTACCATTGAATTTTTCAAGAAATCCCAGCAGTAATTCTTCATTCAGTTCATAGTTGTCATCTAAAATGTATTGGTGGTTTTTACCAAATATTGAAATGCCAAGGATGCCAGCTCCGCGGGCAGAAAATGTTGCGCGATCCTTCAATACGGACTGAGAATCCACAATAAGCATGGGTAAGCGTTCATTGCCCAATACTGTTGTTAAAATTTTTGATAGGGTGAGTGTTTGTAATTGTGCTGTTTCTTTGTCCAAAACCACTTTACTGGGAACAGTTCCTGTTGTGCCACTTGATGTTAAAATTTTAAAAACATCGTTCTCTGCTACACTTGACAGGTAGTGGTTTTTAAATATGCTTACCGGCAGAAAAGGTAAATCTTCAATTCGATCGATAAAACTCTTTTCATCTTTATTAAAAATCTGCCGACTGACTTTTGTGTATTCTTTATTGTTTTTAAAATGATGAACATGAAGACTGTTCAGAAAGTGGGAAAGATGCTTTCTTTTTTCAGGTTCCTTTATTGAAAACTGAGGAATGTTAATGTATTCCGGTAATTCCACTTCAGCTGGCTATGAAAATAATTCGGCTAATTTAGCATAATCGGGTTTGCCGTTTGCTGTAAGCGGTAATTCGCTGATGAATGCCATTTTTATTACGGTTGGATGAATTTTAAAAGTGTCGGAGATAAACTGCCTGATTTCATTTTCGGTTTCACCACTTCCTGTTATGCCAATTAACAGAAACTGGTCATTTAAACCGGCACATGCGAACTGATTTTTTTGAAAATTATTTTTCATTAATTGTTCTATTTCGTCAAGGTTTAAGCGGTTCCCGAAAATCTTAGCAATCCGTTTCAGTCGCCCTTTTATGTAGTAAAATCCATCAGAATCCATTTCTGCAATATCACCAGTATGCAGTTTTTTATTTGTTTCAAATGTGGCAAGGTCTTCGGGCTTTTCGGCATAGCCACCAAATACATTGGGTCCTTCATATACCAACTCTCCTGTTTCTGAAATTACGTTAAACTGTCCATTTTTAATGGGCTTTCCTATTGAACCTTTCTTAGAATTAAGCAGAGTAGGGGCGAGGTATGACATCCGCGCAGTAGCTTCTGTTTGTCCGTACATGACATATAAGTCAATGGCATTTTGTGTACTGTATTCGTTGAAAATGTCAAGCATTTTTTCATTCATTTTTCCGCCAGCTTGTGTTAAATATTTCAGAGTTGGATATTGTTTTTTAGTAAACCCCAGACGGTTCAGCATCTCATAAAAATAAGGAACACCTGATAAGGATGTGTAGCCGAATTTTTCCATTTCCTGCCAGAATTCTTTTTGTAAAATATCTTTGTTGCTGCAAATGATTTTTCCTCCTGCAAATGAGTTGGATGTAAGCACAGATAGCCCGTATGAATAATAAACGGGGAGGTTTAAGGGCGTAGAATCAGTTGTCTTAATTGGCAGATAATCAATAATAGAAAGAGCATTCTCAATCAAGTTGTTTTCTGAAAGCTTTACAAATTTTGGTGAACCGGTTGTTCCTGATGTACTCAACATCAATTTTAATTCAGGATGAAACTGTGGAGTTGGAGTTGACTTGTAAAATAGATTAGTGTCGTACTTTGAATAGCCTTCGATTGCGCTACTTTCCGGATCATAAATAAATGAGGGTGAGTAAATCTGTTCAAGATTACTTTTCAGCTTCTCATTAAGTTTAGTATTCAGCAGAACGGCAACATGTGATGAATTTAAGAAATTCAGCAGCGTTGAAACAGCGTTAAAACTATTGTCTAGGTATAGAAAAGCAAGTGTGCGAGGAACCTGAAGTTTTTCTGAAATCTTGCTGTTAAGTATTTCAGAAAGTGTGAATGCATTATCTGTTTCTGCATCAATGAATTTAAGTGCAGTGTTTTTTGAAATTAGATCAATGAGCCTTCCCATTAAAAATCAGATTACCATGCTCCCGTCAACACCAATTACCTGCCCGGTAACATATTCCGATAAATCTGATGCGAGAAATAAAATAACCTTAGCTACATCTTCGGGTTTGCCGAAACGCTTCATGCCTATGGAGTTCAGATTTTTTTCGCGAAATTTTTCATCTATTCCGGCTGTTAGTTCTGTTTCAATAAAACCGGGGGCCACTGCATTTACCCGGATATTAAGTGGTGCCAGTTCTTTAGCCAGTGATTTAGTAATTCCTACCACTGCCGCTTTGCTTGAACCGTAAACTGTATTACCCGGATGCCCGTTAATTCCAATAATTGAAGTGATATTAATGATGGAACCTTTTCTTTTTCTCAGCATGTTCTTCACTGCAAGCCTGCTTGCGTGAATTACCGGAAAAACATTGGTTTCGTAAGTGTTTTTAATGAGTTCATCTGATATGGTAAGTAGGGTTGCATCCTGCATAATACCTGCATTGTTTACCAGGCAATCAATTGTAATTTTTTCAGCATTCAGTTGCTTGAAAACGTTTTCTATTTGTTCCGGCTTAGTTATGTCGCATGGAAATACAAGAACTTTAGCAGGGTATTTAGAAATTATTTCCTGCTTTAAGTCATTCAATAAATCACTGTTTCTTGAAAGTAATACTAAACTGGCACCCTGCTCAGCGCATAGCAGGGCTGTGGCTTTTCCTATGCCTTTGGAGGCTCCGGTGATAAGCATGGTTTTTCCCTTCATTTTTATTGTTCTTGATTTTTATACCCAAATATATTTAACTGCAAGTCCATTCCTTCTTGCAATTTTTTTTCTATAAAGGGTCTCCTTGAACCAAATTGTGTTTGAATTTGGTACCTGAAATGGTTGTCTTTTAATATTGATAGTATTAAGTCGAGATCTTGTTCTTTATCAGAAAATGAATGGTATTCAATAAAGATATTGTTTACATTTTTCAGATAATCTTTGCACTCTATTAATACTTTTGTTTCTGCGCCTTCTATATCAAGTTTAAGAAAATCGACATGCTTATCTTTGATAAACTCACTAAGCAGGCGTGTATCTATTTTTACCAGCTTATCAGTTTTATCTTCTTTTTTATAAGCAATTCTTCCGGCATCGGCTTTTTCCGAATAAAAATCCAGTTTAGTGACTTTATCCCACAAGGCACAATTATATAGTTCTACCGAACTTAATTCATAATTATTAATATTGGTTTTTAGAATCTCAAAAATATATGGATCTGCTTCAATGCCTATTATCTTTGATTTTGGAAATAATGTTCTAAAATAAAGTATGCTAAGGCCGCAATTTGAACCACAATCAATTATAAGCGGTGAGTGATTTGTTGAATTAAATTTGTAAATCTCACCGACAAAAATCTCTTGGTAACTATAATAAAACGATAGCGAATCTGCTATTTTAAATTCTTTGCCGGAAAGGTTTATGTTAAGTGGTTTATACCTTTCCGTATTTATTAGTTCATAATATGGAGATTGCTCAACAGGTATAAGGTTATAGCCAAAATTATTAATGAATTTTTTTATTGTATTTTTCACCTGTATATTAATCCAGTAATTGTTTATATAGTTTAGAATAGGAGAGAGCTTGTTTTTTTTGATCAAATTCTTTAGCTGCGAATTCTCTTATTAAGTCACGCGAAAAATTAAATCCCCCGTTCAAAAATTCAGAAATTGCTATTGATAGAGCTTCAACAGAAATTTTATTGGCTAAAATACCATTTTCACCTGTTTTAATGCAATCAATAATTCCTCCAACCGGGAATGCAATTACAGGAGTACCACAGGACAGTGCTTCAAGCATGGTATTGGGTAAGTTATCCTGAAGCGAAGGCAGGATAAAAGCATCTGCTGCATTATAGGCAAGGTTCATTGTTGTTTCATCGTTGATGTGGCCAGTATATTGAATTTTTAGATTTGAATCAGATTCGTTCTCTTTTCCTATCGCTAACAAGTGAACATCATCTCTGTTGATTATAGAAATGGCTTCTTTAAGTATTTTAAAACCCTTACGTTCTTCAAATAGTTTATCACTGATAAATAAAAGAACTTTTTTATCATCAGAGATGCTAAATGCCTGGCGTGCTTCTGATTTATTTATAGGGAAGTAAACATTTGTGTCTAATCCATAAGGAATGTGGTAATGCTTTTGCTTTCCGAATAATGTGCTCTGTAATGATAAATTATGCAGCCATTTTGAAGGAGCCACAACAGCTATTTTTTTTTGGCTTAATGCTGTTTGTTTTAACAAAAAATTTTTTTCGGTAGCTATGACCAAAGATTCCTTATTTTTCCATAAATAACAATTGTGGCAGTTACTTGAGTATTTATCACAGTTTTCGGAGTAGTGACAACCTCCAGTAAATGGGTTTTGGTCATGAAGCGTCCAAACTAAAGGTTTCGTATTGTTTTTGAAAAAACTTTTGAAGTCAATAAAATCTGAAACCCAATGAAGATTAATTATGTCTGCTTCATGATAAATCTGTGTTTTAGTAATATCATAATCGCTATCCGCAAAGGAGAACATTGTTTTCTCTTTGGATAAAGTTGAGGTGTTTAGTGTGTTTTTTTCTGATGTTGTCTGGTATAAATTTAATTTTCTTAGAATTTTATAAACAAGATTGATGTCCTTTTTTGGGAATTCATAACTCTTATTAATGACTTTATTTTTGTGAAGGTATAAAATAGATGAATCGAACTCCTCATTCAGCAAACCAATATGAAGCCTGTTAGCTGCTATTGCTGCTCCACCTGAACTTGATGTTGAGACATGAAGAATTTTCACTTATTTCATTTTTTTTAGAACCAGTGCAAGGCGGTAATAATCATAATTCGCATCTTAATCTATTAACAATTTCTTCCAAACAGAAATCTTGTTTTAAATTATTATAAATGAGAGAAGTTGTTTTGAATTTTTATCACTGTTTTCGGAATAAACATAATAATTTACCTACTAAGGACTTCGTTGCTGTAGGTTTATTTTTTTTTCGTAAGAATCTATTAAAATAATTTTCGTCAGCTGCTGTGTTTAGATAAATTTCAGTTGGATGAAGTAGTTTACTTCCTATACTCGTAGTTTTTATTTCAGCAAGTGGTGATATTTCCTTAGTGTGGGTTGCATCTTCGCTAAAGCCAATATTTGTAACAAGATTTTCATTTGGTAGAATTGTTATTCCGTTGTTTTGCCATATTGAATAAAGCCATTGGTAATCCCAGGTATCTATTTGCTGTTTTTTTACTTTAGTAAAAATATTTACCCAGTAATCATATTCATCATTTGAAAGATAGAAATTAAATTCTTTAGATTTCAAGGAATTCTCCAAATAATTTAAATCAATGTCATACTTCTTCCAAGCTCTGCCCCAAGTTGCCCAGCCCCAAATATGGGCATGTTTTGAAAAGTAATACGTGTCGGAAGTTTTATTTTCGCCATTTTGAAAATTATTTCCACTAATGTGCATTATGTTTTCATTACTCCGGTATATATCCAATAATATTTCGCAAAAAGTAAAAAAACTCTGATCAGGCAAACAATCATCTTCCAATATTATCCCCTCTTCCACATTATCAAAAAACCAGTTAATTGCTGAGCTAACAGCATCGCGGCAGCCAATATTTTTATCCCTGAACAGAGTTTTTACTTCGCATTTCCAGTCAATTTTGTTTAAAATGCTACGTACCTCTTCGCATTTTTTTGCTTCTCCTTCTTTATCTGGTCTTGGGCCGTCTGCTGCAATATATAGTTGATTGGGTTGGGCCTTACGTATTTCTTCAAAAACACGGAAGGTAAGTTCGGGGCGGTTAAAAATGAGGAATAATACGGGCGTCTTCAAAATATCTTTTTACTGTTAAAACGTGTAAAGATAATTTATCATACATTCTTGTAAAAATAAAAAAGCAGTCCCGCAATTCTGCGGGACTGCTTTTTCTTTCTGCACACTCAAATCTATTTTGCTCTAACCTGAGCTATGTCACTCATAGCTCCGTGTCCGGTGGCGCCAAGCGCCCTTACACGAAACTGATAAATGTGACCACTGATGAGGTTTGTAGCCTTGTACCTCGATGCGGTTACGGATTGAAGATGTTTCCATTCTCCGTTTCCCGCACCGGGGGTAGGTGTGCCGGGCATACCCGGAAGCATGCTCGCATTTCCACCATCACCGGTGAAGCCCAGATCTTTATATTCAAGCTCGAAAGCTTTGGCTGCTGTAACAGGATCCCAACTCAAGTCGATTTCGCCTTCGGTAAGCGTACTTTCTGCCACAAGGTTTTGCACCTGTGTCATCTGGACTTTTGGTCCGCGTTGCTTCCTCAGTTCAAAACCCGAACTGATGATCTTATCAGCATCCCCATTGCTTGCGCTCTGAATATAGGCAGCAAGTTGCTTGATCAGCAATCTCAACTCTTTATCCCTCAGATTCCTTGCGATTATCAGATTGCGGTCAAAGGCAGCGGCAGCGGTTATGGCGTTGCTCAGTGCGGTAATGGCCGCAAGAAAGGTCACAAGGTCAGGAATGGGAGTGAGAAAATTTGCATTTCCGGTCAGTTTACCGTGTAGGAGGGTGGCTTTTGCCGCCAACTGAACAGGATTTAGTCCGGAAGTTCCAACTTTAACATTTGCCATTTTACTGGATGTTCGTTGCCGGGATGCGCCCGGTGACGCCTTTCCCGCTTTGTGCGGGGTTCACTTGTAAGATGCAGCACCTGGTTAAAAGGAACAAAATGAATTGTTAAAATTTGTTAAAAAGTGTTTTCTTTTTCTTTTATACGTTAGCTTAAATCAATGAAAACCCAATGGTGTAAAGGGTTTTGGTTATTCCTATTTTTATAATTTAGTTTTGCTTGTATTGATATAAAAAGCAATTCTTCAATTGTGTTTTTGCTTTTGTAAATAAAGAAAAGCCTTGCTTTAATAGTGAATTTGCTTTTTTTTAATTATAAAAAATGCGTTTACAAGTATGTTTTTGCTTTCTATAATTAACGAAGGTGTTTACTTAATAATGAATTTGCTTTTTAAAATTAAGAAAAGAGCTTACTTAATTATGTAACTGTTAATTTCTATTTAATAAAGCTGTTCTTAAACAAAATAGTTACTTAGTTTGGTTATTTAAGCAGGTTAAATTAAAATGATGTGATGCACTCTGATTATATAAGCGTTTTAATCTCGCACTTATTTATTATATTACAAATATAATTTATTTGCAATTTCATAAATTTTCTACATTAACAATGGATTGTAATATTCTTATATTTTTGCGGATTGTTAGCATTTAATTATGATACTGAATAAAAAACTGATAGTAGTTTTGCCTGCCTATAACGCTGCACTAACTCTGGAAAAAACATACAGCGAAATTCCTTTTGAAGTTGTAGATGATGTGGTATTGGTTGATGATGCCAGCAGTGATAACACCTCTGAAATTGGCAGCAAATTAGGAATTAAACACATTATCAGACACGAAAAAAATAAAGGCTATGGTGGCAACCAGAAAAGCTGCTACGATAAAGCGCTTGAACTGGGTGCCGATATAGTTATCATGCTTCATCCTGATTATCAGTATACGCCTATGCTTATACAACCCATGGCTCATATTATTGCGAGTAATCTCTACCCGGTTGTATTGGGTTCGCGAATTCTTGGTAAGGGCGCTTTAAAGGGCGGTATGCCACTTTATAAATACATTTTTAACAGGTGTCTTACCCTTACTCAAAATATTCTGATGGGACAGAAACTTAGTGAGTACCATACCGGATATCGTGCATTTTCAAAAGAAGTACTTACTGCAATTGACTATCATGCAAACAGTGATGATTTTGTTTTTGATAATCAGATGCTTGCCCAGATATTTTATGCAGATTTTGAGATAGCCGAAGTAACCTGCCCTACCAAGTATTTTGACGAAGCATCATCCATTAATTTTAAACGCAGTTCAATCTATGGATTAGGTGTATTGGCAACATCCCTTCAGTATTTTTTGGCAAAAGCAGGCATTATTAAACCGGCCATCTTCAAGAAAAAATGATAAGTAAACAACGGGTTGATTATTATTTAATAGCACTGGTTGGTCTATTTCTCACAGTTATTGCATTCAAATGGAACCATCTTAATACTCCCTATTTTTGGGATGAAGCATGGGTATATGCTCCCGCAGTTCAAACTATGGATAAAACAGGGCTTAGCCTATTGCCTTCAGGTTTGCCTACTGATCTTTCTAGAGGGCATCCTCTGTTATTTCATTTTCTGGCAACATTATGGGTTAAAATTTTTGGTACAGACTTTATTTCCGTTCACAGTTTTGCGCTTTTTATTTCTTTAGTGTTATTGTTGGCAGTCTATAGTTTTGCAAGTTATTTTTTTAGTCCGATTGTAGGTTTTGCATCCGCTTTGCTTCTTGCTGTTCAACCGGTATTTCTTGCACAATCATCCTTGCTGTTGCCGGAGATAATGTTAGCGCTATGGACCATTCTCGCTTTCTATGCGTACTTAAGAAATAAAAAAATTGCTTTTGTAGTGCTTTCGGTATTAATGCTTATGACTAAAGAAAGCGGCCTTGTGTTTCTTGTAGCTTTACTATGTTGGGAGTTGGTTGATTTGATATTGCAATATATCAAGTCGGGTTCAACTAAAGTTAGTTACATGAAATTTTTATTGCCTGTTATTCCAATAGCTATTGCGTCACTTTTTTTTATAATACAAAAAGTTCAATTCGGATGGTTCTTCTACCCTACGCATATCAATGAAATTAAATTTTCATTTACGGAAATTTTTGATAAAATCATGTCCTTTTCTTATTTTGTTTTTGAAAGACAAGGTAGGTATTTATTGATTTTTATGGTTTTAGTTTGTCATTTATTCTATTTTAAATTAATGACATTTTTTGAGAAAATTATTCTGTTTTCAGGGTATGCTTTTTTATCAATATCTTTTATTACGGGTAATTTTTTTGCTAATAGTATAGCGTTGGCAGTCATATTTACACTGTTGATTATAATCGTTTTTCGTAAAAATTATTTGGATTTTGACAGAAACTACCAATCCTTAAAAATTATAAGCATAATAATAATTTTTGTTAGTGGTTATTTTCTTTTTTCAGCATTGAATGTCTTTTTTATGAGGTATTTATTTATTGTGTTCCCTTTTGTAATTATTGCTTGTGTTTACTTATTGTACTCATCACTCGAAAATATAAAGTGGATTTTTCTTTTAGTTATTGTTATATCATCAATATTTTGCATCAGAGCTGTTAATTATGATGAAGTGGCTCGTGATTACAGTCTCAGTTATCTAAATTCAGTTCATGTTCAGAAAAAAATGATAGATTATCTTGTAGAAAATAAATTTCAACACAGTAATATATTTGCAAACTGGCTAACAGTGCAATATCTGATAATACCTTATTCAGGATATATTGATGATGATGAGATTTTTCCTCATGCAGATTTTACAGTTACCAATGACATGGAGTATTGTATTTTTACAAATGTTGAAATGAATGTAAATTATGATTCCCTTATTATGTATATGAGATTGGAGCCCATAATCACTTTTCAGGAAAACTCAACGTGGATAGATTTATATAAATTTAATGGATTCGATAAAGACACAACAGCACTTGGACCGGAAGAACTATCTGTCAGAAATGCCAGAAGATTAAAATACAGAGAACTATGATGATTGATTGGTTAAGTCGATGCTTATCAGCCATAAAATGGCAGATATTTTTCGGGGCTGTCGTTTTTTCTTACCTGTTGTTTCAGTTAATCCTTGCATTCTACAATAACCTTACCGTTGATGATTATGATTTTTTGTCCAAGTTGCAGGATTATGGTTTCTGGGGATCAATTAAATTGTGGTATTATAGCTGGCAGGGCAGGGTTGGAGCCTATTTTTTTATCAATGTTTTTATTTTATTGAATACTTACCTGAATGCACTGGTAGTATATCATCTATTTTTTCTTATTGTATTTAACGGTAGTCTTTTTTTATTGCTGAAGCAACTGGTTAGAAGGTCGGGAGCAATTGTAAGTAATATGGAACTCCTTACAGGAGTGTTATTCTTTTATGTGCTTTTTCAGTCATTCACCTTCGATAAAACCTTAGTATTCTGGCTTGATGCGTCCATCATATATTACCTGAGTATAGCTATTGCACTGTTTGTAAACAGCATTATTTTTTCTGAAAAAAACAATGCTGTTTATTTTGTCTTAGTTGCGTTATTAAGCATGCTTGCGTCAACATTTTTAGAAAATTTTTCGCTTTTATTTTTTGCTTTACTTGTTCTAGGATTGACCATTTCAGTTTGTTTTCCATCAACTCTTTTTTTTCAGGGGACAAAAGCAAAATTCGCTTTCGCAATAATGGGCTGCGTGTTGGGTATTGCTGTGTTGGTTTTGTGTCCGGGACTTGAATTCAGGCAGGCTTCTTTTGTTCGTCCGGGTATTTTTGGTATTATTAAAATATCGTTGAATTCAAGTTATCATTTTTATAAAATTCTGTTATTACCCGAATTGGGTAAAATTATTTTTATGGCTGCACCTTTCATCTATTGGGGAGCAAAACTGAGAGAGCGAAATTTTAAGGATACGGCAAATAATCCTTTGCTAATCTGCGCTGCATTATTGTCAATTCTGTTTACACTTATTTACTTCTCGTTTTTAGTAATGGCTTACGGAACGGGTGGTATTGGTCAGCCAAGAACCCTTACACCTGTTGTTTTTTTGCTTACAGCAACTCTGGGTATTGTTTATTTTATCGTAGGCTATTATGGAAAAATAAGCAAAGGTATTGCAACCATGATGACAGTGGCCGGGTTAAGTATTTATTTTATAAATGCTGCTACTGATTATCTTAAAGTGCTACCCGAAAGTATAAAATACTCACAAAGTGAGCGGCAAAGAATGGGGTTGATAGACCGGTTTGCACTTGAAAACAGAACCGATACTTTGGTGTTGGATACATTATATTATAATAAGCATGTTATTTATCGTTCAAATGAACTGGCTGTTAGCCCAGACCAAGGTTGGAACAAAACAGTTAAGGAAGCGAAAAAAATAGAATTTGAATTAAGGACAAAATATACTGTCAGTTATACAAATGATGTTGAATAACCATGTGAGACAGATATAATTCATGAATTTCATTCCGTTCAATAAAGTATATCTTACAGGCAAGGATGTTGAATATGTTCAGGCTGTTTTCAATTCAGGAAAGTTTTCCGGTGGTGCAGATTTTACTCAAAGGTGTAATGCTTATTTTTTAGCAAAATATTCTTTTAACGAAACACTGTTAACTACCTCCTGTACCGCAGCGCTGGAGATGGCAGCCATGCTGATTAATATAAGGCCCGGTGACGAGGTTATTATTCCATCTTACACCTTTGTTTCAACCGCAAATGCTTTTGCTGTGCGCGGAGCCAAAATTGTATTTATTGATTCCTGTATCGATAATCCAAATATGGATGTCAGTAAACTGGAAGAACTAATAACTGCTAAAACGCGTGCAATCGTTTCGGTGCATTATGCAGGTATAGCCTGTGATATGAATAATATTCTGGCAATAGCAAAGAAATACAACTTATTTGTTATTGAAGATGCCGCTCATGCTATTAATGCTTTTTATAAGGGTAGGGCTTTAGGCTCTTTAGGACATTTAGGAACTTTTTCGTTTCACGAAACAAAAAACATCACCTCCGGTGAAGGTGGAATGTTAATTGTAAACGATCAGGTCTTTTCTGACAGGGCTTCCATACTTATAGATAAAGGAACAAACCGTAGATCATTTTTTGAAGGCAGGACTGATAAATATGAGTGGGTAGATATGGGTTCATCTTATCGTTTGCCTGAGTTATCGGCAGCATTTCTGTTTGCCCAACTTGAGGAGTTGAAGCTTATTCAGAACAAGAGAAATACGATATGGCAGAAGTATTACGCAGGTTTGAAGGAATTGGAAGATAATGGTCTTATTAATCTGCCCCTTATACCTGAATATGCAAAGCATAATTCCAGCATTTTTTATATTGTATGTAAAAATAAACAACAGCGAAATGCTTTAATCCATCAACTTAATCAAAAAGGTATCAGTTCGGCATTTCATTACCAGCCCTTGCATTTAAGTCCGTATTATACTTCGGTGTCTAGTGACAAAATAAATCTTCCTAATGCTGAAAGATATGGTGAGTGTCTGCTTCGTTTACCTCTTTACCCTGAATTGTTAAATCAGGATTTGGAGTTTATCATTAAAGAGGTAAACGCAGCTCTTACAGAACTATAGCTATGTTAGGCTTTTTAATTTTATACGTTGCTCAAGCAACAAATAGTATTCTCGTTTTAGTACCAACCCCAGGTTTTTGAAATTATAGGGGAAGGGGCAGACCAAGAAAACAAATGCAATCCAGTGTATTGGATTCATCATGTTTTTAAACTCATAATGTTTCTTAAGAAACTTAATGAAACTCGTTTCCTTTATTTCACTATATCCTGTTTCATCTTCAAGCATAACAAGTTTAAATGCCGGATGGGTAATAAGTTTTAAACCTTTTCTTGAGGCTCTTATTGTATATTCCATATCAGATAAATAGTGAGGTAAAATTCGGGGATAAAATCCTCCGATTTTTATAAAATCCTTACGATGCATTAACAACCCCCTTGTTGTCAGGCAGTTTATGTCTTCTGTTTTTTGAGGAGGGGAAAAGGTTAATTTTCGGTAATTAAAATGACTGCCTTGTTCAGTTAGTTTTCTTGATTTTTTTCCATAAGCCCCTGCCTGAATTATAGTTCCCGGATTGTCTTTAATTAGGTTTATACCGGTTTGAAGGAAATCGGGTTCAAATTCAGTATCGTCATTAATAATTAATATAAATGAAGGGGTGTTGTTTGTTTTTTTCTTTATCCATTTGTATCCTTGATGCAAGGCTCCTCCCCACCACCAATTTCCTTTACCTGTTATAACTGTAAGGTTTACTATTTCACGTTTTACAAGCTCAGCTGTTCCATCTGTTGACCCGTCATCAATCAATACCAAGTGATAGTTGGTATAACTTTGTTTTTTTAAACATTGGATAAATACACTGGTAATTTTTATCCTGTTGTGAACCGGTAATAATATGTAAATTGTGTTTTCCAGTTTCAGGATGGTTTAAATAGATTTTTTATAAATCTGAATGGTTGTAGTAAAGCATGTCCAAGTTTATAATCCATTGTATTATAAACCCATTTAATTGTTTCTTCTTTTTCGCTTTTTAGTTTTTTAATTTCACTGCTTAAAGTCACGGGGTCTGTATGATATTTGGCAAACAGTTCAAGATGGTTTAAGTATAACTGCCTGTTCATCGTTTTCATTCTGCCACCCCAGTCTCTTGTGCTTGTTATCGAGTCTTTCCGTACCCTGTTAAAAAAATGTATTTTAGGTATTCTGTAAACATCCCGCTCTAATTCTATAATCTTAAGCCAAAAATCCCAATCCTCATAATTGTAATTCATATTTACGCTATATCCGCCAACTTTTTCGCAATCTTTTCTTCTGAAAAAACCGCTACAGAAAATAAGACATTGCTGAACCATTCTTTCTGTAGTGTATTCGGGGAATTCCCAAATGCCCTGACTATCTCCGAATCGTTCTGCCATACAATATACAATACCTGCATTAGGGTTCTTGTCCATGTATTCAACAGCTTCTTTAATATAATTTTCACTAATCATATCATCTGAATCGAGCGGAAGAATATATTCGCCTGAGGAATTTTCTATAGCTGTATTTCGGGCTCCTACCAAGCCCTGATTTTTGGTGTGAATAACTTTTGTTTTAGGCCTATTGTAGTCAGCTAAATGTTTATTAGTGAATTCGTCTGTTGAGCCATCATTTACAACCACTATTTCAAAATCCTGATAAGTTGATTTTAAAACTGAGTCGATAGTTTCGTCAATGTATTTTCCCATGTTGTAGCAGGGAACTATAACAGATACTTTAGGCATGTTCAGAATAAGTTTCTTTTAAATTCATAAAGGCATCGATGCAGTAATAATTTCCTTTGCTCAAAACTAATAACAGCATTGAAGGATAGGGGTGATGAGTAATATTGAATGAGCATTCGAATACCAAAATTAGCGTTAAATTTTGCTATCTCGTACCATTTTGAAGCAAGATAATCTTCAAAATGGCTATTGTAAATTTTATATAGTCTGTTATGATCTGTTAATTTCTTTATCCAATTATTAATGGCTAGAATATTATTCCATTCAATATTATCAAAAGCAAAACGAATACTTTTATGGAGATCTAATTGCTTTGAATCGGGGAATATATGTAATAGCATGAGTTGATTTTTAATTATCAAATCAATGTATTCGTTTATTTTATCCTGACGCAGTTTGCTTATTCCAGAGCTGTGTTCACGGTAATAAACAAGCTCTTCCGGCAGGTTATAAACTTTGTGATTACGTGCTATTTTTACATATAGCTGATATTCTTCACACGGTGAGTAACCCTTTATAAGTGGTTTATAAAGAATTTCTTTTGCAAGATGTGTTCGCATCATAACGGATGAGTGTGCAAAGAAATTATTAAATAACAAGATAGCAGGAAAGTATTCTGCTTTTGCATAAAGACAGGTAGGTTTTTCAGCCGGAACACTATTTTTATTGATTATACGAAATGCTGAGCCCACCATTCCGTAGTCAGTATTATTCTCAAGAAAAGTAACCTGAGTTTCTAGTTTTTTCGGAAGGAAAACATCATCAGCATCCAAAACAGAGATATATTTTCCCGTTGAATAATGCAATGCTCTGTTTCGGGTATATACAATTCCTTCGTTTTGTTCATTATGAAATACCTTTATACGTTCATCACTGAACTTGCCTATTTCGTTTGCAGTGTTATCGGTTGAACAGTCGTTGATAATAATTAATTCCCAATTTTGGAATGTTTGATTCATGACACTTTGAATTGCTTCAGCAATATAAGGTGCTGCATTGTAAGCAGCCATGTTAACAGAAACTAAAGGCTCCATAGTCATAGTCGTATCCAATTTCCAGGTATCAGATCTGTTGTGTCAATTGAATCACCAGCCATCCATTTTTTGGGAGCGATTACTATCTTATCCGGATTTTTGTTTAACCATGCTCTCCACCAGCTGAATGAACTGTTGGCTATTATA
Organism: Bacteroidota bacterium; assembly: GCA_947479755.1. Lineage (GTDB taxonomy): Bacteria > Bacteroidota > Bacteroidia > SXHM01 > SXHM01 > SXHM01. The sequence goes on from CANKAM010000008.1 coordinate 64,914, forward strand.
TTGTGCTTGCAAAGGCTCATCATGTATAAATCATAAAAATCCTTTTCTGCGGATGTTGCTTTTATATAAATTGCTGGATAATTTATTTTTATGTTTTCTTCTACCCAATTTATTTCATCTGAGAAAAAATAAAATGCAGGATTTTCTACTTTATTGCAAATAAACTCAATAGCATTGTGGTAATATTCGGGAGAGCATAATCCATGATTTTTCAGGTGTTTAGGATTACTCGCATAATCTCCCCTTCTGATATGTACGCTTACCGAATTTTGATTAGAAATCTCATTGATAAATGAATAGTTTTTAACGTTAGGTATTTCTTTAAACTGAAAATCATTCAGAAGCACTTTTCTGATAGCATCAAAGTAGTAGGGGCTTTGCCAATACCCGGTGATGTAAGAGTTAAATGGAGTTTTGAGTACTAATGAGTCGAACTTAAATAACTTACTTTCATAGACTTCTGTTTTTCCGTAGGGGTTAGGTTTACCTAAAAGTTTGTATTTTGCTTTATCAAAAAGTGAAGGACTGTAGGTTTTTACTTTTTGAATTTCATCTTCACCGGCAATTTCCAGCTTTATTCTGAAAATAGCTAACAAATATTCTCGCCACGTAGCATTTGCATTAAATCGTGTTTTATCAAATACACTGAGGTCGAATTTTAGCTTTGTATTATTGATTATTGAAAGCCGCCTTCCAAGTGCATATTGAAACATCTGGTTCCCCAAACCGCCTTCAAGTCTTACAATAATCATCTGAATTATTTACGTGCTTTTAGAATAAAATTATCAGAGTAAACATGATCCATAATAATCTCAAACCCGTTTTCTTTCAGCGTCTTGGTTATTGCTGACGTATCTTCAAAATGATTAGTATGATCATCAGTTCCAACAGCAAATTTACGATAGTACCACCATCGGGCAACCCGTTCAAAAATTGAATCTGAAAATAACCTTTTGTATAAGGGTGTATATTGTGAGCGTTCTGTTTTAGGACGATCCAAGTGGCTGCAAATAACAATGTGTCCTCCAGGTTTCAGAATTCGGTAGGCCTCGCTTATAAATTTAGTATAGTCTGCATAGTGGTCAATAGCTGACATGGACAATACCACATCGGCTAAATCATTCTTTAAAGGAAGAAATTCTGCATGGGCCAGAAAATGTTTCATCTTAAGTTTGGAAAGTTTGGGGTAAAGCCTGATAAACTGGTCATGCAGTTTTCTTAAGTTGGGATCTAAAAGATAATAGTCAACAGTTTCAGGGTAACTAAATAAAGTAGAAAGGCAATGTCCGGTACCACCACCTACATCAACTACTTTTACATTTTTCAATTCTGCAAGTCCTGAATATTCGCCAATGTAATTCAGTCCGTGCATTCCGTTAAGAAGTGTATAGATGGTAAGTGACTTATGGTAATTCAGAAATTGTTCGTTCAGATGTGTCCACTCCTTATCATTTTCTGTTGCCTCGCTTTTGAAATTTAAAACATCATTTACTACTGAAATATTTTTACCGGTTTCCCTGCATTTAAGATTACCATTTTCATAAACCAAACCTGATTTTCCCCAAGGCGAGATTAATTCATCAACGTATTCTTCCGGTTTATGTCTTTGTTGATCATAAAGTGTTGCCGGCTCATAAATATTACGCTCTTTTTGGCCTAATTCTAGTTGCAGTTTCAGAAATTGTTCGCTCATTTTTTAATTATATTTTTTCATAATAACCTTTCAATGCCATACCTGAACCTGTAAGAGTTAAAAAATAATTAACGGTGTTTTTAGCATAAAGTAAATACTTCTTTTTCTCTATTTCAACCCTTATTTTTTCGTCTGATGAGTTTTGGGCAACTACTTTTTCTTCTTTGTTTCCCTGACTTATTTTTAGTCGGGTAAAGCTTATACCATGGCAATACAGTTTCTTTTTTTGAAAACCGTTACCTGTAAGAAGTTTGTTTAAGGTTTTTTTTGTGTAATATGAAAGGTGTTCAGGATAGCTAATTACGTTGTAGGTGTCTTTCAGGTAATACCGGAGCAGCGAATTGAAATTTGGAGTGGTGCAGTAAAACAGTCCGCTTTTTCTGAGTAGTTTATGGATTTCTCTTACCTCTTCACGCGGGTTATTAATGTGTTCGATAACTTCAAAAGAAGTGATGATGTCAAAATTTATATCTTTAAACACGGTGCTGTTTAACTGCCCCTGTGTCATTTTTATTCCTTTAGCCTCATTAATTTCAACAGCCTTGGGTGAATATTCGGTTCCATAAACTTCCCAGCCTCTTTTTTTTGCCTGTTCAAGAAAAAAGCCCATTCCGCAGCCAACATCAAGTAACCTGTTGTTGTTTCTGTATTTTTCAAATTCATCTAACAGAAGATTATAGTTTTTGATAGTAATCGGAGAAAGGTATTGTTCCCTGCCATAAGAATAAGTGCTGTAATGCTTGTTCAGCTCATCTGTTGTGGGTATTTGTTTCATAAAAACAAAGCCACAATTGCCACACTTAGTCAGATTAAACTTAGTATAATCTTTCAGCGTAATTAATTCTTCGCTGTTACATATAAGGCAGTGTGTATGGAATTTGCTCATCAGGTAGCGTGTAATCAAAAATCTCCCGCCAAATTTATATTATCTTTGCTTATCAACTAATAATTTAATTTCAGATATGGGCGATAAGAGGATTATCAGGATAGGTGACGAAGCTACTTTTACCAAAAAAATTACCAGCGAAGTTGTAAATGGTTTTGCAGAAGTTACAGATGATAATAACCCCGTTCATCTTGATGACGAATATGCAAAAACAACTTTTTTTAAAAAAAGAATTGCTCACGGCTTTTTAATAGGTAGTCTGATTTCAACAACAATTACCCAAAAAATGCCTGGTAATGGAACTATTTATATTTCTCAGTCATTGGTTTTCAAAGGACCTGTTTTTATTGATGATGTTATTACTGCTCGCGTCAAGGCAGTAGATTTTCCTAATGGGAACAGGATACTATTGAAAACTACTTGTGAAAATCAAGACGGCAAAATTATATTAGAAGGGGAGGCGTTGGTTGTGCCTCCAAGAAACATTGTTTTGCAATAAATCTAAGAAATAATCTTATACTGATTTAAATATCAATATTGGATAATTTAATAAGAACAAAATAAACGATTTTAGATTGTTCGGTTTAAATCGAAGTAGTATTTTATAATGATTATATATCGTTTTCTGTAAATAATAATTGTAATATTTTTTTTCGGTTTTGTAATAGATTACTGCTTGATATAAAAGAAATAATAGTTGTTTGTATATTTTATATTTATGAGAGTAATTAGTGTATTTATTAAATTCAGAATATAATCGTATCAGATAGTGGACAATCTTAATATTTGAATAGTCTGATTGATGCATTAAACTAGTAGGATTTACTCTATAAGTACTCATTGTTTCATTAATGAAATTAATTGTTCCATTAATTGAAGCCAGCATAATGATAGGCCAATCACCAACTTTCAGTTTTAATAGCCAAGGGGGGAGTGTTCCTACCGCTTGTTTTCTATACATAATGCTTGAAGTCATAATAACCCAACCTGTACTTGGAAGTGATATTACATCATCAATATCATAGGATGGTTTCTCATTAAATATTTTATTTCTTTCTGAATGTGCTTTATGAAAACAGGCTGCAGAGTCAATATTGTTTTCCATAAAATTAACTTGTTTTTGCAATTTCATAGGGTCGGTCCAATAGTCGTCCCCCTCCAGTATGGCTACATATTTAGCGTTACAGGTATTATGAACAATAAACGAATTATTAATCGCTCCTAAATTCTTAGGCTGTAGTATTAGTTTAAATTTATCGGGATATTTTTTTTTGTATTCAATACAGATTGCTCGTGTATTGTCCGTAGAGCAATCTTCACCAATAACAATTCTGTATGCAAATGTTGTCTGTTGCATCAGAATACCTTCAATTGCTTCCGCAATGTAGTTTTCGTGGTTGTAAGTGTATAAACAAATATCAACCAACGCCTCTTCAGGTTCTGCCATTCTTACTAGTAATTGTAAACTAATTAAAGTTGATGCCTAAGCGTGCAAGGATCTCTCTTGCTTTGCCAACTGTGCTCATATCAATGACATCATTTGTATCTAATGAAACACCGAAATCTTCTTCAATTTGTGAAACTAAAATCATGTGACTGATTGAATCCCATTGGGTAATACTTTGATATTTTAAATCATCATTAACCATTGAAAGATCAATGCTTAAAGCAGTAGCAAAAGTGTTATAAAGTTTCTCAGTGTTGGTCATAATTGTTTCTTAAAATTAAAATAATCGTTTAAAAGGTTTTGGGCTTCTGGAAGATGAAACCATTTTTTCCGGTAAATCATTACGCACATAGGTAAGCGCATCCACCATGTTTTCTTTGCCTAGCGTTACTCCCTGATGAATAAAACACCCTGCTCCAATCAATGATCCTTCACCAATTTTTACATTGCCGCTTATCCTTGCCCCGGGCGAAACAATTACATGGTCTTCTAAAATTGAGTCGTGACCTACAGTAGCATTCAGGTTTATAAATACATGATCATTCAGAACTGCATTGGTTGAAACTGTAGAATTAGCCCCTACATAACACCCTTTACCAATTTTGGCAGATTGTGCAATGTAGGCATGAGGATTAATTATTGAAACAGGCTCAAAATTTGAATACTGTTTCATTGCTTCAACACATTTCTTTCGCTGAGCAACATCGGAGAAACCAATGATGTATTTAACAATGTAATCAGGATTGTTTATCTTGTTTTCCAGCTTATTGTCAGCAATAAATGTCTCGTTAAACAGCACAGCCTGGATTTTATCAAATTCATTTTGAAAATGAGTGCAAGCTACTTCGTAAATTTCTAATCCAGAACTTATTTTCCCGAAAACCAATAATTCTCTGTGCTTCATATCATTCGCCTGATGGCTGCAAAATTAATTTATTAATAATGTTGCTATTCTTCTCACATCATTCTCCGCTAAATCAAAATAAATCGGCAAACACAAAACCCGCTTAGAAACATCTTCCGAAACTGGTGCATCCTGTTTACCCATATAATTCACTGTATTAAGCGAAGGATAAAAATATCGTCTAGGAAAAACTGAATTCTCGTTCAGTCTTTTTCTTGTTTCAAGTAATTGTTCTTCAGTTTCAAAAAGAACAGGGTAATAGGCATAGTTATATTCTGTTGCTTCCGGCAGTTCAGGTTTTTTAAGCGAAGTGCTTTTCAGTAAATCATCATACAATTCTGAAATTCTTTTGCGTGCTTCAATCAGTTCAGGAACTTTTGGAAGAATGCACAAACCCATTGCCGCATTAAATTCAGACGTTTTTCCGTTAATGCCTACACCAAAAAATGCTTCCGGTCCGTTGTGTCCGAAGTTACGCATGTAGGATATTTTGTGCGCAAGTTCATCATCATTGGTAATAATTGCTCCGCCCTCAATGGTGTGAAAAAGTTTAGTGGCATGAAAACTGAGTGTGGAAATATCACCGTAATTCAAAACCGAAGTTCCTTTGTAGTTCACTCCGAAAGCGTGTGCTGCATCGTAAATTATTTTCAGATTATGTTGTTCAGCAATCTCTTTTATAGCTTCCACATTGCAGGGAATTCCGTAAACATGGGTTGCTAAAATTCCTGTTGTAGCTTGAGTTATTTTGTGCTTTATTTCATCAGGATTAATGCAAAGTGTTTTTGCGTCAATGTCGGCAAAAACAGGGGTGCAGCCTTCCCATGCTATTGAACTGGTGGTGGCAACATAAGAAAACGGTGTGGTAATAATTTCGTTTTTTAGTCCTAAAGCTTTTATGGCAATCTGTAAAGCAATGGTTCCATTGTTTACAACAAAAAGATGTTTTACTCCAAGATATGTTTTTAGCTTTTCTTCCAGTTCCTGAAGTAAGGGACCATGATTGGTGAGATGTCCGCGCTCCCAGATTCCTTGCAGGTATGCAGTGTATTCCTCCAACGGAGGTAAATATGTTTTGGTAACATTAATTTGCTGCATTGCCTTAAACTTGTTCGGTTGTAAATGATAAAAATGTGGGACGGATTACACCCTGCCACTTTGCAAAATATCCCAAATCATCGTGGCGGGCATCGGTAATATCAAAGGCAAGGCATTCGTTCAGCGAAAATAAAAGTTTAGGTCCGCTGGCATCCAGAATATTGAAGTTGATGAAATAGCTACCATCGTTCAAAAAATTTGCCGGAAGGTGAAGTGTGCTTTTCACTATTCCGTTTTTCATTGATTTTATTTCTGAACCTATATCAAACAGGCACAAACCTTCCTGGGAGTAAAAATGCAGGCTGGCATATACTTTATCCGAAACTGCGTAATTGTTGTAAAACTCAATGCTGATTTCCAGTGGAGTTTTAACATCAAAGTTTTCAAGGGTATGATTGTTTGCCGCTTTTACTTCTACTTTTTTTACTTTCACAAAATCATTTCCGGGTGCGTTTTTCAATTCCCATTCCTGTTTGAAAATCTGTTTTGCTTCGCTTGATAAATAATTATCAACCACACGCTCTATATCATCAATCATAGCAATTTTGCCATTGCGCATCAGCAGCCCTTTACTACAGAGTTTTCTTACTGAGGCCATATTATGACTTACAAACAAAACCGTTCTTCCACCACCTGCACTAATGTCCTGCATTTTACCGATTGCTTTCTTTTGAAACTCGGCATCGCCAACTGATAGTACTTCATCCACAATCAGAATTTCCGGTTCAAGATGTGCCGCCACTGCAAACCCTAATCTTACGGTCATTCCTGAAGAATAGCGTTTTACCGGAGTGTCAACATAGCGTTCTACTCCTGCAAAATCTACAATCTCATCAAACTTTGATTTTATTTCAGACTTTGTCATTCCCAGCACAGCACCATTCAGGTAAATGTTTTCCCGCCCGGTAAGTTCACCGTGAAAGCCTGTTCCTACTTCCAGCAAACTGGCAATTCTGCCTCTGTATTTTACAGAGCCTTCGGTAGGTGAAGTAATTTTAGAAAGTATTTTCAGCAGCGTTGATTTTCCGGCTCCGTTTTTTCCGATCACGCCCCAGATTTCACCGCGCTTCACTTCAAAGTTGATGTCTTTTAAAGCCCAAACGTATTCGCTGTTGCCCTTGTGTTCGCGGTCGTTGGTTTCGGCAATCAGTTCGGCTTCATTTCTTTTGCCGCGCAGTTTGTCAAAGAAATATTTTACATCATCACGGAAAGTTCCCGAACCCACATAGCCCAGCTTATATAGCTTGCTTACGTTTTCAACTTTTATTGCTGTTTCTGCCATCTTACACCGTGTCCATAAAGTTTTTCTCAATGCGGTTGAAAACAATCAGCCCCGCAAAAAATACTATTACTGCAAAAATGGTTGAGTAAATCAGGTCAGCAATGTTAAACGTTCCCTGTCCGAAAAATGCATATCGAAATGATTCCATTACCGATGCAATAGGATTGAAACGGATATAGTATTGATATTTTTCCGGCAGGAAAGAAACAGGATAAATAACTGCTGAAGCATACATGAGCAACGTAACACCAAACACCATCAGGTTCGAAAAATCGCGGTATTTGGTGGTAAGTGATGAAACAATAATTCCCAAACCAAGACCAAGAAAGGTCATCAGTAAGAGAAGATAGGGTACTAAAATCAAATGCCAGTTGGGTTGAATGGAAACATCTTTTTTAATAAAATAGAAGTACAGATAAATAGCAAGAAATAAAGCTAACTGAATAATCAGTCTGAAAAAGTTGGATAGGGTAGTAGCAATAGGTGCGGCTAATCGCGGAAAATAAACCTTACCGAAAATGCCGGCATTGTTTACAAAAATATTAGCGTTGCCATTGAGCGAACTGCTGAAATACGACCAGCAAATCTGGCTGGCTAAGAAAAACAAAAAAGGATTAATTCCTTCTGTTGAAATTTGTGCAATATTCCCGAAAACCACTGTAAACAAAAGACTTGTAATGATTGGCTGAATAAAAAACCAAAGAGGGCCAAGAATAGTTTGTTTATAAGAAGCAATGATGTCGCGCCTGGCAAAAATTACAATCAGGTCGCGGTATTTCCAGAGTTCAGCCAGCTTCAAATCAAGCAAAGAAGTCTTGGGACTTATGACTTCTGTCCATTCATTTGTATCAGGCATAGCGGCTTTTTAGAAAGGTTCAAAAATAATAACATAATTTAACGCGCTCAAAATATTTATTTAATCGGTGTCTAATCTGCCACGAATAACCATTATAACCCCGTCATTTAATCAGGGTAAATACATTGAGCAAACCATTTTATCGGTGCTGGAACAAGATTACCCCAACCTTGAATACATCATTATGGACGGGGGAAGCAGCGATGAGACGGTAGAGATTATCCGCAAATACGAAAGCCAAATTGCATATTGGGAGAGCAAACCCGATAATGGGCAAAGCGATGCCATAAATAAAGGTTTGCAACGTGCCACAGGCGATGTTTTTAACTGGCTGAACTCGGATGATATTCTTGAAAAAGGTGCTTTGCAAGAAGTAGGGAAAGCCTTTGCCGAAAAAGATATTCTCTCCTTCAATGGGGTTTGCAGAACATTTAAGGACGGCAATCTGGCTGAAACCGTCAATACAACCTACACCACTTTTTCTAAAAGACCAGAACAAACAATTGCTAAAGTTAGCATGGGACAGCCTTCGCAATTTTATAGTCTTAAAGCCATTCGCGAACTTGGTAATTGTGTGAATACCTCTCTCAGTCATTCAATGGATAAAGAATTATGGTGTCGTTTTTTATTTCGTTTCGGAACTGACAAGGTGATGTTTACAAACAGTACACTTTCGTCATTCCGTTTGCATGGAGAATCAAAGACAGTCAATCTTCACGAAGTTTTTCGCAAAGATGATTATGCCTTATATCTTTCAATTTTCAATCAGTTTAATGCTCCTGATTTTTTGAAAAGTTTTGTGCTGAAGTTTGAATTGAATAAGAATTATAAAAATGTTTGGAACGAAGGACTTATAAACCCTCAATTACTCTTCGCATACTTTGCGGTGCGTTTTGCTACTGAATATTATACGTTACGTGAATATGATAACTGTAGGAAATGCCTGTTGTATGCACGAAAAAATGGCTACCCTTTTGATTCTAATTTCTTATCCTTATTTGGTAAAATAATGTTGTTGCCAACTCCTCTGATTAACTTTGCGCGAAAAATAAAAAACAGCTAATAGATGCAGCAACTGCTTGTAAGTATTGTGATGCCTGCCTATAATGCAGAAAAATATATTGCCGAATCGGTGAATAGCATTCTCTCGCAGTCTTATCAAAACTTTGAGTTGTTGATAGCAGATGACTGCTCAACCGACCGGACAAAAGAACTGCTTTCCACTTTCAACGATTCAAGAATTTTGTTTTATCACAACGAAAGCAACCTGGGATATTTAAAAACCTGCAATAAGCTTTTTTCACTATGCAAAGGCGAGTTAGTTACCTTTCAGGATGCCGATGATATTTCGGTTCCAGATAGAATTGAAAAACAAGTAAATGAATTTTTGAAAGACAAAGAACTTGGAATTTGCACAAGTAATTCGGTGATGATTGATTCCGCTGGGAAGAAAATTATGTCACGCCAATGGGCTATTGATTATGAAAAATTCAGGAATGATGCGGATTACGAAGCACTGTTGTGTGGCGCAACCATTATGCTGAAAAGTGATTTGCTTAGAGAAATTGGTTTGTATCACGAGTATTTCAACAGGCTGGGAGGGGAGGATTATGAATGGTTTTTTCGTGCGGTTTGTAAAGGCAAAGGAGTTCATATGAATGAGGAACTTTATTTATACCGTATTCACAACAGCGCGGTAAAAGTGAACAATACTGCACCGCGCACGATTTATATCCACGATATTATTCATGAAATCCGAAATCATTTTATTCTTAATCAAGAATATTTACTGGATGGAAAACATGAGGTTGAATTAAAATCGTTGGAAGAAAAATTTGAGAAAGAATTTCGTGATGAACCTTCAAAAGCCTTTAGAATAAAGGCAAATGGAGCGATTGCATTAAAGCAGTATGGAGGTTTTTTGAAATTAAGTTGGGCTGCATTTAAAACTGAGCCTTTTAATTCAAAAAACTACACCGCTACTCTCACCAGTATTTATAACCGATTTAAAGGAATAATCTACAACCTGATTAAGCCAAACTAATTAACTCTTTTTGTGTTGGATAATTAATAAGCACAGCCCGGTGTTTCCCCTGAAAAACAAACATACTCCCCGCTGCTAATGCAGATGCTCCTGCATCTAATGCTGATTTAAAATCAGCAATTTTACCTGCGCCACCGCAAACAATAAGCGGAACATTTACAGCCTGAGAAACTGATTTTATTAAAGCAGTATCATAGCCTTCCATGGCACTGTCGTGGTCAACGGAGTTTAGCAGGATTTCGCCTGCACCGTTTTTTGTCAGGTAAGCAGCAAATTCGGCAGGAGTGTGGTTGGTTAGCTTTTTATCGGCATGGTTGTAAACATAATGCTTGCCGAACAAATTAGTCTTTACATCAATTCCGGCAACCATTGCTGAACTTCCGAATTTTTCAGCACCTTCTCTCAATAAATTAATGTTGCTGAAATTGGAGGCATTAAGAGAAACCTTTTCAACTCCGGCTTTCAGGATGGCTTTGATTTCTTCAATGGTTGTAATTCCACCACCGTAGCACAAAGGCATAAAACATTCTGAAGCCAGTTCAGAGATGTAAGCGATATTAGGTTTTCGTTTTTGTGCGCTTGCTGTTATGTCAAGATAAATGAGCTCATCAACTTCTTTTTCGTTGAAGATTTTTACAGCATTAAATGGGTCGCCAATGTAAACAGGGTATTTGAATTTCCTTGTCTTGACAAGGCTTCCCTCGCTGTCGCTTAATAAAACCGGTATTACTCGAATGTTTTTGCGCATCAGCTTTCTAAGAAATTCTTGTAAACCAACATTCCGTATTTGTGACTTTTCTCAGGATGAAATTGCATTCCTGTTATATTTTCTTTTGAAAATCCTGATGAAAATTCATATCCGTATTCTGTTGTGGTGAGCGTGTCAGCTTCATTGTCTAATTGAAAGTGGTAGGAGTGAACAAAATAAAATTTTGGGTTCTCGTACATGTTGTTAAAAGCAGGATTTTGTTTTTTTACATCAACCTGATTCCAGCCCATGTGGGGTATACGCTGGTTGATTTGGCTTTCAGTAAAGCGGAATTTTATCACTTTCCCTTTTACCCAGTTTAGGCCGGGTAATTTTCCTTCTTCGCTGGCTTCCAGCATCAATTGAGCGCCCAGGCAAATTCCAAGAATGGGCGTTTTGTCCTGAAGAACTTTCTTAGTCATTACTTCTGAAATGCCAAGTCGGTTAAGATTTTCCATGCCGTTGTCAAATGAGCCTACACCTGGAAGGATCAGCTTTCCGGCTTTATCAATTAATGATAAATCGGATGTAACGGTGCAGGTATGTCCCACCTTTTTAATGATGTTGGCAACTGAGCCAAGGTTTCCCATTCCGTAATCTATAACGACTATCATAATTTAGAAGCAAGAATTAAGAAGCAAGAAACAGGAATTGAACACGGTAAAATTATGCTTTTAGTTTCAGTTGTTTTTTACCGTAATCAATCACTGCTTTAAAGTTGACCAATATTTCACCACCAAGAACACCGTCAATAGTTCCAAGTCCTATTTTTTCATAGCTTTCATTCACATGTTTCAAGTCAAGAAGAATGGCTTCAAAATTTTCAATTTCCAACTTGCCTATTTTCACTTTCTTTAAAATAGTATTATGGCTTTGCATGGTGTTGGTGCCAAGTCCGGTGCTCAGTTGATTGTTTTTTCCGAATTTCTTTTTACTTGTAAATTTTGAAATGCTGTTAATGTCAAACACCGTTCGTGAAGCGCCTGTATCCACAAGCATATTGGCTTTCTTCCCGTTTATTTTAACCACTATTAAAAGATGAGTACCGTTACCTTCAATGGCTAAAAATTTAAGAGGAATTAGTTCAGTCATAGCACTTCTTTAAACTAAAAAGGATGGCGCAAATCTACGCCATCCTTTACAAATCCAGTTATTTAAATTAAGCAACAACTTTCATGTTGTCCAGCACTTCCATTACTTCTTTCACTGCTTTTGCAGAAGCGTCCAGCAATGCTTTTTCTTCAGCATTCAGTTGCAATTCAATAATTTTCTCAATTCCGTTTTTACCAAGAATAACCGGTACACCCAGATAAATATCTTTCAAACCATATTCGCCATTTAATAAAGCGCAAACAGGGTAAATACGTTTCTGATCGCGAATAATTGCTTCAACCATTTGTGCCGCTGCAGCTCCCGGAGCATACCAAGCAGAAGTTCCTAGCAGATTTACGATTTCACCGCCACCAACTTTTGCGCGTTGAATAATAGCATCTAATTTATCTTTTGCAACCAGTTCGGTAACCGGAATTCCGGCAACGGTTGTATAACGTGGCAGCGGAACCATTGTGTCTCCATGTCCTCCCATCAATACTGCCTGAATATCTTTTGGTGAGCAGCCGATTTCAGTTGCAAGAAAAGCGCGGTAACGGGCAGTATCCAATATTCCAGCCATACCAAATACTTTAGAAGAGTCAACCTTTGCGGTAAGATAAGCGCAGTAGGTCATTACATCAAGCGGGTTTGAAACCACAATAATTTTGGCATCAGGCGAATATTTAATTACGTTTTCGGTTACCGATTTTACAATGCCTGCGTTTGTTGCAATTAAATCATCGCGTGTCATTCCCGGCTTGCGTGGAAGACCTGATGTAATAACAACCACTTCTGAACCTGCTGTTTTTTCATAATCGTTGGTAACGCCAATGGTGCGTGTATCATACAGATTGATAGGAGATGTTTGCCAGATATCTAAAGCTTTTCCTTCGGCAAAATTTGGTTTGATATCAACCAACACAACTTCGTTTACAATATCTTTTTGGGCTAATACATCGGCACAGGTGGCGCCCACATTGCCTGCTCCTACTACGGTAACTTTCATTTTATTTTTGGGATTAATTGTTTTCGGGGCGCTAAATTAGAAACTATATTCATTAGTTGGAATGTTTGAAGGTTGGAAAGTTGAAAGTTTTTGAAACTACCTTATACACACTAATTCCGCAACTTTTCCGTTACATTTGTGTATAAGTTCCGCTTCTATTATGCAACAATTCAATTTCTTTATTTCTTTATTTGCTCTGCGGAGATTGGTTTGCGCTTTTTACTTATTACATTTCACATCTTACATAAGTGCGCAAACCCCCACCGATCAGGACTGTGGTGGCGCTATTCCTGTTTGTCAGGAAGTTTATAATCAGGCAAATTCATACAGTGGTGAAGGAAATATTCTCGGTGAAATTGATCCGGATAGTTCTTGTCTTGGAGTAGGAGAGAGGAATTGCGTTTGGTACACTATGACTATTCAGCAAGATGGTTTATTAAACTTTACTATCACTCCAAATAGTTCTAATGATGATTATGATTGGGCAGTATTTAATCTTACTAATGCTTCTTGTGCTGATATTGCTTTAGATGCTAGTCTGCAAGCAAGTTGTAATTTTTCAGGTAACACGGGAAATAATGGAATTACCGGACCCAACGGACAAACTACGGGCATAGGTTCATCGCAAAATGAAGATCCTATTCCGGTTTTAGCAGGAGAGACTTATTATGTTTATGTAGGGAATTTTAATTCCTCGCAATCGGGCTACACGCTGGATATGACTGCCAGTACAGCCACTATTTTTGATAACGTTACTCCAACACTTAAAACTATTACTGCACCTGTTTTCTGCACGGATAATTCTGTATCGTTTGAATTCTCTGAAAATATGTTGTGTTCCACTGTTAGCCAGGCAGATTTTGCATTGGTTGGACCGGGCGGACCTTATACCGTAACTGGTTTTACAGGCGGTGCCTGTGATTTAGGCGCCAACTTTGAACGTGATTTTTCGCTTACGTTCAGTCCTGCAATATCTTCGGGTGGAACCTATACGTTGCAGATTGCAGGCAGCGTTACTGACCTTTGCGGAAATGAAGCTCCCATTGGTTCGGGACTTGATTTTGATATCACGGCCATACCGCTTGATTCGCTGGTAACGCCTGACCTGTGCGGAGCAGGTGTTGGCACAGCAACGGTTATTACTCCACTTGGTGGCGGACCATTCAGCTATTTGTGGAGCCCCAATGTTTCCAATATCGATGTGGCAACTAATCTTGCGGCAGGAACTTACACTGTTACCGTTAGCGATATCGGTGGCGGCTGTCCGCAAAACATTGAAATTGTTGTGCCTGCAACACCTTCGCCTGTAGCATCTTTTAGGGCTAACCCACTTAAGATGTCTTACCTTGACCCGTATTGCGAGTTTACCGAGAATTCAAACGGTTCAATAACCTGGCTTTGGGATTTTGGTGATGGCAGCAACACCGAAACTATTCAAAACCCTGTGCATACTTTTCCGGGAACGGGAGATTTTCCTGTAACGCTTACCATTACTAATGCTGACGGCTGTACCGATGATACCACCATTATGGTGACGGTTACCTTTCTCTCAACTATTTATATCCCCAATGCTTTTTCGCCCGGCAGAGGTTTGCTCAACGATACCTTTGGACCAACGGGCGAGGGCATAGCCGAGAACAATTTTAACATGCGCATTTTCGACCGCTGGGGAAGACAGTTATTCTATTCCTATACTCCCTTGCTGCAATGGGATGGTACCGATGCCGCCACCGGAAAAATGCTGCCACAAGGTGTATATGTTTACAACATCAGCCTGTTTGATTTGAATGGGGAATTGCATGAGTATATAGGCTCGGTTACGCTGCTGGAGCGGTAAATCCTGATTTTAGTCCTGATGCACTAGCTTTTTTACTACATTCGCCACTCCAAAAAAACCAACAATGTTTAACCAAACCTTCCGCAACTTAGGCCGCATGCGCGAGATACTTGCCATCTTGGTAAAGTATGGGTTTGAAGACATTGTAACCAATTCAACGCTGCGCAATTTTGTTTCGGAAACCCGCAGACACTCGTGGCTGAGGCAGGAAAAACCCGTGTTTGAATACACCCGCTATGAGCGCATACGCATGGCAGCCGAAGAACTGGGTCCAACGTTTATAAAGTTGGCGCAGGTGCTCAGTATTCGTCCCGATATAATGCCCGAGCCGCTTATCAAGGAATTTGAAAAACTGCAGGATCGTGTTCCGCCTTTTCCTTTTGAACAAGCCAAAAAAATTATTGAAAAAGAGTTGGGCTGCCCCATCAGCGAAGTGTTTTCAGAGTTTAACGAAAAGCCGTTGGCATCCGCTTCCATAGGTCAGGTACACAAAGCACGATTAAAAACCGGGCAGGAAGTAGTAGTAAAAGTGCAGCGCCCCGAAGTAGCAGAAATAGTAGAGCGCGATCTTGCCATCATAAAAGATGTGGTGCAGCGTGCCGACCGCTACCTTAAAAAACAGGGAGTACTCAATGCTCCTGATGTTGTCCGCGCCTTCGACCGCAGCATAACCAAAGAACTGGACTATAACAACGAAGCACGAAACATCGAACGCTTCCGCAATTTCTATAAAAGCTACAAAAACTTCTACATACCCCGCGCATACCGCGAGTTTTCAACCGGCAAAATTTTGATAATTGAGTATGCTGATGGCTGCAAGATAAACGACATGGTGCAGCTAAAGGCTTGGGGATTAGACCCACGCAAAGTGGCTGAAAACGGCATGGATATTTACCTTACTCAGATTTTTGAGTTCGGGCTTTTTCATGCCGACCCGCATCCCGGAAACGTAATGGTGCGCAGAGATGGCGTTATCTGTTTGATTGATTTTGGAATGACGGGGCAACTGATGCCGAAAGACAAACAGTCCTTTGCGGGGATTTTCGTCAGCATGTCGCAGCAAGATGCCAAGCGAATGGCTAATGCGCTGAAAAAGCTTTCCATCTCCGATAATATTGACGACATGCGTGCCTTTCAGTACGACCTGAACGAGATCATTGAAGATTTTATAGGCCTTGATGTGAGTGAAAGCAGCATAACCGACATGGTAACACGCCTGCAAAAGGTAATGTTCGATTACAAGATTGTTGTTCCCGGAAGTGTGTTTTTGGTCTTCCGTGCCTTCGCCATACTCGAAGGAATAGGAAAACAGATTCATCCGCATTTCAATACCTACGAGTTTATTCGTCCTTACGGAAAAAAGATAATTGAAGAACAGTTCTCGCCCAAAAATATACTGAATGAAGTAGCCTACCGTGCCGAGCAGATGACCGATTTTGCAAGTGGACTTCCGCGCGACATGAAGGAGCTCATCACCAAACTCAAAAAAGGAAAAATACATTTTGAGATAGAGCATCAGGGCTATGGCTATCTGCTTAAAAAATGGGATAGCCTTACCAACCGCATTGTAATTACGATGCTTATTTTTGCGTTCATCATAGGTTCAGCTATATCCATGACAGCAAATTGGGGGCCCGATATGCCCCGTGAATATGGCATTCCTGTAATAAGTCTTTACGGTTTAATTTGTGCAGCTGTCCTGGGCCTAATGCTCTTTTATTCGGTGCTGAGAAGACGGGTGTATAAGTAGGAGGCTCGTCATTGCGAGCGCAGCAATCTCTGATTGCAAATTACTGAATACCATTATCAGATTGCTTCGGTCGTCCCTCCCTCGCAATGACGGGTTACAACAAATACACCAACACCACCTGCAAAATCCCAATAATAAGCCCGATTAGGCCACCGATATATTCTATAAATTTAAATTCTTTTTTCAGAATATTATTCAACATTTCCTCTAATCTGTCGGGCGGAAGTGCTGCTACTTTTTTTCTTACAATTTCTTCAATGTTCAGCGAAGCCTCAATATTCTGAACATACCGTTCAATTATTTCAGGAGCTACTTTTTCCACTTCCAGAATAAGGTCGTCTTTTATTTTGTTCTTTCTATTTTTGCCAACAAAAATGGAAGTGATCGGATAGTTTTTGGGGAAGGTAACGTTGAGGTATTCGTCAATTTTCACTTCCACTTCATTGCGGATAGTATCAAGATTATCTGGATGTTCTATGTGTGCACGAATATCCTTAGCTGAAAATAATTCGTTAGAAACCATACTGCCGATTCGCTCAGCAACCCTCTTCTGATTTTTTGGAAAAACACCTTGAATTTTAATGAATAGAAACTTCACTTCCTTCTTCGGGCGGAACAACATAATAATGGCAATCCAGTTGGTGAACCATCCAATCAATGCTGAAATAACCGGAATAAGAATAATGTTGAGCCAGTTGGTTTCCATGAGCAGTATTATTTAGCATAAAGGTAGATGCCCTGCCGATATTCAACTATGATTAGTATCACTAATTTTCAACAAAGCTCTTGAAAAACTTTTATTCCGATATTAGCCCAATGAAAACACTTAAATGGATTGGAATTATATTCTTGCTGCTTGTTGCAGTTTACCGTGCAGGACCAACACCCGAAAAATTTATTCCTGATACATCTCTTGCTTCAATTACTGCTGATGCAGTCACACTTGAAAAGCAGATTGCAGAAAAAGAAAATGCTTTTAAAACCCTGCGTCCCGATAATGAAGCGAGGATTATCTGGGCAGATAGTTCCAAAACAAAAACCCCATGGAGCATTGTTTTTATGCACGGTTTTTCTGCTTCATGGCGCGAAGGTGATCCTGTAGTTTTTGATTTAGCAAAGCGCTATGGCTGCAATGTTTTTCTTCCGCGCCTTTACGGACATGGTTTAGATACAGCGGAGTGCATGGTAAATCTAACTGCTGAAAAACTGCTAGGAAGTGCTAAAGAAGCAGTAGCAATTGGCAAAGCGATAGGGGAGAAGGTGCTTGTTATTTCAAGTTCCACTGGTGGAACATTGTCACTCTACCTCGCTTCGGGAAAAGATAATATTGATGCCCTGGTATTGTATTCACCTAATGTAAAAATTTATGACCCTACTGCTAAATTGCTTGATAAACCCTGGGGCTTGCAAATTTCAAGAGCCGTTTTAGGCAGTAAGTATCGGGGTTGGCCGGCACCTGAAGAAAAGAAAAAATATTTTACCAATTATTATCGCCTGGAAGCGTTGATTGGAGTTCAGTCTCTGATTTCGCATACCATGAAAAAAGAAACGTTTGAAAAAATTACCTGTCCTGTTTTTATAGGTTATTATTATAAAAATGAAGAAGAGCAGGATAAGGTTATATCTATCGAAGCTATAAAAGAAATGTATACGCAGTTAACAACTCCTGCAAATCAAAAACGCGAAATTCCTTTTCCTGAAGCTGGAAATCATGTGTTATGTTATTATCTGGATTCAAAAGATATTGCCGGTGTGGAACGTGAAACATTTAAGTTTTGTGAAGAGGTGATAGGACTGAAACCGATTCAGTAATGTCGGAAGAAAGAGACATATACAAAATTCTAAATGGCCCTCCTGTTTTTAACTGGAGAACATTTCCATATTATGGTTTTGTAAGTATTATGGCTATAAACATTATGGTTTATATTGCTATGCTTATTGATGGCGTTTCTTTTTTTGATCCTACCAGTGAGCAGTTAGTGCGCTGGGGCGCTAACTACGGACCCTACACCTTGAAAGATGAATGGTGGCGTTTGTTCACCTGCGAGTTTGTACACATTGGTTTCGGACATTTATTTGCCAACATGGTTTCATTCCTTTATGTAGGAATTATTCTTGAACCACTCATTGGTACAGTGCGTTTTGTTACTGTTTATCTGCTTGCCACCGTTGCTGCTGCTTTGCTCAGCGTGTGGTGGGATGGTAATGCAATCGGTGCAGGTGCATCGGGCGCTATATTGGGTATGTATGGAATGATGCTCATGTTCTCAGTAGTAGGAAGAAAAATGTTTGCGCCCGGTGAGTTGGGCGCGTTTTTTATCTGGGCTGCTTTTGTAATCGGTTTTAATCTGCTTTACGGTCTAAAGGACGGTATTGATAATTCAGCTCACCTTGGCGGAATTTTTTACGGAGTGTTTGCTGCACTGGTGTTCTATCCTTCGTATCGCAAAACAGAATCGTTTTCAGTTACGCTGTTAAATGATGTTGTGCTAATTGTTATTTCTATCGGGATTTTTTATTTTGCTTATCAGCAAATTCCTGCAGGCATGGCTTATTATGATGACAAAATGGAAGCCTTTGATGTCAATCAGGAAATGGCGCTGGCAGTTCTTACACAATACGACAGAGACACTTTGGCTTATGAAAAACGAGATTACTATCTCGAACGTTTCAGGCAGGATGGAGTGGAGAGATGGGATAAAACCGTTCTCTCTTTATCAGAACTTAATAACCTCCCCGAAAATTACGGAACGCGCGTTGAGTTACTCATGAAATATTCTCTTCTTAGAAAAGAGAGTTGTGAAGTTATTATTAAGAGTCTTGAAGAGAATACGGGCTACCCGGATGCTGAATTAATTCCGCTTTATGATTCTATGAATGTGGTGATAAAAGAAATTGACCGTATCACCTTTATTATTGATAACGGTTATGCTCCTGAACTGGATTCAATTGAAGTTACTCCGGGAGTTAAGGTGACGGATATTGACTTGGGAGAATAGCATACGGACTTAACGTCATGCTGAACTTGTTTCAGCATCTTATAAGAAAGACCCTGAAACAAGTTCAGGGTGACGAACGATTTACGCCAACACTTCTTTCACTGCATCCGCAGCTTCCTGCAGCTGAATAGCAGATTTTACTTTCAATCCAGATTCGTCAATTATTTTTTTCGCTTCTACTGCATTTGTTCCCTGCAGACGAACAATGATAGGAACTTTTATTTCGCCAATGTTTTTGTAAGCATCAACAATTCCCTGCGCCACACGGTCGCAACGAACAATACCACCAAAAATATTTACCAGAATTGCTTTTACTGTTTCGTCTTTCAAAATAATACGGAACGCTTTTTCAACACGCGCTGCGTTGGCTGTTCCGCCTACGTCAAGGAAGTTGGCAGGCTCACCACCTGATAGTTTAATGATGTCCATGGTTGCCATCGCAAGCCCCGCACCGTTTACCATACAGCCCACGTTGCCATCTAATTTCACGTAGTTCAAATCGTTTTCAGAAGCTTCAACTTCGGTTGGATCTTCTTCGCTTTTGTCGCGCATCGCTGCGTAATCAGGATGACGGAACAAGGCGTTGTCATCAATATTTACCTTTGCATCAACTGCAATAATTTTATCATCTGATGTTTTAAGAACCGGATTGATTTCGAACATAGAAGAGTCAGAAGCTACATAGGCTTTGTAAAGTGCTTCAACAAATTTCACCATTTCTTTAAATGCCTTTCCTGACAAGCCAAGGTTGAAGGCGATTTTACGTGATTGAAATCCTTGTAAACCAACTTTAGGGTCAATCTCTTCTTTGTAGATTTTATCAGGAGTTGAGTGTGCCACTTCTTCAATATCCATTCCGCCTTCGGTTGAATACATGATGATGTTGCGACCTGTCTGACGGTTTAATAAAACGCTCATGTAAAACTCTGCAGTTTTGCTTTCGCCCGGATAGTAAACATCTTCGGCAATCAATACTTTGTTTACCTTTTTTCCTTGCGGACCTGTTTGTGGTGTTATCAGCTGCATGCCTATGATGGTGCTTGCCCTTTCCTGAACTTCCTCAATGCTTTTGGCAAGTTTAACACCACCGCCTTTTCCTCTTCCTCCTGCATGTATCTGTGCTTTTACCACCCACCATGATGTGCCGGTTTCGATGTGTAATTGTTTTGCCGCTTTAACAGCTTCTTCTGGTGTTTCGGCAACAATGCCGCGTTGTATTTGTACGCCAAAACTTGCTAAGATGGATTTGCCCTGATATTCGTGGATGTTCATAGTATATTGGAAAGATTAAAGATTGAATTGATTGGTCGGCAAAAGTAGATTTTTTGCTTGAATAGCATAGAATTATCTTCATGAAATTAAAATACGCGACTGCTTGCATTTTAACTGAATTGTGCAGAGGGGAATAACACCAATTTCTTTACTTAGATTTGCTGCCGATTTGTAACCTAAAATACCCTTGGTGCCTGTATTTCCGTATTCGACCACTAATAGCAGGGTAATAAAGAAAAACCATGTTTGAAAAAATACTTGAGAATTTAAAGATAACCTCTTTAAACAGCATGCAGCTTGCTTCGCTTGAAGCTGCAAAAACAGCAACCGATATTCTGTTGCTTTCGCCTACGGGTTCAGGCAAAACAGTAGGCTTTCTTTTGCCTGTTTTAAGCAGTTTAAAAGCGGAAGAAAAAGGTGTGCAGGCATTGGTGATAGTTCCTTCACGTGAGCTGGGTTTGCAGATAGAGCAGGTGTTTAAGCAAATGAATACGGGCTTTAAAGTGAACTGCTGCTATGGCGGACACTCTACGCGCACTGAGAAAAATAATCTTTCACATCCTCCTGCTTTGCTGGTGGGCACACCGGGGCGCATTGCGTATCACATACAACACAACAACGTAGATGCTTCGAGCATTCACACCCTTATTTTAGATGAGTTTGACAAAGCATTAGACCTTGGTTTCAAAGACGAGATGTCGGCTATTATCGGCAACTTAAAAAATCTGAAAAGGCGTATTCTTACTTCGGCAACGGCCATGAAAGAGATACCTTCTTTTACCGGAGTGCGCAATCCTGTTGAACTGAATTTCCTGAACACAGGCTCGCCAACAAATGTTACGTTGAAACTGAAATACCTGAAGGCAGAGGATACCGATAAGCTGAATATTTTGTTTTCGCTTATTTGTAAACTGCAAAATAAATCAACGCTGGTGTTTTGCAATCACCGCGATGCAGTGGAGCGAATCAGTATTTTGCTGGAAGGAAAAGGTTTGGCGCATGGTGTTTTTCACGGAGGCCTGGAGCAGGAAGACAGAGAACGTGCTTTGATAAAATTCCGCAACGGAAGTCACCGGTTGCTGATTACTACTGACCTTGCTTCGCGCGGATTGGATATACCCGAGATTGAAGCGGTGATACATTATCAACTGCCGACCACGCACGATGTATTTACACACCGCAATGGAAGAACAGCGCGTATGAATGCAGAAGGAAGTGCGTATTTACTGCTCTCGGCAAATGATCATATTCCTCTTTTTATTGAAGAAACTCCTGAGTTAGAAACCTTGCCCGACAAAAATGTGATGCCACCTAAAGCACGCTGGCGCACCTTATACATTGCTGCCGGCAAAAAGGAAAAGATTAATAAGATGGACATTGTGGGCATGTTGTTACAAAAAGGCAAACTGGCAAAAGATGAGCTGGGATTGATAGAGGTGCTGGATCATTCGTCCTATGCTGCCGTGAGTAGTCATAAGGTGGAGCAGGTGCTGAAATTAATACGTGAGGAGAAGATTAAGAATAAGAAAATAAAGATTGCGATTTCGGAGTAACTCTCCGTCATTGCGAGGGTTTTTCACCCGAAGCAATCTCATAATTAAATTGCTGCTTATTATTGTGAGATTGCTTCACCCTGAAAAAGGGTTCGCAATGACGAAAGAGATGCCTGACAAAAAATGAAACATCCTCCCGAAAAAACAGAACTGCATCCGCGCAACCGCCATCGCGGCAGGTATGACTTTGACTTGCTCACACGCAGCTGCCCTGAATTGATACCGTTTGTTATTGCCAACGATTACAACGACACCTCTATTGACTTCTTCAATGCGGCAGCGGTTAAGATGTTGAATAAAGCGTTGCTGAAGCATTATTACAACATCAGCCATTGGGACATCCCCGACAATTATTTATGTCCTCCCATACCGGGACGGGCTGATTACATTCACCACGTTGCTGATTTATTAGCTGAAACCAACAACGGAAAAATTCCAACAGGCAGCAAGGTAAAGTGTCTTGACATTGGCACGGGTGCTAATTGCATTTATCCGATTATTGGTAATTACGAATACGGCTGGAGTTTTACAGGCAGCGATATTGACTCCCTTGCCATTGATGCAGCCAATACACTGGTTAAGCTTAACCCTTCGCTGAAAGGTAAAGTTGAACTGCGTTTGCAGTTAGATGCCAACGCTATTTTTTGCGGTATTATTCATAAAGGCGAGCAGTTTGATGTGAGTATCTGCAACCCGCCTTTTCATGCTTCGGCAGCAGAAGCCAAAGCCGGTACGCTGCGCAAGCTGAGTAATTTAAAAGGCCGAAAAATAAGCAAGCCTGCGTTAAACTTCGGAGGAACTAACAACGAGTTGTGGTGCGAAGGTGGCGAAGCAAAATTTGTACGCACCATGATTGCCGAAAGCCGGCAGTTTGCCACTTCGTGCAAATGGTTTACCACGCTGGTTGCCAAAAGCGAAAACCTAAACAGCATTTATGCTGCGCTTAAAATTGCAAATGCTGTTGAGGTGAAAACCATTAACATGGCGCAGGGTAATAAGAGCAGTAGAATTGTGGCGTGGAGGTTTTGACCACCCCCTGACCCCCTCCTTGAAACCTCATCCGCCCTTCGGGCACCTTCTCCTTAAATAAGGAGAAGGACAACGGCTGTTGAGTTTATGAGGGGGAACAGAGTGCCTTTAAAAAATGGTAACTTTGCATCCCTTTAAAAAAATGGGAAAACAGGTGGTGCAAACGATTTCGGAAAATTTCAGAACAACAAAAGCGGCGGTGATTTTTATTGCTGCATTGTTCACTATTCCTGTAGTTGCACAGCAGGTTGATAAGTCGCTTGATGGTATTGAGGTAAAGCCTTTCGGGCGCATGATACGGCCTTGTTGTGTCTTTGGCTATAACCTTCCTGTGTTTGGTTTTCCGGCAAAGATGGGCTACACCACCAGCAGCGAGCGCTTGGGGCATCATAAATTTTATGGTGGTGAAGGAGAATATAACGGCATTATTTACACCCGCGATGGCGGTTTTATTGACATAGGACATGTGCGCGACAATGCCGATATGATGGCTTATTTTTCGTCACAAATTTCACATAACCTTGATAAAGATATTGTGCTGAAGACCAAACACGAGGCGGGTAAACGGGTGATTGAAATTTCGCTGAAAGGACGGGAGTTATCATCAACAGACATACTTCTGCTGGGGCAGCGTATTACCTACGAGCTGGCGGTGTGGCACGAGATACGCACGTATTTTGGTGTGCCCACGCATTACCCTATTCACGAAATTCAATCGGCTTTTTCGCCTGAAGATTTGTATTCTAATTTGCTGGGCACGTATGTCGGGCGCTGGGCTATAGAAAAGGAAGGCCACTATGAAACGGATGTGGATACCGTTATACAGGAATTGCTTGTAAAGCTGGGCAAGGTAAACACCGAACAAGATACCAAAACGGCTATGGACGATGTGTTGGGGATTTGGTGGAACAGGGTTTCGTTGCCCAGCCGTAAGTTTTTATTGGCATGGAACACCAAAACCTACGGTGAAATACTGCCGTGGTTAATACCCACGCACGCTAAGTATTTTAATACTCCTACACATATTTATCCCTTGCCGGTGCCGGAGCTTACTGAAAGCGGAGTGCCGCTGAACGATTTATTTACCATACGCATCAAGCCCATTTCTAAAATTCCGATGAAGAAAATTTTTAACACTAAAACAAAAAAAGAAGTTACCCAAAAAGATTTTTCAGCCATTGTAACATGGATTGAAAACGAGTTGCATGTACCGGTAACGGGGGCAACAGTAAAGTAAACGCAAAGAGCCCCGCGCCTAAGGCGCGGGGCTCTTTTATTTCGTCAGTGCTTCTCCGCCTCAGGCGAAGAAGCAATCTCACATTATGAAGCAGTTTCAATCATGAGATTGCTTCGTTCCTCGCAATGACGGGTCTATTGAACAAGGAACACCGATTAACGATTTTCAGATTTAAGATTGGGCTGCTTACTTCAAAAATCGGTGTTCCTTGTTCGATATTCAGTGTTCGATTTACCCTTCCACCACTTTTTTGCTTACCACCACGCTTAGCGGGCTTACACCGCCTGCATTAGTAGCCCAGTAATACAAATAGTAGGTAGTGCCTACCGTCAGGTTGATGAATGTTTTTTTACGGTTCTTATTTAAATCAATGATGCCGCGCAGGGCTGCCTGAGCTATAGCAGCACCCGCTGCTGCCTCATTATCATTAATAATAAGCTGTCCCAGTCCATTCATGGTTACCCATGCAGGTAGTTCCTCATCTGCCGTTAGTATAGTACTGTAGCTGTCGGCACCCGAAACCACTGCACAATCGGCCAGCAGCTCACCTGCTCCACCTCGGGTAAGTGTTGCCCCTGTGGGTTGAAGCGGTGCACTAATTGGAGTAAGGTTGCTTTTAGTAGGCGTAAAACCTGCCAGAATAATGGTGTTTGGATTACCCAATGCCACCGTGTTTACATACACTGCCAGTGTATCCAAAGCAGCCATCAGGGCTTTCTTAGCTTCTTTATACGGGCCAAGCTGTGCGGTGCCGCCTGCCTTATGAGCGGAAAGTTTGTTAATAAAATCGGTTAGCAATGCCTGAAATAGTGCTTCGGTCATTGGCGGCATTACAAAAATCAAAGGATTTCCGAATATGCCGTTTTTTACGATGTTGGCAAATGTTTCTATCAGGTCTCTTTTTAAAGTATGATAGACAAGTTTGCATCTGATTAATAGTTGTGCCATGATTAGTATATTTATTAGTTAATGATTTTTATTGTTTTTAAATTGTATCAAAAAACACGCTTCGTTTAGTTGAGTTTTAGTGCAAAGTGTCTTTCAGGTAAGAGCAACTGTCTTTGGAGTTACTCTACAGGTCTTTGAAGTAAGACCAACTATCTTTGGAGTTACTCAACAGGTCTTTGAAGTAAGACCAAC
This sequence comes from Bacteroidota bacterium, assembly GCA_947479755.1. Classification (GTDB taxonomy): domain Bacteria; phylum Bacteroidota; class Bacteroidia; order SXHM01; family SXHM01; genus SXHM01. The sequence continues at coordinate 90,787 of CANKAM010000008.1, forward strand.
TGTCTTTTGAGTTACTCAACAAGCCTTTAAAGTAAGAGCAACTGTCTTTTGAGTTACTCAACAAGCCTTTGAAGTAAGAGCAACTGTCTTTTGAGTTACTCAACAAGCCTTTGAAGTAAGAGTAACTGTCTTTCGGGTTACTCAACAAGCCTTTGAAGTAAGTTCAACTGTGCTTTGCGTAAGTTTAAAGGTAATATGCGCCTTAGAAAAGGCAAATGTTAGTATTCCAGTATGTCAAAGAGCGCTGTCAACAAACCGTGTTTGTAATTGACGGCACAAAAATGCCCCATAGTGCCAACACTACCTTAGACCTTTACAATAAATTTAAAGAAGAGAATTAGACAAAAAGGCTAATTCAATACCAGCACCCTTTCGGGATACAGATGGCTGAACTGCCCGTAGAGCAAGATTAGTTGGCGCAGTTTTTCTACATTAAAGGCATCTTTTATTTCGCGGATGTAGAGGTTGACCGAAGCACGTGATTTATCTATTTTTTCCTCTACCTCCTGCTTGGTGGTGCATACGGTAAGGTAATACATGGTAAGCTGCGCATATTCAGACATGCCCAGGTAGGTGGCATACAATTTTTTGGCCTCGGCAGCACTGCAGGGCTGCACCGGGGGATGCTCCATAACATCGCCCGACAGAGCGGTTACCAGTGTAACTATGCACGTAGGACTTTGACGAAAACCCTGCATAGCATGCGATTGAAAAGCAAGCAGCTTGTGTGTGCCATCGGCACATTCCAGCCGCATCAGGGTATCCAGGTCGTAGGGGCTGCGGGTATTAAAATGGCTAGTGTAGCGGTCAATAGTGCTCATGCAGCAGGCCTTTCGCATCAGTGCTGCCAGCAGCATAGGGTCTTTGCTGGGCCCCTGTCCTTCGGCATAGCCCAGTAATTTATCCAGTGCAGGGTTTATATAAACGGGCTGATTATCATCCAGCGGGTGTATAATAAGACCGTAAGGAACCAGCTGCCCAATGGTATCCATCAGTTTATAGCTGCGCACAATTAAAAGCTCGGCAGGTCCCAGCTTTTTCTGAAACGCTTTCTCAATCTTATCATGTTCTGCTCTAAGGAAGTCTAGCATAGTTTGAAATTTTTGAATTAGGGGTAGCTAAATTAATAACTTTTTCTTAAACGGCAAATTTTGGGGGGGGTGATTTGCTCTTGAAGATAAATTTATTTATGTTTACAAAGTCTGACGTTTATCAGGGTATATACAAGTTAGCAACAAAAATATTCAACAAATTGTATCACCCTTTGACTATTTATAAAAAGAACAAAACCTTCGCAAGTCTAACCAGCGGGGTGTGGATATGCGAAACAAAGATTCGGGTATATACAAGTTATAGGCAAGTTTACCAGACGACACCATCAACGGTTAATCAACGGGCTGACCACCCAACAGTGACAGACAAAAAATAAAAGTGGAGACCAGCAACCACTATAAAAACGGGGCGACACCGAAAAGCCTAATGTGTAGAAGAAGGAAATAAGGAATTAATGAAAAGATATTCTATCTCTAATGCTTATCCCAACCCTGCAAAAAATACAACCCGCATTGATTATACCTTGCCTGATGGAGTTAATAATGGCGTAATTGTTTTTTATGACCTGCAAGGCAACGAAATAAAACGTTTTAAAGTTGATAAAACATTCGACCATCTTTTGGTTTCTACTGCCGATCTTTCTTCCGGAACCTATTATTTCCAGCTTCAAACCGCTTTACAAAATAGCGAAGGCAAAAAAATTGTAGTGATAAAATAACTCACGCTGAGCTGCATCTTTGTTAAGCGGCATTTGTAATGCCGCTCGGAACATAAAGGAAATTGCATTTCCGCATAAACAGCCTTTTCTGCTTTTAATTAACTTTACTCATTGCATAATTTGTTTTATTATTGTATTCGTGAGCCCTCCGGGGTTGGTGCGGTGCGAGAAGTGAAGTGCTTTTAATTACCCACCTTCGCTAAGCCCTCAAACGTTACCCTAGTAATCAAAAGCTAATCAAATTATAGCTATGAAATCAATATTGCGCCAGCTGTTTATCGGATTTCTGCAACTTTCATTCTTAACCGTCTTAGCGCAGCCATATCCAAAAGGAAAACCAGTGTATTCTAACCCGCTTGCAGGCAAAGAAGATACAATAGGTTGGCAAATGGAAGGTGCAGGGCAGGTTGAATTTTCAAACGGATGGATGAAGATGTTCTCTCCCAATGAAAAAGGACATCATGTATTTTGGTGTCCGCAGGAATTTCCCGAAAATTTTATTGCCGAGTGGGAAGTTCAAAACCTGCATACGAAAGCGGGTTTGTGTATCATATTTTTTGCTGCAACAGGGCCTAACGGGGAAGATATTTTTGCAGCAGCCTTGCCTAAACGAGATGGAACGTTCAGGCAATATATAAAGGGGGCTATCAACAATTATCATATCTCCTATTATGCTAACAGCAAAGATCACCCCGGCAGAGAAACAGCCAACCTGCGCAAGAACAAAGGATTCCACAAAGTGCAGTCGAATGAACCGGGTATTCCGCTTCATTCAAATGACGTACATAAAATTCAATTGGTAAAGTTTGAAGGAAGGGTATTGCTTTATATTGATTCGCGAAAAGTAATTGACTGGTTGGATAATGGCAGGCAATTCGGTAATATTTTAAAAGGCGGCAGAATTGGTTTCCGTCAAATGAAATGGACACAATTCGCTTATCGAAATTTCAACGTTTGGGATTGTGCTGCACAGCCTGAGCATAAAGAATAGAAAAAGTTCTTGCCCAGGTTGAGCGTAGGCTGGCACGTGCGTTAACGGTAGCGGAACGCTAAGCTTAACAAACATGTATTATGCTAATGTTAAGCAACTGAACGTATTAGTCTATGCCCCCCCCCTAATTCATCTTCAATAATAAAGCATTAGTCTAAAATCAATAAGGGGATATTTATTTTTTCTATCTCTTTGAACCTATAAATTTAAATATGCTCTAACTTTATGGAAAAAGATCATTGGCAAAAACATAAGGACAGGCAAAAACAGATGGAGCGCATAGCGTATATATCACTTCTATTCCTGCTGGTTGTGTTAACAGGATTTTATCTCTTTACCATCTATAAGTAATCTGCTGCGCAACAACCTATGGAAACCTTTTATCTGCCTGCTACAAAATTATCACCCGAAATAAATTTAAATCCAAACACCGGATTGCTCACTTTTAAAGGGCGCTCAACGCACGAAAATCCTGTTGTGTTTTATGAACCCATTATTCAATGGCTGCATGAGTATTCCAAACAGCCTGCACCACAAACCACCCTGCATATATATGTTGACTATTTCAATACCGCATCCTCTAAGTGCCTGCTTGATATATTAAAGAAAGCGCAAGATATTAGTCAAACAGGTAACAGCCTAAGCGTAAAGTGGGAATACGAAACGGGTGATGATGCCATGCACGAAGCCGGACAGGATTACTCTGAAATTCTGAAATTTCCGTTTCAGTTTATTGAAAGTAATTAGTTGCTGAAGTAGGGGTGCTCTGTTTTGTGTCTGTGTAATAAATCCACTGCTACCTCTTCTGAGTTTAGTTAGCTTTGCTACTTTAATAACAAGATATGAAGTATATTCAACAACGTATTTTTGCAATATTGTTAATTTCAATAGTAAGCTTTGACCAAAGCAGTGCACAAACTGAAATAAAGGCAGTAGAAGTTGGAGCAAGCTATACCGTTTATAACCGTCCCGACCTTGCTAACTATCTTAAAACAGTTGCAGATTCAGCTCAGCTTACCACTACACTTGGCAGCACCCCAAGCTATGGCATACAACTTCGCTACCTTATCCGCAAAAACAAAATAGAATTTGAAGGAGGTTTAGCCTATTCCATTTCTTTAAATAATGCAAAATCTAGTGCCGGTGGTTCAGTAAATAATAAAACCCACGATGTAGGATTTATTCTGGGAGTAAATTATGTACCCGTTCCATTTCTTTTTGTTGGAGCACAGTTTATACTCAATTCCTTTGGCGGCAACACTAAACTAGATGGAGCACTGCCAATTGCCATAACAGATCACATAGGTCCGGGTCCTGATGCAGGTATTAATATTTTCAGAGGCTACTCTGTTATTGGTCGTGCACAGGCAGGATTTAATATTCCCTTTTTAGTTGAAGGAAACAGAGGTATGCGTGTGTTTGGTTATTACGATATTGGTTCAGGCTTTGACTTCTACAATTCAATGGACAATCAACTTGTCAAGTATAGCGGCAAACAAAAGACCTATACCACAGGATGGGGTTGCGGTCTTCTGTTCTACATCGGAAAGAAGAGATAACAGGGTTTCAGGCAGGGAGATTATCAATTTCGATCAATTTACCTTTGCGCCCTTTGCGTGCATCCCTTTGCGTCCTTTGCGGTTAAAAAGAATTTGTAAAAAACAAAACTTTTGTATTTTTGATGTAACCAAACAAACTGCATCATGAAAAACAAAACATTGTTATCTTCATTAGCATTAATTTCTGTTTCGCTAATACTGCTGTCGGGCTGCCTCTTCCCTAAAGAAGATCCGGAGTATCCCGAACTAACCACCAACATTGTTAATGATATTACACAAACCACCGCCACCTCGGGCGGGTTTATTTTATCAGATGGCAATGCTGATATAACCGAAAAAGGTGTGTGTTGGAATCAATGGTTTACTCCTTACTCCACCGACAGTCATACCAGTGATGGAACGGGCAGCGGAAGTTTTACAAGTTACCTCACCGGGTTGTTGCCCAATACATTTTATTATGTTCGTGCCTATGCCACCAACGAAATGGGAACCAGCTATGGCGAAACACAAACCTTTACTACCGGCACGGGTGGAGGTGGCGGCAACACCGTAACCGATGTAGACGGCAATACTTATAACACCGTAACCATAGGCGGACAAATATGGATGGACGAAAACCTGAAAGTAACACACTATCGCAATGGCGATGCCATACCGTATGTATCAGATGCCGTTGCCTGGAGCACCGCCAGCGGAGCCTATTGCAACTACGATAATCTGCAAGGCAATGCCGATGTGTATGGAAGATTATACAACTGGGCTGCGGTAAACGACAGTCGTAACATTGCACCCACAGGATGGCACGTACCCAGCTACAACGAGTGGCTTACGCTGATGAACAATACCGGAGGCTATGATTATTCGGGGGGTAAATTAAAAGAAACAGGAAACGCACACTGGACGGCACCTAACAATGCATCAGATGAATATGGTTTTGCAGCGCTACCCAGCGGTCTGCGCGATCAGCTTGGAAATTATTTTGCCATGGGAACTCAGGCTTACTGGTGGAGTTCAACCGAGGGAGATCCTGTTTATTCATGGGGAGCGGCTATCAGCTACAACGAAACCATTTTATACACCGTTGTTTATGAAAAGCCTTTAGGATTTGGGGTGCGCTGTGTAAAGGATTAGGTATGGCACTATTTTAGTTTACCAAAGAAAAACACGTTACTTTGTAATCTAAACTAATCGTTATGAAAACCGCTCGTATTTTTCTGTTCATTACCCTGAGCACCATCTTAGTTACCAACCCCGGCTGCAAAACCATTGAACGGGCATTGCATAATATTATCCGTGCCAATGTAAACTCCAAACTGTTTACAACACAGGTAATATCGGGCACCGTTGTAGCAGGCCGCCTTACCCTTGCAGGAAGCACCACCACAGGCTCGCAGGCAATGACCATTGTTCTGCCTGCTACAATTAAACCCGGAACTTATAAATTGACATCAACCGGAAGTTATTTAATAGAATACAAAGCCACCAGTCATGATGTGTATGCAGCCTCCAGCGGTGACCTTGTCATCACCAGCCACGATACGCAACTCAAAAAAATAAAAGGCAGCTTCAATTTCAAAGGACTGAATTTAAAATCAACTTCGGTAGATGTTACCAACGGAAGTTTCACAGTTTCGTATTATTAATAAATGAACATTAAACTAAATCTGTTAGTTCTCTTCTGTGCCGTCAATGCATTTACCAGCTTTGCACAAATAGCAGATTGCACCGATCCGCAGGCAACAAATTACAATCCTGCGGCTACCATTAACAATGGTTCGTGTGTTTATTCCGTAACCAATTACAGTCCTGTACTTATCGGAAACCTGGGCTCGGCACTGAATGAATCATCAGGACTTGCCATTATTAATGGCGAGCTGTGGTCACACAACGACAGCGGAAACCCTAATGAAATTTACCGCATCAATACCGCTGATGCATCCGTAACAAGAACCGTTGTAATCGAAAATGCAACAAATGTTGACTGGGAAAGTGTTACACAAAATGACGAGTATTTATTTGTCGGTGATTTCGGAAACAACAATGGCAACCGCACCAACCTCAACATTCTTAAAATTTCCATTGACGATATTCTTAACACCGTAAATGATACCGTACAGGCCGAGGTAATTCAATTCAGCTATGCCGACCAAAGTACATTTGTATCAGCACCCAACAACAATAACTACGATTGCGAAGCCTTCTTTTATGCCAATGATTCGCTGCACCTGTTCAGTAAAAACTGGGCAAACCTTAAAACAAAACATTATGTGCTTCCAGCAGAAGCAGGAACGCACCAGGCAGCGCCCACTGACAGCTTGAATGCAGATGGATTAATCACAGATGCCGCCACCAATGCAGACGGAACCGTTACATTGTTAGGCTATAAAAATAACGGCAGCAATCTCTACACCTGTTTTATCTGGCTGGTGTATGATTATCCTTCACTGTATAATTGCTTTGGCGGCAACAAAAGAAGAATTGAAATAGGCTCTGCACTAACATTAGGCCAAACAGAAGGTATTACCCTAATGAATGATAATACCGGCTACATATCTTCCGAGTTGATAACGGCAGGTATATTTACGTTTCCTCCCAAGCTGCATTCGTTTAATATTGACAGCTATGTTTCGGACATTGTTACTGATGTAAACACTCAAACTACACAACCGGAAATCACCATTTATCCGAATAATTTTACAGATACTTTTACTATAAACTATACTGCTCAGCTGAAGGTTGATTACCAATTGTCTGATGCATCCGGCAAACTAGTCTTGCAGGGAACTATCGCACCGGGAACAACCGTTATTGACACCAAACAACTTAGTGCAGGAATTTATTTCTTCACAGCAAACAGCATTTCAATAAAACTATTGAAATAAAGCATGAACGCAAAGCGAACCTATACTATCCTCGCTGTTTCCGTTGTTTTAGTTTTTGTTCTGCTTGCGCTCATCCGGCTTTATCCTTTTGATAATACGCTTCAACAAATTATTGCCGACAGTGGAAATGACTGGAGTAAATATGCAGTCAATGCCTTAGACATAATGCACAATGGCCTGTTGATGCAAGGCATAGAAGGTGCTTACGAAAAACCTGCAAGTTTTTTCTACAGCTATTTTCTTGCACTTTGTTTTACTCTTTTTGGTGAAAATAATATCCCCGTTTACCTGCTTCAAAATCTGATGCTGGGTTTTTCTATTGTGTTTATCTGGCTCACCTTCCGTGATAAAATGAGCAGAATTGTTTCGCTCATCTTTCTGTTTGCATTGGTTGTTGCCGGATTAACAGATGTAAGTATTTACTATACCTTTCGTTTCCTTGGCGAGAACCTTGCCTTATTTTCACTTTCTGTTTGCTTCCTCCTGTTTAAGAGAGGAATGGAAAAAGACAAGTTGCCGGCATTGCTTGTTTCTGCTTTATTTCTCGGGATTGCAGTGCTCACCCGCCCCAATATTCTTTTGTTTGCAATAGCACTGATCCTACTGTTGTTGCTCTATGGATTTAAAACACAAAAAGTAAAACCGCTGTTGCTTTTTGTTTCAGTGCTTGTCATCACATCTTCCTTTTTAGCCATTCGCAATTACCTTGTTTGCCATTGCATTCAAATCATGCCCTCGCAGGGAATGTTGTTCAACATGATTGCCTTTCATCCTGTTCCAGCTTCTGTTGATGTATCGCAAGCCACTACTTATTTTGACGCGTACCTTCAATACTTTTTACAGCAACCTGTTTTGTTCATTACCCATTATGTAAAAAAGGTGTTGTTCTGCTTTGGTTTTCTCAATGCAGTAGAATCTTCTTATCATTGGTTTCCTCATTGGACGCTGATGTGGCTGGGCTATTTTACTTACCTCTTTCTCCTGTTCCGCAACAAAACAAAAACAACACTTCATGAAAAAGCAATTCATCTTTTTATCTTCACTTATTTCGCTTCATTGGTATTAGTAGGACAAGTAGAAAACTATGGTTTCCGTATGTTAATACCGGGCAATTTTTTTGTGCTTTCCTTTGCTTTTATAGCATTAGATAAACTCATTTACTTGTTGAAAAACAAACCCGTTGTGTCACCCTGAGCGAAGTCGAAGGGCTTAAATTTGCTGCTTAAATCAGATTAATATGAACGTCCATTTTATAGCCATAGGCGGAAGCGCCATGCACAATCTGGCTCTTGCCATGCATAAGAAAGGTTATCACATTACCGGCTCAGATGATGAAGTGTTTGAGCCTTCCAAAACACGACTAAAAAATGCAGGAATACTTCCTGAACACGAAGGCTGGTTTCCCGAAAAACTCAACAAAGAGTTAGATGCTGTAATCCTCGGCATGCATGCACGTGCTGATAATCCAGAACTGGCACGCGCAAAGGAATTGGGTTTAAAAATCTTCTCGTATCCCGAATACATTTATGAAGAGACAAAGAATAAAACACGTGTTGTTATAGGTGGCAGTCATGGTAAAACCACCATCACGGCTATGATCTTGCACGTTCTCAGTTTCCATAAAATTGATTGCGATTACATGGTTGGCGCGCAGTTAGCGGGTTTTGATACCATGGTAAAGCTGTCGGAAGAAGCAAAAATTGCAGTGATTGAAGGTGATGAATACCTCAGTTCTCCCATCGACCGCAGGCCAAAGTTTCATCTCTATAAACCAAACATCGCTATTCTCAGCGGCATTGCTTGGGATCATATCAATGTGTTTCCCACCTTTGATAATTATGTGGAGCAGTTCAGAATATTCGTGAACTTAATTTCTGAAAATGGTGTGCTTGTTTATTGCGCAGAAGATGCTGAAGTGAAAAAAGTAGCAGAAGAAACAACCAACAACATAAAGAAACTGCCATACTCTGTTCCTGCACATATAATTGAAAATGGAATTACTACGTTGATTCCTCAAAACATTGCACCGGTTCCTCTTGCTGTTTTTGGAAAACACAATCTAATGAACTTAAATGGCGCACGAATGGTATGCAATCAGATTGGTGTTTCTGACGAAATGTTTTATGATGCAATACAATCTTTCAAAGGCGCATCCAATCGTCTGGAGTTACTTTTTAAAAATGAATACACTACAATCTTTCGCGATTTTGCACACTCACCTTCTAAACTGAAAGCCACTACTGCAGCGGTAAAAGAACAATATCCAAATCGCAAATTGATTGCCTGTATGGAGCTGCATACCTTCAGCAGTTTAAATGAAAACTTCCTTGCCGAATATAAAGGCGCAATGGACAAAGCAGATGTTGCTATTGTATATTATAACCCACACACAATCGAACACAAAAAACTGAAACCCATCACAATTGAACAAGTGAAACAGGCCTTTGCACGAAAAGATTTGCAGGTGTTCACCAACTCTCAGGAACTCATGAACACGATGAAAACATCAGGCTTTCACGACACCAATCTTCTGTTAATGAGTTCCGGAAATTATGATGGTGTAGATGTAAAGAACATTGCTACTATCTTTGGGCTGAAATAAAATTAACCGTTCGTCATGCTGAATTTGTTTCAGCATCTTTTAATTTTTAGACCCTGAAACAAGTTCAGGGTGACGGAATAAAAAAACTAACTACAGAATATGAAAAAAGTCCTCCTTATTATCGGAATTGTATTTGCCCTTATAATAGGCGCTGCCGTTGTTCTTCCTTTGGTTTACAAAGACAAAATAATTGCCCTTGTAAAAGATGAAGCCAACAAAAACCTCAATGCCAAAATCAATTTTGGTGACTTTGGTTTGTCGCTTATTTCTTCTTTTCCTGATTTTCGTATTTGCATGGAAGATATTTCTGTTGCAGGAATTAATGAGTTTGAAGGAGATACACTTGCGTTCATTAAAGAACTAAATCTTGATGTGGATATCATGAGTGTTATCAATGGAAAAGGGATTGGAATCAACGCCATTATTCTGGATGCTCCGAGAATTAATGCTCACATTTTGAAAGGTGGAAAAGCAAATTGGGATATCACCAAACCATCAGCAGATACAGTTGCAGCAGCACCTTCCGAGCCTTCCACCTTTTCATTGAAACTGAAAAAACTAAAAATAAGTGACGGTGATATTGTTTATAATGACGAAGACGGAAACATGTTTGCTTCGATCAAAGACCTTGATCTTACGCTGAAAGGCGATATGACTCAGGATAATACTTCATTGGATACCGAAGCTGAAATTGCTGCTCTTGATGTGGTAATGGACGGAGTAAAATACCTGAGCAAAACAAACACAGAACTAAAAGCTGTGATTGATGCCGATATGAAGAACTCGAAATACACCTTTACTGAAAACGAGTTACGACTTAACAACCTGTTCCTTGGCTTTGATGGCTGGGTTGCAATGCCAACCGAAGACATTGATATGGACATTAAATTCAATGCGAAGAAAACTGATTTTAAATACATTCTTTCGCTTATTCCTGCGGTGTACGCAAAAGATTTTGACAAGGTAAAGACAGAAGGAAAACTTGCGTTGGATGGTTTTGCTAAAGGTCGCTACAACGAAAAAATGCTGCCAGCTTTTGGTTTGAAAATATTGGTTGAGAATGCCATGTTTAAATATCCTGATCTGCCAAAACAGGTGGACAATATCAATATTGATGTGAAGATTAACAATCCCGGAGTAGATGCAGATTTAACAGTGATTGACATCAGCAAATTCAACTTTGAAATTGCTGAAAACCCCGTGGACATGAAGTTCTTAATCAAAACTCCTGTATCTGACCCCGACATTGACGGAAAAATTGCAGGTAAAATTGATCTCGCAAGTGTGAAAGATGTAATGCCTTTAGATGGCGCAGAACTGAATGGAAAAATTACTGCGGATATTGTGTTGAAAGGAAAAAAATCTTCCATTGATAATGAGCGTTACAGTGAGTTTGATGCCAAAGGTGAATTCACTGCTCAGGATATGAAATACACTTCAAAAGATTTGCCGCAAGCAGTTGACATCAAATATGCACAGTTGAAATTTACTCCTGCTTTTGTTGAACTGGCTTCGTTCGATTCAAAAATCGGAAAAAGCGATTTCAAGGCAAACGGAAAAATTGAAAATTTCTTGGATTATTTTTTTGCTGAAAATGGTTTGCTGAAAGGAAATTTCAATCTTACTTCAAACGTAATTGACCTGAATGAATTCATGAGCAGCGAAGAAGAAACGCCTGCTGCAAAGCCTGATACAGCTTCGCTTGCAGTTATTGATGTTCCTGCCAATATTGATTTTACACTAACTTCTGCTATTGGAAAGCTTATTTACGATAACATTGAAATGACCAATGTGAAAGGCAAGATCACAATAAAAGAGAAGAAAGTAGCGTTGAATAATTTAGATATGAACCTGATGGATGGCACTATGAATCTTAACGGAAGCTATGATGTAAGCAATATCAAAAAGCCTGTGGTTGATTTTGATATTGCTGCAAATGGTTTTGATATTACCAAGACCTTTAATACGTTTAACACGTTGCAAACGCTTGCTCCTGTAAGTAAATATGCAAAAGGCAAATTCTCTTCTTCCATGAAATTTAAAACAGAATTGGATTCTAAAATGGAGCCAATTCTTACTTCGCTTTCAGGTGGAGGAAAACTTAGCACTAATCAGGTAAGACTGGAAGGCTTTGCACCCATCAATAAAGTGGCAGATGCTTTGAAAATGGAGAAACTTAAAAAACAGGAATTGAATGATGTGAACCTTTCATTCAAATTTGAAAACGGTCGTGTAAATGTTGAACCGTTTGATATGACCTTCGCAGGTTTTAAAACCAAAATAGCAGGCAGCACAGGTTTTGACCAGACCATTGATTATGTAATGAACTTTGAAATTCCACGATCTGAGTTTGGTGGACAAGCAAATGCAGTTTTGGATAATCTGGTTTCGCAAGCCAACTCAAAAGGTGCTGGAGTAAATGTGGGCGAGAAGATAAATGTAAATGCAATGATTGGCGGAACTGTTACAAATCCGACTGTAAAAACAGGTTTAAAAGATGCGGCCAATGATGTGATGAATGATTTGAAAGATCGTGCGCAGGAAGAACTGAACAAACAAAAAGAGGAACTGGAACGCAAAGCTCGTGAAGAGGCTGATAAATTGAAAAATCAGGCGGAACAGAAAGTGAAAGAAGAAGCTGATAAACTGAAACAAGAGGCTGAGAAGAAGAAAAAAGAACTGGAAGCCAAAGCTAAACAGGAAGCAGATAAAGCAAAGAAAGAAGCTGAGAAAAAAGCCAAAGAAGAGGCTGAAAAGAAGTTGAAAGGTTTGTTTAAATAAAAGTGCTTAATGCTTAAAGTTCAAAGTTTAAAGTTCATCAAACTTAGTGTCTTTGCGCCCCTGCCTGCCGGCAGGCAAGGTTTGCGAGCAAAATACATTCTTGTTTTTTTCTTGCTATCATTTACAACTTTTGCCCAGGAAATAGCTCCTTGCGATCTTCCGGATAATAAGAAAGCTCAAAAGCTTTACGAAGAAGCAATGGTGGAAAAAAAGCCATCTGTTCGCAGAGAATTATTGGAACAGGCGTTGGAATTAGAACCTGAACATTATCAGGCGCGTTATCAGTTTGCGTATGAAAACATCAAACTTGCTGAGAAAAATCCTATGGGCAGCTATGCTTTTGCGGCAAAAAATCTGGAGCAGGTAATTCAGGAATGTCCCAACTATCACCCCTATCCGTATTACTACCTCGGCAATATTGCAATGGGAAAAAAAGATTACGAACAGGCTGTTCAGTATTTCAATAAATTTTTAAAACTTGAATACGCCAACGTAAGCGATTATCCGAAAGATTATGAGAAGCGCATGGAAGAAGCCGAGCAACTGAAAATAGATGCGGAGTTTTATGCGAATGTGTATAAAAATCCTGTGCCGTTTGAACCTGTTGTTGTTACAGGCATTTCCACTAAAGCCAATGAGTACCTCGGAATCATTTCTCCCGACAATGAAATGGCGCTTTATATCAGAAATTACGAGAAACTGAAGAA